>CAXTKH010000064.1:0-20023 GCA_964244815.1 uncultured Aestuariivirga sp. | reverse complement strand
AAGCTCCGCACCTTCATCACGCCCGATTTGAATGTATTTTTCATCCTGCGCCAATTGTGAAGCATCAACCACCGGCCCAATCTGCGTGCCATCTTTCAAAGCATGATCAACCTTCAAAGCCTTCAACGCGTTGATGGTTTTCTCCACAAATGCATCATGAACTTTAGAATGCACAATCAAACGTGAAGAAGCTGTGCAACGTTGCCCAGTTTGGAAAAATGCACCGTCCACTGCACCAGCAACCGCAGCATCAATATTAGCATCATCCATGACGACCAGCGGATTCTTTCCACCCATTTCCAGTTGGAACTTCGCGCCGCGCGAAGCACAAGCCATGGCAACCTTTGCACCTGTCTCAACTGAGCCCGTAAACGAAATTGCGTTCACATCACGCGAATCCAAAAGCGTTTGCCCTACCACCGAGCCACGCCCCATCACCAGATTGAAAACACCCTTGGGCAAACCTGAGCGCGAAATGATTTCAGCCAACATCCATGCCGTGCCCGGCACCAAATCCGCAGGTTTAAAAACCACGCAATTTCCATAAGCAAGCGCTGGCGCAATTTTCCAAGCGGGAATAGCAATAGGAAAATTCCACGGCGCAATCAAACCTACAACGCCAACGGGCTCACGCGTGATCGTCACATCAACGCCAGGTCGAACTGAGGCAAGTGCTATGCCCTCAATGCGCAATGTCTCTTGTGCAAAAAATTTGAAAATCTGTGCGGCGCGGGTCGTCTCAGCTACTCCATTGCCCAACGGTTTACCTTCTTCGCGCGCCAGCATGCGGCCAATTTCGTCTTTGCGCGCAAGCAGTTCAACACCAATCATCTCAAGCGCATCAGCACGTTGTTGCGGTGTTGTCATGCTCCAAGCTGGGAGAGCAGCTTTGGCCGCGGCAATGGCTTCTTCAGTTTGAGCTTTATCGGTTTGGGTATATTCCCCAACGATATCGCTCACGTCGGATGGATTAATATCAACCGTAACGCCTGAGCCTTCGATCCAAGCTCCATTGATGAAATTCTTTTGCACAGCCATTTGAAACACTCCTATGAAGTGTGGCTATTTATCATACAATTAGCATCGCGCAATCTGCTTATGTGCGAAGCGCCATTGCGCCGATCACCACCAGAATACCACCAGCCAACCGCTGCCAGGTTAGAGCCTCTTTCAACACCCGCGCCGACATCGCAATCGCAACCAAAATGCTGGTCTCGCGCAAGGCCGCTACAGTCGCAATAGGCGCAATGCTCATTGCATAAATTACGATCCAATAGGCAGATCCCGATGCCACTGCACCAGCTACACCGCTGCGCCAGTAAGGCACTACTTCACCAAATATTTTTGAACCGCGGAGATACACCCCCGTGATCAGCATGAACAATCCGTCCAATATGAATACCAATCCGGTATAGCCCGAAGCTGAACCCGATGCACGCCCGCCCAATCCATCCACAATGGTATACAGGCCGATAAAGACCGAAGTACCAAGTGCAAACAAAAGAGTGGTTCGATCAATTCTGGCCGCCAAAGAAGGTGAAATAGCAATCAGCCATATCCCCGCCACCAAGATTATAATTCCGCCAAAAGCAGTAGCGGATATTGGATCATGCGCAAACAACGTTGCGGCGCCGAGCGTCAGCAACGGTGCTGTGCCTCGCGCAACGGGATAAACAAACCCCAACTCTCCTGTTTTATAGCTGCGCGCCAAAAACAGATTATAGCCTGTATGGAGCACGCCAGAAACCACGGCATAAGGCAGGCTGACTTGAGAAGGGAAAGCAAAGAACACCAGCATCACAATTCCCATGATGCACATGATCGTTTGCAACAAAAACATCGCTAGAAATCGGTCAATGTTCAGCTTGACCAAAACATTCCAAGACGCGTGCAGAAATGCCGCCAATAAAACAAGTAGAAAAACAGAAATACTCAAGCACAAGAAACCAATCAATTGATATTCGGAGTGTACAAGCTTTGGTCCAAATAAAAAAGGCCACATGCAAAACATGTGGCTTTTTAAATCTATAATTCAATTTACGTACATTTTGTGGCAGGATTGGACTTCAGATAGCAAGTGAGCTCATTTCCTTGACGTGGTCGACCCGAGATCGCTTGTCGAACTGAAAATGTAGTCGCGCCCAAAATATTAGTGCCCATAAAGTTTGCAATTGCCGGGGTATAACTTGTGCATGTGCGTGCAATGACTACATCATTTCCCGCCGTCATCAACGGTCCCATATTTGTGGTGGTCGGAGCTGCACCACAGGTTGGACCTTGATTATTACTCATTTTCCAAACCAATTGAGTGGTCGTACCGTCAAACCGATAATCGTAAACTTCAATCCTAATATTTGAAGCTGCCAATGGTTGCACAATCGCATAAGCCGCATTGAATTGATCAATAATTGTGGTGTCTAACACATTGGTTTTCTGCTGCGTTACCAAATCGGTCATCGTTGCCGCAGCCGAAACAATTCGGCGATTGAGTGAGATCAACCCAGTTACATCAACCAGACCAAAATATAGCAACAGCATGAAAGGCAAGATAAATGCAAATTCAACTGCTGCCGCACCTGTGTCCTGACGAAGAAAGCCACCACGTTTAAACAGGTTTTTGAACATCACTCGGTAGTTTAACATGCTGTATTCCCAGATGCAGGATAAGGTTCTGTTTGGAACATTGCAAAGCCGACCAAGCGTCTTGCCGTTCCGTTTTTAATGTTGCCCATATAATTCATCAACGGCATCATGAACTTCCAATCATACGTCGCCACCAATACCGAAGGGCAGACTGGCCCCCCAAGTTTGTAGGCAGTATTAGCAGGATCGGTCGTTCCGTCATCCTTCACTCCCATATCTGTGAATGATGGCATGTTGGCCTTAAGTTGCGACCAACTCTGGTATGAGTTTGCATAAACTGTAAGATTTGTTCCACACTGAGAGACTAATGCTGCGTTTTTACAGATCAAAGATTTATATTGTGCAGTTGTCATGCCAGCACCCTGAGCCTGGCCGGTTCGTGCTTGGCGCGCAGCTTCCTGCACACCTGATTGCAAACCATATTCCACAAACATCATGGAACCTGTTTCAATAATCACGCCTAACAACCCAAAAAACGGTAAGGCAATCAAAGCAAATTCAACAGCCGTCGCACCGCTATCCGAATTTCCATAGCGCCGTCCAAAACTAAGCAATCGTAGTTTAAATTTTTTCAACATGGCACTCTCCAAGGCAATCCCGATATCTCGGTAAAACTATCAATTTAAGCTGTTAATAGTGATCCATTGCATTTGGTTAAATACCATCGGTAAAATTTTAACGAACTAATGCTGTTATTGCGCCGCAGGTGGAGGTCCACCAGCGCTCGCTGATGGCGCTGCATCAAGTGATTTGGAACCAGATGCCAAACCAGCTTTTGTGCTGTTTGCCCCCACCATCTCACCAAAGCCTGCATCACCAGGTATCATGGCATGATAGCACGTAGGGGCACAGGAATAAGTATCAACCAATATTTTCGGACGTGCAGGAGAAGAGGTGACCATAACCAGTTCATTTGGATGGTCGTGCGTAACTGTAACATCAAAATTCGCAAGTTGATTTCCAGCTATATCTAAAATCATGATGTTTGTGGACCCAAAACCTCGGCCATGAAGAAAAACGCGTCTTCCGCTCAGCGAAACATCGGCAATAGACGGGTTTCCCACCACGACCGTTCCGGGATCAGCAGAAATGGCAATCAACTGAGTTTGGTCTGTCTGAATTGTAATTGGCGAACCAGCCAGTGCTGCTTGCTCAGCTCCACAAATTATGGTGAGCAGCGCTGCTCCAAACACAGGACCAAATTTAGACATAAACCACCTCAACGAATTATTCGATAGAATTTGAACCTCTTTATTAGAGTCAGAATGGTGAAGTTTCAGTTACCGAGTTCTGTAATGGAACTTTTCGATAAACTCATCGTCAAGGTTAACTCGCTCTTTACGTACGGCGTGTGAAAGTAAAACCGACGCAACCCGCTTCGCGCGATGTTTCAAGAATTGATCGGATTAACGATGCTGCATACACTCTCTATATCTACGCTTCCAATTTTGTTGATCATTGCAGCTGCTGGAGACGTTGTTTCCCTTCGTATTCCAAATTGGCTGACTATTGTGACCGCGCTGTTGTTTTTCCCAATGGCGTTTCTCACCGGCATGCCATTAATGGAATTTGGAACGCACATCCTCGCAGGCATTATTTTATTTGGCGTTGGATTTATTTTTTTTCAATTCGGACTGTTCGGTGGTGGTGACGCCAAGCTGATGGCTGCGGCGGGATTATGGTTTGGGACCACTCAAACGCTTCCATTTTTGTTTGCAACCGTATTGGCCGGTGGTGCCTTGGCATTTGTTGTCGGCATTTGGTCTATGTTGCTTCTGAGTTGGGAGATTCACGGCAATGAAGAGGGTTTTGGCGACTTTGGAAAGAAAATTCGTGAGATGAAACCTAATGTTCCTTATGGCCTCGCTTTTGCCATTGGCGGCATTTTGGCGTTTCGCGAAACATGGTGGGTCACAGGGATAGCCTGAATTTCAAAGGATAGTTTGGTCATTAACCTAAATTTGACCATTCCGTCACAAAGTTAATTTTCGTTGTGTCGAAAGCACAAGGTTGGGGAACAAGTTGATGAGTAAAATGCGTGTAGTAATGTTTGTCTTGGCAATTGGCTCGGCCATTGTCGCGGCACTTTTGGCAAAGGGTGTTCTGGGCCGAAAGCCAGACGTGCAAGTGACCGAAGTGGTTGCGGTAAAAACGTCAGACGTTTTAGTCGTGGCCAAAGATGTGCTGATGGGTGAAAAATTCGTAAACGGAACATTAGCTTGGAAAAGCTGGCCAGCCGACAGCGTGGTACCCACCATGATCACCAAAGATGCAAAACCAGAAGCTATCAAAGAATACGCCGATGCCCGCGCTCGTATCGCCATCTACCAAGGTGAAACTGTCATGGACCGTAAAGTTCTGTTGCCAGGTAAGGGCGGATTTATGAGCTCGATGTTACCTAAAGGAATGCGCGCTATTTCAGTTGCGATTTCGTCCAGATCTTCTGCTGGCGGCTTTATTTTGCCTGATGATAGAGTAGATGTCATATTGACCCCCAAAGGTGCCAACAATTCAATCTCCAAATCATTGAAAAGTGAAATAGTACTCAGCAATGTGCGTGTGCTTGCCGTAAACCAGGTCTATCAGCCCAAAGGTGAAGCTGACCTCGTGACTGTCGACAAAGGCGAGAACGCAACAATCGAAGTAACGCCCCATCAAGCTGAAGTGATCGAATCCTTGGAGTCATCGGGCGATCTCTCATTGGCTTTGCGTTCAATTGTAGAAAACGACGGCAAGAAAATTGAAGAAATCATGCCCAAACTGGCAGATAAATTTGAGATCGGAGACGGCGGCAAGCAAATCAGTACCGACACAATGTATCTGCGATATGGCGCCCAAACCTATTCGTCATCTGCGAACTGAGAACAATCTTATGAAAAACAAAATTCAAAAATCTCGCAACACAGGTGATCTGATGAAATTTTCAGCGTGCGCATCCGCGCTTTTTGCATCGTTCTTGATGCTCTCACCACTGCTTGTTAATTCTGCCAAGGCAACTGATGTTGGGGTCACAACAAATGCAAGCGTTCAAGACGGCGGGCGCTTTCTTCGTCTCGGCTTGGGCAAATCAATGGTGGTGCATTTACCTGCTGAAGCCAAAGAAGTAGTTATCGGTAACACCGATGTTATTGACGCCATTGTTCGCACTAAAAACGCAGCTTACATTTTTGCCAAGGCAACTGGCCAGACCAACGTATTTTTCTTTGATGTCAATGGCCAGCAAATCATGAACCTTGATATCGAAGTTGCCCTTGATCCGACTGCTTTGCAGAGGCTTATTCAAAGAACATTACCAGGCACCCATATAAAAGTAGATGTTGAAGATAAGAACTTCATTCTGACGGGAATAGCAATGAATCCGTTAGAAGCAAAAACGGCTGTTGATCTTGCCACAAACATGACATCCCAAGGTGGTGGAGCAAAAATTGTAAACGCTATGCAGATTGCGGGCGAAGACCAAGTGATGCTGCAAGTGAAAGTCGTTGAAATTCAACGCGACGTGCTGAAGCAGTTTGGTATCAACTTCAAAGCGCTTCTTGATATCGGAGGCTTTGCCTTCAACCTTTCAGCAGTAAACCCCTTTAGCAGCGCAACAATCAGCGATGCGAATGCTATTGGTATATCTGGTGTATCTGGTTCAAGCAATTTTGGTGGAATTGTTCGTGCAATGGAGAGTGACGGGCTTCTCAGAACTTTGGCAGAACCAAACCTCACAGCAGTATCAGGGCAACCCGCAACATTTTTGGCTGGTGGTGAATTTCCCTATCAAGTATGCGATAATTCTGGTGGCGTCAGAACCTGTACGATTTCCTTCAAAGATTACGGCGTTGGTCTGAACTTCACACCGACTGTTCTTACTCAAGGCCGCATCAATCTAAAAATCCACACCGAAGTAAGCGAGCTGTCAACCGTTGTAACAGGAACGCAAAGTATTCCCTCAATTAACACACGCAAAGCCGATACTACTCTTGAAATGCCTGACGGCGGTTCAATGATGCTGGCTGGTCTTATTCGTGAAACAACTCGCCAGACAGTCAACGGCACACCTGGTCTGAAAAAACTTCCAATTCTTGGTGCACTATTCCGCAGCCGCGACTTCATTAACAATCAAACCGAGTTGGTTGTAATCGTATCGCCGCACATTGTGCGTAGTGTGGCTCAGAAGCAACTTGAAACACCAGATAAGAACTTTAACCCCGCAACTGATCGTCAAACCTTACTGCTTGGCCGGTTGAACAAAGTTTATGGCGGTGCCGGTAAAGCCCCACAAGGCACATATCAAGGCAACGTCGGTTATATTGTTGAGTAGAGTGGAACGTAACGCATCATGGTAAAAATAGAAAAGTTAAAAGCCCATTCTCGCAAACTGGTCGTATTAATTCTTGCGGCCTCGGCGCTCAGCGGTTGTGCGATGTCAGATGCGGCTTTGGATGATGCTTATCAACCATATGGTGGTTCAGATATGCATCCGCTAAACGTCGCTAAAGGCCCGGTAACGATGGAGGTGTCGACCGCGCAAGGGACACTTCAGCCACAACAGGTTAGTGCAGTTAACGCATTTGTTCATCAAGCCACACAAGCCGGCGTAACTCCAATTACTCTGTCACAGCCAAATAGTGGACGTGCATCGAGGGTTGCGAGTGAAATTGCCAGCCTCATGGTCCAACAGGGAATACCGCGTGGTTCAATTCGTTTTGCAACTTATAGCGCAGGAAGATCTGCTCCCGTTCGTCTGACTTACGTTTCAAGTTATGGCACATCGCACAAGTGTGGGCAGTGGACCGAAGATGCAACCGAAACTGAAGGCAATATGCTGGCCCCAAATCATGGCTGCGCAGTTCAAGCAAATATTGCAGCCATGGTCGCAAATCCAGAAACACTAACTGTTCCTGCATCTCCCGAACCAATTCCTGCTGAGTCAGCGGTTATGGCGGTACAAGCAGCTTCCAAGTCGTCGGCAGGCGGAGGCTCATCTGGCGCTTCCAGTGGTGGCTCTTCAGGCGGCACCACACCATAATTTTACAACCTAACCACTAACCCGTCGATCAAGACAGGACAAAACAAATGAATAGCGCAACAACTGCCTCAGAAATGCTGATGGAAATGGATCACAACGTTGTAGTCCACGTACCCAGAATCAATATCGGGGTTTTCTGCGACAACCAACAGACAGGCGAAGCAATTCAGGCTGCGAGCATCGACAGGCGCATGTCCAAGGCCCACACTACCATTCAATTGGGTGGAATTAACTCAGCAGTGCAAGCCTATACTGGCGAGGCAACGCCGAATGTGGTTGTTGTGGAGTCGCACGGTGACCGCAACCAAATCATGGCCGAGCTGGCAAGCTTTGCCAACGTTTGCCAACCAACAACCAAAGTGATTGTCATTGGCCATGTCAATGATGTAATCCTGTACCGCGAATTGATCAAGAATGGCGTGAGCGAATATTTGGTAGCTCCCATCAGCGCAATGCAATTCATTGAAACGATAGCTCATCTCTATAACGATCCAAAAGCTGCACCCTTAGGCCGCATCGTGGCTTTCGTTGGTTCCAAAGGCGGCGTTGGTTCTTCAACAATCGCCCATAACGTGGCCTGGGCCATTTCTCAGCGCCTTAATATGGAAACTGTGATCACTGATCTCGATTTACCGTTTGGTACATCAGCTTTAAATTTCAACCAGGATGGCGGTGGCGGTATCTTTGAAGCACTGGGCCAGCCAGACCGCGTCGACGGAACTTTAGTTGACCGTCTGATGACAAAGCTCGGCAACAAACTAAGTTTGCTCAATGGTCCAAGCGGCATTGATCGCGAAATGGCCATGGATTCACACGCTGTTGAAACCGTGCTCAATATTGTTCGTCATTCAGCGCCAATGATTGCTGTTGACGTTCCAAATATTTGGGCACCGTGGGTGAAGCAAACATTGCTGAATGCCGATGAGGTTATCATCACCGCAACACCAGAGTTGCCTTCGCTGCGAAATGCCAAAAATTTGGTTGACCTCTTGAAGGCAGGTCGCCCACATGACCGTCATCCCCGGCTTATTCTGAACCAAGTCGGTGTGCCAAAGCGGCCTGAAATTCCAGCTGCCGATTTTGGCAAAGCCATCGGTTTGGAGCCAAGTGCGATTATTCCTCACGATCCACAAAGCTTTGGATTGGCGCAAGGCAATGGTCAAATGGTGTTTGAAGTTGCACCAAAGTCAAAATCTGCCGAAGTAATGATGGATCTGGCCTCGTTGGTTGCCGGTGCTCGTCCGAAAGCTCCAAAGGCCGCAAGGTTTGATCTCTCCGGTATGATGAAAAAACTTCCAATGATGAAAAAGAAATAAGGAATATCAGGAATGTTTGGTAAAAAAAGCGAAACAGCTGGTCTCTCGCCAGTTACTTTGCCACCAGGCCCCGCGGCTGCTGCGCATGCCGCTGCAGGCATCGGAAAAGCAATCCCTGATCTGAAGCCAGCAGGTTCTCCGATTGCTGCAGCTGCCGGTCAACCAGCAAGGCCCGCAGCTATCGTCGTTGAAAAACCTCAGGTTGAACACAAGCACAAATCTGACTCCTACTACGATATCAAAAGCACAATCTTCAACGCATTGATCGACGCTATCGATTTGACGCAACTCGGCCAACTGGACCGTGATGCAGCGCGTGATGAAATTCGCGATATCGTCAACGAAATCATCGCGCTTAAAGACGTGGTGATGTCAATTGCCGAGCAAGAAGAGCTGCTCGAAGATATTTGTAACGACGTACTGGGTTATGGTCCGCTTGAACCATTGCTTGCCCGCGACGATATCGCCGACATCATGGTCAACGGCGCATCGCATGTTTTTATCGAAGTCGATGGCAAGATGCAAAAAACCGGTGTTCGTTTTCGCGACAACGGCCAACTTCTGAACATCTGCCAACGTATCGTGAGCCAGGTCGGCCGCCGCGTTGACGAAGCCAGCCCGATATGCGATGCGCGTTTGCCAGATGGCTCGCGTGTGAACGTTATCGCTCCGCCGCTTTCGATCGATGGTTGCGCACTGACGATTCGTAAATTTAAGAAAGACCGTTTGCGGTTGCCAGATTTGGTCAAGTTCAAATCGATCACACCAGAGGGCGCTACTGTTCTTGAAATTGTTGGCCGGGTTCGCTGCAACACTTTGATTTCAGGTGGTACTGGTTCTGGAAAAACAACACTCCTTAACTGCTTGACTGGTTACATCGACTCTGACGAGCGTATCATCACTTGCGAAGACGCGGCCGAACTTCAATTGCAACAGCCACACGTCGTGCGCCTCGAAACCCGCCCTCCAAATCTGGAAGGCGAAGGCGCCATCACCATGCGTGAGTTGGTAAAGAACTGTTTGCGTATGCGTCCTGAACGCATCATCGTCGGCGAAGTCCGCGGACCTGAAGCATTCGATTTGCTTCAGGCCATGAACACAGGCCACGATGGTTCAATGGGCACGCTCCACGCCAACTCGCCACGTGAAGCTATTTCCCGTCTGGAATCGATGATTACAATGGGCGGCTTCTCCCTGCCATCCAAAACGATCAAGGAAATGATCGTGGGTTCTATAGACGTGATTGTGCAAGCCACTCGTCTCCGTGATGGTACGCGTAAAATTACTCACATCACTGAAGTGGTCGGCATGGAAGGCGATGTGATTATCACGCAAGATTTGTTTATTTACGACATTTCAGGCGAAGACGCCAATGGCAAGATTGTCGGGAAGCATCGTTCAACAGGAATTGCGCGTCCTCATTTCTGGGATCGTGCACGCTATTACAACGAAGAAGGTCGACTGGCCGACGCTTTGGAAAGAGCTGAAGACCGGTCAGCAAAAGATTGATTGAGTAAAAAAGAGAAAAAACATGTTCTTTGGCGAAGATCTTTCTTCAAACGCGTTTACCATCATGGTGGCCTTGGCTGTTGGTGGCATGGCAATAGCTATTCTGTTTCCATTCTTCTCGAACGATAATAGTGCCAACCGCGTCAAGGCCATTACGACGGGCAAAAAAACCGAATCGTTTGGAAGCTCCATTCGATCACGCCTTGCAGAAGATTCAAAAGATTCGCGTCGTCGCCAAATTCAAGATTCGTTAAAGCAGGTTGGCAAACAAGAAAGAGAATTGAAAAAGCGCCGCGCCACTTTGCGTGTCAGCTTGGAACAGGCCGGACTAGATATCACTGTCAGATCATATTGGATTGCGTCGACAATTCTGGGATTTGGACTTGCAGCAATTTTCCTCGTTGTATATCCAAACATTTTTGTGATCATTGCTGTAATATTTGTCGGAATTTTTGGCCTGCCGCGTTGGATCCTCAAGAAATTGCGGGTTCGCAGGCAAAATATTTTCTTGAATGACTTTGCTGACGCGTTGGATGTTATGGTTCGTGGTTTGAAATCGGGATTGCCGATCACTGAAGCGATGAAAATTATTTCGACAGAATCAGGTCCTCCTGTTGGTCCGGAATTTGCTGAAGTAGTTGAAGGTCAACGCTTGGGTATTTCTGTGGAACAAGGCATCGAGCGCATGGTCGAGCGTATTCCGTTGCCTGAGGTAAACTTTCTGGCGATTGTTATGACAATTCAAGCAAAGACCGGCGGCAACCTCTCGGAAGCTTTAGGTAATTTATCTCGAGTGCTTCGCGATCGAAAGAAGCTCAAGCAAAAAGTACAATCAGTGAGCCAGGAAGCAAAGTCCTCAGCGGCCATCATCGGCGCATTGCCATTCGTATTGATGGGCGCTCTTACAATGCTAAACCCCACTTACCTTAGCCCGCTTTTCAGTACATCAATGGGTAACATGCTTCTGATCGGAAGTGGCATATGGATGACCATGGGTGTTTTAGTAATGCGTAAGATGATCAACTTTCAAATTTAACCCCTCAGTCAGCACAGAATTTAGGTCGTAAAATGAACTTCGCCAGCCTTTTCCAAATGGAATCCCTCGTAATGATATTTGCGGGTTTGGCGGTGTTCGGCACCATCATAACAATCACGTCTCCGCTTTTCGAAAATGACAAGATGCAGGCGCGCGCAAAGATCGTGGCCTCCGAGCGAGATCGTCTGAAGGCCCAGCAGAAAGCAAGCTTTTCAAACGCAGAAGTTCGTTTGCGCGAGAAAGTAAAACCAAGCGCTTACACTCAAATTGTAGATTCGCTTAATCTTCGCAAACTTTTTGAATCAGAAGCTTCGCGTGAAAAACTTCGTCAAGCAGGCTTCAGAACGGAAAAGCATTTGATGACGTTTTTGGCAATGCGTTTGATTACCCCAATTGTAATCGGCATTTTCACATTTATATACACCTCGACTGTTCTTGCAGAAAAAGTGCCCCCAAATCTCCGTCTTACAGCTTCCGTGGTTGGCATGGTATTTGGATTTTATTTACCGACACTCGTCGTCAAGAATTTTATTACCAAGCGGCAGAAATCAATTAAAAAATCTTGGTCCGATGCGCTTGATTTGTTGTTGATTTGCGTTGAATCCGGCATGGCATTGGAGCCAGCCATGGTGCGTGTGGGCAAGGAAATTGGCAGTCAATCTGTTCCGCTTGCTGAAGAAATAGCACTGACCGTAGCTGAACTTTCATTCTTGGGTGACCGCAGAAAAGCACTTGATAATTTGAGCAAGAGAACGGGCCTTGATACCGTAAAGTCTGTTGTAACTAGCCTTATTCAGTCTGAACGTTACGGCACACCTTTGGCTTCAGCATTACGCGTTCTTGCCCAGGAAAACCGAAATGATCGTATGGCTGAAGCTGAAAAAAAAGCTGCTGCCTTGCCGCCAAAACTCACAGTTCCAATGATCCTGTTTTTCTTGCCAGTAATTTTCGTGGTCATCTTGGGTCCTGCCGGCATTACCGTAAGTGGCACCAAATAAGGATTCTGGGCAGTCATTAGGGTTGACAAGCCGTGCTTGGTTTTGTTCCAGTGGAACGGTTGGAAAATGAATTGTTTAACGGCAAGCCAAGCAGCAAATCCCATCAGCAGCCAATAGATCGGCATTGTCGACAGAGTTGACCAGGAGCAAAATCTACCTCTTTTCATCACAAGTCGGCCTGCAAAAAGTGCTGTGCCATAGCTAATCAGAATTACCGCAAGGCTAAGACCAAGTAAGCTTATGATCACACCGCTGTGGTTAGCACCTTTTTCAAATTCCATTCGCATTTGATAAAATAAGATCAATGTAAACATAGGATGCACGATGGATGAAAAAACCGTGCCAAAAATTGTAGCATTCATCGCCCACATGCCGTCCCATCCAATTTCATTTTGAAGAAGTGTCGGACTTCTCATGTGAACAAGCCAGGTTTGGAGAAAACCTTTGAACCAACGTGCACGCTGGTAAACCCAGTTGCCCAACTGCACGTTGGCCTCTTCATAGGTTTTACTGTCCAGCATTTGTGTTTTGTAATTCAGTCTCGCCAATCGAAGCCCAAGGTCAGCATCTTCAGTCACATTGTAAGGATCCCAAGCACCCACATCGCGCAATATTTTGGCACGAAAATGATTTGATGTGCCGCCTAACGGAAGTGGTAAATTATGTCTGGCTAGACAGGGCAGCACCAATCCAAATAAAACGGAATATTCCAGCGCAAACTGTCGGGTGAGCCAATTCTCATTGGCATTGTAAAATGTCAGTTCAGCTTGAAGGCACGCAAGGTTATGCGGTCCTGCGGCAAAAGCGGCTGCAGCTTTTTTCAACTGATCAGGCTCTGGCATATCTTCAGCATCGTAGATCGTAACAAGTTCGCCGCGTGCAAATTGCAAGGCATAGTTTAGGGCACGTGGCTTAGTCTGTGGTTTGCCAACAGGCACAATAACAAGATCGAAATGTTCAGGTAGCCCCATGGCTGCAACAGCGCGGTGCATTGCGATGTCACTTTCCTCAAGGATCAATTTAATGTCGAGCTTGTGTTTTGGATAGTCGAGTTGAGTTAAAGCGACAAGCAGCTGCCCAAGCACTCTTGTTTCGCGAAATACTGGGACTAACACCGAGTAAACCGGCAAGTCATCATCTGAAAGTGTGCGGTAGCGAAACGAAGCAGGCTGACCAGCTTCCATAACGCACATAAGGCGCAGAGATGTAACACTCAAGAAAAATATTGTCAGCAAAAGACTGGTAATCGCAAAGCTCACATCAGCTGGCGCTACAATCAGAAAGCCAACATACATGGATATTGCAAATACAAATGCAAGAATCTGAGTTCGCGTTAACCGACGATGCGCCGAAAATTCAGGCTTGTTATTTTTCAAATGATCAGTGGCGTGCTTTAGTAACTTGCCGCCCAAGCACCGTTTGGTACTTGCTTTAAAATCTCTCAAATCAATTCGTGCAACAGGTCGAAAGTCCAACTCCGCGGCATTACGCAGTGGTTGCCCGTTGACCGCTGCGAAAAACCTATGGCCAGGAAGCCAAGCGACCGAAACAATTTGATGTTGAAGTGCCAGCTCAACCTCTTTAGGATTTAATCGCGCTATTGCCTGGTCTAGAAAATTTGGTGGAACGAGAGGTAAACCAGAAAATCCATTATCAGGTGCAGATTCGACCCGCAAATCCTGCGTTTTTTTCAGGCCCAAATCATACACTACTGACAAACTCGCCTCCCCATGCGATGATTATTATCATCGCTCCGTCGGCTAATTAAGATTGAAGGATATATATGTGACTACAACGCGCAGAGTGCAGCTACCAGTTTTAACTCTCTTTCTGATTGTATTTGGTGCAAGTGCTGAATCTCTGACTGCAAATGATTTGGCGGCGCAGGTGCAGTTTCGGCACGTAGACATTGGCGCTATAGCACCACTGGAATCTATCAAAAACCCTGTCAAGCTACTAACGGATATTGATTTTGCCCCTTTCAGTTTTGAAAATCCTGACAAAACATTAAGTGGTATTGCAGTTGATCTAGCGGTGGCTGCGTGCACTGAATTGAAACTGACTTGCCAAGTCAGTGCAAAGCCTTTCGCAGATCTGTTACCTGCTTTAAAAAACCACGAAGGCGAGGCGATTATTACTGGCATGCGCTTGAGTTCAGATATTTTGAAAATTGCATCTGCCACGAGGCCGTATTATTTTTCGTCTGCACGTTTCATAACCCGCACCGGCATGCCTTTTACCCAGCCAGACGCGCGCGCTTTAGCGGGGCGGCGTATCGGTTACGTTAAAGGCACAACCCACGCGGCTTTTCTTGGCAAATATTATGAAAGGTCGGCACTCACACCTTTCAATGATGAAAACGCTTTGCTCGAATCGCTGCGTGCGGCCACGATTGACGCGGCTTTTACTGACAGTTTGCATGCATCTTTTTGGTTGAAGGGAACGAATGCTCAGAAGTGCTGCATAACTTTGGGAGAAAGTTTTATTGATCGCCAATCCTTTTCGCGCAGCATGAGTTTTATAATCAGCAATGATCAATCAAATTTGCGCGAGGCCTTTGACTATGCGTTGGACCGGTTGCAGGAAAAAGGTACGACGGCGAAAATCTTTCAGCGCTATATTCCGGAAAGCTTATTTTAGGGAGCCTACGGCACTGCTGATACTTGCCAAACCATTGCGCTGAAGTTTTAGCTTAAGTCCGTCACAGATTTCAGCAACGAGATTTGGCCCCCGATAAACCAATGCCGAATAAATCTGAATGAGTGAAGCGCCAGCACAAATTTTGGCCCAGGCTGTTTCAACATCAGAAACACCGCCGACACCGATCAGTGGCATTTTTGCATCTGTCATCTTATGAAACAGCGCCAACTGCTGCGTTGATAAATCAAATAGTGGTTTTCCTGAAAGTCCACCCGTTTGTGCAGCGTGTTCGGAATTTAACTTAGGCCGGGATATGGTTGTGTTTGAAACAATGACAGCATCAACCGCTTCAATGGCGCATACATCAGCAACATCCTGCAAGTCGGCTTCCGCAAGATCGGGAGCTATTTTTAAAAATATCGGCAACGTGATTTGACGTTTGGCATTTAATGCTGAAAGTAATTTCAGCAATTCCTCGCGGCCCTGCATATTGCGAAGGCACGGTGTGTTAGGGGAAGAAATGTTGACAGTTATGTAGCTTGCTACATTGCGAAATGTCCCAATGCTTGAAACATAATCTGCAATGCGGTCAGCTGTGTCTTTATTGGCACCAATATTTACTCCAACAATACCACCGCGGTTGCGCCGTGCTTCAAGCCTGCGCAGCACCGCTTGTTGCCCATCATTGTTAAAACCCATGCGGTTGATTACAGCTTGATCTTCAACAAGCCGAAACAGTCTCGGCTTTGGATTTCCAATTTGTGGACGAGGAGTAACTGTACCAATTTCAACAAAGCCAAATCCTTGGCTCAACATGGCGTCCGGCACTTCGGCATTTTTATCAAAACCCGGTGCTAGCCCAACGGGGTTTGGAAATGTGAGGCCAAAAAGTTTCGTCTGAAGTGCGGGAGATTGAATTGATCCGCGGCCACCACCAATACCTGCCTTTAACGCATTGATCGTGAGGCCGTGGGCTTGTTCAGCATCCATTTTATGCAGGAACGGTTTTGCCAGCGCAAACCCAATATCGGCCAAACCCATTAGATCACCTCTGCCGGAAAAAGGTGGGCTTCACCATTCCAGAGCAATGGCTTTGCCCATAGAATATTTACGGGATCAATGTATCCGTAAACATGCGGGAATAACTGCCCACCGCGCGAGGCTTCCCACTTCAAATCTTTGGACAGAACTGCTTCATCGATTGCGACCAACAATAAATTCGTGGCACCTGCAAAATGCAATCGCGCAGTTTCTTTTACTTGGGCTGCCGTTGAGAGATGGATGTAGCCATCCTTCAAATCAATCGCTGCACCTTTAAAAACGCCAGCAACCTCAGCTTGGTGCCAGGCGGCAGTGTCTATGATTTTGTAAAGCACGCGCAAAAAACATCCTCCAAAAATTTTTTCAATAATAACATGCTTTACGCTGGACAAAGCTTTGCGCAAGAGGTATTGGTTCCTAATTGAGGCAAGAATAAAAACTGCGGAGAATTTTTCATGTTTACACACAAGCAAGTTTGGGCGGCAATTGATACCATTGCTGAACGTTATGGCTTTTCAGCGTCAGGCCTAGCCAAGAAATCTGGCCTTGATCCTACATCTTTTAACCCGTCAAAGCGTAACGGCCCAGACGGCAGACCACGTTGGCCAACTATGGAAAGCATCGACCGTGTATTGACGGCATCTGGCGCTCCTGTTGAAGAATTCATGGATCTGCTCTCAGGCCGCAAGGGCCAGGCGCCGAAGCTGAAGCAAATCCCCATGCTGGGTTTTGCCAAAGCTGGCAAGGGCGGCTTTTTCGATGATTCAGGTTTCCCGTCTGGCAATGGCTGGGAAGAAATCGACGTACCGGGAGTGACTGATACAGCCGCCTACGGTCTCGAAATTACCGGCAACTCCATGGAACCAGTCTACCGCGAGGGCGATACCATCATCGTATCGCCGGGTGCCACGGTCAGAAAGGGTGACCGCGTTGTGGTCCGCACATCTGACGGCCAAGTGATGGCCAAAATCATGATGCGTCAAACTGCGCGGACACTGGAGCTAGGCTCCTTCAACGCCGCACATGATACCAAGACGCTGGATATGAAGGATGTGGATTGGATGGCGCGTATTATCTGGGCAAGCCAGTAAAACTTACGTACAAATTTGCCACTTCACGCAATTGAAGTGGCAAATATTGGCATATATTGCCCGTATCTGTGTGGTGTCATAGTGTGAGATATTATTCCCGTTGAAGTAACGGAGAATGATATTGACCACCAGTGAAGAGTTTACCGAAGCCAAATTTTACCAACCCAAGATCACCGCGTGGCGCGATGTTTGGCGATTAGGGGTGGCTGCAATTGCGGCAATTTTTTCAGGCTTTGTGTGCGAGCAAGGTTGGCCGGGCAGCATAATTGCGTTGGTCCCCGCATTTATTTTTAGCTTTTTGATTTTACGGCAATCCTTCAAAGGCTGGTCGCGCTCCACGAAATTGGTGGCATGCCTCAACGTCGTTTCGCTCTGCGCCGTCGTAATCGAGCCGGGCCCTCTTAATCTTGCAATTGAATGGATTACACTTTCAAGCTTCGCATTCGTGCAACATGATGGAGTGTTGGATAATCTGTTGAACATTGGCAAGGCCGCTGCTTCAAGTCTGCTCAAAACGCCCATGAATGTTTTGAACGAGAGCCGTAAAATGAAGGCGCTGCGCGATCAGAGTGATTTGCGCGGAAAGATATTTTCATTCGCCAATATTTTGTTGCCCGTAATCGCAATTTTCGTGTTTGGGGCGCTGTTGATCATCGCAAATCCGTTGATTGAACAATCGGTTTCGCAACTCTCATGGCTTGATCCGTCATTGCATCTTTGGACTTGGATGCCACTCATAAGTGTTTTGTCGTTCATAATCACTTTTGCGGTCTTGAAACTTAAGCCCTTGCAAAATCAGAATATCGCTGCAGTTTCGCAAAAACTCTGGGCTGCATCCTTCTTCAAGCCAATGCCTGTGATCTTCACATTGTTGATTTTGAATTTCATGTTTGCAGCAGAGAACTTTCTTGATTTGCTTTATCTCTGGTCAGGCACCACGTTGCCGAGCGGCATGAATTATGCCGAATATGTGCATCGCGGCTCTTATACTTTGATCGTTACCGCTGTTTTGGCGGGGGCCTTAATGATCTTTGCATTGCAGCCAGGTTCGCAAGGTGAAAAATCGAAACTCTTGCGTGGTCTGGTGTATCTTTGGACGCTGCAAAATCTTTTCCTTGTGGCATCATCAGCCAAACGAACCCTGGATTATGTTGACGCATATGGAATGACAGTTCTTCGGTTTTCAGGCCTCGTGTGGATGGCGGTTGTAGCAGCAGGTTTAATCTTAATCGTATTCAGAGTGCTGCGTCGCAAAGGTAATGTATGGCTAGTCAACGCTAACTTTATCAATGTTTATTTGGTCTTGCTAACTTGTGGATACCTGAACTTCAGTGCCATAACAGCCAATTGGAATGTCGAACGAGCTTTTCGACATCTTAGAAATGGAGATTATCTTAACACGCTGTATATTGACATGAACTATCTCCAAAGTTTGCAATCCGCGGCGCTGCCCGCACTGCAACGCTTGTACGATGCAACTGCAGTAAATCGAGATAAATTTGTAATCGAAAACTACCATCCTATATTTCAGATCATAGGCCCATTGAAGGCCGAGCTGCATGAAAGGCAAACCAACTGGCGCACATGGACTTTGCGTGGGCTGATGTTGGAAACGCAATGAATGTTCACTGTATCATTGCCCAACCGCGCCAAATCTGGAATAAAACCCGAATGGCGCAGAAAACCAAGGCTTCAACTCAAGAACATTACGTTATGCGCATAAGAGAGGAATTGGCGCGCCGCCGCATGGCACGGGCAAGTTTGGCAGACGCAGCCAAGATCAGCCTGTCATCTCTCGAAAAATCCTTGGCAGGGCAAAGGCCATTTACAGATCAAACCTTGGTTCGCATTGAAAAGGCTTTGGGCTTGTCTTTCCAACGGGCAGAAGTGCAGCGCGAAACCGACCAAGTGAAAGTGGCTCCTGATGGCCTTGGCTCTTATGCACGGGCTTCCGTGAAATGGCTTGAGGGTAGCTTCCTTACGCTGCGTCCCGCGACCGCTACACCTAATGCCATCTATGCTTATGAAACTCTAATCTTTTGGGATTTTGAAACAGAGCATTTGCAGTTTCGCGAAATGGGACGAACTGATAAAATTTATGTGCAAAGCGGATCTGTAGCGGTTCCACATCAATCAGGCCAAATTTATTTGACGACAAACAAACATGGCCAACACCGCACCGCAATTTTATCAAGGCATGTGATCACTGGTGAGCTCTATGGATTGTTGCTTACCTTGCAGCCTGGCCTCGGCGCGCATCTTTCACCTGTAGCGATGCCACTGGTTTTAATTCCAATGGAAAATCTGGAAGAGGACACGCCGCGCGGTGTTGTGAAGGTGGATCACCCGATGCACGCGGAATTGAGAGCAAGGCTTGATAAAACTTTGGGCGAAGGTTTTGCGTTGATGTTGGGAAGGTAGGGCGTCTGTTCGTCGATTGAGATTACTTACATCAAGACCTGTCGTCCTTGCCATGGCAGGTCGTAAATACGAAATTTTGTTTGTTAGTCACAGGGGATAAGCAGTCTCACAACTAAACTTCGTGACGACATATCTATTTGGCAAATCTGGAATTGAATAGAAGTTCGAATTTTTCCATATAAATAGTCCGTCACCTCAGCGAAGGCTGGGGTCCAGCTTTCTTCATTTTTTACAGGTCAAAAAAAACTGGATCCCTGCCTTCTGTTTAGCCCGGGGACATAGCTGACATATGTTCGGGGACATGGTTGACA
>CAXTKH010000063.1:0-20176 GCA_964244815.1 uncultured Aestuariivirga sp. | reverse complement strand
TGGAACACGTTGGCGCGCTGGCCAAGAATGTCGATTTGAGTAAGTTTATTTTGTAAAAATCATTCCTCCCCTGTAGCAGGGGAGGAATGAGTTACCTTAAAGCAATTTCCCCATGGCAACAGCAGTGTCGCTCATGCGGTTGGAGAAGCCCCACTCATTGTCATACCAAGTGAGGATGCGCACGAAAGTGCCTTCAACAACTTTGGTTTGATCCATGTGGAAAGTGGATGAGTGCGAGTCATGGTTGAAGTCGATTGATACGTTTGGCTGCGTCGTATAGCCAAGAATGCCTTTCAATTTGCCTTCTGATGCTGACTTAATGGCGGCATTGATTTCTTCAACCGTCGTTGCGCGCTTGGCAACGAACTTGAAATCAACAACCGACACGTTCGGCACTGGAACGCGGATTGATGTGCCGTCCAAGCGACCCTTCAACTCAGGAATGACGAGGCCTATGGCCTTGGCAGCGCCAGTTGATGTTGGGATCATTGACATGGCAGCAGCGCGGCCACGGTACAAATCCTTGTGCATCGTATCGAGTGTTGGTTGATCGCCGGTGTAAGCATGGATCGTGGTCATGAAGCCGTGGTCGATGCCTACAACACCGTGCAACACTGAAACAACAGGTGCAAGGCAGTTGGTGGTGCAAGATGCGTTTGATACAACGATGTGATCTTTGGTCAGACCTTGATGGTTCACGCCGTAAACAACGGTGAAATCTGCGCCGTCAGCTGGTGCTGAAACCAGCACGCGCTTTGCACCAGCGGTCAGATGGGCTGAAGCCTTATCTTTAGCTGTGAAAATGCCGGTGCATTCTAAAGCGATATCAACGCCCAATTCTTTCCAAGGCAATTGCGAAGGATCCTTCACAGACGTTACTTTGAACTTATCGGTGCCGATGTTGATGGAATCGCCATCGACTTTCACTTCATGGGGGAAACGGCCATGCACGGAGTCAAAGCGGAGCAAATGTGCATTGGTTTCAACCGGACCCAAATCATTGATCGCCACCACGTCAATATCGGTGCGGCCTGATTCATAGATGGCGCGCACAACATTGCGCCCGATGCGACCGAAGCCATTAATTGCAACTCTTACCTTAGCCATAAATCTTCCTCATGTTTTGATTTCGCGGTGCTTATAGAGGATTTGCGACGTTACGAAAGCAAAAAATGAGGTGCGCCCATCATTTTGCGGATGGAAGCCATGCGTTTTGTGTTCGTTGAGTGGAAATTGACGAATTAAACCTTTACCCACTTCCCGTTTTTGGTCGATGACTTCACGCAGGCTTCAATAAACGCCATGCCAGCTACACCGTCTTCAATGCCAGGGAATTGCACGTCTTTGTCCAATTTTTTACCCGCGCGTTTGGCTTCAATGGCGCGGGCCACTTCAGTGTAAATGTTGGCAAAACCTTCGAGGTAGCCTTCGGGGTGGCCAGGGGGAACGCGTGTGATGCGGGCTGCTGATGGGCCGGCGCCTGCACCGCCACGGGTGATCAAGCGTTTCTCGCCACCCAGTGGTGTGAACCACAGATAGTTGGGATCAGCCTGCACCCATTCGAGGCCGCCTTTGGTGCCGTAGACTCTGAGCTTCAATCCATTCTCATGGCCGACAGCCACTTGGCTTGCCCAGATGTGGCCTTTGGCGCCGCCCTTGTAATGCAAGCGCACATCTACATCGTCATCAAGCTTGCGGCCTTTAACGAAACTGGTGAGTTCAGCTGAAAGTTCTGTGGCCTCTAAGCCCGTTACAAAACAACCAAGCTGATAAGTGTGTGTTCCAATATCGCCAACGCAACCGCCAGCACCGGAGCGCTTAGGGTCTGTGCGCCAAGCGGCCTGTTTTTGGCCAGTCTTTTCCAAATCTGTGGCCAACCAATCCTGCGGATATTCACCTTGCACCAAGCGAATATCACCAAGTTCACCAGCCGCCACCATGGCTTGGGCATGGCGGATCATGGGGTAGCCTGAGTAGTTATGAGTAAGAGCAAAAATCACTTTCGGATTTTTCTTCAGCAATGCCGCCAACGCTTTGCCTTCCTTCAAATTCAGTGACAGCGGCTTATCGCAGATCACGTGAATGCCCGCTTCGATGAAAGCTTTGGCCACAGGAAAATGCATGTGGTTTGGCGTAACGATGGACACGGCTTCGATGCCATCGGCGCGTTTGCTTTCGGCTTTGGCCATGGCTTTGTAATCTGAATAAATGCGTTCAGGGCTGAGGCCTAATTCTTTGCCGCTGGCTTGGGCCTTGGCGGCATCGGCTGAAAGTGCGCCCGCCACGAACTCATATTTATCATCCATGCGCGCGGCCAAGCGGTGCACCGCGCCAATAAACGCGCCCTGCCCGCCCCCCACCATGCCATAGCGAATGCGTCCCGTGTTTCTTTGGTTACTGCTGCCTGTGATTGCCATTTTATATTTGCCTCAATTTTTTAGACTCAATGATGTGGTTCAATGTGGAATTGCATCCCGGTTAATGTTCCATCGATATAGGTAAGTGGTCGCCAAAAATAGTATAGTAGTTTGCCAATACCGTCTGGAAAAATGACGTAGCTTTGTTTGTTTTCCAACCAAATTTCTTGGTTAGTTTCACGGAAAACCAAATACAAAATCAAATAGGCCAAAGCAGCAATCAGAAGGTAACGGGCAATTTTGTCTTTTCTTGTGACCGCCATCTCTATTTTTTCTCTCATTACTTTTCTTACCCCTTACTACAGGGGAGGGATGTGGATCACACGTTATTTAACAGCCCTTCCAAATATTCTTGGCGGCCGGATTTGGGTTGGGGTTCGATTCTATCTTTGTGCACGCGCGCGGCAATGGCTTCGAGTGTTGCGCCCTTTTCAAGCATGGCCTGATTGGTGGGGTCGCTCCATTTTGCATAGCGCTTATTCACTTCTGCATCGAGCTTGCCATCTTCAATAATTTTCGCTGCGTTTAGTAAAGCCTTGGCGCAAGCATCCATTGAAGCCACATGGGCATAAAGCAAATCATCTGGATCGAGTGATTGACGACGGATCTTGGCATCAAAATTCATGCCGCCTGTGGTAAAGCCACCAGCGCGGATCACTTCGATCATCATTAATGTAAGCTCTGGCACATTCATTGCAAACTGATCTGTGTCCCAACCCACTTGATAACCACCGCGATTGAGATCGAGCGAGCCGAAAATGCCAAGCGCTGAAGCGAGTGCTATCTCATGTTCAAACGTGTGCCCTGCGAGAATGGCGTGGTTTTGTTCGATGTTCATTTTCACATCGTTTTCCAAACCATAGGATTTCAGCAGCCCATAAATGGTGGCCACGTCATAATCATACTGGTGGGTTGATGGTTCCTTGGGCTTTGGTTCAATAAGGATCGGGCCTTTGAAGCCGATCTTATGTTTGTAATCCACAACCAGTGAGAGGAAGCGGCCCGCTTGTTTCAGCTCATGGCCGATCTTGGTGTTAATCAAGGTTTCATAGCCTTCGCGGCCCCCCCACATCACATAATTCTCGCCGCCCAAATCCTTCGTCACGTCAAGGCAATGTTTCACTTGCGCTGCGCAATAAGCAAACACATCGGGATCAGGGTTGGTTGCAGCACCCGCCATGAAGCGGCGGTTGGAGAACATGTTGGCCGTGCCCCACAACAACTTCTTATTGTGCTTGGCCATGTGCTTTTCAAGAATCTTGGCAATGCTGGTCACGTTCGCGTTGAACTCTTGGAGCGAGTTTCCTTCCGGCGCGATATCGAGATCGTGGAAGGTGAAATAATCAATATCCAGAATGCGCAAGGTTTCAAACATCACATCGGCTTTGACAGATGCAGCCTTCATCGGGTCGGCCATATGGTGCCATTCGCGGTTGAAGGTTTCACCGCCAAATGGGTCACCACCTGGCCAACACAATGTGTGCCAGTAGCAAACTGCAAAGCGCAAATGATCACGCATGGTTTTGCCCATTACTTTTTGGTCTGGGTTGTACCAGCGATAGCTCAATGGATTTGTGGATGACGGGCCAGCATATTTTATGGGGTCGTTGATTGAATAAAATTTCATTTGATGTCCTTGATCGCTGGATAGATTTTTGTGTAATTCTTATAGGCAGCTTCATAAGCTGCTTTGATTTTTTTATCAGGCAAAATTGTTTTGGCCACTTTGGGCGCAGTGCAAATTGTTTTGTAAGAAGCGCCTGTGGCTGCCATCAACGCCATGCGTGCACCGCCAAAGGCACCGCCTACATCGCCAGCTACAGGCAGATCAACCGGCACGCCTAAAACTGTGGCGATGATTTTGAGCCAGAGTTCTGAATGCGTGCCTCCGCCAACGGCCATTACGCGCGTTACATTTGTGCCTGCATCTTTTAAAGCCTCAAGTGAATCTCGGAACGCAAAAGCCAGACCATCCATCACAGCATGTGTCATAACTTTTGTATCAGTCTCATGCGCGAGGCCTAAGAACGCGCCGCGAATTTGTGCGTCACCAACTGGTGTGCGTTCGCCCGAAAGATAGGGCAGGAACAAAGCCGATGCTGGGCCTTCAAGTTTTTTGCCAAGTGCTGCAGTCAGCTGTGGTGCGGGAGTTTTGAGTAATCCTGCCAACCATTCTAGGCTTGCAGTGGCCGAGAGAATAACCCCCATCTGGTGCCAGGTGTTTGGCACGGCGTGGCAGAAGGCGTGAACCGCTTTGCCAGCATTGGGGCTGTATTTATCGTTGGATACAAACATCACACCTGATGTGCCGATAGAAACTAAAGCCTGACCGTTCTTCACAGCACCAATGCCCACAGCGGCTGAAGCATTATCACCACCACCTCCTGCAACGACAGGACGTAGTGGCATGCCCCAAGCTTTGGCGAGTGCTTGGGTTATTTGGCCCGTTGCATCGGTGCCTTCAAAGAGTTCCGGCATTTGGTCGCGGCGCATATGGGTGGCAGTCAACATGCGTTCCGACCATTTGCGGTTAGCAACATCAAGCCAATAGGTGCCGCTCGCATCAGACATGTCGGAGCCATAGGTTCCTGTCATGCGAAAGCGGATGTAATCTTTCGGCAATAAGACCTTAGCCACTTGATCAAATATCTTGCGCTCGTGTTTTCGCACCCAGAGCAATTTTGGCGCTGTGAAACCTGCCAGCGGAATGTTTCCGGTAATGTCCATCGCTTCGGGGCAAGCGGCCAGAATATCTTTGCACTCTTCAAAACTGCGCGCATCATTCCACAAAATGCAGGGTCGCAAAACCTTGCCGTTTTTATCAATCAGTGTTGCACCATGTTGCTGGCCCGACATACCGATGCCTGCGACTTGGGCTATAGCTTTCGGTTTGGCTTTGCGAAGCGCTGCCACAACTTGATTAGCAGCCTTCCACCAATGTTCAGGATTTTGCTCTGACCAGCCTGGATGAGGCCTTGAAACTTTCAGGGGCGATGAAGCCGTCGCAATAATTTTTTGTTTGGCATCGATCAAAACGCCTTTGACACTCGACGTGCCGAAATCCAAACCCAAATACATCAAGCGCTCCCAAGTGGTTTTCTTTGCACAATGGCACCAAATGGCCGCGCTTCCAAGATGTTGGTCATTTATTCGGCGAATAAAAATCGTCAGGTTTTAAGCGCCGCTGTCACCACCGCATGAGCGATGGCTTGCGGCCTCGATGCGTAAAGGCCTTCAGGGTGCGTTCCCGCCAGCATCATCTCAAGATCGGCCCGCGTGAACCAGCGGGCGTCTTCGAGTTCGGCAGGATCGAGTTTGATTTCGGTAGTGGTTGCCTCGGCAATCATGCCAATCATCAAGCTGGACGGGAACGGCCATGGCTGAGTGGTGACGTATGATATAGCACCCACCTTGATTCCTGCTTCTTCCAAAACTTCGCGGGCCACGGCCTGCTCGATAGTCTCACCCGGTTCCATAAAGCCGGCCAGAGCTGAGAACATATTTGGCGGCCAGCTTGCCTGGCGGCCCAGCAGAACTTGATCGCCATGGCGCACCGCCATGATAACCACGGGGTCAGTTCGTGGAAAATGCTCGGTCTTGCAGGACGGGCACACACGTTTGTAGCCGGCATCTGCCATAAACGATTTAGCGCCGCACTTGGCACAAAAGCCATGAGACGCGTGCCAATGCAAAATGCTTCTTGCTTGCGCCAGAATTGATAAACGTTCCTGTGTCAGTCCGCCTTCAACCATCAAGGCGCGCATCGGAACCAAGCTTTCACTCGGCTCAATGTCGCGGGCGAACCATGCATGGCCTTTGGGGTCTTCCCCCAGATAAATTGCCTCTAATCCCGGCGCATCATTCAGCGTGAAAAGTCTGTCATTTTTCATGCGCACAGTGTCGCCGGCAAGCTGCAAAACATGGGTTGTCGAATCGATGCGGCGCTTTGCAATAAATTCAGGTTTTGCGCGATTATTGGCATTGCGGTCGAGCGGCGAAGAAACAAAGGCCAGACGGGTCATTTCAGATTAAGCCTTAAAATATCAGGGGTTATGGTCGTTTGGCAAAAAACATCAACAGGTTAACTCAATATTTACCAAGAAAGTTAACAGATGAGGAATGAAAAACCGTGTTGCGGGTGATTTGTCTATTGAACAACCACCCTCTTCTCACGCCGGAGAGTTAAAGTCGATGAAGCCAGGAATTCCATGGAGCGTTAAGGGTGTTGAACCTGAATTGCGCGAAATTGCCAAGACAGCGGCGCGCCGGTCGGGCATGACATTGGGTGAATGGTTGAATTCTGCGATTAATGAGCAGGCCGATGCGCCTGCCTCAGAAAATGATTCTGTTTCTGATAAAGTCATTGCTGGTCGGATTTCCACACATCCAATTGAGCGCGCCGCGACCCGGCTTGAAGATATTGCTGAACAGCTTTCTCGTTTGGCGATGCGCGAAAGTGAAACAGCGCCGCGTTATGTTTCGCCGCCACAAGAAGAAAATGGTAATTTTGCACGCATTCTCAGCCGTGTTGAGAGCAATGAACGCCAGACTGTTGAGGCTTTCACCGCCGTTAATGAACGCCTTGCGCTCTTGGGCCGCCAATTTCAAAAGGCTCAGCCTGTCGTTGCACCCAAACCCGAAGAATCTCCGGGCTTTGTGGCGCTTGAAAAAGCAGTGCGCAATATTGTTGAACATCTGGAAGTTTCCGAAAAACGTACCCGCGATAATCTGAAATCCTTGCAAGACCGCATTGGCGATATGTCAACGCGGGCTTCAAACACACAAAACGAGCAAGTGCTTCGCCAAGCCCCTGCATTTTCTGCTTTAGAAAGCCGCCTATCAGAATTGGCACAGCGCATTGATCAAAGCCAAAGCCAACCAGCGGCTGGCCTTCCAGATTTGTTGCGCCGCGAGCTCGATGAACTTGCTGGCCGTATTGAAACAGTGCGCGATTCTGCTGAATCTCTGGCCCAAAAAGCCCAGACGCAGGCCGTGCAGGCAAGTCAAGCTGAGCTTCGTGTTATTGAGCAACGCATTCTAGGCTTACTCCGTGAAGCGCAAACATCCATGGTGGCGAGCTCCAACAGCCCTGCCGAAATTCAGCGCTTCCGCGGCGAAATTGAAAAACTCAACGCGCGGATTGATGAAACCGGCAAGGGCACAGCGTCTGACCGTGATGTGACAGCCCTTCGTGTTGCTGTTGAACAGCTTTCCACTCGCGTGGCACAGGGCGCTGATACACGGCCTTTGGTTGACATGGATCGCCGCCTGCTCGATCTCACCCAAAAGTTGGAACAGACTCAGGCTCAAACTCGGGAATTGCCTCAGCTCAACGAACTTGAGCGGCGCATGGCCGAGCTTGATCAACGTCTTGAACATGCACTAACAACACAAACGCCAGCCGCTCAAAACAGTGACGAGCTTGTGCATCATTTGGCCGTGGTCAATGATCGGTTGAGCAAGACCGAACATCAACTTTCGCACCTTGAAACCATCGAGCGGGCCATTGCCCAGCTTTACGATACCGTTGAACAAAACCGCGATTGGACCAAGCAAGTGGCAGAAGATGCCGCAAACCGCATGAGCCAACAGGTAATGAGCCAACAGCCACAAGGCCTTGCTTCACTTGGTGGATCGCCTGAAATCATGGCGCTGGAAGCGGGTCTTAAAGCTGTGCGCGAAGCTTCTCAGGGAGCAGATCACCGCAATCAGGAAACACTTGAAGCCGTTCATGAAACACTTGAACAGATTGTAGCAAAGCTTTCAGAACTTGAAACTGCGGCCATTGGCCAACGCGTGGCGCAAGCTGCCGCGCCAACTGTAGCTGCGGTTGTTTCTGCATCCGCGCCAGATCCATTCCAGGTTTCAGGAGTTGAAGAAACTCCTCAAGTAGCTGAAATTGCGCCGCTGCATATCAAACCTGAAAATCTTTTGCCTGAAGCAACAGCTAATCCATTTGAAGCTGCGCCATCATCAACACCATCAACAGGTTTTGCAGGTTACAATCCATTTGATGCGGTGGCCAAAGTTTCAGATGAACTTGCAGCGCCTGCCGCACCGGATGATTACATTGCAGCAGCCCGCAAAGCTGCTCAGGCTGCCAATGGTGCTCAAAAGGGCAATATACTTTCGGGCTTAACACCTGGCGTTTCCAAAAAGAATGAAAAGTCTTCCAAGAAATTATTGAGTTTCAACCTTCCATTCAAGAAAGGTCCAAAGTCTGCCAAGGTTTCGCCTCTGGCTGGCGATCTGAAAGTTCCACCTGAGATCAAGGCAGCAAACAACAATCAAACGGGCACACGGCGCACTCTAATCTTGTCGGGCCTTCTTGCGCTCGCCATGGTTGCTTTCTTTGTCAGCAAAAACATAGGGGGCCAGCCAGCGACTGTTCCTGCCTCAACACCTGCTACAGTTGAACAACCGGCAGCACCTGCAGTCAGCGCTCCTGCGCCTGCTGCCATTGCTCCTGCCCAAGATGCTGCTCCAGCTGCACAAGCTGTGCCTCAAGCCGTACAGCCAGCACCGTTGGAACCCACACCTTCTGCTGCGGCACCTGCCGTTGAACAGCGCAGCGATAATACCTTCAGTACTGAACCAGACAGCATCTTGACTGGTTCATTGCCTGCTGCCAGTGCGCCCAAGCCAGCCTCAATCGATTTGGCGATCGGCAGCGACAGCCTTCGCAAGTCTGCTTTAACTGGCGATGCAAATGCGCAGTTTGTCATTGCCACACGCTATCTGAACGGTGAAAATGTTTCGCCTGATGCTGCTAAAGCAGCATATTGGTACGGACGCGCCGCAGTGGCAGGATTAGCCCCGGCGCAATACCGCATGGCTACACTTTATGAGCGTGGCACTGGCGTTGAACGCAACATGCAAGCTGCCCTTTCGTGGTATGAGCGTGCTGCGGCTTTAGGCAACGTCAAAGCCATGCATAATGCGGCCGTTATTGCAGCTGGCAATGACGCAGGTAACCCCGATTATGCGCGAGCCTTTAAATGGTTCACACTGGCTGCAAATCACGGGCTGAAAGACAGCGAATTTAACTTGGCGGTTCTGGTTGAGCGCGGCATGGGCACCACTGTAAATCTGCCAGAGGCCTTGTTCTGGTACAACGCGGCTGCCGCGCAGGGCGATACTGATGCCAAGACACATGCTGAAGCTTTGGCGAAGTCTTTACCAGCGGCCACCGTGCAATCCATCCAAGCACGGTTGAAAGCTTGGGTTCCTGAAAAAGCTCCTGAAACAGCGAATGTCGTTGCGATCAACGATGCGACTTGGAAAGGTACGAGTGAGTTAACTCAGCAGAGCGCTTCAGCCGAACCTGCTCAACAAAACATTATTGGCAAGGCACAAGGTCTGCTCGACAAGCTTGGCTATAACATTGGAACTGCGGACGGGAAATTGGGTGGGCGCACATCAAATGCCGTTCGCTTGTTCCAACTCCAACAGGGTATGAAAGTTACAGGACAAGTAACGCCGGAGCTGATTGCAGCAATGGAATCCAAGACAGGTTGATCTGCTAAAGTGTAAAGCGGTGCAATCCGCTTTTCCCGATCATCCAGATTTTTGTCTTTTGTGAATCAAACAACCCTTTGAACGGCTCCGAGGTGATTGATAGCCCGCCCGTATAAGCGCCAAAGGCTGGCATGATGAGCCTTGTATGATCGGCGATGAAGCACTTTCCCCGCACATGCCGACCGCGCAAACTCAGTCCACATCCCGGATGCAAATGGCCTGCAATTTCAATTTCGTCCTTCAGTTTTTTGCTTGGCTCATGGCGCAGCGTGAGTGAACCCAAGCTGATTGTTTCCGCCCCTTGCCCGCCCAGCGATTGCGGCGGATGCGGATCGTGATTCCCAACAATCCAAACCGTTTCATACTGGTGCGTAACCACCCGTAAACGAGCGAGATGTTGCTCATCCAGCCGTTCTTCACCCTTGGCATCATGAAAACTATCACCCAGAAAAATCAAGCGTTTGGCGTGGGTGATGCTCAGTGTGGCTTCCAGCAAATCAAGCGTGATTGCGGTGTCAAACGGCGGTACGTGAATACCGCGGCGCGCCAGGCTGGTGCCTTGCTCCAAATGCAAATCGGAAATCACCAGCGTTTCATAATCAGGCACATAGAGTGCACCTGAGATATGCGGCAAGAGTTCAAGACCACCCAACACGATCTTATGCTGCCTAGACAAGGCTTGTGGCCTCGGCTTCGAGTTGATCAGCGGCTTCGGCGAGAAGGGCATCATCGGCCTCGCCGTAAATTGATTCGCGACCAATCTCAAGCATCACCGGAACGGAAAGCGGCGACACACGGTGGAGAGCCTTATGTAATATTTGATTTTTGATGCGCTTCAACATGGTGGCCAATCTGTGAATATCAATCAAGCCATCAGCCGCATCATCCCAAGCCGCACGCAGGAGCAGATGATCGGGCTGATGCGTGCGAAGCGCATCATAAATCAAATCAGTATTCACAGTCACCTGCCGCGCGGTTTTTTCCTTGCCCGGAAAATTACGTTCAATCAGGCCAGCAATAATAGCGCAATTGCGGAAACTACGTTTCATCAGATTGGATTCTGCCAGCCACGCCTCAAGATCGTCGCCCAACATATCTTCGTCAAAAAGCTTTGCCAAAGAGATGCGGCCAGATTTAATCATCAATGAAATGTCGCTCATGCACCACACGACCAAGGCGTATTCGGAAGATACAAACCCCATGGGCCTTGCACCCCAACGCTCCAGCCGTCTGGTCAATAACATGCCAAGGGTCTGTTGCGCCAAACGGCCTTCGAACGGATAGCACACCAGATAATGTTTGTTGGCGCGCGGAAATGTTTCAACCAGCATTTGATTGGCGTTGGGAATAGCTGATGCCCAGCTTTGCGTGTTCAACCAGTCTTTCACTTGGAGCGGCAAGAATTGCCATTTTGATTTATCTGCCAAAATGCCGCGTACGCGTTCGGCCAGATACGTTGAGAGCGGAAATTTTCCTCCGGCATAAGATGGGATCATTGGATCGCGGTCATGCGCCCTCGTGGCCAACGCGCCATATTCGTCGAGGCCTTCAAACTTCAACACTTCGCCTGAAAACAAAAATGTATCGCCTATGGCCAATTGGCTGAGGAAATATTCTTCAAGTTCGCCAAGCACACGGCCGCCTGTCATCACACGTTTGCTGTTACGATTTTTGATCGATGCCAATCGCAATTTCAACATTTCAGCAGCAACGATCGTGCCCATGTTCATTTTGTAACGTGTTGCCAGCACGGGGTGGGACAAGCGGTATTTGCCAGCAATATCCACTTTCAATTTTGCATAGCGCTCATAAGCTTTCAGTGCATATCCACCTGTGGCTACATAATCCAAAGCTTGGTCAAAACGTTCGCGCGTCAGCTTGCGGTAAGTGAATGCCGTGATGATTTCATTGTAAAGATCATCAGCAAAGAAAGCCCCTGAACACGCGCAGGCCATGATGTGTTGAGCCAGCACATCGAGCTTCATCACCATTGGATATTCAGTGTCTTGTGCGTTCTCCTTGGCCGCCGCACGCGCAGCTTCGCACTCTAGAACTTCAAAACGATTGGACGGCACCAAGATGGCGTTGCTGGCCTCATCAAGCCGGTGATTAGCGCGGCCAATGCGTTGCAACAGGCGGCTTGAACCTTTTGGTGCGCCGACGTGGATGACTAAATCAACATCGCCCCAGTCAATGCCCAGATCCAATGTTGAAGTGCAAACCACAGCTTTGATTTTGTTCTCCGCCATGGCTGCCTCAACCTTGCGGCGCTGGCTTACATCAAGCGAACCATGGTGAAGCGCAATGGGCAAATGATCTTCATTGGCCGTCCATAATTCCTGGAACACGCGCTCAGCCTGGCTCCGCGTATTCACAAACACCAGAGACATTTTGGCTTTTTTTATTTCTGCATAAATTTCAGGAATGGCATAGATGGCCTGGTGTCCGCTCCATGGCACGCGCTCAGCCGATTCCAGGATATGAATATCAGGCGGCGCACCGGCGGTGCCTAGAACAAGTGGCACGGGAGTTTGGTTGGCCGGTGCCAACCAGCCACGCAATGCATCGGGATCGGCCACCGTCGCCGATAATCCGGTGAAGCGGGCATTGGGTGAATGGCTGCGCAGCCGACTGAGCGCCAAAGATAGCAACACACCGCGCTTGGACGAGACGATGGAATGAAGTTCGTCGATAATGACAGCTTTTAAATTTTTGAGAAGATGTGCTGCCGTTGGATCTGCAATCAGCAACGTTACTTGTTCAGGCGTCGTAATGAGAATATCGGGTGGATTGGTGCGCTGTCTTTTACGCCTTGCAAATGACGTGTCACCCGTTCTGGTTTCAACGGTGATCTCTAATTTCATTTCAGCAATCGGTGCTTCTAGATTGCGCGCGATATCAACAGCCAGTGCTTTCAGCGGCGAAATATAAAGCGTGTGAATGCCATCGTTTTTATGCGGCGCTTCAAGATCAACCAGTGTTGGCAGAAAGCCAGCTAAAGTTTTACCACCACCCGTCGGCGAGATGAGCAAGGCGCTTCCATTGTTCAGCCCATGTTCCAACATTTGCAATTGATGCGCACGCGGCGCCCACCCGCGCGATGCGAACCAGTTGGTGAAGGTGGGTGGGAGAATTGCTTTCACACCATCTGATATCTTGCAATCGCAGAGCGCTCTATCGCAGCCGTGACCAATTTATCTAACTCCAAAGCATCGCGCAGAATGGCCAAGAACCGTAGCTCTTCGCGGCCCACAGCCAAATCGGCAGCGGCTACTTCCACGGCTAATGCATAAGCGGTTTCTTTGAGGCGCGCAGGCAGTTGATTGTTTACTAACCCCAACACCGTCGTCATACCTTCTTCATTTTGCAAAATGTCGCTGCACTCTTGAACTACTGTCACAAGTCTGGCGCGGTCAAAAGTTTTGAAAGCGGGCAAAGTGCGGATGAGCAGTTCGATCTCTTGCAGTTCATCAGTGCTGATATGGCCCTCAACCGCCGACATCATCACCATAACGTAAATCAGGGCCTGTTGATTGGAGATGGTGCCGGGCATGTGTGCTTCCTTGCGTTAGAGATAAAACCTAATGGTCGCGTGCGATCTTGTCCAGCTTCGGAGTAAATGATTTTACGACATCGATGGCATCAACCAATCCCAATCGGTCAATCTGAATGCCCGGCGGGAAAGCAGTGGTGAAACGTGTAGCCAAGCGCGGGTCAAGAATAACAAAACAGCCACGGTCGCCCTCGCGTCTGATCAAGCGGCCAAAGGCTTGGCGCAATTTTAAACGCACGGACATATCTTTATAGGCATTGCCACCAAAGGCTTCAGAGCGCGCGCGTTCCAAAATCGTTGGCGTTGACCATGGCACACGGTCAAGCACGATCAGCCGCAACGAGTCGCCGGGCACATCTACGCCGTCTCGCACGGCATCAGTACCCAGCAAGCAGGCATCGCGTTCAGCACGGAACATGTCAACCAATGTGCCGGTATCCATGGGGTCAACATGTTGGGCATAGAGCGGCAGGCCAAATTTGGCGAGCGGTTGCGCAATGCGTTTATGCACGGCGCGCAACCTTGCAATTGCGGTGAACAAGCCCAGCCCTCCGCCACCAGAAGCGATGAAGAACTCGCGGTAGGCCGCTGCAATCTGGTCCATGTCTTCGCGGTTCACGTCGGTTACCACAATCACGCGGCTGATTTTCTTGTAATCAAACGGCGAGTCGTAACCAGTGCGTTTAACTGGGTATGGCAGATGAATGGCACCCGTGCGCATTTCCGCATTTGTCCAATCATCTGGCACATCCGGCGGGCGGTCTTTGAGCGTAGCGGAGGTAACGATGATCCCGTCAGCTGACCTCAGAACAGTGTTGGCCAATGGCACTGTTGGGTCAATCCAATGGCTGTGGAGCCCTACATCAGACTCGCGGCCAAAGGCTTGATCAACCGCAAACCAATCTACAAACAAGGCATCAGGCGCTTCAAGCAAATGATTGAGCATGGAAATCCAACCGCCCACCACCAATTCACCACGACGCTTTAAGGAACGCGCCAGAGATTCAATACGACCCCGATCATTGGTATTGAGTTCAGCTGCTTCATCATCAAGTTTCTTCAGCAACACATTGGCGAGCGCCGACATGGGCTTTTTCAAATCCATCAACGCGGTTGCAAGATCAGCCACTGCATCGGAAAGGCCTGCAACCAAGGGCGAACAATCGGTTTCTGCCGAATTGCTATTTGACGCGTCAGTACGTGCCAGAACCTGTTGGCGCACTAAGCTTAAAAACTCCTCTGCTGAACCTTCTGGCTGTCCACCTTGAATGCGCCTTGTCCAACCGGGGCCTGGCAATGCAGTGGCAGCGCGCAGAATTTGGTGCAGAAGTTTTTCAGCATTGTCTTGCTCTGCCACCAGATCGCCGATGCGTTCGGCTAGTCCACGCCCGCGTCTGCGCTCGGTTTCCGGCCCGCGCAACCAGCGGCGCAATTCGGATGCTTCCATCGCCGTTAAGTGACCACTGAATGCACTGTCGGCTGCATCAAATAAATGATGGCCTTCATCAAACACAATGCGCCTGATACCGCCGGGCGCTGCCTCTTCATCAGGCGTTGTAGCCACGCCAATGGCTTGATCAATGGCGGCTTGATGCAACACTAAAGCATGATTGGCGATCACAATATCTGCATTGCGACCCGCCCGCACTGAGCGCTCGATGAAGCAGCGTTTGTAATGTGTGCAGCCTGCATAAATACATTCGCCGCGCCTGTCTGTCAGGCCAAGTGCTGATGGTGTTAGCCCCTTGCTTTCGCCATCAATTGAAACATCTTGAAACAGGCTAAGCAACCAAGACGGAAAGTCACCGCCTACAATATCGCCATCGCGCGAGAATCTGGCCCAGCGTGCGATCAGGGAAGCGAGCAAAGCTGACCTTGCATTGGCACCCGTTAAACGTCCAAACACCTCCTGCATATTAAGCAAGCATGCATAATTCTCGCGGCCCTTTCTAATCACAATGCGCTCGCGGCGCTCGGCAGGGTCTTGCACCAGACGCGAGGTTTCTTGATCAAGCTGGCGCTGCAGATTTTTTGTATAAGTTGAAATCCACACTGGCGCGTTGTTCTTGCGCGCCCAGAGATATGACGGTGCAAGATAGCCCAAAGTTTTACCAAGGCCTGTGCCCGCTTCAGCCAGCAAAATATTATTGATGTCTTTCCTGTCGCGCGGCTCGAACGCATGGGTCGCAGCGGCGGCATAGTCGCGCTGGCTGGCGCGGGTTTCGGAATCGCTGCCTAGAATTTCAGCAAGGAACCGCTTGGCATCATTGCCGCTGATTGCTTCTTGTGTGCCAGGTGCGCGTTGGCCATCGTCTTCCCATTCTTCAATACGGTCCCACACATTGAGGCCTGTGGCAAAGCCGTTCACATCCATTTTTGGATTGGCCGTCAGCAGCGCCGCCATCACAGGCTTGGCCCAAGGCCAATTGGCACGGGCCAAGAACGTGGCAAGTTCAGCTGCTTCGCGCAGCAAAGGATAGTTTTTATTAGACAAACGCTGAAGCAGATCATCGACCACCGCATGCAGCGTCTCACTGTCATTGCTCATCACTTCAACCGCCAGAGATCTGGCAAATCCCGTGGGTGTCGGCGTTGCAACGCGGGCCGGAACCACAAATGCAAACAGTTCTGCTACATCAAAATGGCGCTGTTCCCTCGCCGCGCGGATCAAGCTTTTGGGCGCAGATGCCGCAGCACCTAACCGCTCAATCAAGAAATGCGAATGACAAATTAAATGCGGACTGGCCGAAAGCCTTGCCAGAGCCGCCGCCGCACCCAGTTTTTCACCAGATACAACAGCGCCCAGCCCCAAGCCGATGGCTGTGGGGGGTGGCACAAATTTATGGTCATGGGCGTACACCACGCTTTAATAGGGGCTAATCTCACGATTGACCACAGTCCACACGCTGCCTAAAGAGGCCGCTGAACACTTTATCTGGAAAATATCATGACTGTTAATCCCGCCCTTCGCGCTGCCGCTTTAGAATCAAAGGCTTGGCCTTTTGAGGAAGCGCGGAAGATTTTAAAACGGGTGGAGAAATCGGGTCAGAAATCGGTTTTGTTTGAAACCGGTTATGGCCCCTCAGGCCTGCCGCATATCGGCACATTCGGTGAAGTTTCGCGCACCACCATGGTTCGGCGTGCATTTGAATTGATGAGTGATGTTCCAACGCGGTTGCTTGTATTTTCAGATGATATGGACGGCATGCGCAAGATTCCAGACAATGTGCCTGATAAATCATTCCTCGAACCACATCTGCATAAGCCGCTCACCTCCGTGCCCAATCCATTTGGTGGCGATTATGAAAGTTTCGGCCATCACAATAATGCGATGTTGCGGCGGTTCCTCGACACGTTCGGTTTCCAATATGAATTCGGCTCGGCCACGGAATATTACAAGTCTGGCAAATATGATGACATGCTCATCCGCGCGCTGGAAAAATATGATGACATCATGGGCGTCATGTTGCCATCACTGGGTGAAGAACGCCAAGCCACTTACTCACCCTTCCTGCCGATCTCGCCTCAGTCTGGTCGCGTTCTTTATGTGCCGATGAAATCCATTGATGCCAAAAAAGGCACCATCACCTTCAATGATGAAGATGGAACCGAAACCACGGTTGACGTGCGCGGTGGCCGCACCAAGCTGCAATGGAAGCCAGATTTCGGTATGCGCTTTGCAGCCTTGGGTGTGGATTTTGAAATGTTCGGCAAGGACCATCAATCCAACGCGCCCATTTATGATCGTAATTGTGAAATTCTGGGCGGCATTGCGCCTGAGCATTATGTCTATGAATTATTCTTGGATGATAAAGGCCAGAAGATTTCAAAATCCAAAGGCAATGGCCTGACCATTGATGAATGGCTCACCTATGCTGATCCAGACTCCCTTTCGCTCTATATGTATAACCGCCCGCGCGAAGCCAAGAAACTGTTCTTTGATGTGATACCACGCGCCGTTGATGAATATGCGCAGCATTTGGGCGGATACCAAAAGCAAACCGAACCCAAAGACCAGTTGATGAATCCCGTCTGGCATATTCACGGCGGCCAACCGCCAAAACCGGAAACCGGTGGCGTCACATTCGCGCTGCTGCTCAATTTGGTCGCCGTCGCCAACACTGAGGACAAAGCCGTTTTGTGGGCCTTCCTCAAGCGTTACATGCCAGAAATGGACGCTGCCACACATCCCCGCCTCGACAAGATGGTCGGCTATGCCATCCGCTATTATCTTGATTTCGTAAAGCCCAACAAGGTTTATCGTCCGTGTACGGAGGATGAAGCCAAGGCGCTTTCCGATCTTAACGCGGCTCTTGGGGAATTACCTGAAGGCTCAACGCCAGAAGCCATTCAACAAAAAGTCTACGATGTGGGTCGCCGCGATCCCTACACCGTCACCCAAAAAGACGGCAGCATCGGCGTAGGCCAAACCTGGTTTAACATGCTGTATCAAGTGCTTCTTGGTGAAGAAAAAGGCCCTCGCTTTGGATCATTCGCAGCGCTTTATGGTTTAGGCAATACGCGAAAACTGATCTCTGATGCGCTCAGCGGCGCTCTTGCAAAGTAGCTCCAAGGCAGCAACATTTGTAATGGAACAAACCCAGGATATCGCCGTTTAGATTAGCTGCCTCCGGTTGAATTGTCGTTCGGACAGCTGGGGATCATGCTATGCGACCACTGGCAGCACGGGTTTTTCGCGAACCTATATTCGAGCCTGAATATGGCAAGACAACTATGAACGCGCTGGTTATTTTTCTCGCTGTATGCGCTATTTTATATTTCGGCCAGCCCATTATCATCCCGGTTTTGCTGGCTGTGCTTTTGTCTTTTATCATGGCACCATCTGTGCGGTTTCTGCAGAAGTGGCGCATTCCAAAAGCTATTTCGATTTTATCAGTAGTAATAGTTACATTCACTATCCTGTTTGGAATTGCAGCTTTGGTTGCTGGCACTCTTGCCAATCTAACGGCACAACTTCCACAATATGAAAACAATTTGCGCGAGAAAGCACACAGCATTCGCTTGTTTACATCAGGTGGCAGCACAGTTGAGAAAGCAGCTGGCGTTCTCAAAGATCTTGGCGCTGAATTACAGCAACCCACGGTCGAAGTACCTGGAAGAGGCACTTCTACGGTTATTAAACCTATTCCTGTTGAAGTTCGTCCCACCGGTTTCAGCCCGCTTAATCCAATCATGTCGGTGGTTGAAGTGGTGCTGCCACCAATCACCCAGCTTGGCATTGTGATTTTGATGGTGGTGCTTTTCTTATTCAACAAAGAGGATTTGCGGACGCGGCTGATAAGACTGACTGGCACGTCAGATCTCAATAAAACTACTGAAGCTCTAGACGAAGCGTCTAAGCGTCTCAGCAAGTTTTTTCTTGCGCAGATTTGCGTGAACGGCACAGCGGGCTTGCTCGTGGGTATAGCACTTTTTGCGATCGGGATTCCCGGCGCATTGTTGTGGGGCGTGCTCACGCTTGTCTTGCGCTTCCTGCCTTATGTCGGCCCCATCATGGCGTCTGTGCTGCCTATTATTATTGCCGCCGCCATTGGTGATGGATGGCAACTGGCAATTATCACTTCGGTCACGCTGATCATTATTGAAACCATTGTCGGTCAAATTGTGGAGCCACTGTTTGTTGGCAAGATGACCGGGCTTTCACCTGTCGCATTCGTTGCATCAGCCACATTCTGGACAGCGCTCTGGGGTCCGATTGGTCTTATTCTGGCAACGCCAATGACAGTTGGTATTCTGGTGCTTGGCCGTAATATTGAAGCATTGAACTTCCTTGATGTACTGCTCGGAAGTGAGCCCGTACTCACACCCGATCATATGCTCTATCAACGCTTGCTCGCATCCGATGCAGCTGAAGGTGCGCAGCTTGCTGATGAATTTGTGCGTGAAAAACATGTGGAAAATTTCATAAGCGAGGTCGCGATCCCAAGCTTGGTACTGGCCAATCATGATGTTACGCGCAAAGCCTTAACGCCAGAGCGCGAAACGGCTGTTGTAAATACATTCTCCGAAATGTTGGATGATCTGTTGCCCTCTGAAGATGAAAACGAGAACGAGTCTGGCGACATCATTTTGATATCGCCACCCGGTGTTTTGAATTTCGGTGCATGCCTCGCGTTTTCTGCCTTGCTGAAATTGCGCAACGTTGCCCACCGCATGTTGCCACAAGATTCAATCTCTCCCGGCAAAGTTTTGGGATTAGACGAAGACAAGGTAAAAACAGTTTATCTTTGCTACCTCGTTGCACCAAGTGTGGCCAAGCATAACTATGTGTTGCGGCGCTTGACGACTGTTGTGCCACCATCCATCAGAACAGTTTCAATTGCGTGGGAAAAGGCTGAAAACGGCGTGTCATTACAGAGCCCAATAAGCGTTGTAACTGAGCCAACTGTGGTCAGTGAGGCAGCGCCGGATTTTGCGAAGGTTGCGTAAGACTCATTTACGAAAATGAATTTGCTGCTGGATACACGCCTGTGTGCGCAGCAGTGACAGTGTGTAATGAGGATGTTGCGCAAAAGGTTTATACGCGATAGTTGATGACTTGAGCCTCGGTATGGATGCTTGCCCTTTACCACTGACCAAAATCAGAATTCACTCTTTAAACTCGTCATCCCTGCGAAGTGTTTAGCCCGGGGACATAGCTGACATATGTTCGGGGACATGGTTGACA
>CAXTKH010000062.1:0-20216 GCA_964244815.1 uncultured Aestuariivirga sp. | reverse complement strand
GTTTGTATGAGCAATGTCAATCTGAGCTTTTGCAATCGCGGCTTGTGTGATCGCAACTTCATAAGCCGTTTCAGTTGCCAGTTTTGCTGCTACATCTGGCGCCGCAGCTTTGGCGGCTTTTCCAGCAGCAACAATTGCAAATGATTCGCCTGAAGGATCTGTTGATCCTAATAGCTGCAGCGCAGCGGCAACGGCCGCTGGATTATTGATGGACTGATCCACAATCAAGTTAGAAATCGTGCGAGGGCTACTATCTACGACTGAGCCAAGCGCTCCATATACGCCCCCTGCATTACCTGGTGCGCCAGTGAACGCTGGCGCAGGGCCTCCGAGATCGAAATCAATACTGCTGGCCACACCAGTACGTATTTCTTGTGGAAGCAGCCTTGGGAAAGGTTGATCGGCAGCACCAACAAGTGTTTGACCAGGCAAGAGATGATTGAACACACCACTAACCGTGCGTAAACCTTGCGGCAGCAGCGCCGCATCTTGACCAATGATGGTTACCAGATCAACGCCCGCTGCGTTTACTGCGCCGGGATTAAGATCCTGATTGCCGGCATTTTGCTCAGCAATTTTGATTTGGGTAAGAATCTTGTTGAGATCTGCAAGATTGATTGTGAAACTTGAAGCCATGATATGTCTCCCGACAAATTTGTGAAATTCTGCTAATGGCGAGCATGTCAATCAAGACAGCCTCACCCTAAAATTTAAAAATTTGACAACAAAAATTCTTCTACTGAGCGTCAAAAGACGCCTCAGTGCTACGCATTTTTTGCGTTTTCATCGTATTGTGAAAATGATCTAAAAGTAACCTTCTTTAAAACGAAAGTCACAAATTCATCGTCTAACTTTTAAATGAAATCTATTTTCTGTCTGCCAAATTGATATTCGAATGGACTATTTGTTCATTCAATCCGGTCGAAAAATTTCAATTTGCTGCTTAGCCCTGTTAGTTTTGTTTGCCCTATTCATGCGTTCATACTCCTGAACTTGTTCTACGAGTTGCCCCCTCGTCTGACCTGTTCACCACTATTGGCCTGTTAAAGAATTTTGCCTCTTCTCTTTCCAGACCAAAGTCGTCTTGGTATCCGCATTTTCAAAGTAACTCTTTTTTAACACATTGTAACAGGGCCTAAAGACTGAGTTTGATTTTTATTTTATTCAAATTTATAGGCCTTTAGTCTGATGTTTGCTTGAGTGTGGTAAACAATTAAGCTAAATCGCGCAAACGGGGGTCAGGGCTTTGAGTTTTGACGATGGCAACAATCTTTCCTAAATTTTCATACTTAAATACATTTATTGGCACCAAACGACTCCTTCGACAGTTCGCAATCGCAGCTGCCATTATGATCTTGATCGGTATGACTGTGACAGGCGCTTGGTTGACCAGTCAAATTCAAGACGGCGTTATTCATAACACAATGCTATCTACAGCGGTGTTCATCGAACGATATATTCAACCTTTGATAGTTGAATTGCGCACCAAAGATCGATTTTCCGATGCAGCAATTCAAAATCTCGACAATCAAGTCAAGCAGGGCCTGATTGCAAAGCAGCTGCTCTCAATAAAAATTTGGAAACCCGATGGGACCGTTGTCTTCAGCACGGCACGAGAAGTTATTGGACAAAAATTTGAAGTAGAAGACGCACTTAAATCTGCGGTGAACGGTGGAATCGGGATTGAGTACGGAGATTTACTTTCACCTGAAAACAAATACGAACGTTCACTTAATAAAAAGCTGATCGAAATCTATGTGCCAATGTTTGATCTTAGCAATGGTAAAATATTTGCAGTATCAGAGCTCTATGTTGATGCCGACACATTACCTGGCGATTTGCAAAAACGATACATCGAAAGCTGGCTTGTAGTTGGCCTGATTACATTGGCCATGTTGCTGCCTTTATTTTTTATCGTCAGGAGAGGAGATAAAACAATTACTTCGCAGGATGTCGCAATCGGAAACCGAATGGCAGAACTTACGACGTTGCTATCTGAAAATCGTGAATTGAATTCAAAAGTCGAACAAGCGAATATTGAGTCAGCAACTGTAAATGAGCGTTTTTTGAACAGACTTGGATCGGATTTACACGACGGGCCCGTGCAAATGTTGGCCATTGCCGCTCTCGGATTGGACAGCTTGGCATCCCGCAAATCACGCGCTTCTAAAGCACAGAACAAAGAAGACGAAGAAAATATTCAACTCATCAGGTCAACGATCAATGACGCGTTGAAAGAAGTGAGGTTGCTCGCAACCGGACTGGTATTACCAGAGCTTGCCAAATGCAGTTTAGCTGAAACTTTACGACTTGTGACCGATGCACATATGATGCGCACGAAAAGTATAGTGGAACTCGATTGCAAGTTGCTTCCAAAATTTCACTCACTAACATTAAATGACACCATCTACAGATTTGTTCAGGAAGGCCTTGCAAATTCTTTCAGACATGCAGAAGGGAAAGGACAAAAAGTATCTTCAAAAATTAAAGACGAAAATTTGATTGTCGAAGTGATTGACCAGGGTAAAGGGTTTAAAATTGAAAAAGCACCCAGTCTGCCATTACATCTTGGTCTTTCAGGAATGAGAAACCGTATCATTGCTATTGGAGGAAACTTCCAAATTTTTTCAACAGAAGGCAAAGGCACAATTTTGCAAGCCTGTATTCCCGTGAAAAGCTTTTACACGAACAAACAGCAAGATATTAAGGAAGTAGGTATATGAGCCAATTGATTAGAATTGGCATAGTGGATGACCACCCATTGCTTTTAGCCGGGCTATTACATGCTTTGCGAAAAAATTCTGATTTTGAAATTGTTGGTACTGGGCAGACAAAGTCCGAGGCTGTGGATCTGGCGAACAGTGTAAAGCCCGAAGTTATGCTGATAGATTTGGGAATTCCGGGCGGCGGTGTGGAAGCAGCACGTCAAATTATTGAAACTTTAAGCAATGTTAAAGTCATTATGTTCACTGCGTCAGATCGGCCAGACCACGTCAACTCTGCGTTGGCTGCAGGCGTAATGGGATATGTTTTGAAAGGTGCTAGCAGCCAGGAACTATGCGATAGCATCAGAACTGTCTGCAGCGGAAAGCGTTACATCACGCCAGAGTTGGCAATGAAAATACTGACGCCGGAGACCGCGAAGACAGTTGTAAACACAGACTACAGTCCCCCAAAACTTTCCAAAAAAGATTTCACAAGCCGAGAAATAGATGTGATCCAGCTCCTTTCCGCAGGAAAGACAAACAGGGACATTGCAAACGAATTATCGCTGAGCGAAAAAACTGTGAAACATCACATGACAAGCATAATGGAAAAACTGCAAGTTCACAACCGCTTGTCGGCAGCGCTCATTCTATCTAAGTGGGAAAAATAGATCAGGCTAAGTGGTTTCAAATTGATCTTCGCGCGAAACTCAAATGATAATTGATTTGCTAATCAGACCCCAAATATTCCTCTGACTGCAACTAATTCCCTCCTTATGCGTTACTTATAAGCTGTCGGCGAAATCCGAATAGCAAACTTATGGGGAACCGAGCCAAATACGCTTCGGGTTAATCGTTAGAGGAGACGCCTATGTTTGACATCGTATTTCTTGCGCTTGGCATTGCGTTATTTGCCTTAGGCGCAGCTTATGTTCGTTTTTGCAGTACCTTGTGAGGCACACCCATGGCTGAAGCTTTTATCGGTTTAGTCGTAGCGCTAGGACTTGGTGTTTATCTTGTTCACGCTCTCCTGCACCCAGAAAAATACTAATTTTTATCGAAAGGTATCGCCATGACATTTGCTGGCTGGTCTCAAATTATCATTTTATTATGCGCTGTTACTTTTTGCGCTTGGGCACTTGGCAGCTACATGGCAGTTATATTTTCAGGCCAACGCACCGCATTGTCTGGCATCCTGAGCCCATTTGAAAACGGCATAAATCGTTTGTCTGGAATATCCAGTGCAGAACAAGACTGGAAAAATTACACGCTTTCCATGCTGGCGTTCAACGGGATGGGGTTTGTTGTCCTCTACGCTTTGATGCGCTTGCAAGCTTATCTTCCCTTAAATCCGCAAGGGTTTGCAGCTGTGCCTGAAGCATTATCTTTTAATACTGCAATGAGCTTTGTGACCAATACAAATTGGCAAGCATATGGCGGTGAAACCACTATGAGCCATTTTGTTCAGATGGCTGGCTTTACAGTTCATAATTTTCTATCAGCAGCTACTGGTATTGCCTTGGCAGTTGCATTCGCGCGGGCATTTTCGCGTAATTCTGCAACAACAATCGGCAATTTTTGGAATGATATGATGAAAGCAACGCTTTACGTTTTGTTGCCGCTTTCGGTCATTGTCGCAATTACTTATATGGCATTAGGAATGCCGCAAACCCTGCAAGGTTCGATGGACGCTGCAACGCTTGAAGGAGCCAAGCAGACAATCGCACTTGGCCCCATTGCAAGCCAGGAAGCAATCAAACAGCTCGGTACCAACGGTGGCGGGTTTCTCAATGCAAATTCCGCTCATCCATTCGAGAATCCATCAGCTTGGTCAGATTACCTTTCAATTTTTTCGATGCTCGTGATTTCAGCAGCGATGCCATTCATGTTCGGCAAGATGGTTGGTGATCAGCGCCAAGGTCGTGCACTGTTTATAACCATGGGCATGTTTATTGTTGTGGGAACTGCAATAGTATTTTGGGCTGAAACACACGGCAACCCTATCATGCAAGCGCTTGGCGTTGACCCATCGCAAGGCAATATGGAGGGGAAAGAAATACGCTTTGGACAGGCAATGACAGCATTGTTTGTTGTTGCCACAACAGGGCTCTCCTGCGGCGCCGTGAATGCGATGCATTCTTCACTCACGCCACTTGGTGGCCTTATTCCACTGTTCCTCATTCAACTCGGTGAAGTTTTGCCTGGCGGCGTAGGTTCTGGACTCTATGGCATTCTAGTGATTGCAGTTTTGACCGTGTTCATTGCCGGATTGATGGTTGGTCGCACTCCAGATTATCTGGGCAAAAAAATTGAATCGCGGGAAATGAAGCTGGCGATGCTCGCACTCTTGATTTTACCATTCGTGATTTTAGGTTTCAGTGCAATTGCTGCCATGTTGCCAGCTGCTTTGTCTAGCTTGGCCAATGCAGGTCCTCATGGATTGAGTGAGATACTATATGCTTACTCATCAGCCGCAGGAAATAATGGTTCTGCATTTGGCGGCCTTAATGCAAATACAAACTGGTATAACACCACACTTGGTATCTCCATGTTTTTGGGCCGCTTTGCCTACATTGTTCCGATGATGGCAATTGCAGGTTCACTGGCTGCCAAGACAAAGGTTCCAGCTTCTACTGGAAGCTTTCCAACACATGGCACAATGTTTGTAGCACTTTTGTGCGGCGTTATCTTGATCTTAGGTGGCCTGCAATATTTCCCCGCGCTGGCTTTGAGCCCCATTGTTGAGCACTTTTTGATGCTTGGCAACAAAATATTCTGATTGGAGTCAAAAAATGACACATGTTGCAGCTGCTCCTGCTTTAATTAATGGGCCAATGTTTCTACAAGCCGTCAAAGACTCGCTGATCAAACTCAATCCGCGAACTCTGGCCCGCAATCCGGTTATTTTTGTAACTGAGGTTGTAGCAGCCTTGGTGAGCGCATTCTGGATACGTGATATTCTAAGCCATACCGGCACCGCGTGGTTTTCAGGGCAGATTGCTGCTTGGCTTTGGTTCACAGTTTTATTTGCAAATTTTGCTGAAGCCGTGGCTGAAGGGCGTGGCAAGGCTCAAGCAGAAGCGCTGCGTCGTACACGCACTGATACGATTGCAAAGCGTTTGGTCATTCCAGAAACAAATGATCGCGTTTTTACAAAAATATCAGCAACCGAGCTCAATCCTGGTGACATTGTTCTTGTGGAAGCAGGCGATCTTATTCCTGCAGACGGTGAAGTTGTTGAAGGCATTGCTTCAGTGAACGAAGCTGCAATTACGGGTGAGTCTGCGCCAGTGATCCGCGAATCTGGTGGCGACCGTTCGGCTGTAACAGGCGGTACAACAGTTTTATCTGACTGGATCAAAGTCAAAATTACTGCTGCCGCAGGCAATACGTTTATTGATCGCATGATTGCACTTGTGGAAGGTGCGGAACGTAAAAAGACACCCAATGAATTGGCGCTATCAATTCTCTTGGCGGGCTTGACCCTTATATTTTTGATTGCAGTTGTAACTTTGTGGGGCTTAGCAGGCTATTCAGGAACCACACTTTCCATAACAGTTCTGGTGGCTTTGCTTGTGACGCTTATTCCAACAACAATTGGTGGTCTGCTATCAGCAATTGGCATTGCCGGAATGGATCGGTTGATCAGGTTTAACGTGATTGCAACATCAGGCCGAGCTGTGGAAGCTGCAGGCGACGTTGATACTTTGTTGTTAGATAAAACTGGCACAATCACATACGGAAACCGCCTTGCAACAGCTTTTATGACTGTTCCTGGCGTGACTGAAGCACAAGTTGCTGATGCTGCCATGCTTGCCTCCCTGGCAGACGAGACACCTGAAGGTAGATCAGTCGTTGCGCTCTGCAAAAGTAACTATGGTCTGGTGCCCACTGAACTTAGCGGACAAAGACATGAAGTGATCCCGTTTTCTGCGACAACACGGCTTTCTGGAATTGATATCGGCAACCGAAAGGTCCGCAAAGGTGCTGTTGATGCGATTTTAAAATATGTTGGCATCGCGACGGGAAATGCGCCTCGTGAATTCAAAGAAGCTGTTGACCGCATTTCACGCACGGGTGGCACACCTCTTGGTGTTGCAGAAAACGGCAAACTGCTTGGTGTGATACATCTCAAGGACGTGGTGAAACCTGATATCAAGCAGCGGTTCAACGCATTGCGCGCAATGGGCATCCGCACAGTTATGGTTACAGGTGATAACCCAATCACCGCTGCGACAATTGCGTCAGAAGCTGGTGTGGACGATTTTATCGCTGAAGCAACCCCAGAAGATAAACTTGCCTACATTCGCAATGAACAGAAATCTGGTCGCATGATTGCAATGTGTGGTGATGGTACAAATGATGCGCCAGCCTTGGCACAAGCAGATGTTGGCGTAGCCATGCAATCTGGTACGCAAGCGGCGCGCGAAGCTGGCAACATGGTTGATCTCGATTCAAACCCTACAAAACTTATCGAGATTGTGGAAATTGGCAAACAGCTTCTCATGACCCGTGGCTCACTGACAACGTTTTCAATTGCCAATGACGTTGCCAAATATTTTGCAATTATACCGGCACTGTTTATCGCAACCTATCCCGAACTGGGTGCGCTGAATGTTATGCGCTTGACTTCCCCACAAAGCGCAATTCTCTCTGCAATCATTTTCAATGCATTGATCATCGTTGCACTCATTCCGCTGGCACTGAGAGGCATTACCTATCGGCCAGTAGGTGCCTCAGCGCTACTCCGTCGTAATCTTTTAATTTACGGATTAGGTGGCCTGATCGTTCCATTTATTGGCATCAAAGTTATTGACGTTATCGTCAGTGCACTTCATCTCGCTTAAGGAGAAAATCATGTTGGTTCATCTTCGTCCTGCACTTTCAATGCTTCTGCTCATGACCGTGGTCACCGGTCTGATCTATCCTTTGGCCATTACAGGCATTGGGCAAATTGCATTTTCTTCAGCATCAAATGGTAGTGCTGTCGTGAGCAACGATATCGTTGTAGGTTCTAGTTTGATTGGGCAGAATTGGAGTTCCGACAAGTATTTTTGGGGAAGGCCTTCTGCAGCTGGCAAAGGCTACGATGCTGCCGCTTCGTCAGGCTCGAACCTTGGACCAACATCAAAGACGCTGATGGACCGGATTGCTGGTGACTTTAAAAGAATACAACTGTCAGGCAATACATCAAGCGTTCCAGCCGACGCAGTAACAGCATCTGGAAGTGGTCTTGATCCGCATATTTCTCCTGCATTTGCATATCTACAAGTTGCCCGCGTAGCTAAATCACGCGGCATTACCGAAGATCAACTTAAAACTGTTGTCGCCGGCCATGTTGAAAATGCCACGCTGGGATTTCTTGGAGAACCACGTGTGAATGTTTTATTGCTGAATTTGGCACTGGATAGTTTAAACACTTCGCCTAATGGATGATCTCGACGATAGGCATCTGTCTGCAGATGCTTTTTTAGAGCTTGCTGCGAAAGAAAAGCGCGGCAAGCTGAAAATTTTTATCGGCGCATCTCCCGGTGTGGGAAAAACCTACGCCATGCTGTCTGGTGCTCAACATTTAAAGAGTGAAGGCAAAGAAGTTGTAGTGGGTGTTGTTGAGACCCACGGCCGGACCGAAACTGCAGCGCTGCTTAACGGCCTCGAAGTTCTTCCACGTAAAACATCCAATTATCGTGGTCATACCATGATGGAATTCGACATTGATGCAGCTTTGGCCCGCAAGCCCGAACTAATCATTATCGATGAACTTGCCCACACCAATGCGCCCGAATCGCGCCATCCCAAACGCTATCAGGACGTAGAAGAGCTCTTGAATGCTGGCATTAATGTTTGGTCAGCATTGAACATTCAACATATTGAAAGCCTGTCGGATGTGGTTGCCACAATTACGGGCGTTAAAATTCGTGAGCGCGTACCCGATACAGTGATTGAGAAAGCGGCAGACGTTATGTTGGTCGATATAACACCTGGCGAACTTATTCAGCGCTTGAAAGACGGCAAAGTGTATTTGCCAGAAAATGCGAAACGTGCGGCTGACAATTTTTTGCAAATGGGCAATTTGACCGCGTTGCGCGAGCTTGCTTTGCGGCGAACGACCCAACGTGTTGACGATCAAATGGTTGACTATTTGCGCCAGCGTGCAATCGAAGGACCATGGCCAACTGTTGATAGAATTTTGGTGTGCGTGGGATCTGATGCATTTTCGGAGAGTGTTGTGCGCAATGCAGCACGGATTGCAAGTGCCCTGAACGCAACTTGGGTTGCAATGCACGCGTCAAAATCAAACGACTCATTTCCGAGCGAAGCAGTTTTGCGACAAATCGATTCCAATCTGGAGTTGGCAACAAGACTAGGTGCTGATGTTCTGCGCATTACTGCAGATGACTTGCCGTCTGAGATATTGGCTTTTGCAGCGCGCGAGAATATTACACAGATCATTATCGGCAGATCAAAAAAAGGAATATGGAAGAGTCTGCGTGGCCGTGCACTGTCAGACGAGATTTTAAAAGAAGCTAAAGGTGTTGCGATACATATAATGACGACACAGCAACGCGAGGCTGAATCGTGGCAATTTCACTGGCCGAAAATAAATCCCGGAAATTTAGCAGCTACACCCATTGCGGTGGCAGTAGCGGTTCTCGCAGGTTTGGCTGCTGACCATTATTTAAAACTGCCAAACCTGTCGATGATTTTTTTAACCGCAGTATTGTTCTGTGCAGTCACCTATGGGGTTTGGGGCGGGGTGTTCGCAGCAGGACTTTCATTTCTCGCCTATAATTTTTTCTTTATCGAACCTTTGCATAGTTTTACAATTGCAAGTCCTCACGAACTGCTCGCATTATTTATTTTTCTACTGGTGGCAATATTTACTGGTGGATTAGCAGGTCGCGTTCGAGAACAGTCTGATGCCGCCAAATCGCGGGTTCGCCAGGTTGAAACACTATTTGATCTTTCGCATAAATTATCTGGCACTGTTGTTATCGACGATCTTGTGTGGGTAGTAGCTACACAAGCTGCTGCAACCGCCAGAGGACATTCAATTGTGTTGTTAAAGAAGGGCGATGACTTGTCTATTACGTCTGCCATGCCACCTGAAGACCATTTGGGTGCCGCAGATTGGACAGCAGCACGCTGGTGTCTCAACCACAGCGAAGTAGCTGGGTGGAATTCGCAAACCTTGCCAAATGCCCATTTTCAGTATCATCCGATGAAAACGCCGCGAGGCATTGTAGGTGTGGTTGGAGTTAGGCCAACAGATTCTCAAATCTCATCGGAGTCGCGGCGTATGATCGATGCCTTGCTAGGGCAGGTATCGATTGCGCTAGAACGCACAGTGCTTGCGGACGAAGCATCAGCAGCGCGAACTGCCGCCGAGGGCGAAAAATTAAGATCTGCCTTGCTGTCTTCTATTTCACATGATTTGCGAACACCGCTTTCATCGATCATCGGTTCAGTTTCAAGCCTGCGGAGTTTGAAACATAAAATGCCTAAAAAAGTCCAAGATGATTTGTTGGCAAATATTGAAGATGAAGCAAACCATCTGTCGCGTTTTGTATCAAACCTTCTGGACATGACGAAAATAGAAGGCGGTGCAGTTCAAATTTCGATGAAGAATGTGGATGTCGCCGAAGTTGTTTCAACTGCCATTCGCAGGGCAAGGCAAACATGGCCAAAGCGTAAAATAACCTCACATGTTTCCAGCGGTGAAATGAATGTGGCGGGTAACGCTGTACTGCTTGAACAGATGATTTTTAACTTGATCGACAATGCAAACAAATATGCACCGCCTGAAACGACTACAAAGATCATTGTCAAAAACAATAACAGCGAAGTTACATTGAGTGTTGAAGACGAAGGAATTGGCATACCACCTACAGAACTCGAAAACATATTTGAGAAATTTTATCGTATTACTCAAGGTGATGGACGCGCACCAGGCACTGGCCTTGGTTTAGCAATTTGCCGCGGCATCGTGATTGCAATGGGCGGGAGTATCAAAGCTGAAAGCCCGGTTTCGCAAGGTCGGGGTACGCGTATGGTTGTGCGCTTCCCTGCAAAGGAAATCGCATGACAAGAACGCGCATCCTTGTTGTTGACGACGAGCCACAAATATTGCGGTTTTTAGAACCAGCATTAAAAGCTGCGGACTTTGACGTGGTCACGGCTGGAACGGGAGCAGAGGCAATAAAGCTTTGCGCGACGAAGGCGCCAGATATTATCCTGCTTGATCTGGGCCTGCCAGACAGAGATGGCAAAGACGTTATCCAAGACATCAGGAGCTGGTCGAAAACTCCGATCATCGTATTATCGGCTCGTGACCGCGAAACGGAAAAAATCGATTCACTTGATTTAGGTGCAGACGATTACATAAATAAACCGTTTAATATTGGTGAGCTTCTTGCGCGTATCCGAACCCAGTTGCGGCACCGACAAGGTCTAAGTGTGACGGTGAGTGTTTTCAATTATGCTGGCATTCAAATAGATACCACCAAACACCAAGTGAAAAAAAATGGCGCGGCAATTCATCTGACGCCAAAAGAGTTTGATCTATTGTTGTTGCTGATCAAGAACGTTGACCGAGTGCTCACTCACAAGCAGATTCTGAATTCAATCTGGGGCCCCGCACACACAGACGATGTGCAATATCTTAGAGTTATGGTGGGGCAAATCAGACAGAAGATTGAAACAAATCCCTCTGATCCAGCAATTCTTTTAACTGAGGCAGGGGTAGGGTATCGCTTTGCAACCGATACAGTTTAGTTGCATTAGTTGGTTTGTTGCCGAAGATGACAGGCAACGCGGCGATCGTGAATTTCTATCAGCGGCGGAACAATCTGGCTGCATTTGTCGAACGCGTAAGGGCAGCGCGTACGGAAGGTGCAGCCTGATGGTGGATTTAAAGGTGAAGGAAGTTCGCCTTGCAAAATAATCCGATCTTTTTTCAATAATGGATCAGCTTGCGGCGTGGCAGATAGTAATGCTTGAGTATAGGGGTGTGAAGGTGATGAAAAAAGACTAATTGCCGAACCTTGTTCTACAACATGACCTAGATACATTACCATCGCCGTATCAGCGATATGCTTTATGACTGTCAAATCATGCGAGATAAACAGATAGGCTAGATTAAATTTTTCTTGCAGACTTGCAAGCAGATTTAGAACTTGAGCTTGGATCGAAACATCAAGCGCCGAAACCGGTTCATCCAGCACCAAAATTTCCGGGTTTAACATCAGCGCGCGTGCAATCGCAATGCGTTGGCGTTGGCCACCAGAAAACATATGCGGATAACGATCATAATGTTCGGATCGCAGACCAACAGCCACCATCATTTCACGCGCCTTTTCAGTGCGCTCCAATTGTCCCATGTTGGTGTTCACCAGTAAGGGCTCTTCTAATGCATGGCCGATTTTTTGACGTGGGTTCAACGAACCATATGGATTTTGAAATACGATTTGCACGCGTGCGCGCATTGACTTCAATGTTTCTGCGGAAGCACCTGCAATTTCAGTTCCACCAATTTTAAATGAACCTGAAGTTGGCGCTTCAATCATTGTGATCACACGTGCCAAAGTGGATTTACCACAACCCGATTCACCAACGACAGCCAGTGTTTTGCCGCGTTCCAATACAAAGCTAGCACCATCAAGTGCTTTGAGTGTGCGTGTAGGGCTGAACATGCCGCCGCCGATCTGATAGTGGCGCTTTAAATCTGTGGCTTCCAGGACGACGCTCATAATGCCATCGTTTCTGTGTTGCTCGGATAATAGCACAACACTTTAAGATCAGTGTTGAGCGGCGTTGTGCGGCAAAGTTCGGTTGCGTAAGAACAGCGCGGTGCAAACAGGCATCCTTTTGGCCGATCAAATTGACCAGGCACAACACCAGGTATCGAAGGCAATGTTCGGCCCTTGGCGCGTTCTGGAAGCGAAGCGAGCAGCGCTTCAGTGTATGGGTGATGTGGGCGCGCAAACAAATTTGCCACGATCTGCTCTTCCACTTTTTGCCCAGCATAATGCACGCTGACGCGCTTGGCTGTTTCAGCAACCACACCCATGGAGTGCGTGATCAACACCATGGCCATTCCGGTCTCACGTTGAAGTTTTGAAAGCAGATCAAGGATTTGAGCTTGGATTGTTACATCCAGCGCCGTTGTCGGCTCGTCAGCAATCAACAGTTTTGGATTGCAAGAAATCGCCATGGCAATCATCACGCGTTGGTTCATCCCGCCCGACATTTGATGTGGAAAATTTGAAAGCCTTTCTGCGGGTGAAGGAATCCCAACCAACTTCAAGAGCTCCACAGCACGCTTCTGTCGTGCGGGCTTATCTAATCCCAAATGGATTCTCAAAGCTTCTTTCAATTGAAAGCCGATCGTAAAACATGGATTGAGACTTGTGGCAGGTTCCTGAAAAATCATCGCAATATCTTTGCCAATAATTTTGCGGCGGTGTTTTGTATCCAGGCTCAGCAAATCATGGCCTTCAAATTCTAAAGTCTCAGCAGTCACTTTTGCTGTGTGTGGCAAGAGCCCCATGACGGCTAGCATCGCCACTGACTTGCCAGATCCTGACTCGCCGACAATGGCGTGAACTTGAGCGGGCTCAATTGCCAACGACACACGGTCAACCGCCTTGAACCAGCCATTGCTGGTTTTGAATTCGACGGTCAGGTTTTTGATATTGAGCAGAGCCATCGCCTCAACTCTTTCTCAACCGTGGGTCAAGCGCATCGCGCAGGCCGTCGCCCATCAGGTTGATCGCCATCACCGTAATCAAAATGCAAAGGCCGGGCAGCGCCATGACCCATGGATGAGATTGCATGAGATCTCGAGTATCGGCCAACATGGCTCCCCATTCAGGTGTGGGTGGCTGTGCTCCAAGGCCTAGAAAGCCTAAGCCTGATGCTTCCAAAATAGCATCGGAAATACCAAGTGCGGCTTGCACGATCAGCGGTGCCATGCAGTTCGGTAAAACAGTGACGAGCATCAACCGAAATTTTCCAACGCCTGAAACTTTAGCAGCCGTCACATAGTCTTTTGACAACTCAGCAATTGCGGAAGCGCGCAACAAGCGCACATATCGCGGCAGATAAACTATGGTGATCGCAATCACCGTATTCAAAAGGCTTGGGCCAGTTACTGCGATGATAAGGATTTCCAAAACCAAAGAAGGAATCGCCATGATTAAATCCATCACACGGATGATGATCACATCGATGATGCCGCCATAAAATGCGCTGGCTAATCCGAGGATCACACCGAGAACCATCGACACCAACATTACTGATAAACCGATGAACAATGATATCCGAGCGCCAAACATCAAGCGCGAGACCATATCGCGGCCCACGGCATCAGTGCCCAACCAATACTTGGGATCAGCCCCATCAACCCAAAAAGGTGGCAGCTTGGTGGCCCCTTTGAATTGCTCTAGCGGATTGTAAGGTGCCAGTATGGGCGCAAATATTGCAATAAACACAATTGCGAGAACCAGCCAAAAGCCAATCACAGCACCACGGTTTTCGGAAAAGCTACTCCAGAAAGAAGCAAACGCGCCTCTTGGTTTTGGCGATGTTGTATTGATTGTCTCACTTACCATAACGAATTCTCGGATTGATAGTAGCATAGGTTAGATCGACCAGAACATTAACAATGATCACAACTGTTGCGATCAACAAGATTCCGCCTTGCAAAGCTGGATAATCGCGGCGAGCTATAGATTCAGTGAGCCAATGTCCAACGCCTGGCCACGAAAAGATATTCTCTGTCAAAACGGCACCAGCAAGTAATGTACCTACTTGTAAACCGATAGAAGTAATCACAGGAATAAGTGCGTTTCGCAAAGCGTGAACGCCAATAACACGCCAGGCAGATAGCCCTTTCGCTCGGGCAGTGCGCACATAGTCCTCTTCTAAAACTTCAAGCATTGCAGAACGCGTCATACGGGCGATCACAGCCATAGGAATTGTACCTAACACAATGGATGGTAAAATGAGATGCCGCAATACATCTCCGAATGCACCTTTTTGGCCCGACAATAATGAGTCGATTGTGGCAAATCCCGTAACTGCCGGGTAATAATATTTGATCAAGTCGGTTCGACCCGAAACTGGCGTGAGATGCAGCGTGTTTGACATGAACAAAACAAGGATCAAGCCCCACCAGAAGATCGGCATGGAATAACCAGTCAGCGCCACACCCATCAGTGATTGATCATAAATGCTACCGCGCTTTGATGCGGCAAAAACACCAGCGGGCACACCTAAACCAGCAGCAATCAACATGGCGAAAAATGAAAGCTCAATGGTAGCAGGAAAGAGTGTTAGAAATTCGTGAAGAACCGGCGTCTTGGAAATAACAGATGTCCCAAGGTCACCGTGCAATATACCCCAAACATAGTCTCCAAACTGTTTCCATACCGGTTGATCAAGACCCATTTCGTGGCGCAACATTTCAAGGCGCTCTGGTGAAATGCCGCGTTCGCCGCGACGTACTTCGATAGGGTCGCCTGGAACAAGCCTAATCATCACAAAAGTAATAAACATCAGCGCCACGAATGTTGGCACTGTCAGAAGCAGTCGTTTGAATAGAAATCTGATCATGAAAAAAAAGGGGCGGATTGCTCCGCCCCTCTCAATGCTATTCAGCTACATCAACGCCCACAAACACATGCGAGCCAAGTGGGCTGACCTTATAGCCAGTCACTTTTTTGCTTACAGGTTCAAATACTGTGGAGTGGGCGATGTTGAGCCAAGGAACTTCATCGGCAACAATAACTTGAGCATCCATATAGAGTTTGGTGCGCTCTGCTGGATCAGCGCTAGCTGCCGCTTTTGTAATATCTTCCTGGAACTTGGTGTTGCACCATTTTGGAATGTTGTTGCCATTCGGCTTGCCATCCTTGGTGCAGCCCAAAAGCACCGCCAGGAAATTGTCTGGATCACCATTGTCTCCAGTCCAACCCAGGAACGCCATTTGGTGTTCACCGGCTTGAGCACGCTTGCGGTATTCGCCCCACTCATAAGACACGAGCTTGGCGTGAATGCCAACTTTTTCTAAATCAGCTTGCACCATTTCGCCCATGCGTTTGGCATTTGGGTTATAAGGGCGCTGCACTGGCATCCACCAGAGGTCCGTGTCGAGTGAGGTAATGCCAGCGGCTTTCAACATTTCTGCTGCTTTGGCTGGATCGTAAGGAATGTCCTTCACATCATTATTGTAGGACCACATGGTTGGTGGAATTGGGTTCTTGGCTTTTTGGCCAGCACCTTGGTAAACTTCTTTCAGAATAGCATCGCGGTCGATTGCCATGGCGATAGCTCTGCGCACTTCAACCTTATCAAATGGAGGCTTCTGCGCGTTCATCGCCATATAACCAATGTTGAGGCCTGCCTGTGACATCAGGTTGATCGTGTCGTCCTTGCCCATCGCTTCAAGATCAGCCGGGTTTGGAACGTTCATGATCTGGCATTCGCCAGCTTTCATCTTGGCATAGCGCGCTGTAGCATCAGGCGTGATGGCATAGATCAGATCATCAATCTTCTGTTTGCCGCCCCAATAATCTGGGTTCGCCTTGAAGCGGATCACCGCGTCTTTTTGATAATCGACAAAGCTGAATGCACCTGTGCCCACTGGAATTTGGTCAAACTGTTCTGGTGTACCCTTCTTCATCAGGAAGTCGGCATATTCAGCAGATTGAATAGTAGCAAAATCCATCGAAAGATTGGCCAGAATTGGCGCGTTTGGCGTTTTCAATTTCATCACAACTGTCATTGGATCTGGCGCTTCAATGGAGGCGAGCAAATCTGGCATGCCCATGTCGTTGAAATAATCAAAAGCACCGCCTGATACTTTATGGAACGGATGATCATCTTTCCACTGACGGTTGAATGAGAACAACACGTCATCAGCATTAAATTCGCGCGTTGGCGTGAAGCCGTTTACGCCGGAATGAAATTTAACACCCTTGCGCAAATGAAATGTGATGGTCAGGCCATCGGCCGCAACTTCATATTTTTCAGCAAGACCTGGCTCGACCTGTGTGGTGCCGGGCACAAATTGTACCAGCTGATTATAAACCGGACGAGCTGCATCAAGCGATGTACCGGTGGTGTTCATAGCCGGCGTGAAATTTTCTGGCGAACCCTCTGAGCAATACACGAGCGATTTAGCTTCGGCCGTGCTGCCAAGGATGGTTCCCAGCAGCAGTGCAGCACCTAATAGTTTTATTGATTTCATTATTGTTCTCCCTGAAATTCAATTGCCCTTACCGGGCGATATGTTGACTTAAGCACTGTTTTTTCAATTGGTCAAAACATGTAATGGGTAGTGGCAAGCCACACTTCTATTATCTGTTAAATTAAGCAGAGCAGGGCGTTCAACCTTGCAACGATCCTGCGCAATAGGGCACCGCGGATGAAATCGGCAGCCAGACGGGGGGTTGATCGGGCTTGGAACATCGCCAGTCAACACAATGCGTTTACGCGTGCCTTGCTTGGTGACATCAGGCACGGGTACAGCAGAAATTAAAGCCTGGGTGTAGGGATGGGCCGGGTTGGTAAAAGTGTCATCAGCATTCCCCAGTTCTACGATTGAGCCCAAATACATTACCGCGATGCGCGTTGACACTTGGCGCACCACGCTGAGATCATGTGCGATGAAGACATAAGTGAGATTCAGACGTTCTTGCAAGTCAGCAAGTAGGTTTACGATTTGGGCTTGTACCGACACGTCCAGCGCTGAAACCGGTTCGTCAAGCACGATCAATTTTGGTTCAAGTGCGATGGCGCGGGCGATGCCGATGCGCTGGCGTTGACCGCCGGAAAATTCATGCGGAAATCGCAAGGCGTGATCAGGCTGCAGGCCCACAAGGCTTAAAAGTTCGGCCACTCGTTCAGCCACTTGTTTTTCGTTCAGCGTTGTGTGAACCCGTAAGGGTTCTGCAATCAAATCACGCACGCGCCGGCGCGGATTGAGGGAGGCGTAAGGGTCCTGAAAAACCACTTGCAGCTCTTTTCGCAAGGGGCGCATTTGGCGCATGGAATGCTTTGTGATGTCTTGATTCTTGAATTTTAGAATGCCAGATGAAATATCATAAAGCCTGACCATGCAGCGGCCGAGGGTAGATTTGCCGCAACCTGACTCACCGACGAGGCCCAGAGTTTCACCAGGCATGATCGCCAAAGATACCCCATCAACAGCATGCACAATTTGTTTGCCGCGCGCAGAAAAGCGAGAGCCGACAGTGAAGTCTTTGCTGACGTTCGCGGCTTCGAGAAGAGGTTGCTTGGTCATTGCGCTGTTTCCAAGAAACAGGCAGCGGCATGTTCAGTCTTGCGAAGTTCTGGCTGCACGTTGCAAGTTTCAAACTTGAAGACACAGCGGGGGCCAAAGCAGCAGCCTGCTGGCCGATTTAACAGCGACGGCGGCGAACCTAGAATTGCGCGAAGGCGCTTTGGTTTGTCGCCTTCGAGTGGGGGGATCGAATCCAGCAAGGCTTTTGTGTAGGGATGTTTCGGCTTTAAAAACAAATCATCGCGAAGCCCGCGCTCGACGATGAGCCCGCCATACATCACCATCACACGATCAGCGATTTCAGCAATCACACCCATATCGTGAGTAATGAAAACCACTGCGGATTTATGATTGCGTTGAAGCTTTCTAACTAGATCAAGGATTTGAGCTTGAACTGTGACATCAAGGGCTGTGGTTGGTTCATCAGCGACAAGGAGAGATGGATTGCAAGACAACGCCATTGCAATTACGGCGCGTTGGCGCATGCCGCCGGAGAGCTGATGCGGGTAACGATCAATTGTATCGGCAGGATTTGGGATGTTTACTTCGGCAAGTAAGTCGATGGCTCTTTGTCTTGCTGCTGATTTGCTGATATTCTCATGCGCCAAAATCTGTTCTGCGATTTGCCAGCCGATTGTATAAACGGGCGTTAGAGCTGTCATTGGATCTTGAAAGATCATGGCAATTTCGCGGCCGCGGAGTTTGCGCATCTCAGAATTGGCCATGCCCACCAATTCTCGGCCTTTGAATTTGATGGAACCTTCAATGACTGCATTCGGGTCGTTGATTAGCCCCATCACAGCCAGCAGCGACACGGTTTTGCCAGAACCAGATTCGCCCACCAGCCCAAGAATTTCGCCTTCGCCTACATTGAAGCTCACGCCATCAATGGCACGCATCAGACCTTGTTCACTACGGAACGAAACTCTGAGATCCTTGACTTCGAGCATCAAGCTTTCCTCACGCGTGGGTCGAGGATGATATAGAGCACGTCAACCAACGCATTTGCCATCACAACAAAAAAAGACGCAAAAATCACTGTTGTCATAATAATTGGTAGATCGAGATTGAGCAAAGCGTCGTAAGTAAGTTTACCAATGCCATGCAGATTGAAAACAACTTCAGTGAGCAGCGCAGAGCCGCCGACGAGCGCTCCAAAATCCAGTCCGAAAAGTGTCACGAAACTGATTAACGAAGTGCGCAAAGCGTGCCGCAAAAGAATGCGGGTTTCGGAAAGCCCCTTAGCTCGTGCGGTTCGCACATAGTCTTCTTGTAATGCTTCAATGAGATTGGCGCGTAACACCCGGCCATAAAGCCCTATATAGAGGATAGCTAGGGTAATCCATGGAATGATCAAAGTTAGGAACCATGCCTTGGGGCTTGCGGTGAAGTTTTTGTATCCCAAAGGTGGCACCCATGAGAACATCCATGTGTCGTGATAGCGGCTCTGGGTAACAAGGTTCATCACTTCACCAAGCCAAAACACAGGCATTGAAATGCCGATGAGGCCGAGGATCATCAATGTTTTATCAAGCCAGCTGTCTTTTGTGGCTGCGGCCACTGTGCCAATGATCATGCTGAACACAACCCACAGAACCGCAGCACCCATCACCAATGAAATCGTGACCGGAATTGTATCGAGCACTGCTGGCACCACTTTCCACCCACGATTTACGAACGACGTGAGATCCCCTGTGATGAAAATCTTTTTCATCATCTTAAAATATTGAACGTAGATTGGCTGGTCCAACCCGAAGCTCTTTCGCACTGCTTCTAAAATTTCGGGGCTGGCACCCCGACCTGCGATGCGTGAAGCGGGGTCAGCTCCCGGCGTTGCAAAGAAAATTAGAAATACTAGAACGCTGATGCCGAACATCACGAACAGCATTTGCCAAAGGCGCTGAAGGATTGCGAGAAACATCAGCCGCGCCCCAATTTAATTTTGGAGCGTGGGTCCAATGCATCACGAAGACCGTCACCTAACACATTGAGCGTGAGCACCGTGATGACGATGGCGATGCCGGGTGCAAGCGCAACCCATGGCCTTGAGTAGAGCAGCCCTTGTCCGTCTTGAATAATGGTTCCCCAACTTGCGTCTGGCGGTTGCACGCCAATCGACAAAAATGAAAGTGCTGATTCAGTCAACATGTTGAGCGCCATCATTAATGGCACGAACACAATCAAGGTGGTTGTAACATTTGGCA
>CAXTKH010000061.1:0-20772 GCA_964244815.1 uncultured Aestuariivirga sp. | reverse complement strand
GCGCCCGCGCAACCCTTCACTTCTTTCTCCCAAAGAAACGGAATAACCGTTTTCATCAAACGAGGAACCGTGCGCTAATTCAACTTCTTCCGCGCAGCCTCGGCCGCATCAGCGAGCTTTTCCATATTTTCATTATTGCGTCTTGTCGCTGCTTCGAAACGATCTTCAAACGAAGCCAAATTCTTTTTTGGCTCTTGATAGAACGCCGTGAATTTCATGGCGCCAATAAAGAACTTCAGCAACGCCCTGCCCCGCCATTTCATTGGACGGTCAAAATCGAAAATCAGGATCACACGTTCATCTGGAGTATCGTTCCACACCTCGTGCTCGTAAGTATCATCCAACACAAAAATTTCACCCGGCTTCCAATGTCTGATTTGTTGATCAACACGGATGCGGCATTTTTCTTGTTCAGTCGGAATGATCAATCCCAAATGCGCGCGCAAAATACCCTTGGTCACACCTTGATGTGGCGGAATGTGATAGCCAGGCGAGAGAATTGAAAACCACGAGATTTCGAGGTTCGGAACTTTTTCCAAAAGCGAAGTGGTAAACGGTGCCTGCGCGCAATTTTTTGGCAACTTCTCGCCAAAGCCATACAGAAAAAATGTGCGCCAGTTTTTGCCCGTAGCGATACCACCTTGATCAGGCGACACTTCCTGGAAGGCCGGAATAGCTTCGCGATTTTTTAAAATCTCGCGCGCTTCCTCGCAAATCTTTTCCCAATTGTCGGTGAAAGGTTGCAGGAACGGAAACTCTTTATTGTCGATATAGGGCGTGGTTGGCACCAGAGATTGCGAACCAAAAAATTTTGTCACACGCCGCGTGAATTTTTCACCGGCAGTATAAATCGTGCGCCGGCGCCATTCGCGCATGCGGTGCAGCGGTGTATTATCCTCGATAGGTGAATTGCTCATTAGATTCTTTCCAGATCACCTACAGTTTAGCGATTAAAATGACGGCCACCAAGATGAATTGTTGGCCGTCACGTCACACCCTAAAAAGGCGAGCTTACGCCGCGTCGTTGGTTTCTTCGTCTTCGACCAATGCCTTAAGCTCTTCGCGAGTCACAGACTTGTCTGCAACCTTGGCCTTCGACACGATCACATCGACAACCTTTTGCTCGAACAAAGGACCGCGCAATTCCATCAGCGCATTTGAGTTATTGCGATAATAATCGAACACCTGCTTTTCTTGGCCTGGGAATTGACGCGCACGGTTGATCAATGCCTGTTGCAACTCTTGATCAGCAATCTGCACGCCTTCTTTTTCACCGATAGTGCCCAGCACAAGGCCCAAGCGCACACGACGTTCAGAAATCTTCTTGTACTCGTCACGGGCTTTTTCTTCGGTTGTATCTTCGTCCGCGAAAGACTTTCCAGCCTTTTGCATCTCGTTGGTCAAAGCAGCCCAGATCGAGTTGAATTCAGCTTCAACCAGCTTTTCTGGCAGGTCAAATGTGTACTGCTTATCCATAGCATCCAGAACATCGCGCTTTAACTTCATTGCAGTCATTTGGCTGAACTCGCGGTCGAGGCCAGTTTTGACCATGTCCGTCAACTTGGCCAAATCTTCAAACCCCAGGCGCTTGGCAAAATCTTCGTCGATCTTGTGTTCAGCTGGCTGTTGGATACCCTTGATCTTCACCTTGAATTCAGCAGCTTTGCCAGCCAAATTCGCAGCGCCGTAATCAGCTGGGAATGAAACCTTCACCACAACATCATCGCCAACCTTGGCATTGATCAATTGTTCTTCAAAACCTGGAATGAATTGGTTTGAACCGATTTCCAACGGAATATCTTCGCCCTTGCCGCCATCAAACTCGACACCGTCAATCGAGCCTACGAAATCAATCGATACTTTATCGCCCTTGATTGCCTTGGCACCTTCGCGGGCATCAGTGAAATTCTTGTACTGATCGCCGAGGCGGTTCAACGCTTCGTTGATGTGCTCATCAGAATGGCCAACAACATGCTTGCTCAATTCAATGCCTGAGAAATCCTTGATTTCAAAATCAGGAATCACTTCTGCAGCAAGTGTAAATGAAAGGTCGGCCTTGCCGTCCATCACTTCGCTCACTTCTTTTTCGTCTTCAGGAAGTTTTACTTCTGGTTGATAAGCTGGCTTCAAATTGCGATCGGCAAAAACTTTACGTGAATTTTCATCAATCGTGGTTTGAATCACTTCGGCCATAACTGATTTGCCATACATGTTCTTCAAGTGAGTTACTGGGACCTTACCAGGACGGAAACCCTTGATCTGGGCCTTGCCAGCCATATCCTTCAGCTTGGCATCCATTTCCTTGGAAAGTTCAGCGGCATTTATGACCACTTTAAACTCGCGCTTCAGGCCGGAATTCAACGTTTCAGTTACTTGCATAATATGTTCTCTGCTTTCGGTTAGGGCCATACGGGACGAGATGGATATAAGGCCGGGCATGGTGCGGGCGGAGGGACTTGAACCCCCACGAGTTACCCCACAGGAACCTAAATCCTGCGTGTCTGCCAATTTCACCACGCCCGCATCATGTCCGGCCTTAGGCCCCGGGGCATTTCAGTCGACGGGCCTATAGCAGAGGGATTTCACAGATGAAAGCAAAGAATTAAGCTGGGTTAAAGTTGGCCTTTAGCTGCAAGCAGCCGCACCCAAAATAGGGCCGTTAGTGCCGCGCTGCAAAATAACCGCACAGCCGCTGCCGCCATGTGGAACATTGATATTGACAGGGCTGCCATTCCAGCTGCCAATGTTTCGAAGACCAGATACGACATGACGATAGTTCACGCTGCGGCCACGGTTTTCGCCGCGTTGGATCGCAACAGTCGAGCTGTTTGAATAAGTTACGAGATACAAATTAGCCGATCCACTGCCAGCGCCCGCACTTACCGAGATTGATCCGCCATTGTTTTTGACGTTCACGGCCACGGGTAATCCACCATTTTGTCCGCCAAGGCCGCTGCTTCTGCCATTCACAACGAATTGCGGCGTGAACACCCCCGCTCCAATCGTGCGGTTGTAAGCTTCCTGACGATTGGTTGCAGACTTGCTGGAGAAAGTATCGCGCCATCCCAGATAGTCCCAATAATCGACGTGCCATGCCAGGGTGATAACACCACCCTTGTTGGTCAGCTCGCCAAGTGTGCGATCAGCGGGCGGGCAGTCCGAGCAGCCTTGACTTGTGAACAGTTCAACCACGCCTTTGGCTGGGCCACCTGCCTGGGCATGCGTTGAAAAAAGTGTAATGAGAGCTACTATTGAGAGGGCAGTTAATTTGCGCATGGTGAACTCCTGATTTGTAGGATCAACTTTACGCCAAACCATGCTACAACTCGAAGTCACATTATCTTGAGTGTTACGTGCGTCATAGAATGTTGAGACTGGTATGAATTTAGAAAAACTGTTCAACGAAATTCGCGCCTGCTCGCACTGCTCCAAATATCTACCACTTGGGCCCCGGCCAATTGTTCGTGGTACACCTTCAGCAAAAATTCTAATCATCGGCCAAGCGCCTGGCACTAAAGTTCATCAATCGGGCATTCCGTGGGATGATGCGTCTGGAAAGCGATTGAGAAGCTGGATGGGATTAACGCCCGAAGTCTTATATGATGAGGGCAAGATTGCTATAGTTCCAATGGGGTTTTGCTATCCGGGCAAAGGCAAGTCCGGCGACCTGCCGCCTCGCCACGAATGCGCGCCATTATGGCACGATAGAATATTCAATCTATTGCCCAACATCAAACTCACAATTCTGATCGGTCAATATGCTCAAGAGCGCTATCTGTCTGGAAACCAGAAAAATACACTCACTGAAACAGTTCAGAACTGGCGAGAGTATTCAGATCTGGGCTATTGGCCAATTGTCCATCCATCACCAAGAAATGCCATCTGGTTGGCGCGAAATAAGTGGTTTGAAAGTGATGTGGTGCCGCATTTGAAACAAAAGATAGAGTTAAGTGTTTAAGTGTATTCTACAAAGGAAACTCAAGTGAACAAATCTTGGTTGAATATGATGATGCTGGCGGGCGAAGCACAGCAGGTTATTTGGCTTCGTACCATGAAACTGGCACTCGGAGGTGCTAAAGCGGAACGCGAAGCAAAGCTGATGGTGAGTGAGAAAATTGCTAGCGCTCAAATTGAAACGCTGAAGCTTATGATGGGTGGATCACTTGAAACCACAACCAAGAATGTTCGCCGTAAAGTGAGAGCCAACAGAAAGCGTTTGAGCAGATAACGGCGTGGCGTCCTCATGTGACCGATAATAACTCACCTTCACTATTCTTGCGCTGTCTACCAAGATAGTTTGTCAGTCTCTTCTCGACGAACGTATAAAGTATCAACCCGCCGCCAAGAGCTGCAAAAACACCTATAACTGTAAATGTCCAAACAGGAAGGCCAGCGCCAATAAACTTAGCCCAGATCTTTGCGAGAGGACGCAAAATAAAAGGGTGAATAAGATATAAACTATAAGATGCATCGCCAATCAATAAACCAGCACGCCAAATTATTTTAGAAGCGTCCAGTTGCGGCCCCATTGTTGCCGCTACAACAAGACACATCATAGGGATCATTGCGGACACACGATTGATAATGTTGTCCTCCGGCAGAGCATTTAGGAAACCGCTGAAATTGCCAACCAATAGAATTCCGACGACTGAAATTGCGATTAAAAGGCGCGTTTCGATCAAGTTGATTCTTGTTCCTTTGCGGTAAAGCACAGCAATAATCATCCCCAAAATAAAATTGAGAATAATCGGATCAGCCCAGAAATTCAGTGGTGTAGAATGCAGTGCGCCAGTTTTTCCAAAAATTCCAGTAATCTGCAGCATCGACATGACTGCTAAAAAGCCAATAGCCAAAATTAACCCACGAACCCTCGAGAAAATAAGTGCTCCTGTGAAAATAACATAGAACATCATTTCCAAATTAAGGGTCCAGCCCAAATTGGCGATCGGTCTTACAAGACCATTAATGCGTGTCACTGGCCAAAACAAATATGAAGCTGCAATGTAAAGCGGATCAAGGACGGGCACGTTGAGCATAGACGGCGATATTATTATACCAATAACCGCAATGGATGTAATCAACCAATAAAGTGGTACAATTCGAGTAATTCGGCGCTTGATAAAATCCAGCGGTGCGCCCGGCCTTCCAAAAGAGTTCCAGCTTGTCATCACCATGATGAATCCGCTGATAATAAAGAACAAGGGCACACCAAAACCCCCAACCCAAAAATCATAGTTACAAGGCATACCAATGCTGGCGCAAATATTGGTTGTTTCTATGCCATCATGATAGAAAACCACTGCCAGTGCCGCGACCGCTCGCAAAATCTGTATATTCGGCAGTTTCATCATGGGACAATCTCATCAATTCATATTTGGAGCTGCAATAAGTGGGCCTGACTGATCTCAATTTGCGGCATTAACTGTGGCATGCAATAAGCGGATTTGGTTAAGGAAGATGAACATGAAGATCACACGTTGGGGCATTTTCGGTCTTGGTGCCATTGCAAATAATTTTGCTGATGGATTGCTAGAAGCGCCATCGGGAAGGCTGGTTGCCGTTGCAAGTTCCGATAACGGTCGATTACAGAGTTTTGGGGACAAATACCAAATTGCAGCACCGCTGCGGTTCCAATCTTACGAAGCGTTGGCTGCCACGCAAGAGGTTGATGCAATTTATATTTCGGTCGTACATCCCTTCCACGCGGAACTCGCAATCATGGCAATGCGCGCTGGCAAGGCTTTAGTTGTTGAAAAGCCTGCAGGCATTAACGCACTCGAAGTCACGGCGATGGCCGAAGTCGCGACCCAGGAAAATGTGTTTTTCATGGAAGCCTTCATGTATCGCTGCCACCCACAGATTGCGCGGGTGTTGGCAATCATCGCCTCAGGTGAAATCGGCGCTGTTCAACACGTTGAGGCAAGCTTTGGATTTGTTTCGACCTTTGATCCTCACTCGAGACTTTATGACAAGGCGCTGGCGGGCGGCGGGATATTGGATGTGGGTTGTTATCCCGTTTCTGCGGTGAGGTTGATTGCGGGTGCGGCAATTGGCAAACGATTTGATGATCCAGTTTCGGTAAAAGGCATTGGGAAAATCGGAGCGTCAAATGTGGACGAACTGGCCCTCGGGCTTTTATCCTTCAGTTCAGGTGTAACCGCGCAAATATCCTGTTCAATCACAAGAGAGTTGGACAACTCAATCGTTGTGCACGGTGAAAAAGGCAAAATCACTTTGCCCAACCCGTGGGTGCCTGGACGCAATATTGGTCCGTCAGACTCGAAGATTATCGTGAATAGCCGAATAGAAGAACTGCGCCACAAAGAACAGCTCTTTGCATTCGAAGCCGAACTCGCAAGCAAGTCAATTGCTGATGGATTGAAAGAGCCGCCTGCCCCCGCCCTCACTGCGACAGATAGCATTGGCAATATCAAGACTTTGGAGCGTTGGTTGGCCGAGGTCGGATATGTGCCCTATGCGGAAACTGCTCCATCCATTCGCCGCCTATCGCGCACAATACCTCAAGGCAGTAATCCAATTCCAAAAGTAAAAATCGATGGATTGGACAAGCCAATCAGCAAACTGGTCATTGGGTGCGACAACAAAGATGATGTGGCATCTGGTGCCATTGTCTGGGACGCATGGATGGAGGCTGGTGGAAACGGCTTCGATACCGGCTTTGTTTATGGCGGTGGCAACCATGAAAGGGTTTTCGGGCAATGGATTAAAAACAGAAAGATGGAAAGCGATATTGTCGTTATCGTCAAGGGCGGGAACAATCCATATTGCCAACCGAGCGCCATGAAAGTACAGCTCGAAATTTCGCTTGAGCGATTACAGATCAGCAAAGCACCCATTTATATCATGCACCGGGATAACCCAACGATTCCGGTTGGAGAATTTGTCGTTGCAATGAACGACCTTCAACGAGAAGGAAGGATCGGTATTTACGGTGGTTCGAATTGGTCAATTTCAAGATTTGAATCAGCAAGAGCTTATGCAAAACTCAAAGGCCTGAATGGGCCATCCATACTTAACAACAATCTTTCTTTGGCAGTCATGATGAAGCCAGTATGGCCGGGCTGTGCCGCATCAAACGAAACTAAAACACTGACTTATCTGCGCGAAAACAAGATCACTCACTTAAGCTGGTCGTCCCAGGCACGAGGCTATTTCTTGCCAGAAGAACTTCGCAACAGACTACCGCATGATACTGCGCCTGAAACTTGTTTCGGAGGAACCGATAATGCCAAACGTCGTCGACGGGCTGATGAACTTGCGCTGAAATACAAAGTGTCTGCGCACAACATCGCGACGGCATGGGTGTTGGCGCAGGAGTTCCCTTCAATAGCATTGGTTGGGCCAAGAAGCCCCGGCGAAATTGTATCAACTTTGCCGGGTCTGGGTATTAATCTTTCTCAAGAAGAGGTGAGCTGGCTCAATTTAACTGGATGAATTTTTGAAATAATATTTGGAATAATTTTGGCCGATCATCGTAGGGAACCAACTTAGCAACTGTTTCTGAGCTTTCGCTGACAACTCTCGAGAATTAGTTGTCAGCATTAACACTCTAGTTTGGCTTTATCGATCAATTGTGGTCGCAAGGGAAATGGAGACCTAAAATGAAAAAAATTATGTCGTATGTAGTACTGGCACTTGCCGTTGTTTCACTCGGTGCGGCAACGGCGGAAGCCCGCCGTGGTGCTGATGATCCAGCTGGCCATGTCCGTGGTGAAGGCGCAGGCCATCGATAAGGTTTAGCGTAATTGCCTCAACTTGCTGTAACAGGTTGAGGCAATTTTCATTCTCGTGACATGTGCGTGCTATTCCTGTTAAAGCTTAGCGATCATTATTAACCGCTTGAAAAACAGGACGAACCCCCATGACTAAGAAAACTGCGCTTATTGTTTGGGGCGGCTGGGATGGGCATACACCAGACAAGTCAGCTGCAGTCGTGCGTAGTTTTTTGGAGGTGCATAATTTTGACGTGCGCGTCGAAAATTCGACAACTGCCTATCTGGATCCCGCAATTCACAATCTCAATTTGATCGTGCCTATGGTCACAATGTCGACAATTGCGAAAGAGGAAGTTGAAAACTTGTGCGCAGCTGTCAAAGGTGGCGTGGGGCTTGGTGGGTTTCACGGGCTTATGTGCGATTCATTTCGCAATGAAGTTGAATATCAGTTCATGACTGGCGGCCAGTGGGTTTCGCACCCAGGCAACATCATTGATTACCGCGTCAACATCTCAAAACCGAACGATCCATTAGTTCACGGTATTGGTGATTTTGATTACAAGTCTGAACAGTATTACATGCATGTTGACCCCGCCAACGACGTTCTGGCGACAACTACTTTTGATGGCACGCATTGCGACTTCATCAATGGCGTGGTGATGCCCGTGGTGTGGAAGAAGATTTATGGTAAAGCCCGCGTGTTTTACTCAGCGCTCGGTCATACGGCGGATGAATTTGCTGTGCCGCAAATGAAAGAAATCATGCGTCGGGGCTTGCTCTGGGCAGCACGTTAACTCAAGACGTTTGAGGGCCAATTTCGCGCAGCAATTTTTGCTCCATCGCTTCGCCAAACGCGAACGAATTTGCTGTTGACATTACAAATGACCCAGGGCCACCGATGACGCGGTAGCGGTAATAGGCTTCAATAGTTCTGGAGCCATCAAGGATGGGCAGGCCATTGATTGATATTCCGCTGGCAATTGCTGCTCCTCGTGAAGATGCTACGTCGCCGTCGTCATTCTCTTCGCCATCGCCGGATATATCGATAACCTTGCGTGCTGCTTTAACAGTAAGCTTTGCGATAAGTGCCGCACTAAAATCTATTGCTGCTGCTAGCCCCGTTCCGCCAATTTGCCATTGTCTCTCAGCAGATTCAATTTCACTCGCTGTTTGAAATAGATCGTCGTGGGTGGCCAACTGACGCCATTTTATGATGATGCGTTGGCTTTTGCGAGTAGACCATTGCACCAATGCAAATGCAATTCTCTGGTTTTCGCCTGACTCTATTGCATCAAGCACTTTCGGGTTTCGCAGCGCTTTTGCAATCCCAGACATTTGCAATTGATAATCACCTGCGTCCACGCTTGACGAGCAATCCACGGCCAAGACCAATGCAAGATCGACGCTCATTGCAATATATGCCCTATGTTTTTTTCAATCCACTCCATGTTGACACGGCAATGCCAATCGCCACAACCCCAGCTCCTATCCACACCGATAATGGATAGATTTCGCTCAAGTACGTTGCCCCAATAAACAATCCGACAGCGGCGGCTACATAACCAATTTGACTGAGGTAAGTTGGGCCGCCGATATGTTGCAGCTGAAAGAACATTAGAAACATGATTGTCGACACCACTAACTGCAGCACGATAAGTCCACTTAGCGAATCAAGCGACGTTAGGTCAAATCCTGTAAAAATGAAAATTGCTCCGAGGAATGGAACGGCAGCCAAATTTGTGTAAGCAGCCAATAAATTGGGTGCTGCGCCCTCTGGCCAAGCCAAGGTACGATAAACATTGCCGAATCCCAGAAAGACCGGGATGAGTAATGCAACCATTATCCAGCCTATTCCATTGGCCTCTAAACCTGTGTTTCGACCGAATGTAATGATCAATGCACCGAGCAACCCTAAAATAATTCCGGCTATGCCGCCCAAATTTGGCGGGCGCACGCGCAGAACTATTGAAATCAATGCAGTTGCAACAGGTGAGAGCGCAAACATAACGGCCGCCAAACCGCTGCCAATTTTTGGGATCACCATAAACGTCAAGAGATTTGGCATTACATAAGATAAGCAACCTGAGACTATCGCAAACTTCACCATGCCGTCCGAGTTCGATTTTATGGTTTTTCGCAAGCGCGCAATCAGCAGCATCGAAATGCCAGCGCCTAGCGAAATGATTGCCGCCCAAAGAGCGGGATTAACGCCGTGAGCCAGCGCCAACTTACCAATCGGGAAATTTAACCCAAGCATTGTTCCGGTACCAAGCAATAACAGCAATGGTCGGTTCATGTTGATTGTCCGATTTTGATCAACAATTCTTCTGCTGTAAACGTTGAACCTTCAAATCTGTTGGCGGCATCGCCATGCAGCCAGACGGCGGCACAGGCCGCTTCAAAGCCGTCCAAGCCTTGGGCCAACAAGCCTGTGACAATGCCTGATAAAACATCGCCACTTCCTGCTGTCGCCAGCCCAGGAGGCGCATTGGTGTTTATCTTTGCCCTGCCATCTGGATGAGCGATCACGGTGTCTGCGCCTTTCAATATGATGATAGCACCCGATCGTTTTGCCGCCGCCCGCGCTCGCTCAAGTTTAGACGGCTGAGTGCCATCAAAAATTCGAGCGAACTCTCCCTCATGTGGCGTCATGACGACAGGTCTGTCTTGAATAGCGTGAATCCAGCTGAAGAGTTCTGTTGGATTGCTTGAACAAGATGTGATTGCATCGGCGTCCAATACGGTTGCGGCACCGCTTTCTACTACCGCTTTTACGTTTTTTGCTGTTGCTGCACCGACGCCTGCAGCAGGGCCAATGCATACCGCATTTATACGCTTATCTGCCAATAGTTTAGTCAGATCCTTTACGTTTTTGATTTCAGTTAGCATCACGGAGGTGAGATGCGAGGCATGGACTGCCACCGCATCTGCCTCTCCACAGATTGTCACAAGCCCTGCCCCGATTTTCAACGCCGCATGAGCAGCTAGCCTTGATGCCCCAGTTTGAAACTTGCGTCCTGAGATGATGAGTGCATGACCTCTTCGATATTTGTGTCCATCTGAGGCCATAGTAGGAAGGATTGGTTTTGTATTTTCCCAAACTCTGATGTCAATGAGGTCAAGAGCGCTGCTTTGGATCCCGATATCCCGCATCACCACTTCGCCACACAGGCTTCTACCCGGCATCAATACATGGCCAGGTTTTTTGCGGAAGAAAGTGATCGTAAGATTGGCCTTTATGCAGGCTCCCCATGCGTGTCCTGTTAAGCCGTCCAGCCCAGAGGGCACATCAATAGATATTATTGGAACGCCCGCGCTGTTAATTGAGGCCGCTAAGGTTTGTGGAAACTCGCGGTTCAATCCCGAACCATAAAGCGCGTCGATGATCAGCTCTGCATCACTGACTTTATTGCTTATTGAAACAGGCCAACCCCATGATCGAAGATACCGCGCAGCCACCGCCCCGTCGCGGCCCTTGTTCCCGGGGCCGCAGAGCACGACCGTTTTGCGCGCACCATAACGGCGTACGATTTCATTGGCCACGGCCAAGCCGGCGCGTTCAATGAGCGTGTCTATGGGGTTACCGCAGGTATTATCCACCTGCTGCATTTGTTGTGGTGTTAAAAGCTCAGTGCCCGCCGTCATGAACGATAGCCTTGCCTTTGGGCTGGCCAATATCTTTCAATAGTTTTTCAAACCATTTGGTTTTGGTATCGAACTCTTTGCCGCCTTTAATACGCGAGAATTCAATCGTGCGCAGAACATTTTTCTTGTCATCATCATGGCCTACAACGCCGCTCTCGCCTTTTAGGCCAGACTTTACCGCATGCTTCACCATCAACTTGATCAAAGCCAAATCTTCCTTGTTAGCTTTGGCTGACCTTGCGAAATATCCTGACTTTTGCACAAGCGTTTTTTCAGCACCAACCATATCTGCAAAACGTTTGGCAAACCAAACACCGGGATTAATTTTGTCGATCTTCACATGGCCGAAAGCATCACGTTCAGCCTCTTCGCCGCGCGCCGCCATTTCGGCTACGATGTCATTGACACCTGCACCTTCAGACAAGAAAATTGTGACACAGTCTTTTCTGTCCATTATTTTTTTGAGGCGCTTGGCTTCTGCCTCCAAATCAATTGCAATTTCCGGGACATAAACCGCATCAATATCTTTATGCGCCATTGAAAGATTGAGATCGGGAACGAATTTCTGTTTCTTCAACCGCTTGCGATAAGTTTCTGCCGTAGCAGCCGTCAACCAACCACAATTGCGCCCCATCACTTCATGGATCAATAGCATGCGCGGATTAGTGCTTTGCTCGTTGACGCAGTTCTCAAAAAAGATTGCGCCCTGCTCTGCCGCCGTTACAGCGCCTAGAGTTTGCTTGATTGGAATTACATCGTTATCGATAGTCTTAGGCAAACCAACGACTGTTAAGTTGTAGTTGTTGGTCGCCAGATATGCAGCCAAATCTGCCGCTGTGGTGTTCGTGTCGTCGCCACCGATGGTGTGCAAAATTGTGATGCCGTCTTTTACCAATTGCTCGGCTGCAACATGCAACGGGTTTTGGCCCTCTTGGGTCAGGCCGCGTTTTACGCAGTCTTTCATATTGGTCAACTTCACGCGGCTGTTGCCGATTGGTGAACCGCCATGTTGCAACAATGTCAGAGCATTGCGGCGCGCGGCAGGCGTTACCTTAACAGCCCAGCCCTTGAGCAATCCCATATAGCCATTGCGGTATCCAATGATCTCGGCCTTTGGGAGCTTCTTGGAATATTCATTGATCAAGCCACCCACAGCAGCAGAAAGACATGGTGCAAGGCCACCTGCAGTCAACAATGCAATTTTATGTTTTTTGGCGGAAACTTTGGCCATGATGGGCGCTCCTCAGAATTTGATTTGGAGGCTTAGTAGACGACATTGAAGTGTATGGAAAGATCACGGCAATCGAATAATTATTTCTGGAAACTCCACAATTGTTTCTATGTTGTCGCCAATCTTGATCTCGCCACCGCTCACTACGCGGCAACTCACCCCGCCGCGCCAATCGCCAGATAGAGCTTTACGTAAACCCGCGTGTGCGTTCTCCATTTGCTGGCACGGCGATGTTTGCTCTCGCACCTCAACGACGACACTGCCAATTGCGATCTGCGATCCTCTACCTCTGGGTAGCTTGATTCCGCTCGACAATACATTGGCGCGCCTGACAGTCCAATCCAGATCCACGTCACCCAATAATGTCAGCGCGATTCTCCAGTCTTCTATGGCAAGTATGGTGATCTGCCGCTCAGGGAATTTGCTCCCTTTACAATCACCGGCCAGCCCAAAATCAACTGTAATTGACGCTGTTTCCAACTTCTCCATCGGTGCGCGTGACTTATCTCTTATTGCAATTCCTAAAACTTTGCCCATTTTTTGCTCACATTGCCTAAATAATAAACAAAATCATTTAAACCGTCTTTAAGCTCCAGTATAAGCCATTGATATTGTTCACCACGCAATTGGCACAAACCGTGCAAAGGCGCATAGACAGCAGCAAAGGCCAAACACTCCATGAAAAAAATCGAAGCCATTATCAAGCCGTTTAAGCTTGATGAAGTCAAGGAAGCCCTGCAAGAAGTGGGTATTCAAGGCATAACGGTAACCGAAGCCAAAGGTTTTGGCCGGCAAAAGGGCCACACCGAGCTTTATCGCGGCGCTGAATATGTTGTGGATTTTTTGCCCAAAGTGAAGCTTGAAATCGTGGTTGCCGATGATTTGGTTGAAAAAGCCATCGAAGCCATCAAAAAAGCTGCTTATACAGGCCGCATCGGCGACGGGAAAATCTTTATTTCCAGCGTTGAACAGGCTATCCGCATTCGCACCAGTGAGTCAGGCAACGACGCGCTTTAAGAATTCTAACAATAAATGAAGCCAATTAGAGGATACTTTCATGGCAAAAGAAACGAGCCCAATTAAAGCCGCATTGCAGATGATCAAGGACAAGGACGTCAAATACGTTGACCTCCGCTTCACTGATCCGCGCGGCAAGATGCAACATCTGACCATGGATGTAAGCCAGATGCATGAAGATGCCTGGACAGAAGGCCTGATGTTTGACGGTTCGTCCATCGCCGGCTGGAAGGCCATCAACGAATCCGACATGATCTTGATGCCAGATGCAACATCCATTCACATGGATCCTTTCTATGCTCAAACAACAATGGCAGTTTTCTGCGACATCATCGATCCAGGCACAGGCCAAGGATATGATCGCGATCCACGCGGCATTGCCAAACGTTTGGAATCTTATCTGAAGTCAACAAATCTGGGCGATACAATCTTCGTTGGCCCTGAAGCTGAATTCTTCATTTTCGATGACGTGAAGTTTGCAACTTCACCATACAACACGGGCTTCAAGCTCGATGGCATCGAACTGCCAACCAATTCGGATCGTGATTATGAAGGCGGCAATATGGGCCACCGCATGCGCACCAAGGGCGGTTACTTCCCGATGAACCCGATGGACTCCGCACAAGATATGCGCGGCGAAATGCTTTCAGTCATGGGCGAAATGGGCCTTGCAGTTGAAAAGCATCACCATGAAGTTGCATCATCGCAGCACGAGCTTGGAACAAAGTTCCAACCGCTCACCATGGCTGCTGACCATATGCAGATTTACAAATATGTGATCCACAATGTGGCCCATGCTTATGGCAAAACTGCAACCTTCATGCCCAAGCCCATCATGGGCGATAACGGTTCTGGCATGCATTGCCATTTCTCGATCTGGAAGGACGGCAAGCCGCAAATGGCTGGCAATCAATATGCTGATCTCTCGGAACTCTGCCTTTATTTCATCGGCGGCGTGATCAAACATGCCAAGGCTTTGAACGCTTTTACCAACCCATCAACAAACTCGTACAAACGTTTGGTGCCAGGTTATGAAGCCCCAGTGTTGCTCGCCTATTCATCGCGCAACCGCTCAGCCTCTTGCCGCATTCCGTTCACATCGAACCCGAAAGCCAAGCGTGTTGAAGTGCGCTTCCCTGATCCAACAGCCAACCCCTATCTGTGCTTCGCATCAGTTGTGATGGCTGGTCTTGACGGCATCTTGAACAAGATCCACCCCGGCCCAGCCATGGACAAGAACTTGTATGATCTGCCACCTGCAGAACTTGCTAAGGTTCCAACCGTGTGTGGATCACTGCAAGAAGCCATTGACTCACTCAAAGCCGATCATGACTTCCTGCTCAAAGGCGGCGTGTTCACCAAGGATCAGATCGAAAGCTATCTCGACCTGAAACAAGAAGAACAAGACCGCTACCGCATGACACCGCATCCGGTTGAGTTTGATATGTATTATAGTTGCTAAATTTTTCGCTATTTTTGAACTGAAAAGGCCGGGGGAAACTCCGGCCTTTTTTATTAGTGCAAAATCTGCTCGAGAAACAATTTCGTTCGTGGGCTCTTTGGATTTTTGAAAAATTCTTCAGGTTCATTCTCTTCAACAATCTGACCTTCATCCATAAAGATAACCCTGTCTGCCACTTGTCTGGCAAAGGCCATTTCGTGTGTTACGCAAAGCATGGTCATGCCGCCTTCAGCGAGATCAACCATTACGTCTAAAACTTCTTTGATCATTTCAGGATCAAGCGCTGATGTCGGTTCGTCAAACAGCATGATCTTGGGATTCATGCAGAGTGCGCGGGCGATGGCCACGCGTTGTTGCTGACCGCCTGAAAGCTGGCCTGGATATTTAAGCGCTTGTTCAGGGATTTTCACACGAGTCAAAAATTTCATTGCGTTCTCCTCTGCCTGCGCTTTGGGTTGTTTGCGCACCCAGATCGGAGCCAAAGTACAATTTTCCAAAACTGTTAGATGCGGAAACAGATTGAAGTGTTGAAACACCATCCCAACTTCGCGGCGTACGTCATCAATGTTTTTGAGATTGCCGGTGAGCGGAATACCATCAACCACGATGTCACCCTGCTGATGTTCCTCAAGACGGTTGATGCAGCGGATCAATGTCGATTTTCCAGACCCTGATGGCCCGCAGATAAAGATACGTTCGCCAACTTTCACGTCTAAATTGATATCGCGCAGAACATGAAATGGGCCATACCATTTGTTGACAGATTTCATGATAATTGCGGAATGATCTGCCATACTTACCTCGTGTAACCCGTATTGAGTTTGCGCTCAATGAACCGTGAATAGCGCGACATGGAAAAACAGAACGCCCAATAGATAGCAGCAAGTGCGAAATAGCCAGTATTGCTGGTTTGCGCTGATGCCCATTTTGGATCGTTGAAGCCAGCTTGAACTATGCCGAGCAAATCGAACAAACCGACGACTGTAACCAGACTGGTATCCTTGAAGAGGCTGATGAAATTGTTGACGATGGACGGGATTACCACTTTCAACGCTTGAGGCATGATGATTAGACCCATGGATTTCCAATAGGACAGGCCCACAGCATATGCACCCTCATATTGACCTTTTGGAATGGCTTGCAAACCACCGCGTATGATTTCAGCCATATAAGCAGAGGCAAACAGTGAGGTGCCGACGATTGCTTTGAGTAACTTATCCGGGTTTACGCCTGGTGGCATGAACAACGGAAACATATTGGCTGCCATAAACAGCACCAACACAAGTGGTACACCGCGAACAGTTTCGATAAAAATTGTAGATAACAAACTCACGATTGGCATTGAAGAGCGCCGTCCCAGTGCCAAGAGAATACCGAGTGGTGCTGATACTACAATTGCCGTGACCGACAGCACAAGTGTTACGAGAAGGCCTCCCCATTGGTCTGTCTCGACCAACGGCAGTCCAAATCTTCCGCCTAACAATAAGAAAAATGAAATGACGGGATAGATCAAAAAGAAGAACAGTGCATTCCAAGCTTTAAATGGAATTGGAGGAATCATGAGACCTGCAAGTGATACAACTCCAATAAGATAAACAAGATTGACCCGCCAGCGCTCAGCACTCGGGTAAAAACCATAGACCCATTGAAGTGAACGCGCTTTTATAAATGGCCAACAGGCCCCTGCCCCTTGAACGTTGCACAATTCGCGGTCAGGCGCTGTCCACACGCCGCGGAAAAGAGCCCAGTCGAAGATGGTCCAGGCCGTCCAAAACAAAAGTACCGCAATAATCACCGCTAATAACCCGCCCGATACTGAGTTAAAAACACGGTGACGAAGCGTGTAAATCAATCCTACTTCACCAGCAGGTGGCGACAACTGAGGTGCATCTATCGTGCGAACAAAGCCAAGCATCTTAGCGCTCCACCAGCTTCATACGGGCGTTAAACCAATTCATGGATAGTGAAGTCACAAGGCTGGTCGTGAGATAGACTATTAATGCAATCGAATATACTTCAATAGCCTTGCCTGATTGGTTGTTTACCGTACCTGCGGTATACATAAGATCCGGGTATCCAACAGCAACAGCAAGAGATGAGTTTTTGGTCAGGTTCAGATATTGGCTGGTAAGCGGCGGAATGATTATGCGCATGGCTTGCGGGATCACTACCAGCCGCAGTGTCTTTGCACTATCGAGACCCAGAGCTTGTGAGGCTTCCGATTGCCCATGGCTGATGGCGTTGATGCCGGAGCGAACGATTTCTGCGATGAAGGTTGCTGTGTAGATAACGAGTGCCAGAAATAGCGCGATGAATTCGGGCACCAAAGTCATGCCGCCTTTGAAATTGAACCCGGCTAGTATTGGATAGTCCCATGTCAACGGCCAGCCTGCGATCAGCAATCCAAAAATCGGTGCGAAAATGATAATCGGAATAGATATCAACCACACCGGAAGAATCTTACCGGTGGCCTCCTGCCGCCTCCAAGACCATCGCCTGAATACCCAGGTGCCAACCAATGCCGCAATAAGCAGAATTGCAGAAATCCAACCGCCTTCTCCGAATGTTGCATGAGGCGCAATAACGCCGCGATTACTGATGAAAACTGTATCGAAAACATTGATGGCTTGCTTAGGGCCAGGCAATGGTTTCAAGACTAGAGCGTACCAAATGAAAATTTGCAGTAGCAGCGGAATATTTCGTACAATTTCAATGTAAATTGTTGCTGCTGATGAAACTACCAAATTCTTCGACAACCGCATCACGCCTACGATGAAACCAATAATGGTGGCGAAGACAATACCGAGAACAGAAACAAGTGCTGTGTTAAAAAATCCAACGAGCAATGAGCGTGCAAAAGTCGAATTCGAGCTATACTCGATGAGTGAGGTTGAAAGATCAAACCCCGCAGCACGCCCTAGAAAATCAAATCCAAAGTTCTGATTGAGTTTCACAAGATTTGCCTGGGTATTGGCAATAATCCAATAAAGGCCCGCTGCTAAGACCGTCAGAACAATAATCTGACTAGCGATCCCCCGAAGCTTCGGACTGTGAAGCAACTCCTTGCCACTCCTGTTGGGTGCGGCAGAAGAATAACGTTTATCGTCTATTTGCTGGGTCATAGAAATGAAGAGGCCCGAAACTTTGCAGCACCGGGCCTCACTTCAATTCATTAACGGATCGGTGCTGCAAATTGCAGACCACCCTGATTCCACAATGCATTCTTACCACGAGCGATCTTTAGCTGCGCAAGGTTCTTGTCAAACACCTCGCCATAATTGCCGACCATCTTCACAATGTTGTAGGCCCAATCCGGCCCAAGGCCCAAGCCTTTGCCGAAATCATTGTCAGCGTCGGTGCCGTCAGGGTTTTTCACTTTGACAGAGAGCAGACGTTGGATTTCCGGATTGGTTGAAGTTTTCATTTCGTCGACATTCTTTGACGTCACACCGAACTCTTCAGCATTTACCATGGCACCGTGCACCCACTTCACGATGTTGAACCATTGCGCATCACCTTGGCGCACGACTGGCCCTAGTGGTTCTTTTGAAATGATCTCGGGTAATACCATGTGATCAGCCGGGTTTGTGAACTTCAAAACTTCCGCATAAAGGCCGGATTGGTCGGTGGAATAAACATCACAGCGGCCTTCCTGATAGGCTTTCAATACTTCTTCGTTCTTTTCAAAAGCTACAACTTTGTACTCCATCTTATTGGCTTTGAAATAATCTGCCAAATTCAATTCAGTTGTCGTTCCAGTTTGTACACATACCGACGCGCCGTTCAATTCCTTTGCAGACTTCACATTGAGTTTGTTTGGCACCATAAAGCCTTGGCCATCGTAATAGGTGACCGCTGCGAATGTGAGACCTAGTGTGGTATCGCGGCTCATGGTCCAGGTCGAATTGCGCGAGAGCACGTCGATGGCACCAGATTGAAGTGCAGTGAAGCGCTCCTTGGCATTAAGTGGCGAAAACTTTACCTTGGTTGGATCGCCAAATACTGCGGCAGCAATGGCGCGGCAGAAGTCCACGTCAAAGCCCGTCCAGTTGCCTTGATCATCAGGAACACCGAACCCCGTCAAACCGGGATTGGAGCCACATTGAATAAAGCCCTTGGCTTTTACATCATCAAGTGTTGCTGCACTGGCTGCGACAGCAGAAAGTCCAAACACGCTGGCCAATATAAGTGGTTTCAAAAATTTCATTGATTTCAACTCCCTGAGCACGCCGAGGCGGCATTGTAGCTATGGATCGCTGATACTTTACAGCTTGATCATAGTTGAGCGCCAATTTCTTGAGCGGTCAAGATACAATTTCAGAAGCAATAGTCAGGATGTGGCTTTATCTAGGCACTGTTCGTTTTTATGATCTTGAATTTGCGCAAGATAATGCCCCCTGCGCGACTAATTGGTGCCAGCATGCTGCCAATTGCCGTTTCGAGCGTGGTGTCTTCATGGCCTAGCCCATAAGAGAACTTCTCACCTTTCTTGGGGACATAGAGAGTGCCAAAAGCCCAGTCCCAAATCGAAAGGCAATAGCCCAAATTCTTGTCGAAATGTTTTGGGTTGGTCGAGTGGTGAACTTGGTGATGCGCTGGCGCTTGAATCAATTTACCCAAAATACCGGTTGCGTAAAATGGAAGTTCAGAGTGGCGGAGATGGAGAATAGTGAACCAAAATGCCATTGAAATAAGATTTGCCTTCACCGGATCGATGATCTGGCTGCTCGCACCAAAATACCATATGATTGGACCTTGCACGAACCAAACGGCGAGTGATACCAATGCTGGAAAAATCGCCAATTCGACTGGATGTTGGCGCCACTCTGTAAGCGGCGTTAAAACTTCTGCAGAATGATGCACTTTATGAAACTCCCACAAAACAGGAATTTTATGCATCAAGAGATGCGAAAGCCAATAACCAAATTCGACAGCAACGAACACGAGAACCATTGTTATTGCAGTGATCAAATAGCTTGGACCAAAATTGGCAGATGGTTGGCCAAAAACAGTGGTCAGTAATTTTCCAACGGATTGGACGCTTAGCCATGTCAAGCTGCTGACGGCGAGGCCTTGAAGTAAAATGTAATAAAAGCCAACAAACATAAGCTTTACATCAAGCTTGGTCGATTTATGTGACAACAATTTTGCTGGTACAACAAGTATAAGCGCCTTTTTGAATGTCCACTTCCTGCGCCTCATCAATTTGAATGCAACAATTGCTGTAGCACCCGCTGCCAAATAAGTTGGCCAATAATATTGAGTTGTTGGCTGAATGATGAACACCAGCGGAAAAAGCAAATAACTTAGTATTTCTGAAATAAAATCCATGAACTGCCCAACGCTGCCACTTTTGACGATGCCGGGATTAGACCAGCACAGGCTTAAAGCTGGGTTAAGTCTAGCTGCTCAATTTCGCAAAAAAACGCCAGCCGATTATCCCGACTGGCGTAAACTTCATCTAAAGCTAAAATTAGTAGTTGTTCATGCAATCATAATAGGCAGCACGATAAACGCGCGCCTTTTTGCCGTTGCCGGAGATACCGCCAACCACTGCACCACCAACGCCGCCAGCGATAACACCGGTCACAATGTTGCTACCGGCACCATTGCCAGTTACGCCCCCGAAAAGGCCACCGAGACCTGCACCAAGCAGAGCGCCTTCGCCCACGCTTCGATCG
>CAXTKH010000060.1:0-20902 GCA_964244815.1 uncultured Aestuariivirga sp. | reverse complement strand
AAAGTAAGAAGTTAGAAACCATGTTTACCTATGTTGCTGGTTTGGCCGAGCCCCACAAGGAGCGGCACCATAGTCTGCCAGCTGCCCAACAGCAAGACAGGAGCCCGACTGTTTTTGGTCGAAACTCCGTCTGAATTGTTATTTAGCGGGCTGGCTCAGTTGAATTTTTTAGTAAGTTGGTCAGTGCATAATGATGAATATGGTTTCCCGGCGTAAGTTTTTGAGCGGCGTTGTTTGCAGTGCGGCCTTGCTTGCTGTGCCAATGTCGACGCCCGCATCATCCATGCCATCAGGATTGGCGGTTCAGGCAATTAGAGTTGCACTGACTGGCGATTTTTTGGGAGCGGGTTCACTTGCGACCCAATCTGGAGACCAAGCCGCCGTAAAACTGGTTGAGCTTTTGTTTCTGCGTGATCATGGGGCACAAGCGGGTTATGCGCGAATCCATAATTTTCTCGACGCTGCGCCGAATTGGCCTTTGACAGAAACATTGTTGAAGCGTGCCGAACAGGCACTTTATGAAAACGCCGAAAATGCACCTGTTGTCATTTCATATTTTAATAGCCGGGTTCCAGCAACGCCTTATGGAATGTTAGCATTGGCGCGCGCACATTTTTCTTCAGGTGATAGTGCCAAAGGAAAAATTTGGCTGCGCAAAGCCTGGGGCAATACTGATGTTGATGCGCAACTCGAACAAAAGATTCTTGGTGAATTTGGTTCAAAGCTGAGCAATTCAGATCATCGTTATCGGTTCTCCAGATTAGTTCTGGCGCAATCTCCAAATGCAGCCATTCGAAATGCTCAGCGATTGGGCGGAGATTTTGTGAATGCCGGTAAGGTCGCCGCGAGTTTGATCAGTTTCCAGAATGGTGCTGACAAAAAATATGATAGCCTTGCCATTGCCGCCCGTGGCGACATGGGAATGAAATATGCATTGACGCGTTTCTACCGGAAGAAAGAACAATATGGCAAAGCCCGCGCGATCTTAGCGACTGTGTCTGGTGATCCTTCAACAATGGTTGATGCTGAAGCTTGGTGGATGGAACGCAAAATAGTTACTTTGCATTCTGTTGGCCCCAACCATTCAGACAGTTGGAATGCTGCTTACCAAATTGCCCATAACCATGGCCAGGCAAAAGGTGATGGCGCGCTCGAGGCTGAATTTATGTCGGGCTGGGTGGCACTTCGCTATTTGAAGAAACCTGATATTGGCATGAGGCATTTTGTTAAGTTGCAAGATCTGGCTGAGAGCCGCACCGATAAAGCCAAGGCCGCTTATTGGATTGGGCGCAGTTATCTGGCGATGGGTGATAAAGCCACCGCGCAACTCGCATTCAAAGACGCAGCGCAATATTCGACGGTTTATTATGGGCAATTGGCACGTGAGCAAATTGGACTTGGCAATCGGCCAGAGTCGATCAATAGTGGCACCGCATCTCCTGCGGCGCAGGCACGCGTGGAACAAGATGAAGTGGTTCGCGCGTTTCGCATGATGTCGCAGGCTGGCCCGAAAAATGAGCTCAATATTTTTCTGTGGGCTTTGTCAGGACGTTTTAAAAACGCTGATGAAATGAATGCTGTAGCTGCGATTGTACAGAATACAGCAGGCACATCTTGGGCACTGCGATTAGCAAAGGCTGCGGGACAACGCGGCATTGATATTGACTCGTGGTCTTATCCATTGCGTGGCCTTCCAAATTGGGCGCAGATTGGGAAACCGATTGAAAAGTCTCTTGTGTTTGCTTTGTCGCGTCAAGAAAGCGAGTTCGATCCAAATGCAGGAAGTTCAGTTGGTGCGCAAGGCTTGATGCAATTGATGCCTGGCACAGCAAGGTTGGTTGCGCGGCAATACCGCGTTGCGTTTAATCCCGGCAGTTTGAAATCTGATCCTGCTTACAATGTGAAGCTTGGCGCTGCACATCTTGCGGACTTGGTTGAAGACTTTAGCGGCTCCTACGTTCTCACACTGGTTGCTTACAATGCGGGTCCTCGCCGTTCGCGTGAATGGGTTGCAGAATATGGTGATCCACGTGGCGGTCAAGTCGATCCGGTTGATTGGGTGGAGTGTATTCCGTTTAATGAAACACGGCAATATGTGCAAAAAGTCATGCAGAATGTGCATGTATATCGTTCACGTCTTGCGCCCCAATCGGTTCGACCAATGACAGCAGATTTGAAACGCGGCACGCCAGATGAGATTACAGTGGCGAGCATGAGTTCATTGCCGCGTGGGCCTACCTGCGAGGGTGGTTCAATTGGCGCTTTGCTCACGTCTTGTAACTAAAAATATTGAGCTGGTTCAAATACACAAATCTTACGTCATTCCCGCGCAGGCGGGAATCTCTGTTTACTTTACGGCAAAACGCAGATGCCCGCTTTCGCGGGCATGACGTTCGTGATTAGCGTACGGATAGATACTATTTGCGCGTGCGCGTTCCTGAAAGGGTTTGGCCTTTGGCATTGCGCAAGCCACCCGTTCCGTATTGTTTCGTAAATTCGGCTTCTTTGCCAGCGGCCAACAGGCCAGCCTGTTTGATCCACTCTTCACGCTTGATGCGGCCGCCAAAGCGCAGGTGATCATCTACCCATGCCACTTGTGTGGCAGTCCATTCCGCAATTTGGTCAAAGTGGAAGAAACCCAGATTGTGCAGGATGGCTTCGTTCTTTGGACCAATGCCGCTGATGCGTTGCAAATCATCGGCTTTGCCACCGCGTGCGGCTGAGAGGCCCTTTGGACGTTCCATTTTGCCAGTGGCAATTGTGGGCTCAGCTACAGGAGCTGGTGCTGCTACCGGCACTGGAGCAGGTCTTGGAGCCATTGGTGCTGCAACCACTGGCGCTGGTGCTGCGACAGGCAATGGTTTTGCTATCGGTGCAGGTGGGGGAACATAAGCAGGTGCAGGTGTTGCAACTACTTTGTGCGGTGCAGCAACTGGTTGTTCAGCACGGCCAAACAAGTTGCGGACGGCCCAGCCCAACAAGCAACCGAGAAAATAAAATCCTAAAACCCAAAGTGCTAATTCGATAAGATAATGTGTCATTTTCTGGGTTCCCTACTTCGAAGACTTCGACGGAATGCAATAGGTGAAACCAACCCATGCACCAACCAGAAATGCAGCGGCCAACCAAATCCAGTTTTGTTCAAAGATAAACTGAGTATTATGAAAATTCAAAAATTCATTCATGTGAGTTCCCCTTATTTCACGACGATAAATTCAGCGCGGCGGTTTTTGCGGTGCGCATCTGCGGTGTGTGATGGATCAATCGGCTTATCTTTGCTGAAGCCAACTGAACTCAATCTTGTTCCATCAATACCAGCAGTTTTCAAAGCATCCAATACAGTCTGAGCACGCCGTTCACTCAAGTTTTGGTTATAGATTTCCGAGCCACGTTCATCTGCATGTCCTGCAACTTGCATTTTCAATATCGTGCAACGAGGATCCTTGAGAAGTGCAGCATATTGATTGACTGAAAGGTCAAAAGGCGCATGCAGATCATCTTTATCTGTATCAAAACGTACTGGGAACACAGCAGCAATGCGGGCCAAGGTCGCTTCGCAATCATAAGGCTGCGCAGGAGGTGGCGGCGGTGGCGGTGGCGCAACTGCAACCGTCAATTCGCCCTTGGTTACATCCGATACGGATTGCTTATCGCCGTCTGTCACAGTGGCCACAACATCATAAGTTCCGTTCACAACGGGAGCTTTTGGTGTCAGTGTCCACTTGCCATTTGAGTCCGTCAGCAAGTCAAAATCAGTGCCCAGTTTGTGCTTCACACCATCAAGATCAACCGTCAGCGTTTTTGCAACGCCAGCTGCCCAAGTTCCCTTGACTGTGGGGTGATCAGAATCAGACGTTGCGGTTTCAACAGTTGGTGCAGTCAAAGCAACAACTGGCTCTGGTTTTGGTGCTGGTGGCGGCGGTGGTGGAGGTAGAGCCACGTTTACAGTCAGCTCGTCCTTGGTTGAGTCTGTCAACGAATTGCCGTCAGCGCCCAAAACTGTGGCCACCACATCATAGGTTCCATTGGGCAATTCGGCATTTGGTGTCAGCGTCCATTTTCCGCTCGCGTCGGAAAGCAGATCAAAGTCTGTTCCAAGCTTGTGCGTAACTCCGCCCACTGCAACGGTCAGACCTTTTGCAATTCCGGCCGCCCAAGTGCCTGTGATTGTCGGAGTTGCTTTATCAGCAGTCACCGGATCAATGGTTGGCGCTGTCAAAACCGGTGCAGGAGGTGGCGGTGGTGGAGGCGGCGCGACGATGATTGCGTCTTTTTGTGTCAGCTTTGTCTCGTTCCCAACAGCGTCAGTTTCAACCAGATTCAAGTCATATTTGCCGGGTGGCAATTGCTCGGTGGGAACAAATGTAAACACGCCTTTTCCGTCGGAAATCAACTCGCTATCTTTGCCCAATGCATAAGACTTGCTATTGAGATCGATGGCCAGTGTGTTGCCGGGAGCTTCGTCCCATTTGCCGGTGATCGCGTAAGGCCAAACGGCATCGGGGCCAGCAGGCAAGCTCAGCTCTGGTGCAGCTGGTGGCTTGGTGTCAATCACGATTGGTGTAGGTGCCGATGTTGAAGAAACGGCCCCTGCGGAGTCTTCGACTTTGGCGGTCACTTTGATTTCGCCATCGGGCAACGCAGCAGCTGGTTTTAACGTCCAGTTGCCCGTTGCATCAGCGGTAATTTCTGGTGAATTGCCCAAAACATAAGTTGAGGAACCCAAGTCCACTGTCAGCTTTGCAGCTTCTGTTGGATAAGTGCCTTTGATTTCAGGTTGGGCATTATTTGTGGTTACTGATGTCACTGTTGGCTCTTTCAACGGTGCTGGCTTTGGCGTTTCAACAATCTTTGGCGCTTCAACAGGCTTTGCGGCCTCAACAACTTTCGGCGGTTCGATAACCACTTTTGCTGGCGCGGCAGTGGAAGCCATGGCTTTGCCACCATCAGAAATCATTGCAGTTACATCATAAGAGCCAGCAGGCATTGGCGCTGAAGGCATCAGCATCCATTTGCCTGCACTTGATGTAAGCTCAGGGTCTTTGCCCAAAGCATAAGTCTTGCCAGCGGCAGTCACTTCCAGTGTTTTGGCAGGGCCTTCTGGCCACGTGCCCGTGATCATCGGCTGGGCTTCTGCCGTTGTGATGGGATCAACGGTCGGCGCTGCTAAGGTCACAGGCTCAGGTGCCGGGGGCGGTGCCGGTGGGACGATTTTCACATTCGACACATCGACAAGGCGCACGCCATATGTTGCTGCAACATTGTTCTTTGCGGCATCGAGCGCTTCCAGACTTTGCACCTCTCCAGAGAGTTTAGCATCGCGGCCATCAAACTCAACCTTGGGGCCTGCTGCGGCCACGGTGGCGCGGTCAGTTACATCCTTTACCATAAAGTTGGTTTGAATTGCGGCGGCACCTAAGAAGGGCAGCAATGCGCCCACTGATGTTAATTGAATCCACCTGGATGGTTGCCATTTATACATGCGAAAAAAGTCCCCGTTTTCTACTGCCGAATCTCAAAAATTTTGTTTTAAGACATGTCGTTAATGCCCCGTTATCACATCTTAGGATTGCTTGGCTAGTTGATTCTTAGCAGATTCCGGCGCCCCGCCGTTAACCATTGATTAAGAAACGGAACTATTGGCAAACACAACTGTGGCTGCACTGCCACAGATGTTTAAAAACTTAATTGTTCATCGGCTTAAGCGTTGACCTAGCCACTGGAAGCGACGAGAAAGCATTTGTGTGCACGGCGACTCGTGCATTGCCCGCCACTCATTTGCAGGGGACCGGGGGGCTAATTTAAACTCCAATCACTTGGGAGAATACAATATGAATACAATTAAGTTCGCACTTCTCGGAACAGTAGCATTTGCTGCAGTTTCGGTTAGCGCTCAAGCTAGCACAACTTCAGACATCGCTGCTCTCAAAGCTGAGATCGCTGCTCTGTCTGCCAAGGTTGCTGCTAACGAAGCACAAACTTCAGTTCCAGCTGGCTTCCAGCTCGTAACTGTTAGCCAACAACCAGCTATCGTTGTTCCAGGCGTAGGCAGCGTAGGCCGCGACGTAACAACAATCGCCATCGTTCCAACAGCTGATGCTCCTGCATCGACTGTAATCCAATGGTCGGGCTTTGCTCGCGCTGCTTTGGTTTATGCTGATGGTGTTGACACGCCTTTGATCCCAGCTGTTGCTCCTGTACCTGGCAATGCTGGTGCTGCTTCTATTCCAGCTGACGATCAGATTTTCTTAGACGTTAAGGCTCGTGGCCAAATCAACGTTGTAGGCAAAACTGACACTGCTGTTGGTGAAGTTGGTGCACAAATGTCCGTTCGCGGCAACTGGAACGGTTCAAACGCTTCGGTTGGCAACAATGCTGCTGCTGAAATCAGCAACGCATGGGGCTGGTGGAAAATGACTCCAGACCTGACTTTGGCCGGTGGTTTCAACGGTTCGCTCTCAGCCATTGGTTATGGTTATGATGGCGCTTGCTCTTGCTACTACACAGACAATGCTAGCCAAGGCACAGCTTTGAACGGCGACGTTGCTCAAATGCGCTTGACTTACGCTTCAGGCCCAATGAGCGTAGCGATTGCTGTTGAAGATGGTTACAGCACAGGCGGTATCCCAAGCACCAACACTTTGGCTTTTGCAGCTAAAGTGAGCTACACAGGCGACATGTTCAATGCTGCTGTATCGGGTGCTTATGAGCCAACCAGCCTTTTGGTTGGTCCGGAAGCTAGCTATGCTCTGAGCGCAGGCGTTGGTTTTGGACTTGGCGATGTTGGCAAAATTTCTGCTAACGCCACCATTTTCTCTGACGAAGCTGTTAACGACAATGGTTGGAAAGCCAGCATCTTGGGCAGCCTCAACTTGAGCGATCAAGCTCACTTGGAATTGGCCTATGGCCATGCTCGTTTCGATGCAACAGCTAACGATCAAGATGCAATTCTTGCTGGCGTATATTACGAGCCAGTAAGCCAATTGACTATTGGTCTTGAAGGCGAATGGATCAAGAACAGCGTAGATCCTACAAGCTCTTTCTCTGCTGACCTCGTAACTGTATTCCGCTTCTAATCTTAGCGAATATCTTACTCAGAACGGCCCGCTTAGGCGGGCCGTTTTTTCTTGTCTTTAGCGTTACATTGTTTTGTGGCATTATCCGTTGACAACACAAAGTTTCAGGAAGATTGAGACGGAATAATTCTACAGAAAGTGAAATCTAACCCCACATGAGCTTTGCATTTAAAAAGGCCTTAGACCCAGCTTACGCAAAAATGTCGAAATTTGCTCGATCTCAGGTCGAAGATGGGTCAAACGACGGTGCGCTTAGAGCTGCGACAAGCTTCTATCAAGCATATCCGAACGATGCTCAGGCCAACTTTGAATATGGTAGAGCTTTGGTCAGAAATGGTAAAAGAGCTGCTGCGATTGAGCATGCTGAGAAGGCGAATATTCTGCGGCCAGAAAATCCCGACTACATATTTTTATTGGGCCGGCTATATCTAGATTTTCAACTGTATGAGTTTGCAGCGCCGCTGCTCCGGCAAGCTGTGATCAGACTTCCGAAAAGCATGCTGGCACATTGGGCAATGGCAGATTTTCTAATGGAAATGGGTGATGGAAAAGCTGCAATTCTGCATTACAAAACAGCTATTGAATTGGAGCCAGAAGATTACCAAAGAGCCACACTTCTAAAAAACTACGCCAGATGCCTCAATACAATCGGTGCAAAAAAACAGGCCGATGAAGTCTTAATTCAAATGGGAGCATTAAAAAAAGAATACGAATATGGCGCCCTTATAACGAGGAGTGAAATGGGCAAATTTACAATCGGTAGTGAAATCGCGCTGGCTTTAAACACTGCACTTTCAGACCCAAAATTAAGCGTCCTTGATCGTTCTAGTATGTTACTTTCACTCGGAAATATCCACGAAAACGAAGAAGATTATGATCAAGCCTTTGATCTCTGGACAAAGTCGCGCGAGCTGCGTGAAATTAAAGGTGAAAAAAGTATTGGCTATAAGGAACTAAAGGAAACCACCGAATTCTACACTCCTCCTATATTGCAGGATATCGCACCTTTAGGCCACCACTCAGAACGTCCATTGTTCATCGCGGGAATGCCGCGCTCTGGGACAACTTTGACCGAGCAAATCATTTCTAGCCATGCAGATGCATTTGGTGTTGGTGAAATGGGACGGATGTACAAACTCGAGAAAGCATTTCGCCGCGATTATGAAGGCCCTAATGTTTTTGAACGTTTGATGAAAAATGCAAAAGGCGGAGAACTCAAGGCACGCGCCGAGGAAACGCTGACACTCCTCAATGTTGTTGCGGGAACTTCGGCGAAGCGTGTGGTTGATAAACTTCCAACGCAATATTTTTCGATGGGTTTCACACATCTGTGTTTTCCGAACGCGAAGTTCATTCATTGCCAGAGGCATCCTGCTGATTCATTCATCTCTGCGTTTCAAAACCACATGAGCCAATTTCACGAATACTCGTTCGATCAAAAACTTTACGCGGAAGCATATCTAACCAAGCAAGCCTTGATGGCGCATTGGAAAGAAAGTTTCCCTGACAAGATATTTGAACTGCATTACGAACAGCTGGTCACTCATCCTGAACAAATGGTCAGGGAAATGCTCGACTTTATCGGTCTGCCTTGGGATGAAAACTGCATGCAATTCTTTAAAAATGCTGGAACTGTTCGAACCATCAGCAATGACCAAGTGCGCAAACCAATCTATACTTCATCCAAAGCCCGCTGGAGAAAATATGAGCGGCATTTGGGCCCTCTGTTCGATGCGCTGAAAGAAGCGAATTTCGAATACCCCGAATTCTAGGTTGCTGCGATTTGCCTTGTTAGTGTCATCATCTTCACATAATGATTGGCACAAATTGACTGGGTGCTTCGTTCGTGAAAATTAAGAATTATTGCCTGATTTCTATGGCGGCAGTGTTTTTGTCTGCTTGCGCGGCTGATCAAGTTGGTGTTGAAAGCCGGGCAATATCGGTTGATCAACAGGCTGAGCCTGCGGGGGCTGCGGGCCAGGAAGCTGCGGCTTCGGTGGCGCATTTGTTGCCGGGCACGGGGCCAACCTATGTCACGCTGACAGTTTCAGAAACAGACACTTCAAGTGGTGCCACTCGCGTTGATACGCACAAAGCCGCCATCACCTCGGGCAGTGGATTTGTTGTCAGTGAAGATGGTTATGTGATGACCGCCGCGCATGTGGCTGTGGCCAAGGGCAATGAAGTTTCTGCTCGCGCTGCCAATGGCCGCGTTTATACGGGCGTTGTCACTGGCATTAATCCAACCAACGATATGGCTGTGATCAAGCTGCGTGGTTTCAGTGGCCGCAGTGCCGTACCCGCAGCGCCTGGCTGCTTGGCCAAGGGTGATTTGGTCTACACGCTCGGAAAGCCGCACGGTTCAGGCGATACGGCGCGCGTAGGATCGCTCGAGGCCAAACATTTCGGCCGGGCGGTGGCTTATGGCAAGTTCGGCTATCCTGATGCCATGGTGCTGCATATGGGAACCCAGCGCGGCGAGTCCGGCGGGCCGGTGTTTGATGGCAAGGGTCGCCTGGTGGGTATGGTGGTCAGCACGCTTTCTGATGCTGCGGGTCAATCGATCAATCTGGCTCACGCTATTCCATCAACGTCGCTGGCGAACTTCTTCTGTTCGACCACCAGCTGTGGTTCGAACTGGAATGTGCTTGCCGCCAAAAGCATGGATAGCTGCAGTTAGAGAACTGCCAGCAAGAAATTTTTGTATATTCTTAAATACGTCATTCCCGCGAAAGCGGGAATCTGATTTACGGAGCAGCGCAAACAGAGATTGCCGCTTTCGCCGGAATGACGGGCCGTGAGTGACGCTGGTTCAAATAAAAGATTCCCTCACACCGTAATAACCGTCGATCCCGTGGTCTTGCCACTTTCAAGATCGCGGTGGGCCTGTGCAACATCAGCCAAAGCATAACGCTGATTGATCGGAATTTTCACTTTTCCGGATTTAACAATCTCAACCAGATCGCCCGCCGTTTCTTGAAACTCTTCATCAGTAATGATGTAGCTGAACAAGGTTGGCCTGGTCACATAGAGCGAACCCTTCGCCGCCAGTTGCCCAAGTTGAAAATCCTTCACAGGCCCAGAGGCATTGCCGAAGCTCACCAGCAGCCCGCGCACTGACAAGCTGTCGAGCGATCCCTGCAACGTCGCCTGCCCCACGCCGTCATAAACAACCGGAACGCCTTTGCCGCCTGTGATCTCGCGCACACGCGCCGCCACATCCTCGGTGCGATTGTTGATCACATGCGTGCAGCCATGGGCTAAAGCTAATTCCATTTTTTCGGCTGAGCCCACAGTGCCAATCACTTTCACACCCAGCGCCTTGGCCCACTGCGAAAAAATCAAACCCACGCCGCCAGCAGCCGCGTGAAACAAAACCGTTTGCCCACGTTTCACCTTATAAGTTGCACGCAGCAGATAGCGCACCGTCATTCCCTTCAACATCATTGCCGCTGCGGTTTCATCGCTGATCGCTTTCGGCAATTTCACCAATCGGTTTGCCGGAAAGTTTCGCGCCTGCGCATAAGCACCCATTGGGCCAGAGCCATAGGCAACGCGGTCGCCCACTTTGAAGCCTTTAACGCCCTGCCCTAATTCCTCAATAACACCCGCTGCCTCGTTGCCTAAGCCACTTGGCATTGCAGTTGGATAAAGCCCACTGCGATAATAAGTATCGATATAGTTCAGCCCGATTGCCGTATGCCTGATGCGCACTTCACCAGAGGCCGGTGGCGCTAATTCAAAATCCACAAGTTCAAGAACTTCAGGCCCACCGGTTTTTGAAAAAATAATCTTCTTCATCATTTCGCCACGTTAAATAAAGTTTGCACAGCTGCCACCAGTTTATCCCAGCTGATCCCCTCAAGTGGAATAATTTCAACATCAAGCACAGCAGCCTTGCCCATCAATGCATTATAGCGCGGTGCCGCCTTCACTTCATCAAAAAGATCGGTGGTCACCAACACAGCAACTTTTTCACCCGGCCGACCGAAATGATCACACAAATTGTCCGCCTCATGCACAGCGTCCATCAACCGGTTGCGGTGTTTGCGGTCTTGAATATCAAGTTCAGAACGCAGCGCCTTGCACGACATAAACCCCAACCGATCGCCCTCACGCAGAATGAGATCGATTTCGTTTTCGCCCGAAAATTCTTTTACCTTCCAGCCAATCACCTGGCCAAACAATGCTTCATCGGCCCCTGCTTCCATGGCCGCAAGCCACGCCAATTCTTCAAGCCAGCCGCCTGAAAGATAGCGTCTGCTTTTGGTTTCACAAATGGCATTGCCGCCCGGTTCCCTGATAACCATGGCGTGTTTTTCAATTTGTTCAAGCAGCGCCACGCCATCGCTATCCAGTTCATGCGGTGCAATGGCAACGCGTCTCACATAATCATCCGTGGCTCTGAAAATTGCATCGCGCACGGTTTCAAACAAAGTGTAGTTATCGGCAATCATGCGTGAAAGCACAGCGTTGGCCTGCGCCACTTTCGGGTCGCCGTGCGTGGCTTTCAACCAGGCGCCGCGTTGTTTGAGAATTGTTTCGATTGTCATGCTGTTCATGAGCGCAATCTTGCCCTAAACAACTGAACAATCCAAGGGAATGATTATGGCTGTTGTAATGTCAGATTTGGTTGCGCGTGTTGAATTTCCGCCCATCGCGGAGGCGATGAGCTGGGTGACGACCGAGCCCGGAAACCGCGAACTTCTGAACATGTGCCAGGCCGTGCCCAGCTATCCGCCCGCCGAGATTTTGCAAGATGAAATCGCACGGCTCGCGCATCAACCTGGAACTGGCGGCTACACTGACATTTTTGGCATCATGCCGCTGCGTGAAGCTTACGCCGCGCATATGAGCGCTGATTACGCTGCACAAATTGCGCCCCAAGAAGTGGCCATCACCACAGGCTGCAATCAAGCCTTCGCGGCGGCCATCATGTCGGTCGCCAAGGCCGGCGATAACGTCATCATCCCCGTGCCCTATTATTTCAATCATCAAATGTGGTTGACGATGATGGGCATCGAGATCAGAGCGATCCCCGCATTTTCAGACGGCGTGTCTCATCCCTTGCCAGAGCTTGCAGCATCGTTGATTGATAGCCGCACACGCGCAATTGTGTTGTGCTCGCCCAACAATCCCACAGGCGCCATTTATCCACCCGCTATTCTCAGTCAGTTTTATGATGTCGCCAAAGCCGCAAACATCGTTTTGATGCTGGATGAAACCTACAAAGATTTCAGGCCTGATCCCGCCCCGCCGCATAATTTATTGGCGCGTGATGGATGGCAGAACACTTTGATTCAACTTTACAGCTTTTCAAAAATCTACGCGCTTGCTGGATACCGCCTCGGTGCGATCATCGCGGGCAAAGACGTGCTGCATCAAGTGGCAAAAGTTCTCGACACCATGACAGTCTGTCCCCCACAAATTTCCCAACGCGCCGTGTTGTTTGGATTAACTGCGCTTGATGATTGGAAATCCGAAAAGAAAGCCGTGATGCGCGGGCGCTTGGATGCGATGCGCGCCAGTTTCAAAACACCAAATTTGGAATACCAACTGATCGGCAGCGGCGCCTATTTCGCATATGTGAAGCACCCATTTAATGGTGAGACTTCAAAATCAGTCGCCATGGGCCTCGCCCAACAAAACGACCTCCTCTGCCTCCCCGGCTCGATGTTCGGCCCCGCCCAAGAAAACTACCTCCGCTTCGCCTTCGCCAATGTCGAAGCTGAACGCATGGCGGGCTTGGCAGAAAGATTGATCGAAAGCCAAACATAAAGCCCGCCACGCAACTCTCTCCCCTCGCGGGAGAGAGCAGCTTGTTTTGCAAAGCAAAACAAGCAAGAGAGGGAAGTCTACTTCCCATCCACCGCCCCCAAAAATTTGGCATTCACCCAGCCTTCAACAAAAGTAATAAGCCCCTGCTCATTTTTGGGGCGCAATACTGCAGCAACGCGCGCCCAGCCTTTTTTCAGCGCAACAGGTTTTGCCCACACAAAACTTGTTGCATAGGCCGCACCTATAATTTTGGCTGAAGCATTTGGTTGGCTCCGCAGGTTGAGCTGATCATTTTTTGCCACATCCACCACACGCCGTATCTGGGTGCCTTCGGGCATTCGCACACAGCCGCCGATCACGGAAGCCGCACCGCTAAGCTTGCCCACATAAGGATAGTCAAATTCGCTCATACCATCGGACCCTGAATCCTTGCTGATGGTGAGCGTAAAACCGCTACCGTCTTTCAAGCGTCCAGACAGCACAATTTCAGCACCACGTTTCTGAACCGTTGGACGCCGCGCAAAGCCAATACGCTGATCATTGTCATCAAAATAAATGCCATTGCGTGCAATAGAAATAGTGATGAACGGCTCCGTAAAACTGCACCAGAAGCTCGGCAGCGAAGCCGCCTGCACGTGAGAGGCAAAACTGATCAGCAGAATGATTGCGGTTGATAATATTTTCAATTCGGCAAATCTCCTAATAACAACCTCGCAAGTCCGAGATAAAAGCTTAGCGATATTGCGGTGCAATTCAAAGACGTGGATAATCGTCTTCTGCTGTTTCTTCAACGGGAAAAGAAAGAGGCCCATCGAACGAAGTGAGTTGGGATAGATGAGGGGACGCGAGTCAAATTGAGCATGGGGCTAGGAACCTGATCAGCGTGATTTTAAATGAATCGCCATAGTCGCATCGCGCGCTCATAAGGAATAACACGCTCCAAATTCGTTATCCCGGTGAAGGCCGGGCTTGGACTTGGTTCAAAAGGTAAAGCCCAACCCCGTCCTTCGACGGGGTGACGGTATTCTGTGTAATTGATCTCGTTGTACTAAACGATGCAGTAGTTGCGTTGCGCCAGATTCGCCAAAGGCGAAGCTCAAAAACACAAAGCGATTAAGTTTTTCCCTTCTCCTGCGGAGAAGGTCCGGCGAAGCCGAGGATGAGGTCCCTAGCTACACGTACTAAAATAGACTAGGCGGTGTCACATCAGTTTTTAATATGTCATTTGATATCAGTATTGCGCCCTACATTTCTTGGCCGCGTTTGATAAAATTTCTACATTTGCGATTTGTGCAGGATTACTTTGGTTTGCTAAACCGATTAGAAAAAGTCCAAATGGTGCGCCGTTCTCGCCAGCATGTGCTAACGCTTTTTGTTTTAGGTCTTGAAAGGCTGCATCTCCAATTTGCGCAGCTTTGCCCGTCACACAGGGGCAAATTGTTTTAAGTGCCGTTGTTGAATCTTCACTTTTACCTGCACTGAAATCCGATTTGCTACATAATTCAACCAGATCTAAACTATCCGGAACGTCGTTGGGAGTGTTTGAACCAAAACAACCCGCGAGTGATAGAGCAGCGACGCACATCAGCATTGTTCCAGAAAAGCTATTTCTCATTTGGCCCACAACATTATTTATTCGTTGAGTGGCTTAAACCCAAGGTTCTGAAAGACTGGTTAATTGAGAGTTTAGCAAACTACAGTTTATGCAGGGCGCGCACTTCTCCGTTCTCGTCACTAGGATGCCCGCCTAAGGCGGATTTCAGATCTCAGCGACGTGCTCCTAGTATAGGTAAGTGAAGCGCATCATAATAGGACTCAATAATTTCGCTCTTCAGGAGTTGCCATCAAACACGAACTTCACCGATGAGCCCTGTCCAATCACTCCAAGGAATCTGCATTCCAGTTGCCGGGCCGCCAGGATTTGGGATGATTGAAAAATTGCAATTTTCTAAATCTTTTTCGGCTGGATGATTTAGAGGAAGGAAATTCGTATTCACAATCAAGTGGTGCAAGTTTCCAATCATTGATATTTTCAAATCATCTCCGCCATATCGATTTCGAATGAAGCCGTGAACAAACACCAAATTCTTGTAATTAAACTTTGTTTTTATGATCCCGCATTGCTGTCCTTCAATGGTTTCGATACACCTTAAAACAGCAGGAAGAGGACTCGGATTGTCTTCAAGACCATATTCGAAAGGTTCTGATAAACGCAGAAAAACGGGTATATCTAAAATGATTTTACTCATGAAATCGTCTCATCCATCCGCTGGTAAAGGCAACTAGTGACACGCAATGATCTATCTATATTTTTTCTCTTTAACCCTCCGTATCTTGGTGTGTTTTGTCAATCACAATCAATGCATCACGCCATGCAAAAGCCTCCCAACGTCGTCTTCTTGAGCTTGCAAGACTTGTTGAGTGGTGGTTTTGGATTTTTTGACCCATGTGTGGAATATAGGGGAACTTAGCAGACTCACCGTACGGTGTCAAGGAGTATTTATGAAAATAGGCATAAAAATCATATATAATTGAAATGTAAGGAATAATTGCAGGAGTCACAGTGAGGAGCCACAGGCTCCCTCAATCTTTCGTACAGCTCCCCCAAACGAGTTGAGGGAGCGCGATGTTGGATCAATCCGCCGTATTGGTCGGAGCGTTACGGTCGGCCATGAACTTCTCAAAGTGCTCACGGTCTTTGGCGTGGCGCAGTTTGGTCAGGAACTCGTCGAACGCATGGCGCTCTTCGTCAAGCTTGCGACGTTCGGCTTCCAGTTTTTCCAATGCTGACTTACGGTATTCGTCAAATGCGGCATTGCCAGTATTATAGCCCGATGTTGGGCGCTGCCATTTGCCAGCAAAGTTTGACACAGTGTCAGAGGTTTTCTGCCAATTAGACCATGGAGCTTCCATTTCGCTTGCACCTTTCCAGATTTCGCCTTTTTTCATTTTCATAAACAACGCAACCAGGCCAACGGGCCAAAACAACGCGAACCCACCAAGCACAGCGCCGATTTCATAAATCGACCAAGGCTTTTTATTCATGCGGCCATAGCAACCACGACTATCGCGGTCTAAAGTTTCGGCCGAATTTGTTTCTGTATAGGTCATACTGCCCTCCTTAAAGTGTTCACAACAGATGGTGGAGGCGAAGTGGATTTCAAGGGAGCCATGTCGGATTTAATCTTTCGCTTGGGCGGATGACCAGCTAAAAGCGGGGCCACAATAGATTTCAAGGATTTAACCCATGCCTGTTTATCGTTCCAGAACCACCACCCATGGCCGCAATATGGCGGGCGCACGCGGGCTTTGGCGTGCCACGGGCATGAAGGATGGCGATTTTGGCAAGCCGATTATTGCGGTGGTGAACAGCTTCACGCAATTTGTGCCTGGCCATGTGCATTTGAAAGATCTGGGCCAGCTTGTGGCGCGCGAGATTGAGGCTGCGGGCGGTGTTGCCAAGGAGTTTAACACCATAGCGGTGGATGACGGCATCGCCATGGGTCATGACGGCATGCTCTACTCCCTGCCCTCGCGCGAGATCATCGCGGACTCGGTTGAATATATGGTCAATGCCCATTGCGCCGATGCCATGGTGTGCATTTCCAATTGCGATAAAATTACGCCCGGCATGTTGATGGCTTCGATGCGGCTCAACATTCCATCCGTGTTTGTTTCTGGTGGGCCGATGGAGGCCGGGAAATATCTTGCACCTTCGGGTAAAATGAAAGCGCTGGATTTGGTAGATGCCATGGTGGCGGCTGCTGATGACAAATATACCGACGAAGAAGTTGATACCATCGAACGCTCCGCCTGCCCCACCTGTGGTTCATGCTCTGGCATGTTCACGGCCAATTCGATGAACTGCCTGACCGAGGCGCTTGGCCTGTCCCTGCCCGGCAATGGTTCAACCTTAGCCACGCATTCTGATCGCAAGCGCCTGTTCCTGGAAGCTGGCCATCTGATTGTTGATATCGCCAAGCGCTATTATGAGCAAAATGATGAAAGTGTTTTGCCGCGCAATGTGGCTTCGTTCAAAGCATTTGAAAACGCCATGACCCTTGATATCGCCATGGGTGGTTCCACCAACACCGTTCTGCATATTCTTGCTGCCGCGCATGAAGGCGGCATTCCGTTTACGATGGATGATATTGACCGTCTTTCGCGCAATGTGCCTTGCGTGTGCAAAGTGGCACCTGCCAAATCAGATGTGCATATGGAAGATGTGCACCGCGCTGGCGGCATCATGTCGATTTTGGGCGAGCTTGAAAAAGGCGGACTAATCCACACGGATTTGCCAACCGTGCATTCGGCCACCTTAGGTGCTGCAATCAATCATTGGGATGTAACACGCAGCAATTCCAAAACCGTGCGCGACTTTTTCTTGGCCGCCCCTGGCGGTGTTCCGTCGCAAACTGCATTCAGCCAATCGCGCCGTTGGGACGATCTTGATATCGACCGCGAAAAAGGAGCGATCCGTTCCGTTGAACACGCCTTCTCGAAAGATGGTGGCCTTGCAGTTCTAAAAGGCAATATCGCTTTAGATGGTTGCATCGTTAAAACCGCTGGCGTTGACGAGTCCATTTTGAAATTCACTGGGCCTGCTGTTGTGTTTGAATCTCAAGACACTGCGGTGGCTGGAATTTTGAATGGCGAAGTGAAAGCTGGCGATGTTGTGGTGATCCGCTACGAAGGCCCACGTGGCGGGCCGGGCATGCAGGAGATGTTGTATCCAACAAGCTACATCAAATCCAAAGGCCTCGGCAAAGCTTGCGCGCTGATAACTGATGGCAGATTCTCTGGCGGCACATCGGGCCTCTCCATCGGCCATGTTTCGCCTGAAGCGGAAGAAGGTGGATTGATTGCGCTTGTGAACACAGGCGACACCATCGAGATCGACATTCCAAATCGCACGATCAATTTGGCTGTGAGCGAAGCCGAACTCGAAAAGCGCCGTGCCATGCAATTGGCCAGAGGCAAACATGCGTGGACGCCTGTGAAGTCCCGTCCGCGCAAAGTCACGCAAGCCCTTCGCGCTTATGCGGCGTTTGCCACGTCAGCGGCCAAGGGTGCTGTGCGGTTTGTGCCTTAGACGGAATCCCGCCGCAACGGCGTCGTCGAACAATGAATCCCGCCGCCATTTTTATGCATGGCGGCGTAAGGTACTGTGACCCACGAGACGTGGTGCTTGGCCAGTCGGTCGAGCGTCTCGTTGGTGGCACCTTCGGGCATCAGCAATTTGCCAGGTGCAATGGCCAGTGAATTGTTGATCCATGAATCGTCAGCTGGGCTGATTTCGATCAAGCGCACACCACGCGATTTCAATTCTTCCATGAATGAATATGGCAGGCCGAAGGGATTGACCAAGGCCAGATCCTTATCAATCATCAAAAACGAAACATCGATATGAATATCATAGCCGGGCAGTTCCACGATCAGCAGCTCCACACCTTGGCGCTTTAAAACTTCGCCCACCTGCTCTGCTCCCTCGCGGTTAACGCGCACGCCAACACCGATGGCGCAGGTTTTACTGTTGATCCACGCAAAGCTGCCGCCTTCCATCACGCCCGTGCCTGAAATGGTTCGCAAAATGGGCACGCCGATTTTGGCCAGCGTGCGGGTGATCGCCAGTTCCTCACCACGGCGAATGCGCGCACCCATGCGGCAGACGATAGCGCCACCTTTGACCAAGATCAGGGGATCGCGCGTGTAGCAAGATTTCAGCCGCGTATTATCAACGCCTTCAACATGATGCACCTCAATGCCTTCACTCTCTAGAGCGCGCACCATTGCATCGTGCTGGCTTTGCATCTTTGGAATATCGGGCGGCGTGTCGGATTGGAAATACCAGCCTTTCTCCAAATCACCAAACGAGCCGATTTCAGCAATGCGCTTTTTCGGGTCAACAATGTTCATCTCCGGCCCCGGCCTGTGCACTAGAATAGAACGGATGGTGCCCACATCATTATCAATGCCATAAACCTTGCCCCAATGGCGCGTCAGCTCGCTTTCATCTTCAAACGGTGGCGAAGCATCAGCTGCGAACATCTTGATGGTTTGATTGTAAACCCAATGGGGATTGTTGCTGTTTGTCATAATGCTTCTCTCTAATTATTGTTTTTGTGGCGAACGGATTCAAGCAGTGCCGCCATGGCGTGGCGCACACCGTGGAGCTGATCGACAAGATGCAGCACGACGCCCACACCTTCATCATTAACGCCCATTTCGTGTTTAAGGTCCTGGATCAATTGTGCGCGCGCCAAATCAGCTTCTGTGAAAGCATCGTCTTGCGGGATCAGCCATTGCTCCGTCACCCAGATTTCGAGCGTTTGTGGATCAATATTTGTACGCATCAGAAATTCGGTTTTGGCGATGATCATGGTTGCATCTCCTTACGGGGATCATAGGACGCATCAGGTTTCCAATCGGATAGAAACTCTTCAAGCGCTGGATCAGGTTTTGTTGGCAGCACGAGTTTCAACTTGATCAATTGATCGCCTTTCCCAGCAACGCCCCTGCCCTTCAACCGCAACGTTGATCCGGCATTGGAGTTTTTAGGAATGTTCAACATCACTTCACCTGAAGCAGTTGGAACCTTGATTGCTCCACCCATCGTTGCTTCTTTGATTGTAACTGGCAGTTCCAAAAATACGTCATCGCCGACGCGTGTAAAGAATTTGTGGCGGGCGATTGACACTGTAACTAACGCGTCGCCGGCCCCGCCGGTTCCGGCTGATGGCTGGCCCTTGCCTTTCAAGCGCAAGGTTTGGCCGTCCTGAATTCCCGCTGGAATATTGACATCGAGCGTCTGGCCATTTGGCATGGTGATGCGCTTGGAAGCGCCCGTAACAGCTTCCAGGAATTCGACTGTCATGCGGTATTGAACATCGGCTCCCTTGGCATTGCGGGCCTGTTCGGCTTGGCGGCGAAAGATTTGCGCAAACAAATCATCTTCGCCCGCAAAATCTTCGTATGCCGATTGATTGGCATAAGGGTTGCTGCGCGGCTGTTGCTGGGTTTGGGGGTGATCGCGGTAATACTGACGTTGGCGGGCTTCCGGCGTTTCAGCACCCGTTGCATCAATTTCGCCAGCATCGAATTTTGCGCGTTTAGCGTTATCGGATAGCAGATCATTGGCGCTGGCAATTTCTTTAAAACGTGCTTCGGCTTTTTTATCGCCAGGGTTTAAATCAGGATGCAACTTTTTGGCCAAGGCGCGGTAGGCCTTCCTGATGTCATCAGCACTGGCGGTTTTGGCTACGCCTAAAATTTCATAAGGTGATTTCAAAAGCCTGTCCTCTATCTCACTCTAATGTAGGACGGCATTGGGAAAATGCAAAGCGCAAGCTTTGCAGGAAATGGTGGGCGATGCAGGATTCGAACCTGCGACCCGATGATTAAGAGTCATCTGCTCTACCAACTGAGCTAATCGCCCGCTCCATTCAGAGCGAAGGCCCCGCGAACGGCGAGGCCAATGTTGGGCGGTATAGGCAGGAAATTTAGGCTTTGCAAGCGCCGATATTGGGGGCGTGGTTTAGGCATGACTGGGGTAAGTGCACTTGCAAAATTGGGATGACTGAGCAACACTTCGGCTTATGAAACACACACAATTGGCCTTCTGGTTTTTCACCCTCTGCGCGGCGCCCGTTTTTGCCGCCGATCATCCTTGCGCTGGTGATGCACATCAACGCGCGGAGATGCTGTTGCGGTTTCATTTCGTGATGGAACCCGGAGACCCCGCCACAAAGCTGGCCAGTTCAGAAACGCAGAACATGGGGATTGATGATAAGGTTGCCGTTCTCAAACCGATCAAAACTCTGGTTGGCAAAGGCAAGCTTGATGTTCTTGAAGTGCAAGGTTCAATCTATAAAGCCAACTACCGCATGCGATTTATTTACGCGCAGATTAAAGGAAGCTGTGCATTGATGGGGCAGGAAATTTTGGAAGTGGCTAATCCGTATTGATGGGGGTTCTTCCTTCTCCTCTCGCCCGCGCAATGTTTAGCCCGGGGACATAGCTGACATATGTTCGGGGACATGGTTGACACT
>CAXTKH010000059.1:0-21236 GCA_964244815.1 uncultured Aestuariivirga sp. | reverse complement strand
GGTCGGTGCAGATTGACTTGGCGCGTTTCACTTTGATCGGCGCCACCACACGCACGGGGCTTTTGACCTCGCCGCTGCGTGATCGTTTTGGTATTCCGATCCGGCTTGATTTTTATTCGGATGATGAGTTGTTGGATATTGTTCAACGCGGTTCGCGGATATTACAAATGCCGATCACCCAAGATGGTGCGATGGAAATCGCCAAGCGCTCGCGCGGCACACCGCGTATTGCTGGCAGGCTTTTGCGCCGCGTGCGCGATTTCGCCTCTGTTGATGGCACAACGAAAGTTGACCGCGCTGCTGCGGATAAAGCGTTGCGCAATTTGGATGTTGATCATGCGGGGCTGGATGCGCTGGATCATCGTTATCTCAAATGCATCGCGATTAATTTTAGTGGCGGGCCAGTAGGCATTGATACGATTGCGGCCTCGCTCTCGGAGGGGCGCGATGCAATTGAAGATGTTGTGGAGCCATATTTATTGCAGATGGGGTTTCTGAACCGAACGCCACGCGGGCGTTTGTTGACGCAACATGCCTTCAAACATTTAGGCCTCGCTGTTCCTCAGCGTGCTGAGATTTCGCAAGGCATTTTGCCGCTTGAGGAGGGTGGTCAAGAGTGATCGATTTAAAATCCCTTGGTCGTCATTCCCGAGAAAGCGGGAATTTGTGTTTTGCCGCCTTAACAGAGATTCCCGCTTTCGCGGGAATGACGAATTCTGGAAGTGGAAGATGAATTCATCTTCGCCGATAAAATTCAATTTACGCGTCTTTTATGAAGACACAGATTTCTCCGGCTATGTCTACCACGCCAATTATTTGAAATATTGCGAACGGGCGCGATCGGATTATCTGCGGGTGATCGGCGTCGATCAGAATGCGATGTTCGCTGATGGCCAGGCATTTGTGGTGCGGCGGATGGATTGCGAATTTCTGCGGCCCGCAAAATTTGAAGATGTGCTCGAAGTGGAAACTCTTCTCGTGGAAATAGGCGGCGCGCGGTTTGAGTTGGCGCAAATTGTAAAGCGCGGGGCAGAAGAGATTTTCAAGGCAAATGTGACTATTGCCATTATTGGGGCAGGGGGTCGTCCACAACGCATCCCACCAGAATTCGTCACAAAGTTTTCCCGCTAAATCTCTATTAACCATAACAGATTCATCCCTCCCCCTGGCTAGGCTATAAGGTTTCTGGCGACGGGGTGATTCGATAATGGCTCGAATTGCCGTAGTTTTGACAAGTTTTGGCTGTTGAGGGGGCGGGCTTCCGGGGGGAAGTTGAGCCCGCTCGAGGCTTTGAGGGACAAAGGTTTAGATGGATCCGATTACGACTGCACCTGTTTCAGCTGGCGCACACACTTCAATTTGGCAATTGATATCTCAGGCTTCATTACCCGTTATGCTGGTGATGATCGGTTTGGCTTTGGCATCGATCTGGTCTTGGGCGATTATTTTTGAAAAATTCTACGCCGTGCGGCGGATGAATGCAGCCAATGATAAATTTGAAGGCACATTCTGGTCGGGACAATCGCTTGAAGATTTATATAGTTTGATGTCCAAGCGCGAGAACGAAGGCCTATCAGCAATTTTCGTGGCGGCCATGGAGGAGTGGAAGCGCAGCCAAGGCTCGGCAATGCGCGCTGGTTTTGCTGGTGTGCAAAAGCGTATTGAAAAAGTGATGGATGTGGCCATTCAAAAAGAAATGGGCGGACTAGAATCGCGTTTGCTGTTTTTGGCCACCACAGGTTCGGCAGCACCATTCATCGGGCTGTTCGGAACGGTATGGGGTATTATGACGTCGTTCATGGGCATCGCAAATTCACAGAATACAAACTTGGCCGTTGTTGCCCCAGGCATTGCCGAAGCGTTGATTGCCACGGCGATTGGCCTTGTTGCTGCCATACCAGCGACAATCTTTTATAACATGTATTCAGCCGATGCGGGAAAGATTGGCACGCGATTAGAGAATTTTGCAGATGAGTTCTCGGCCATTATCTCACGCCAACTGGATGAACGAGCTTAAACATGGGTGCAGGTGGAGCCAGATCTGGCGGTTATACAGGGCGCAATTCAAGGCGGCGCACGTCGCATGGTGCAATCAGCGAGATAAACGTAACGCCGTTGGTTGATGTGATGTTGGTGTTGCTGATTGTGTTTATGGTGGCCGCACCATTGATGACGGTTGGTGTTCCCATTGAACTTCCCAAGACCGAAGCAAAACCGATGAACCAACAGACGGAGCCACTGACGATTTCAGTTCAGGCGGACGGCAAGGTTTATGTTCAAGAGACTGAAATTCCATTGGCCGAACTTTCAGCCAAGCTTCAGGCATTGGCCAAGAATGGCAATCAGGAACAGTTGATGGTGCGCGCTGATACAGCTGTTCCTTATGGTGCTGTGATGGAAGTGATGGGGGTTTTAAATTCGGCTGGTTACACAAAAATTGGCTTGGTGACATTTCCCAAGGACAAGGCGCCTGCGAACTAAGCATGAAGAAACCGGCCACCATATCCATTGGATTACACGCAGCGATTTTGATTGCTGCGTTGGTTGGTTTTTCCGCGCCCAAGCCTTTTGATGTGAAACCAATTGAGTCTATTCAAGTTGACATCAGTACGATCAGCGATAAGACCCAGCAAATGGCAACGGCGAAGGATGCAACGCCAACACCTGCTAAGCCTGCGCCCAAGCCCACGAAGATTGTGAAGGATGTGCCACCTGCGCCCAAGGTTGCTGATGAAGTAAAAACCGCTGCACGCGAACCTGTGAAGCCGCCAGAGCCCGTGCCTCCTGAGCCGAAACCAGATCCTACACCACCGGAACCGAAAACGCCGCCTCCTGATACCAAGGCTTTATCTGATCTTTTGAAGAAAACTGAACCTCCAAAAGTGGAAGAACCAAAGCCTGTTGCTGACGATGCTTTGAAAAAAATATTGGAAGAGCAACAGGCGGCAGAAATTCGGAAAAAAGCTGACGAGAAAAAGAAGGCTGATGATCTTAAGAAAAAAGCTGAGTCGAAGAAGAAAGCTGATGACAAGAAAAAGCGTGCAGAACAATTGGCTGCTGCGGAAGCCGAGTTGTTGAACAAGATAAATGGTGAAAGCATGGCGCCTGCAAAGCCATCCAAAGAAGAGGGCTCGCCCAAGCTTTCTGCTAACGATAAGCAAGGCCAAGATGCCGCTGCTACTGCTACAATCATCGATGCGTTGCGCAGCCAGATCAAAAATTGTTTCAGCCCGCCTGCAGCGGCGCGTGATACGCGCATTGTTGTGAATGTGCAGTTTGCATTAAACCGCGATGGCACAGTATCAGGGCAACCACAGCCGCAGAGTTCAGGTGATCCGTTACAGGATGGTGTTGGGCGTGCAGCGGTGGCTGCTGTGATGGAATGCCAACCCTTTAAACTTCCGGCGGAAAATTATGACCTCTGGAAAGACAATGATTTCGAATTTGATTCAACCCAAGCCTCTGGCACTTAATGAATGGCGCTTTGAAATGATAACTCGTTTACCCAATAGAATTTTAATCAGCGTAGCATTCTTGTTAATGTTGCTTGCTCAGCAAGCCTTTGCTGTGACCGGAACTGTAAATTCCAACGGCAAGATTGATCCTATTCCAATTGCTATTTCACCATTCATCGCAGAAGGTGCCGTGGCCGATACGGCTGCAACTGTTGCAGGCGTGATTGCAAATGATCTTGCACACTCGGGATACTTTCAACCACTGCCGCCTGAATCATACATTGAAAAAATTGGTAACATGGAAGCTGCACCCCAGTTTGCGAGTTGGCGCCAGGTGCAAGCACGGAATTTGGTTATCGGACAAGTAACGCCGCAGGGCAGCAAGATGACAATTGCGTTCAAGCTTTATGATGTGAACACTGGGCAGTTGATTTCCGGCACTAGCTTTACGGCTTCAACGAAAGTTTCACGGCGCATTGCGCATAAGATTGCAGATATCATTTATAAATCGATTACTGGCTTTGATGGCTATTTTGATACCCGGGTGGTTTATGTGGACGAATCTGGGCCTAAGAACCAGCGCATCAAGCGTCTGGCGATTATGGACCAGGATGGATTTGGTGCGCGCACTTTGACGAATGGCAAAGATATTTTGTTAACACCGCGTTTTTCACCCAACAGCCAAGAAATTACTTACGCATCAATCGGTGCCGAAGCTGCGCGAGTTTATCTTTTCAACTTGGATACCGGGCAAAAAGAAATTGTCGGAGATTTTCCGAACATGAGTTTTGCGCCACGATTTTCACCGGACGGGCAAAAAGTTGTAATGAGCTTGCAAAGCGATGATGGTCGAGATGCCAATATCTTTGAGATGGATTTGCGCTCTAAACAAATGCGCCAAATTACCAAGGTGCCTGCGATCAATACAGCACCTAGTTTTTCGCCTGATGGTACACGTATCACGTTTGAATCAGATCGTGGTGGAACACAGCAGATCTATGTGATGAACGCTGACGGTTCGAACCAAGCGCGCATCAGCTTTGGCAAGGGACGCTATTCGACTCCAGTATGGTCACCTGACGGAAAATTCATCGCTTTTACAAAGCAGGGCGAGGGCAAGTTCGGCATTGGCGTTATGAACCCTGATGGTTCAGGCGAGCGTATTTTGACAGAAGGGTTTCACAATGAGGGACCAACTTGGTCGCCCAACAGCCGGGTTTTAATGTTTTTTCGTGAACAGCCAGGCGAATCGGGCGGGCCACAATTGTATTCAGTGGACATCACAGGATATAATGAGCAGCGCATTGCAACGCCGCAGTTTTCTTCCGATCCAGCCTGGTCACCACTTCTTAACTAAAACGCGTCAACAGCTTCAGTCTGTGGGCGATTCGGCTCGTTTTGAATAAAAATGGCCACAATCTCGCCGTTCTGTTGCGGTTATGACGGCCAACACAAACGGTTATGCTGAGAAATCGGACTTTGTTTGTAATATATTAACCCTGTTTCCGCACACTTGCGTGGGGAGACATTTTGCGCATAAAGCGCGTTTGAATTTTTGTGATTCCATTTTTCTGGGGGAAAAACGGGTATCACTTTTGATGGAGTGGGATTGATGATGACGGCTCAAGCTGGTTTTAAATTTGCTGCAATTTGTTGCTGCTTTATGGCTTTGGCCGCATGTTCGAAAAAAGATCAACCCACCATCGATCCGCTTGGTCCTAATGGCGGCGCTGGCGGTGTGGGCGAAGGTGAGGGCATAGCCTCTCCGGGATCAAAAAAAGAGTTTACAACTGTTGTTGGTGATCGCGTTTACTTCCTGAATGATCAGACTTCGCTTTCACAAGAAGCCCAAGACACGCTTACAAAGCAGGCTGAGTGGTTGCAACAATACACAAAGGTTACTGTTCAAGTTGAAGGCCATGCTGACGAACGCGGTACACGTGAATATAATATTTCGCTTTCAGCGCGCCGTGCTACTGCCGCTCGTGGATTCCTGATTTCGCATGGTGTAGCGGCAAACCGCATTTCGTCGATTGCTTACGGCAAAGAACGTCCAGTGGCTTTGTGTGATGCTGAACAATGCTGGTCGCAAAACCGCCGTGTGGTAACTGTGATCACCGGTGGTGCCAACTAATTCTGTGGCAAATTGGTTACAGTTTGAGGCTATTTAAAATGACCTTTGAATGGCCTCAATTCTTCCGCGATTGAGTTGCAATTTTTGATGCAACAGAATTTTTGGATTTATTGCGATGATTAAGCGGAATATATTTATTGTTGCTCTTTTGATGAGTGCATCCTTCAGTCCAGTGCAAGCCGATGACATGTCGAACCGCGTTGATCAGTTGCAACAGCAGCTGCAGCAGCTGGTGGGGCAGGTTGAAGAACTTAATTTTACAGTGAAACAATTGCAGGGCCAAATTGCACAGGCGCCCAAGCAAACAGGTGCTGTTGAACAGCCAGCAGTTTTGCCGCTGAAGAAGAAAATTGCTCTCGCTCCGGCGGTTGTACCAGTTCCAAAAATTACGGGCAGTGCGACTGGCGTGGAAACTATTGAGCAAGCGCCACTGGCCCAAGAAGCAGCACCTGGTGAAGCCGCATTGGGTGAAACGATTTATGGTACAGATGGCGATCCAGCCTCTGGCGCAGCTCCAACGGCGCAGATTTTAGGATCAATGGATAATAAGGCTGGCAAAGTTGGTGATGGTGGATTTCAAGGCAAGTTGATTGTGCCGCCCGATGGCGCGGAACAAGGCACTGTTGCTGATGGAACGAATCTTGCTGAAGCAAAAGTTGAAAACGCTTCTGTGCAACCTGAGACGCCTGATGATCTTTTCTTGCGTTCAGAACAATCACTGTTGCATTTGCAATATTCTGAAGCTGAAAATGGTTTTAGAGATTTCTTGACGAAGTATCCTGATCATAATTTGGCTGGCAATGCACAGTTTAAATTGGGTGAGACATATTATGCGCAGCAGCAATATGAAGCGGCGGCGAAGAGTTATTTGACTGGCTACAAGTCGTTCCCGAAAAGCAGACGCGCACCTGACAGCATGTTGAAGCTGGGTTTAGCGATGAACCGCATGGGGCAAAGCCAACAGGGTTGTGCTGTGCTTGGCTCAGTGGGTGACGAATTTCCAAATGCTGTAGAAGTTAAAAAGCGCGCGCAGGCAGAATATAAGCGTGCTGGCTGTTAAGCCAAAAGCTGACTATCCATTCGACAGTCATTTCACAGGACTTCAGAACCTTCATTCTATTGCGTTGGCTGTTTCAGGCGGGTCTGATTCCGCGGCCATGTTGCATTTGGTTGCGCAATGGGCTTCTCGGCAAAGATCTCCAATCACGCTCACTGTACTAACCGTTGATCATGGCTTGCGCGCTGAATCTGCAATTGAGTGCATTCAGGTTGGTGAATGGTGCAATGCGCTTGGTCTTAATCATATTACATTGCGCTGGGAGGGTGAAAAGCCACGCACTGGCATTCAGGCAAAAGCGCGGAACGCTCGCTATGCTTTAATGACGGATTGGTGCTTGGCGCATGACGTGCCTGTTTTGCTGACGGCGCATACGGCTGATGATCAAGCTGAGACAATTGTGATGCGGCGGTCTCGCACATCTACTGCGAAAAGCTTGGCGGGCATTTGGCCGTCGCGTGATTGGAATGGCGTGCAGGTGATGCGGCCATTGCTTTTGGCCAGACGCCAAGAGTTGCGTGATTATCTCTTATCACAGAAATTGGACTGGATTGATGATCCGAGCAATTTCAATCCGCGTTATGAGCGGGTTCGCATTCGAGAAAAATTGGCTGGCGATGCGGATGTTGCAAATTCTGCTGCGCATGCCTTACGTGCGGTCAAAGAGGTTCAGCGAAATGCACAGGATTGGTTCAATAAACACCTATCAATTTCGGAATTAGGGTTGCTGACGTTTCGCCGGGATTGCTTAAAAAATGTTGACCCGGAAATTGGCGACGAAATTCTATCTCGGCTTTTTGTGGTAAGCGGCATTGCGCATGTGCCCGAATTGAAATCTCGACAAGCTGTGTGGAGTTGGTTGAGCAGCGGCGAGCTAAAACGCCGCACATTGGGCGGGCTTATTTTTGCAGCGCGAAAGCATGATATTCTGATTGCGCGTGAACCAGGACGAATTTCAAACGAAACAATTTTTATTCCGGGCTCTGGAAAAGTGGTCTGGGATAGGCGTTTTGCCGTTGAAGGACCTGAAGGTGCTGAAGTCTTGCCTGCTGGTAAAATTGATGGAATTGCTCGGCGGCGCGAAATTCCGGCCTTTGTGAATGCCGGATTGCCGGTGATTTGCCATGGAAAGGCTGTTTTGGGAGCGCCATTTCATGGAATTGGCACTGGTATCGTTGCAAATTTTATCGGTCTTAAGCATAAGACTTAGACTTGGAATTACAATGTGCACACCTTATGTTAGGGGTTCATAATTAGTCTGCCGCAATAGTTCATTATGGGCTTGGCAGGAATTGAGGAAAAACGTGAACCAGTTTCGTAATTTTGCAGTTTGGATTGTTATCGCTCTTTTGCTGGTGGCACTGTTTAGTTTGTTCCAGAACCAAGCCATGCATACAGGCACTAAAGAGCTGACTTATTCTGAACTGTTCAAGAAAGTCGATGATGGTTCAATTAAAAGCATTACCTATTCGGGAACTGCCGGTGGAACATCAATAGCGGCGAAGGATGCTGGCGGAATAGTTTATGAAACGTTCGGTGTGATCACTGATGGGGACTTGAAGTCACTTCGTGATAAAGGTGTTGAGGTCAGCTTCAAGCCTGCAGCTGGCGACTCAATTTTCTCAAACTTACTGATGTTCTGGCTGCCCTTGATTTTGATGGCAGGTGTTTGGATTTTCTTCATGCGCCAGATGCAATCTGGTTCCGGCAAAGCCATGGGCTTTGGCAAATCCAAAGCTAAGCTTTTGACGGAGAAGCACGGCCGCGTCACATTTGAAGATGTGGCTGGTGTTGATGAAGCCAAGGATGATTTGCAGGAAGTTGTGGAGTTCTTGAAGGATCCACAAAAGTTCCAGCGCCTTGGTGGAAAGATTCCAAAGGGTGCATTGTTGGTTGGCCCTCCAGGTACTGGTAAGACACTTCTTGCCCGCGCCATTGCTGGCGAAGCTGGTGTGCCGTTCTTTACGATCTCAGGTTCGGACTTTGTGGAAATGTTCGTAGGTGTTGGTGCAAGCCGCGTGCGCGATATGTTTGAGCAAGGCAAGAAGAATGCACCTTGCATTATCTTTATCGACGAAATTGACGCTGTTGGCAGACATCGTGGAGCAGGCCTTGGTGGTGGCAATGACGAGCGCGAGCAAACGTTGAACCAATTGCTGGTGGAGATGGACGGCTTTGAAGCCAATGAAGGCGTTATCATCGTAGCGGCTACAAACCGCCCTGATGTGCTTGATCCTGCTTTATTGCGTCCAGGTCGTTTTGACCGCCAGATTACAGTTGGAAATCCTGATGTGAAAGGACGAGAGCAGATTCTTCTTGTGCACATGAAGAATGTGCCGCTGGCTCCAGATATTGATGCGCGTATTCTTGCAAAGGGTACGCCTGGATTTTCGGGTGCTGATCTGGCTAACCTTGTGAACGAAGCAGCTTTGCTTGCCGCGCGCCGCAACAAGCGCATGGTGACACAGGCCGAGTTTGAAGATGCAAAAGACAAAGTGATGATGGGTGCCGAACGCCGTTCATTGGTAATGAATCCGGCTGAACTCAAGAACACTGCATATCATGAAGCAGGCCATGCCATTGTTGGTTTGCAGGTTCCTTATGATCCATTGCACAAAGTGACAATCATTCCACGTGGTCGCGCTTTGGGTGTGACCATGAATTTGCCGGAAGGTGATCGTCATAGTTATTCGAAGGAATGGTGTGAATCACGTCTTGCGGTTTTGTTTGGCGGTCGTGAAGCTGAGCTTATTCTTGGTGGCGAAAAGAATGTGACCAATGGCGCTGTTGGCGATATTCAAATGGCGACTTCACTCGCCCGTGCGATGGTGATGGAATGGGGCATGAGCGATAAGCTTGGCCGCGTTCGTTACGGTGCCAATGAGCAGGAAGTATTTTTGGGCCACAGTGTGACACAGAGCAAAAACTTGTCTGAAGATACAGCAAAGTTGATTGATCTCGAAACACGTAATCTTATTCAAGCTGGCGAGGCGAAGGCCAAGAAGATTTTGGCCAAGTATCGTGATGGGCTTCATAATGTGGCTAAGGCGCTTATTGAATTTGAAACCCTGTCTGGTGAGGATGTGAAGCTGGTTTTGGCTGGCGGTAAAATCAACCGCGATGAACCTGTGAAGACACGTCCAACCTCGAACACGCCAAGTGTTCCACGCTCGGGTAAACGATCAGGTGGTTTGGAACCTCAGACTCAGGCTTGAGTTTTAAGGTGACACAGATTTATCTTCGACCTTTGAGTTTGTTATTCGGCCAAGACGCACGCGATCAAATCGCTGGTGGCTTGGCCGGTTCTTTAGGTGGTATGCCTGACATTGGTTTTGCTGCGGCTGAAGAAATTATCCGCGAGGGAAAGCTGACTACGCGGCGCATTATTTCATTTTCAGAATTGAAGCATCACCCGTTGTTTGACAACATCACGCGCAACAGGCCCCCCTTTGCCGGATTGCCGCTTGATCAAACGCGCATCATGGGCATCGTGAACGTTACGCCCGATAGTTTTTCGGATGGTGGCAAGTTTGACGTTGCGGAAACTGCAATTGCTCATGGCCGCCTGATGGCAGAGCAGGGGGCAGATGTTCTGGATATTGGTGGCGAGTCCACGCGGCCTGGTTCTGATGAGGTTTCGATTGGTCAAGAGCGCAGCCGTATAATGCCCGTTATCGCGGCCCTGGCGAAGGATCATGTGGTTTCGGTTGATACGCGGAAATCAGTCTTGATGGCGGAGGCTGCACAGGCTGGAGCAAAGATTATCAATGATGTTTCGGCTTTGGGTTTTGATCCTTTAAGTGCTGGCGTTGTGGCTGAAGCTCGCTTGCCCGTGGTGTTAATGCATGCGCAGGGCGAGCCCCGCACCATGCAGCTGGCCCCTAAATATGATGACGTGGCGCTTGATGTTTATGATGGGCTTTCCGCACAGATCGAGAAAGCTGTGGCTGCGGGAATACCGCGGTCGCATATCTGTATTGACCCTGGCATCGGGTTTGGAAAATCATTCAAACATAATCTGGAATTGATGCGGCAACTGACGCTGTTTCATGGGCTTGGCGTGGCATTGCTGGTTGGCCTGTCGCGTAAAGGTATTGTGGGTGCAGTGACTGGTGAAAAAACGGCGGCAAAACGTGTGGCAGGATCACTGGGTGGTGCATTGCAGGCAGCCATGATGGGTGCGCATTTACTTCGGGTTCACGATGTTTTGGAAACCTGCCAGGGGTTGGCTATGTTTCAAGCAGGACTAGACCCCAGTAAAGCAGATGTTTAAGGATTTAGACTAACGCATCATCTGGGAATTGGGTGGAAAATCATGTCTCGGAAATATTTTGGTACAGATGGTGTGCGCGGCAAAGCCAATACGGGTGCGATGACGCCTGAGATTGTGATGAAGATCGGCATGGCAGCAGGCCAGCTGCACCGCCGTGGTGGGCATCGGCACCGGGTCGTGATTGGCAAGGATACCAGGCTTTCGGGCTATATGATTGAACAAGCTTTGACCGCTGGTTTGCTTTCCGCCGGCATGGATGTGTTTTTGTTTGGGCCAACGCCAACGCCAGCTGTGGCCATGTTGACGCGTTCGATGCGCGCTGATTTGGGCGTGATGATTTCAGCTTCGCATAATCCTTATTATGATAACGGAATCAAGTTCTTTGGGCCTGATGGATATAAGCTTTCTGATGAGCAAGAATTGAAGATTGAAGATCTGGTCGACAATTCGTCGAAGATAACGCTTGCGGGTTCCGATCACATTGGTCGTGCAAAACGAATAGAGGATGCGAAGGCGCGTTATATCGAATTTGCCAAGCGCACCTATGTTGGCGAAACCGGACTTGATGGTTTGCGCATTGTTATCGATACAGCTAACGGCGCATCATACCAAACGGCACCGCCAGCCTTGTGGGAGCTGGGTGCTGAGATTATTCAGATTGGAAATCAACCAGACGGCATGAACATAAATGCCGAATGTGGTTCGACACATCCTGAAGCGATGTGCCAACGCGTGCGCGAGACGCGTGCTGATATTGGCATTGCGCTTGATGGTGATGCGGACCGCGTGATCATTTGCGATGAGAATGGTAAAGTGATTGACGGTGATCAGATCATGGCTTTGGTTGCCACTTCATTTGCAGCGCGTGGTGCTTTGCGTGGTGGTGGGCTTGTGGCCACTATCATGTCGAACCTTGGTCTTGAGCGCTATATGGAATCCAAGGGCATGACGCTAGCGCGCACCAAGGTGGGCGATCGTTATGTTGTCGAGCACATGCGTGCCCATGGATTTAACGTTGGCGGCGAACAATCTGGTCACATCGTGATGTCAGACTTCGCAACGACTGGAGACGGGCTACTTGCGGCTTTGCAGGTACTTGGTGAAGTGGTGCGACAGGGGAAACGCGTGAGTGAAGTGTGCAAGATGTTTGATCCGCTGCCACAGATTTTGAAGAATGTGAAATTTGCAGGCGGCACGCCGCTTGAGAATGCGCATGTTAAATCGGCAATTAAAGATGCTGAAATGAGACTTGGCAACACTGGGCGACTGGTTATCCGTCCCTCGGGTACTGAACCTTTGATCCGCGTGATGGCTGAAGGTGAAGATGCTGGCCTGGTGCGCAAGCTTGTGGATGATCTTTGCGTTACGATTGCAAAATCAGCGGCGTGAAAAGCTAGTAATGGCAATGCCTGCGAGAATGCAGAGCAGGGCCGCGACGATATTCAAAGATAGAGTTTCATTGAATGCCACTGCGCCCAGCAACAGCGCGAAGATTGGCACAAGATAGTTTGTGAAAGATACCGCGCTTGGTCCAATGCGCTCCATCAGATAATAAACAATGACCATTGATATGGCGGTGGGAAAAAGGCCCAGTCCGATGATCGCCAGTGTTGAATTGAATTTGAGCGCTTCAAGGCCATGCGGATTTTGAAAAATGGCAAATGCCAGCGCGAAAACTGCGGCTGCTAGTAATATTCCCGAAGTTTGTTGGAATGGTTTGTCAAAACCTAGTCGCTTTGCGGTAACGCTATGGATGCCGTAACACAAGCAAGCCAGTATGATTGCAAGTTCGCCCCATAACTCTTGGCCTTGGAAAGATGCGCTCATCAAGTGGCGCGGGTTCATTAATATGACCACGCCGATGAAACCTAGAATAAAGCCTGCTGCTTTGCGCCAATTCAATTTTTCATCGGGCAACAGGAAATGGGCAATTACAATAACAAACAGCGGTATGGTTCCCATCAATAGTCCGGTGATACCGGAACTGGTATATTGAATGCCCCAGCTGATCAGAATGAAAGGTACCGCATTGCCGATGACGCCAAGCCAAATGTATTTTGGCCAACTTTTTCGAACCAATGCAGGCGACTGATTGTGCCACAAAGCAAAACCTAGAATAATTATTCCGCCGATTGTCAAACGTAACGCCGCAACCCAATTGGGGTCAACATCGCGAATTGCGATCTTGCTGAGGGCAAATGACGAGCCCCAAATGATGACGAGAAGCGCCAATAGGGCGAGATGATTCAGATTGATTCTTGTTGATGACGACATAGTTAATTTATAGGGGGTGTTTATGAACAAGTTGTATTAAATTGAACCAAAAAGCGTTGCATTAGAGCAACACAAACTTTCGTTCACATTTTAGCCATTTTGCGGCCCGTATCCAACCACATCCGACCATCATATTTAACTCATCGACCGGGTTAATTTGTAAACGAGGTGTAACATGAAGAACTTAAAAACTATTTTGCTGGCGGGCATTGTTTCTGTACCGTTTATTGTTTCGGCACAGGCTGCTGACAATAATGCAGATATTCCGTCAGAGGTTTCCACCACGACTGGCTTTTATTTACGTGGTGATATTGGTGGTAGCTATTTGACTTCGCCAGGACCAGCCAATGTTGGTGCATTCACAGGCGGTGGTGGTATTGGTTATCAGTTCGATGATAACTTCCGTGCTGACATCACAGGCAGTTGGACAAGCGATTACAATGTTGCTCCTGGTGCCACGCTGAGCACACGAGCTGTGATGGGCAATATTTATTATGACTGGAAAAACGACTCACCAATCACGCCATATGTTGGCGTTGGTGCTGGTTATGGCTGGGTTAATCGCGCCGGTCTTGGTGTGAATGACAGCGGCGTTGCCCTTGGTGCAACCGTTGGTGCATCACTTGATATGACCACCAATATGGCGCTGGATGTGGGATATCATTTCCGCGACACAATGATTACGGGTGACGATGCTGTTGAACACTCAGTTACAGCTGGTTTGCGCTTTAAATTCTGATCCACAATCGCGTGTGATCACGTAAAGAGACGCGCCATGGACAATTGTCTGTGGCGCGTTTTTTATTGTGCGCTATAGGTGGATTTTAGGAGAAATTTAAATGGGCACGCAGATATCATTTTCGCGTATTGATGGAAAGAAGACTGCGGGCTATCTCGCTAAAGCGGGGGTGGACCATGCGCCCGGCGTATTGGTGATTCAGGAATGGTGGGGTTTGCAGGGACAAATCAAAGGTGTGTGTGATCGTTTGGCGTTGGCCGGATATGATGCGCTGGCACCTGATTTATATGAAGGCACTGTTGTGCCTTATCATGATCACGCGGCGGCTAATTTGGAAATGAGCTCGCTTGATTTTCAGGATGCAGTTTCGCAGAATGTAGGCGGTGCTGCAGAATATCTTTCAAAGTCCAGTAGCAAAGTGGGCATCGTTGGGTTTTGCATGGGTGGTGCCATTTCGTTATTGGCTGCGGCACAAGTTGCAAAGATTTCAGCGGCAGTTTCATTTTACGGCATGCCACCAGCGGGAGCCCTTGATGTCACAAAGTTGAATGTGCCGTTTGAAGGCCATTACTCCAACAGCGACGATTACATCACGCCGACGATGGTTGATGATTTTGAATCAGAACTGAAACGCGCCAAAAAAAGTGCCGCGTTTTTCCGCTATGATGCTGATCATGCATTTATGAATGAACAGCGCGATGTGCATGACAGAGCGGCAGCAGAATTAGGCTGGCAGCGCATGTTAGGGTTTTGGAAGGCACATTTGTCATAAAGCAAATATTAAGCTTGATCGGCGACACAATTTGTTGCAAACGCGTCCTCGGGCGAGCTCTCCCCACCGAGGGCCTTCCCATCTGTAAGGATGGAGATCAAAATGACAGATATGAAGCCGGGCACACGCCCGAATTGCGCTAATTTTTCTTCTGGCCCCTGCGCAAAATTTCCGGGCTGGACACCTCAACACCTCAACAATGCTGTATTAGGTCGATCGCATCGCTCATCTTTGGGCAAGAAGCGCTTGAAGAAGGCCATTGATTTAACGCGTGAAGTACTAGGCGTTCCCGCTGATTACAAGATCGGTATTGTTCCTGCCTCTGATACGGGCGCTGTTGAAATGGCCATGTGGTCGCTGCTTGGTGCGCGCGGCGTTGATATGGTGGCGTGGGAAAGTTTTGGCGAGGGCTGGGTTTCGGATGTTGTAAAGCAACTGAAGCTTAAGGACGCGCGCAAGATTATTGCACCTTACGGTGAGCTTCCGGATTTAGCGTCGATCAATTTTGACAATGACGTTGTGTTCACATGGAACGGAACTACATCTGGTGTGCGAGTTCCGAATGCAGATTGGATTCCGGCAACACGCGAAGGCCTGACGATTTGCGATGCGACGTCTGCCGCATTTGCACAGGATATGGATTTTGCAAAGCTCGATGTGGTGACTTTCTCTTGGCAAAAAGTTTTGGGCGGTGAGGGCGCGCACGGCGTTCTTATTCTCAGCCCACGCGCTGTTGCGCGATTGGAATCATATGTTCCAGCTTGGCCGATGCCTAAGATTTTCCGCCTCACGTCTGCTGGTAAATTGATCGACGGTATTTTTGAAGGCGAGACAATCAACACGCCTTCGATGCTTTGCGTTGAAGATTATGTGATGGCACTTGAATGGGCCAAATCAATTGGTGGTCTGGCGGCGCTGCGCAAGCGTGCTGATGCAAATGCAGCAGTAATTGATGCTTGGATTTCAAAGACACCCTATGCGCATCATTTGGCGAAGGTTGCTACAACACGCTCGAACACTTCGGTGTGTTTGACGCTTGATGGTTCGGAAGAGGTACCAAAGAAAATGGTGAAGCTGCTTGATGCTGAAGGTGTTGCCTTTGACATTGGTGCTTACCGCGATGCACCTCCGGGGCTTCGCATCTGGTGTGGGGCAACGGTTGAGACGTCTGATGTCGAAGCGCTGATGCCGTGGCTTGACTGGGCTTATGCCCAAGCGACTGCCACCTGATTTCATTTCATTTTTAGAGGAGAGCCATCATGGCCCCACGTGTTCTTATTTCCGACAAGCTTTCAGAAGCCGCTGTTCAAATTTTCCGCGACCGCGGTGTAGAAGTTGATTATCTGCCCGATCTTGGCAAAGACAAGGATGCCTTGCTCGCCAAAATTGGTGATTATGACGGTTTGGCCATTCGTTCTGCCACCAAGGTTTCGCCGAAGATTTTGGAAGCTGCTAAAAATCTTAAAGTGATTGGTCGCGCTGGTATTGGTGTGGACAATGTGGATATTCCCGCGGCCAGTGCGCGCGGTATCGTTGTGATGAATACGCCATTTGGCAATGCAATCACCACCGCCGAACACGCCCTCTCGATGATGATGGCATTGGCGCGTCAAATCCCGGAAGCTTCGGCTTCAACGCTCGCTGGCAAGTGGGAGAAGAACCGCTTCATGGGCGTTGAGCTTTTCAACAAGACCCTGGGTGTTGTTGGTTGTGGAAACATTGGTTCTATCGTGGCCGACCGTGCGCTGGGTTTAAAAATGAAAGTGATTGCTTATGATCCTTTCCTCTCGCCAGAACGCGCTTTGGAAATTGGTGTTGAGAAGGTGGAGCTGCTTGAACTTATCACGCGCGCTGACTTTATCACATTGCACACACCGCTGACGGACAAGACCCGTGACATCATTGGCGAGGCTGCAATTTCGCGCATGAAGAAAGGTGTGCGCATTATCAATTGTGCGCGTGGTGGTCTGGTGAATGAGGATGCGCTTTATAATGCTTTGGTTTCCAAGCATGTGGCCGGTGCTGCCCTTGATGTGTTTGAAGTTGAACCGGCAACTGACCACAAGCTGTTCAAGTTGGAAAATGTGATTGCAACGCCGCATCTTGGTGCATCCACAGGTGAAGCACAGGAAAATGTGGCCTTGCAAGTGGCCGAACAAATGTCTGATTATTTGATCAAGGGCGCAGTGACGAACGCACTGAACATGCCTTCCATTTCTGCGGAAGAAGCGCCGCGCTTGAGGCCATTTGTTGCGTTGGCAGAAAAGCTTGGCAGTTTTGCAGGGCAGCTGACTGATGGTTTGATTTCAAATATTGTGATCGAATATGCTGGTGACGTGGGCGAAATGAATACACGCGCACTTACTTCTGCGGCACTTGCTGGAATACTGGCTCCGCAAATGGGGCAGGTGAACATGGTGTCAGCACCTGTTGTTGCCAAAGAGCGCGGCATTAAAGTTGATGAAGTGAAACAATCCAGACGCGGTGCTTATGAAACTTACATTCGCATTACCGTGAAGACTGAAAAATATGAACGCGCTGTTGCAGGCACGGTGTTTTCTGATGGCAAGCCGCGCATTATTCAGATCAAGGGCATTGAGCTTGAATGCAATTTTGGCCAACACATGCTTTACATCACCAACAAGGACAAGCCTGGATTTATTGGTGCTGTTGGCACAGTTTTAGGCAATGCGAAAATCAATATGGCAACTTTCCATCTGGGGCGCTTGAGTGAAGGCGGTGATGCGATTTGCATTATCGAGACTGACGGTGCAGTGCCTGAGGCCGTTATGGCCAACGTCAGTGAACTGGCCAATGTGCAGGATGTAAAAAAGCTGCAGTTCTAGATGAGTTTGATTTCACATAGAACAAATGCAATTCGATTCGTCATTCACGCCAAAGCGGGAATCTCTGTTTTCTTCGCTCCAAAACGCAAATCCCCGCTTTCGCGGGGATGACGGTGTTAGTGGCTGAGTAACGATGACTTTTCTACCATTCTGCTACTTCAACGTCGCAGGATCAATCCCGTTCACCAGGAGTTTGCCATCGGGCGTAGATTCGATATTCCATGTCAGACTGCCATCGGCCTCAGCTTTAGCCATGCCTTTGGCAACCAGCACCAGTGCTGCACCTTGGGCTAGCCCTGCTTCAGGCGGCGCTTCTTGAATAATCTTCATCAGTTCATCAATTCCTTTGGCCGAAACTTTTGCTTTGCCGCTGGGCAATGCAGCAGGGCCAGCAGCAATGCTGCCTTCAAGCTTCACGCTGTAAGTTTCATTATCGATGGTTGAAGGATTTAAGGCTATTTCTACAGTGCCTTTGGGCATGAATATCGGAATCAGCACTTTTTCAAACCCATCAGGCAGCGGTGGTTCTTTTGTGAAATCAATTTGATCTAAAATTATTTGCGCAGGCGAAGCCAGATCAAAGCCCGACACTGTAAAATCGGCAGAGAAATTTTTAGGAACAAGTTTTGTAGCCCATGGTGGAACTAGCGCTGGCGGCAAGTTCAGGCCATTAAAGGCCATTTTCTCGCGCAGTTTTCCGTCTTTGATAACACCGTTCATATCGCCGGAAATTTCGATTGAGTCTACGCCGAATTGTCCGAACTGGCTGGTCACCGTGAGGTTATTGAACTTGCCATTGGCAGTTACATTTTCGAAAATGGGTAATATATCTTTCATGATCGTTTTAAGCTTTGCCTGATCTTTGCCAACCAGTTCCGTGTTTTGATGAGCTACTGCGAACGCCATTAAGTCTAACAAAGGTTTGGCTTTCATGCCTTTGCCAGTCATGTCGTAAGATCCATTGGCCGCATTGATCACGAGGTTCATGGGTGGCGCACCGGTTTCGGGTTTGCCAGCTATATTGATGTTTTCTGTCAAGCCATCGAGAGTATACTTACCAGTAATATCGACACCGCCATTGGCACCGGCTACGCCGGTTTGATCAAACTTCATGCTTTTTATTGTTGCGCTGACTTCACCTCCACTAAGGGCAGCATCGGTAATTTTTTCTGAAACGGTTATGTCATTGGCTTCACCAGACAGCTTGGAGAAAGAGTTCAGCTTCTCATCAAATATGCCTGTTAATTTTATTGAAGCAATTTTCTCTTCGAGGACGCCTTGGCCTTTCATATCCATGGTAAGTGCTATCGGTTGATCTTGAGCAATTTGCCACTTGCCATCACCTTGGCTGGCCATCTTGAATTGCATTGGCGTGATTTTCACAATTGCGCCAGATTGTCCCATCAAAGGAGCAATATCAAAATTTACCGCATAGCCATCGCCATCGGTTTTGACTGCTACGACGCCTTTGTTGTCCGAAAGATAGCTTTGAAACAGTTTTTCCAAGCGGGTTGCTTCTGCTTCATCAGCAAAGGCGTGGGTGAATCCGTCTGCAAATGCAAACATTGCAGTTGAAAGGAAAAGGCCAGTTTTTAAATTCATTTTGATCTCTTTTGTTTGAGTACCCACCCCGCAAATCATGCCATATTTTTTTGATGATTTAAACCAAAGAAAAAGGGAGCAAACTTGCTCCCTTTCAACACAACTTACTGGGCCAACTGAGCCTATTTTTTCTTTTTCTTCTTTACGGCCGTCGAATTGTTTTGTGTAGTGGCGGCTGGAACTGGCGGCGTTACCGTGGTCGAATCATCATCGTCGCTGTCATCGTTGGCATCATTAGCGTCATTACCATTGTCATCGTTGGTATCATTGTCGTCGTTGTCATCGTTAGAGCCGCTGCCTGAATTGCCGCCCGAAGAGCCACCCCCAGAAGAGCCTTCACCCGAACTGCCGGAATGCTCAGACTCACCCTTGTCGGCTAAAGCTTTGCCGATCATGGTTGGGGCAATTACAGCGGCAAGGCCTAAAAGGCTGATATTCTTAAGTGCCAAGCGGCGTGACAGGATATTTTCGTCTAACATTTTGTTTCTCCTCAATTCACAAATTCGAAGATCTGTTTGATCTTGATTCGAAGTTAGTCGTTTCTGACTGACGCTTGTCTGTTGCCACCTATCAGCTGCTTGTCAGCCAAGCAGCTATTGCGGTTAAGCTTGTCTTAACAATTGTCCATTTTTGCCTTTATGCCGCCCCATAATAGCCATTGCGTGATCATTTGTTCCTATTCCATGGCCACTTGGGCCGCCTGGGAGGAATTCATGAAAATTAAACTGGTTGCGCTGCTTTTGCTCAGCAGTGCTTTTACGCCTGCGTTTGCGGATGATATCAAAGCTCTATCACACATTGATGCTGTGACGGTTTATCCGCAGGGTGCGGATGTGGTTCGGCTTGTTGATGTGAAGCTGGATCAAGGCGATCATACACTGCTGCTTGATGACATAGCAGGAGACTTTGATGCTCAATCAATCCGTGTAGAAGGCGTTGGCGATGCAGGTTTGGAGATTACTTCTGTTGACTCGAAGGTTGTAACGCTCACTTCCATGGATGATTCTGAAATAGAAGCTAAACGCAAGGCTTTCGTTCTAGAAATCCAGGCTCTGAATGATGAGTCTTCAACGCTGGATCAGACTGCAGCCGATGCGAACGCGCAACACAAATTTTGGCTGACCTTGCTTGACAAGTTGTTGCAACCCGCCACAAAAACCATAACGTCGACCACAAACACAACTGAAACCGAGAAGTCCATTGATGCAATGCAAATCAGCACGAATGTTGATTTGATAAACGCGCGCCTTGCAGGAATTTCTAAAATTATTCACGATGTCGAATTGCGAAAACGTGCGATTGAAAAACTGGTCTTTGATCTCAATGTAAAGGAACAAGAATTAGCACCCGAACAAAAATCGCACACGCAGATCGCAGTTCATGTTTCGGCTGTTGTGCCTTTAACGGGTTCTGTCAAAGTCAGCTACCGCATTGGTGGTGCGGGATGGCAGCCGTTTTATGATGCAAAGCTGGCGATACCTTCCAAGGGCGAGAAGGCCAAGCTGGAAATTATTCGCCGCGCTGAGGTGATGCAAAATACGGGCGAGGTTTGGGATAATGTTGCGATGACATTATCAACTGCACGGCCCACGGGTTCGACCGCTGCGCCAGATTTGGGTGAGGATCCAATTCAGGTTGCGATGGCGGAGGCTTTGGGACGGGTTGGTTTACCTCCCGTCGCGGCGTCCCCTATGCTTGAAGATGATAAAGCGAAAGATGAAGCTGGTTCAACCTTTCTGGCGCAAAAGCAAACGGCGAAACCTGACGTTATGGCGATTCAGCGCCAAGCCGTAATTCAGATGGCGGGTTTCAACGCGAACTATGTCATTCAAGGTCGCGTGAGCGTTGACAACACAGGCACCGCCAAAAAAGTGCGTATCGCCACTGATCAGTTTGATGCTGCGTTGCAAGCAATAACAGTGCCGAGGCTTGATCCGAATGCTTATCTGACTGCTGCATTCACCATGAAAGGCGATGCACCTTATTTGCCTGGCGTAGTCAATTTGTTCCGGGACGGCATGTTTATGGGGCAGGGCAGCTTGCCTCAGCTCAGCGCTGGCGAGGATGCCAAGCTTGGCTTTGGC
>CAXTKH010000058.1:0-21244 GCA_964244815.1 uncultured Aestuariivirga sp. | reverse complement strand
TCATTTATGGAGGCTTAGGATTGGCGGCGGCCAAAAGCCGAGACTGGCTGATTTCTAATCCGCGGGTTACGATCTGGATAGGGCGGTGCGCGGGGGCGGCGTTTATTTTGGTTGGGGCGTTGACGGTGTTGCGGGTGGTTACGGCTTGAAATAAGAACAGACGAATGCGTTACTATAGCAACGGAGACTTACGATGAAGTGCCTGCGCATCTATTCGACAGCCGACGGCGAGTCTCATTTCGATGAAATCGAAATCCCAACAACCGCTTTAAAGGTACATCCTAACGCCGCTGCATTTGAAGCGTCGGAGCAATACGCGGCCTCAGGTTTGCGTTTCACCAATATTCCAGCGGGCGCGCGACACGTCGATTGGCACACGGTGCCAGAACGCGTGATGACTGTGCGGCTGAATGGATCAGCAGAATATGAAACCAGTGACGGCGATAAACGGCGCGTCGAAGCGGGCGGTTTCATCTTGTTTGAAGATGTGGATGGCAAGGGGCACAAAACATTGCATTCGCCAGAAGCGCAGACAGTGCTTTGGATCAGCCTGCCGCAAGGTCTTGATGAAGCTTGATGCTTGAAAGACTTCAGATCGCCGTCGTTTGACGTTTCGCAACTGCGCGTGTTACGCCTGTTCATATGTGGCAGGCCATTGTTATCGCAATTAAAGATTCGCGCATTCGAACTGTGGCTCTGGCGCTACTGTTGCTGGGTTTCACATTTGCTTCCACTGTTCCCTATCAGACAATTATTGGCATTGATCAGCTGGGATTGAGTGAGCGGCAAATGGGGTTGCTGATTTTCGGTATTGGCCTGAGCGGCATGATTGGCAATCTGACGCTTGGGCATTTATCGGACTATGCGCAAAACCGAAAGACCTCTGTGCTGTTTTCTCTGGCAATTGGGTTTTTAGGGTTTGGGGCTTTTGCCATGTGGCCAAGCCTGACTACATTTCTAGTCTGTTGTTTATTGATCAATCCAATTTCTGGCAGCGCCTATTCGCAACTCTTTGCCATTGCCAGAACCGTGACGATTGAAAAGGGCGCTGCCGAATCTGCTTCTATCAACTCGGCTGTTCGCACGTTTTTCGCATTGTCTTGGATCGTCGTGCCAGGTCTTGTGGGGCTGTACATTACCACGCGCAAAAATGTTTCAGACAGCTATGCCGTTGCAGCTTTGGCTTTCGGATTGTGTTTTGTGTTTTACGCATTGTTTGGGCCAACAGGTGGCCGCACGCAAGCTTCTGGAAACAGTGCTTGGCATAGTTTGCGCGAGGCGTTTGGGATGATTTTTGAGGCCCGTGTGTTCCGGCGCTTGATGGCGATTTCATTTATTCAAGGGCCGCATCCACTGATCGCTGCTGCGTTGCCATTGATCATCACCAGCCTGCCCCATGGCAGCACGGCCGATGTGGGGTTTTTGGCGGGCTTGTTTGCAGCGATTGAAATTCCCATTATGTTGGTGGCTGGCGCACTTAATCGAAATTGGCATACGTGGGTGCTGGTGATCATCGGCGCATTCAGCCATATTTCGTTTTTGCTCGGCCTTGGTTTGGTGTCCAATGTTGCAAGCATATATGCCTTGGCGATTTTGAACGCGGCTGGCACAGCGATCATGGTGACGCTGCACATCAGCTATGTGCAAGAACTGCTGCCAGAAAGACCTGGCTTAGCCACTTCGCTGCTATCGATCAGCACACTCGTCAATCGCACGCTGAGTGCCATTGTGTTTGCTGGGATCGGTTTAGTTTATTCATATGCCGGCGCGATGGTGGCGATGGCTTTGCTGGCGATGTTGGGGAGCGTTGCAATTTATGTGTTGGATCGCGGGGGTGGGTTGAGGCGGATAGCAGATCTCAAATTAGTTTAATACGAAAACTAGCGCTGTCATAGAATTTAACCTAAGTCTCACTCACCATGAACCTCACCCGCCCCATGCTTTACCCCCTGCCCCTCATCGGCTGGCGGGAGGATGTTTTGTTGCCGGAGCTGGGTGCTGGTGTGATTATTGCCAAGATTGATACGGGTGCGCGCAATGCGGCGCTGCATGCTGAGGATATTGAGATCAAAGGCAAGCGAGTTTTATTTGGGCTGGAATTGGGCGGTGTTCAGAAACGCCATGAGGCTGCAGTGATTGGCACCAAGAAAGTAAAAAGTTCGAATGGTTTCAGCGAATTAAGGCCAATTATTGAGATTGTGATTCAAGTGGGCATTCACAAATTTCCGGTGGAGACCACGTTAACGAACCGCACTGACATGGGGGTGCCCATGTTGCTGGGGCGCAATTCCATTAAGGGGCGGTTCATCGTTAATCCGGCAAGATCATTTATCGTTAGTCGGATCAAGAAGAAACGAACATGAAGATCGCCCTCCTCACGCGCAATCCAAAACTTTATTCGCATCAGCGCATTATGGAAACGGCCGTGGGCCGCGGCCATGAGATTGTGCCGATTGATTATTTGAAATGTTACATGAACATCACATCGCGCATGCCGGAGCTTCGCTATATGGGCGAGAAGCTGGTGGGCTTTGATGCGGTGATCCCGCGCATTGCGGCGTCGCATACATTTTATGGTTTGGCGGTGCTGCGCCAGTTTGAAATGATGGGGGTTTATCCCTTGAACGAATCCGTTGCCATCGGTCGCTCACGCGACAAGCTGCGCTCGCTGCAAATTTTAGCGCGCGATGGTGTGGGTTTGCCAGTGACCGCATTTGCAAATGAGACCAGCCGCACGGAAGAGATTTTGAAACTCGTTGGCGGTGCTCCAGTTGTTGTAAAGTTACTTGAAGGCACGCAAGGCATCGGTGTGGTGCTTGGTGAAACGCATAAATCGGCCAAGTCGGTGATCGAAGCGTTTCGCGGCGCCGACATTAATATTTTAGTGCAAGAATTTGTGGCCGAGGCTGATGGTCGCGATATTCGCGCATTTATCGTGGGCCGCAAAATTGTGGCGGCAATGGAGCGCAAAGGGCCGGAGGGCGAGTTCCGCTCAAACTTGCACCGTGGTGGAACTGCGGTGATGGCCACGCTTACACCTGCCGAAAAGACCACGGCACTTAAAGCGGCCCACAGCATGGGGCTGAATGTTGCGGGCGTTGATTTGTTGCGTTCCAAGCGCGGGCCTGTGGTGATGGAGGTGAATTCATCGCCGGGGCTAGAAGGCATTGAAGCGGCATCGACCAAAGATGTGGCAAAGGCAATGATCGAGTTTCTAGAAAAGAACGCCAAACCAGGGCGCACGAAAACACGGGGCAAAGGATGACGGCGTTTGAGATCGGCGGCAAAACCATTGTCGCTGGATGTTCTGAAACAGTTGAGCTTGAAGTTTCACTTTTAGCCAACAGCACGCGGATGAATTTGCCGGTGCATGTGCTGCATGGTGCAAAGCCTGGGCCATGCATGTTTATTTCCGGTGTTGTGCATGGTGACGAGATTCAAGGTGTTGAGATTGTGCGGCGCATTCTGGCGGCGCTTGATGTTTCAAAATTGTCTGGAACACTGTTGGCTGTGCCCATCGTCAATAGTTTTGGCTTTCTCAATCACTCGCGTTACATGCCCGACAGGCGCGATTTGAACCGCGAATTTCCGGGTTCGGAGCGCGGGTCACTGGCTAGTTTGCTGGCGGATTTATTTTTCAGTGATGTGGTCAAGCGCGCGCAATATGGCATTGATTTTCACACTGCTGCTTTGCACCGGTCTAATCTGCCGCAAATCCGCATTGCGCCTGCGGATAAAGAATTATTGGCCATGGCCGAGGCATTTGCGCCGCCTGTCATACTCACTTCGAAATTGCGCGACGGCAGTTTGCGTCAGTGCGCGCAAGAAAACGGAATCAAGGTTATACTTTACGAAGGTGGCGAGGCGCTGCGCTTTGAAGAGACGGCCATTGAAGTGGCTGTGAAGGGCACGCTGCGTGTAATGAAAATGATTGGGATCATTGCTGATGCGCCTGCAACGCCAGCGCATTTCGCATCCGTGCATTCATCATCCAGCACGTGGCTGCGCGCTCCTGATGGTGGCATTTTGCATTCCGTGCGGCGCAGTGGCGATAAGGTTGCCAAGGGTGAGCCCGTGGGCGTTATCTCAGATCCGCTGGGAAAAGTTCAGGTGCCAGTGGTGGCAGAAGATGACGGCATTATAATCGGACGCACCAATTTGCCGATTGTAAATCGTGGTGACGCGCTGTTCCATGTGGCCCGCATTAAAATGAAATCACGCGGGCCCGTGCAGCCGATGGCTGATGAGGACGAAATTATTTAACGGGGTTGGTGAAAGCCGCTTTACCCCACACTGATTTCACTTGCTCATCACGGCCACAGCCTTCGCGGTACTGCTCATAAGCGTAAGATTGCTTTACCCAGCCAAAGCGCGTGAGCACGCGGTTTTCGCCTGTGTGATAGTTTTGGTGATAGTCTTCAGCATCGGCAAATGTTGTGAAGGGCTTGACTGGGGTCACAATCTTTTTGCCCAAAGCGGCTTCGGCATCTTTCACAGCTTTTTCAGCAGCGACTTTTTGCTTTTCGTCCATCGTCCAAATTCCGGAGAGATAGCTTGAGCCACGATCACAGAACTGGCCACCATCATCAGTCACGTCGATGGTGCGCAAGAAACCGGCAATTAATTTATCGTAAGAAATGACATCGGAATCGAATTCAACTTTGACCGCTTCCTGATTGCCTTCATGGTCTTGATAGGTTGGATTTTTCTTGGTGCCGCCGGCATAGCCAGAGGTGGTAGAAATCACACCCTTCACTTTATCAAAGTCGGACTCAACGCACCAGAAACATCCGCCGGCAACAATAGCGGTTTCAGTTTTGGCAATGGCGGCTGCAGGGGAAAGTGCAGCGGCGACAACGGCGGCGAGAATTAGTTTTTGCATGGGTTACTCCTGATTGGTCACATATATAGATGAGTTCGTGAATAGAAAAATCAACTGCATGCACATTTTTGTGAGAACGCGTGTTTTCTAAATTTCATACCATTCCTCCCCGACTAACAGTAGAGCTATCGCATGTGGCTATCTCTCACCCTTCTCCCATCGGGAGAAGGGTTAAGGCGAATGCTATACGCAACGGCGCTGTCAGAAACAGGGAGGAATGACAACACCTACCTTCTCGTCAAACTACCCAACACGCCGCGCACTAATGCAGTTCCCAGCTGCCTCGCCAAAGAATAGCCCACCTGCCGCGCAAAACGCCCGGCTTCCTTTTGAATGATCTTGGTGGTTGGAGATACTGGAGTTGGAGCAGCTGAAGCATGGGCCACGGCTTTTACCCGCAGCTTTTCATATGCCGACTCGCGGTCTACCATCGCTTCATACTTGTTAGCCACAGGCGATGCCGCAATTGTGGCCCGGCGTTGGGCGGGTGTTACCGGGCCCAGCTGCCCGGACGGTGGGCGAATAAATGTGCGCTCCACGATGGTGGGCACACCTTTAGGGTCAAGCACTGACACTAACGCTTCACCCTTGCCCAATTCCGTGATCGCCTTTTCCGTATTGAATTTCGGATTGGCGCGGAAAGTAGTAGCTGCGGCTTTGACCGCCTGTTGATCACGCGGTGTATAGGCACGCAATGCATGCTGCACGCGGTTGCCAAGTTGGGCCAGCACGCTGTCTGGAATATCCAGTGGGTTTTGCGTGACGAAATAAATACCCACACCCTTGGAGCGGATGAGTTTTACAGTCTGCTCAATCTTCTTCAGCAGAGCAGCAGGCGCATCTGTGAACAATAAATGCGCTTCGTCAAAGAAAAACACCAATGATGGTATTTCCGGGTCGCCGATTTCAGGCAAAGTCTGAAAGAGTTCAGACATCAACCACAACAGAAACGTTGCATAGAGCATTGGCGATGAAACCAATTTATCAGCGGCGATAATGTTCACATAGCCGCGACCGTCACGCGTGGTGCGCATGAAATCTTTAATATCAAGCGCAGGCTCTCCAAAAAACTTGTCTCCGCCCTGCTCTTCAATCACGATGAGCTGGCGCAGAATTGCACCCACAGTCGCAGTGGCAACATTGCCGTATTCCGTGGTGATTTTTTTACCACGCTCGGTCAGGTCTTTCAGCAAAGCGCGCAAGTCTTTCAGATCGAGAAGCGCCAAGCCCTCTTCATCAGCAATCTTGAAGGCGATGTTCAGCGCACCTTCCTGCGCATCGGTCAAACCCATCAGGCGCGACAGCATCAATGGGCCCATTTCAGTTATCGTTGCGCGGATGGGATGGCCCTGTTCGCCAAATACATCCCAGAAAATTGTTGGTGTTGCCTCATGCGTGTATGGATCAAGGCCCACAAGTTTGGCGCGCTCGTCGAGAAAATCGACCGATTTGCCAGCTTGCGAAATGCCGGAAAGATCGCCCTTGATATCGGCAGCAAAAACCGGAACACCAGCGTTCGAAAAAGCTTCGGCCATGATTTGCAGCGAAACGGTTTTGCCTGTGCCCGTGGCTCCTGTTACCAGACCATGACGATTGGCCATCGGCAAATAGAGCACCTGTTGCTTATCGCTTTTGCCGAGGAAAATGATATTGTCCGTCATATTGATTTGCTCCCTGTGGCCCTGCCTTTAAGGCATTCCGCGCACTTCGCCCACTTCAATCTTGCGCCAGTTTTTCAATGTATCGTGGTGGAAGCCGACAAGCTTTTCGCGCTCTTCTGATGTCCACACGTCGAGCTTGAGTGCCATACTGATCATCGCTACCTCTACTCCTCGCTGGGCACCATCATCACATTTGACGGCGAAACCAAAGCCAGCATGAGGAATGCAACCACAATATACACCTTCAGCACCATATTTTATAAAGAGCCGCGGCAGGGCTTCCATCACTTTCGTATCAAATCGGTCTGTGCCAGCAATCATAAGCGGGTGATTGCGAACGGCACGAATAATTTTTTCATAAGGCGCATAAGTTTCGTCGCAAAGTTTCGCAAAACCTAGTGCCATGTTGTGCAAAGGCATCGCCCATGTTGGAACTGAACAGCCATCAACACCAACAGGCGCTTTCGACAAATCAACTTCGCAAATTTTCTCGATTGTTTTTGCTATCGCCCTTTGAACAGGATGGTCAAGCTTCACATAGTCTTTGCTATCAATGCCCATTTGCTTTGCATAAGCCAACATGCCTGCATGTTTGCCTGAGCAATTATTATGCACCTGTTGGCTCGTCTTGCCATTGCGCACCAATTCGAATGTCGCTTCTCTTGAGCTTGGGTAATGCGCGCCACATTCATAAAAGGATTCGTCAATCTGACATTTTGCCAACATTGATTTTGCCACACGCACATGCTCAGGCTCGCCATAGTGGGAGCCACAGCAAAGCGCAATTTCTTCATCAGTAAAATCGAAAGCATCTGCTGCACCGCTCTCAATCAACGGCAAACATTGAAACGCTTTAATGGCAGAGCGCGGATAGATGGGTGCGCTCACATCACCAGTAGAAACAACGACTTTGCCGGTGGCATCGCACACCACATACGCCCCACGGTGGCGGCTTTCGACAATTGATCCACGGGTAACTTCAGCAATAATGGGGTTGTTCATAAAATCTTCACTCGGTTGGGCAAAATTGCTTCTACTGCGACAATCGAATCATTGTCTTGTGAAATTTAAATATTATGTAGCGCGTTCAAACACCAATTGTGGACACCGTCATGATCACCCGCGCCATTGCTTTGCAACACATGGACAATGAACCTCCAGGCTTGTTCGGTGAGTTTCTGGCCGCACGGGGCGCCAAGCTTGATATCATCCAACTGCACAGGGGCGAGGAGATTCCATCTCTCGCCCCTTATGATTTCATGTTGGTCATGGGCGGGGCCATGGATGTGTGGGAAGAAGTGCCGCATCCTTGGCTGGTGGCTGAAAAGGCGGCGATCAAGGAGTGGGCGATTAATCGCAACCGTCCGTTTTTTGGTGTGTGCCTGGGCATGCAGCTTTTGGCTGAGGCTCTGGGCGGCAAGGTTGGTTTGGCGCGCAAGGCTGAGGTTGGAATTGGTACGGTTAAGCTGACTGGCAGGCACGCACTGACCACAAATCTCACCAGCACATTCCGCATGATGCAGTGGCACCATGCCGAAGTTGTTGAACTGCCTGCTGGTGCTGATGTTCTGGCTTCATCAGACATTACCAGAGTGCAAATCATGTCGGTTGGCGATGCAATGGTGGGCACGCAGTTTCACGGCGAATTAACGCCTGAACTGGTGGCCAAATGGGCCGAGATTCCGCAATATATTGAATGGCTCGAAGCCTCGCTAGGTGCTGGCGCTTATGACCGGGTTCGCACCGAAGCCCTGCCGCTGATGCCAAAAATGCGGCGTGTGAGTGAAGCCATATTCAATAATCTTGTTGATGGCAAGGCATTACGCGCTGCGGCTTGACAATCGCATGTGATATTGCAAATTCGTTTCTATAAAAAAGAGGCGAATACTATGGCAAAATATATTCTGGCGATTGATCAAGGAACTACATCAACCAGAGCCATTGTTTATGATAAAAAGCTCAATCCCAAAGCCAGCGCGCAAAAGGAATTTAAGCAATTTTTTCCGGCATCAGGCTGGGTTGAGCATGATCCCGAAGAAATCTGGAAATCGGTTTTGGCTACGGTTCGCACTGCGCTTCGCAAAGCAGGAGTCGCGGCGCGTGACGTCGCGTCCATTGGCATCACCAACCAGCGCGAGACTGTTTTGATATGGGATAGGAAAACTGGCAAACCCGTTCATAAAGCCATTGTCTGGCAAGATCGCCGCACCGCTGATTATTGCAGAGAATTAAAAGCAGCGGGGCATGAAGCATTATTTACGAAGAAGACAGGTCTGCTGCTTGATCCCTATTTTTCCGGCACGAAGCTCAACTGGCTGCTGGAAAATGTGCGCGGCTCTCGCGCTCGCGCTGAAAAAGGTGAGCTTTGTTTTGGCACAATTGACAGTTTTCTGATCTGGCGGCTGACAGGTGGCAAGGTTCACGCCACTGATGCCACCAATGCCTCGCGCACTTTGCTGTGCAACATTCACGATGGGCAATGGGATGATGAATTGCTCCGTATACTGAATATTCCGCGCGCGGTGCTGCCAGAAATAAAAGATTGCGCAGCAAACTTTGGCATGACGGACAAGAAACTTTTTGGCACCGCCATTCCTATTGGCGGTGTAGCTGGTGATCAACATGCAGCGATGATCGGCCAAGCCTGCTTTGAACCCGGCATGATGAAATCAACTTACGGAACGGGCTGTTTTGCTTTGCTCAACACTGGCGATACGCCAGTTCCGTCGAATAATCGCCTCCTTACAACGATAGCCTATCAATTGGATGGCAAACGCACTTATGCCCTTGAAGGGGCCATCTTCATCGCGGGTGCTGCTGTGCAATGGTTGCGGGACGGCATCAAGATTGTAAAATCAGCCAAGGAAACCGGGCCATTAGCGCGCGAAGCTGATATTTCACAGGAAGTCTACCTCGTGCCCGCATTTGTCGGATTGGGCGCACCTTATTGGAACGCCGATGCGCGTGGGGCGATGTTTGGCCTGACGCGTGGAACCACGAATAAGGAAATTGCGCGCGCTGCATTAGAAGCGGTTTGTTATCAAACGCGTGATCTGCTTGAAGCCATGAAGAAAGATTGGGGCCATGCGGGTCAAACGGTTTTGCGCGTCGATGGTGGCATGACGGCTTCTGATTGGACGATGCAGAATTTATCCGACATTCTAGATGCTCCGGTTGATCGCCCAAAGAATTTAGAGACTACTGCATTGGGTGCAGCTTACCTGGCAGGCATGCAAGCGGGCTTACTACCAAAGCCCGCAATCTTCGCTAAAACCTGGGAGCGGCAAAAGCGCTTTGAAGCCAAGATGAAGCCCGCACTTCGCGATGCGAAATATGCGGGCTGGAAAGATGCAGTAAGGAAACTGCTGGCTTAGGCAGCTATAGTTCAACTTGTTAATACAACCAAACAGCACGTCATTCCCGAGAAAGCGGGAATCTCAGTTTCCTTTGCTGCAAAACGCAGATCCCCGCTTTCGCGGGGATGACGCATTCAGTAGGATATAACTGTCAGTTGAAACTCTACCCCGCCATCACATGGGGCATCACTTCAAATGTGCCACGGTAAATCATTTCCAGGGCAACATAGAGAATGATGGCAAAGCCCACATAAGCAATCCACTTGTATTTGTTAAGCAGCTTGGCGATAAAGGAAGCAGCCAAGCCCATCAAAGCAATCGAAAGGGCCAGGCCGGAAATCAGAACCCATGGATGCTCACGTGCAGCGCCAGCAACAGCCAACACATTATCAAGCGACATTGAAATATCGGCAATAACAATTTGCCATGCAGCTTGCGCAAAGGTTTTCTTGGTACGTGGCGTTGTTGGGCCATCATGTTCAAAATCTTCGCTGATGGCTTTGCCGTCATCATCGTCATGCTGAGATTCACGCAGCTCGCGCCACATTTTCCAACATACCCACAGCAACAAAATACCGCCAACCAGAACGAGACCAATAACCTGCAGGAGCTGGACAGCAACAAGCGCAAACACAATGCGCAAAACCGTTGCCGCTATAATGCCAACCAGAATTGCCTTGGCACGCATTTCTTTAGGCAGGCCCGCAGCGGCCATGCCAATCACTATGGCATTATCGCCCGCCAGCACGAGATCAATCATTATAACTTTGAAAAATGCGACAAGTGCACCTGGTGCAAAGAGTTGTTCGATCAAGCTTGTGGCCTTTGGCTGATTTCGGGAAGACGTTACTTAGTGTTCATGTTTGGTTAAAGCAAGAGGTTTGCGCCCTAAAGAAGCTATTACTTCTTAGCCCGTTCAATGCCTTCCAAAATCATTCGTTCGGCTTCAATCGCATTGCCCCAGCCCAGAACCTTCACCCATTTATTGGGCTCCAAATCCTTATAGTGTACAAAGAAATGCTCAATCTGTTGGATGGTAATCTCTGGCAGATCCAAATAGTTATGCACGTTTTCATAACGCCGTGTGAGACGCGGCACGGGCACGGCAATAATTTTTTCATCACCACCCATTTCATCTTGCATCTTCAAAACACCAACGGGCCTGCAGGCCACAACTGCGCCTGGCACAATGCTGCGCTGGTTGGCGATCAGCACATCCACCGGATCGCCATCGCCTGAAAGCGTGTGTGGGATGAAACCATAATTGCCGGGATAGCGCATGGAGGTATAGAGAAAGCGGTCTACCACAAGCGTTCCCGCTGCCTTGTCCATCTCATATTTGATCGGCTCGCCGCCCACTGGCACTTCGACGATCACGTTAACTTCTTTGGGAACGTCGCGTCCGGGAGAAATGGCTTCGATGCGCATGGAATACCTCTGATTGATTTGGTTTACTATTGCACCGCAAACAGCTTATCTTTGCAAGAACCAAAATCGGACAGCGATATGCAATCTTCAGACCCGCTGCTTCAACCTTATAAATTGAAGCACCTCACCCTCAAAAACCGCATCATGACGACCTCGCATGAGCCCGCCTACCCTGAAGACGGCATGCCTAAGGATAAATATCGTGCTTATCACGTGGAACGTGCCAAGGGCGGCATTGCAATGACGATGACGGCAGGGTCGGCTGCAGTATCGAAAGATTCTCCGCCGGTATTCAACAATGTGCTTGCGTATAAAGACGAGGTGGTCGGCTGGTTGAAGAAGCTGACAGAAGAAGTGCATGACCATGATTGTGCAGTCATGATCCAGCTCACGCATCTTGGCCGCCGGACTGGGTGGAGCAAAGGCGATTGGCTGCCCGTGGTTTCGCCGTCATATGAACGCGAAGCGTCGCACCGGGCATTTCCCAAACTGATTGAAGATTGGGATATCACCCGCATCATCAAGGATTTTGGTGATGCCGCCGAGCGCATGAAGGCTGCTGGTATGGACGGCATTGAGCTTGAAGCTTATGGCCATTTGCTTGATCAATTCATATCGCCCGCAACGAATAGTTTGGACGCGCCTTATGGCGGCTCGCTCGATAATCGCTTGCGATTTTTGTTTGATACCTTGCGCGAAATTCGCGGGCGGGTGGGTGATGATTTTATTGTGGGTGTGCGCTACACCGCAGATGAAGCAATGGACGGCGGCACCAACAAGCAAGATGGTCTGGAAATTTCGCGCCGTTTGAAATCATCAGGGCTTGTTGATTTTCTCAATGTCATTCGCGGTCATATTGATACGGACGCGGCCTTGACTGATGTGATCCCGGTGCAAGGCATGACATCCTCACCGCATCTGGACTTTGCGGGTGAGATCAAGTCGCTGACAGATTTCCCAACCTTTCACGCCGCACGCATTGCCGATGTTGCAACGGCGCGTCATGCAATCGCTTCGGGCAAGATTGACATGGTGGGAATGACTCGAGCGCATTTGGCAGACCCGCATATTGTTCGCAAAATTATTGAAAAGCGCGAACATGACATCAGGCCATGCGTGGGTGCCACATATTGCCTTGACCGGATTTATCAGGGTGGTGATGCCTATTGCATCCACAACCCGGCAACAGGCCGTGAACTTTCAATGCCGCATTTGCTTGAACGTGCGGATGTTCAAAAAACTGTTGTGATCGTGGGCGCAGGGCCTGCAGGACTAGAAGCTGCTCGCGTAGCTTCAGCACGAGGTCACAATGTGACTATGTTTGAAGCCGCAGGCAAATCGGGCGGGCAAATTCGCTTGACGGCCCAAACCAAGCGCCGCGCTGAAATGATCGGTATTATCGATTGGCGCATGGCGCAGTGCGAAGCACAAAATGTTACATTCAAATTCAACACGCTCGCTCAAGCGGCCGACATCACAGCATTGAACCCAGATGTGGTCATCATCGCAACGGGTGGCCTTCCCCACACGCAAGTGTTGAAGTCTGGCAATGATCTGGTGGTTTCCGCATGGGATATTTTATCGGGCGATGTGAAACCCGCCAGCAATGTTTTGCTCTATGATGATGCTGGCGATCACACCGCGATGCAGGCCGCCGAAGTCATCGCAGCATCGGGTGCAAAACTTGAAATCATGACACCGGATCGTTCATTTGCGCCAGATGTGATGGGCATGAATTTGGTGCCTTACATGCGTTCATTGCAAAAGCTCGATACAACCTTCACTGTCACTTTCCGCCTTGAAGATGTGATGCGTGAGGGAAATCAACTGCGCTGCATTGTTGGCAGTGATTATGGCGGTGTTCACAAAGAGAGAATGGTTGGTCAAGTCGTCGTCAACCACGGAACGCGGCCAATCGATGAATTATATTTTGAGTTGAAACCCCTATCGCGAAACCTTGGTGCGCTAGACTACAATACGTTGATCAATGGCGATGCGCAAAATTCCAATCAAAACTCGGATGGCACATTTGTATTATACCGCATTGGTGATGCCGTTTCAGCACGCAACACCCATGCGGCCATTTACGACGCTTTGCGCTTGATGAAGGATATTTGAGCAGATGGTGACAAACCAGAAACTTGCCCTTAATCTCATAAGAAAACCGGGAGAATTTTATGCTTAAAAATCTTGATCCATTGCTCAACGCCGATGTGCTGCATGCTCTTCGCTCCATGGGGCATGGCGACGACTTGATTATTTCAGACACAAATTTCCCGGCTGATTCTGTTGCGCGCCAAACCGCATATGGCAAACTGCTCCGCATTGATTGCGATACGGCTGCGCGTGCGGTGCACGCCATTCTTTCAGTCATGCCGCTTGATAGTTTTGTCACCAGCCCCGCATCGCGCATGCAAGTGGGTGCTGATGCCAAAGACATTCCTGCGGTGCAATCAGAAGTGCAAAAAGAAATCGATCATGCCGAGGGCAAGTCTTGGCCCATGGGTGTGGTGGAGCGTTTTGCGTTTTATGATCTCGCCAAAAAATCATATTGCGTTGTGCAAACCGGAGAGCGGCGTTTTTATGGCTGCTTTGTTTTAAAGATGGGTGTGGTTGCGCCTGATGTGAAACTGGGAGCGTAAAGCGTGGCACAATCTGGCGTTACTATTCTTGGCATCTACGTGGCTGACCTCGCATTCCGCGCAGGCCGCCAACCCGAAATGGGCGAAACCATCATGGGCTCGTCCTTCGCCATGGGGCCAGGCGGCAAAGGCTCAAACCAAACTGTCGCAGCAGCGCGCGCTGGTGCCGAAGTCACGTTCATCACTAAGCTTGGCAAAGATAATTTTGGCGATGCGGCACTGGCCATGTATGCGCGCGAAGGCGTCAACGCGCTCGCCCCGCAAGATCCAAATGTATCGACGGGCGCCGCCTATATATTTGTGCAAGACGGCACAGGCAGCAACGCCATTATCGTGGTGCCTGGTGCGGCGGGAACGATCACTGTAGCTGATGTTGAAGCGAATGCGAATGCCATACGAGGCGCAAAAGTTTTCATGACGCAGTTGGAACAACCCATCCCAGCCGCAATGCGCGCATTGGAAATCGCCAAGGCGGCAGGTGTGATCACAATATTCAATCCGGCACCCGCTGCTGCTGTTGATGATTCAATATACAAGCTGTGTGATTATGTAACACCCAACGAATCTGAAGCGTCAATGCTAACGGGTGTAACAGTGACTGATGTTGAGAGCGCTAAAAAAGCCGCCGAGGTTTTCATCGCAAAAGGTGTAGGCGCTGCTTTGATCACGCTGGGCGGGCAAGGCGCACTGCTTCACTCTAAAACCATGTCTATCCATATTCCTATATTTAGCGCAGGCAAAGTGGTTGACACAACAGGCGCTGGCGATGCCTTCAACGGCGGCTTTGCAGCGGCCCTGGCGCGCGGCGAAACACCTGAAGCTGCTGCCCGCTTCGGCAGTGCTACAGCTGGAATTTCGGTGACAAGAATGGGCACAGCGCCATCGATGCCTTATTTGAAAGAAACGTTGGCGCTCTTAAACTAATCATCCCTCGCCCTTATTACCAACTCTCTCCCCTTGCGGGAGAGAGCAGTCCGCGCAGCGGACAAGAGAGGGGAGAGTCCGAGTCGCAAACTCACTACCCTCCACTGTCAAGCGTGCCGCATGACTGTCTTCTCCCGCGAGGGGACAAGATGGAGAAAGTAGAGGGCCTCTTACTTCGCCTCAAATTCCTCGCGCATCATCTCAAGCTCCAGCCACTGCTCTTCCCCCTGCACCAACTCATCATGCGCAGCCTGATGTCTCAGCGAGGTTTTCTCAAACAATTTCGGATCGCGCGTGAACAGCGTCACATCCGCCATCACCTCTTCAAGCTTGTGCAGTTCTGCCTTCAACGCTTCAATCTTTGCTGGCAATGTATCCAGCGCATATTTTTCTTTGAATGAAAGCTTGCGTTTGGCCTGCGGTTTCACTTCAACCACAGCGGCAGGTTCACGAATCTCGCGTTCCTGCTCCTTTAGCTTTCGCGCCGCAACACCAGCTCCGCGCTGCGCCAACATATCGGTGTAGCCGCCCGCATATTCCGTCCAATGGCCCTCGCCCTCATACATTAAAATAGATGTGGCCACCCGATCAAGAAAATCGCGGTCATGGCTCACCAGCAAAATCGTGCCTTTGTAGTCGGCCAGCATTTCTTGCAGCAGATCAAGCGTTTCCAAATCCAGATCATTGGTCGGCTCGTCGAGCACCAGAAAGTTTGATGGTTTGGCCAATTCACGCGCCAGGATCAAACGCGCGCGTTCACCGCCTGATAGAACTGATACAGGCGTTCGCGCTTGTTCAGGCTTGAATAAAAAGTCGCGCATATATGAAACCACATGTTTGGTCTCGCCATTGATTGTCACCGATTGCCCGCGCCCTGCAGTGATTACATCTTGCACCATAGTGGTCGGATCAAGGCTTTGGCGGCTTTGATCAAGGGCTACAATCTGCAAATTCGTGCCCAGCTTAATCGTGCCAGAGTCAGGTTCCAAATCGCCGGTGATCAATTTAATCAGCGTTGTCTTGCCACCTCCATTCGGCCCCACAATGCCAAGTCGATCTCCACGCAGCAGCAGCAAATCAAGCCCAGCCACAATGGTGCGGTCGCCATATGATTTCGAAATCTTCTTGGCTTCGGCCACCAACTTGCCGGAAATATCGGCGGTTGAAGCCGACAACTTCACATTGCCCTGAGAGCCAACATATTCGCGCCGCTCATTGCGCAAGCTGCCCAACAATCCCACACGGCGCACATTGCGCTTGCGCCTCGCCGTCACGCCATAGCGCATCCAATGTTCTTCGGCGGCAATTTTCTGCGAAAGCTTCTGCTGGTTGATTTCTTCTTCCTCCAGAACCTGATCGCGCCATTCTTCGAAAAATTCAAAACCACGGTTCATGCGCTTGGCCATGCCGCGATCCAGCCAAATGGTGCGGTTGGTCAGCGCCTCTAAAAACCGCCGATCATGGCTGATCAAAATGAAAGCCGAGCGCAGCGATTTCAGTTCCGCTTCCAGCCATTCAATGGCAGGCAGATCAAGATGGTTGGTTGGTTCGTCCAACAATAAAATATCAGGCTCTGGCGCCAGCGTTCGCGCAATTGCTGCACGTCTGGCTTCGCCGCCGGAAAGTTGTGACGGATTTTCTTCACCGCTCAAGCCCAGCTCATTCAAATAATGGCGACAGCGATAGGGATTGTCGGTCGGCCCTAGGCCTGCCTCCACATAATCCAGCACCGTTTCAAAGCCGCCGAAATCAGGCTCTTGCGGCAGATAGCGCACAGTTGTTCCAGGCTGAAAAAACCGCGTGCCGTCATCCGTTTCAATCAAGCCTGCCGCAATCTTCAGCAAGGTGGATTTGCCAGAACCGTTGCGCCCCACGAGGCACATGCGATCATCGGAATGCAGCATTAATTCTGCGCCCTCAAGCACAGGTTTACCGCCGAAAGTGAGTTTGGTGTTTTGTAAATTGAGTAAAAGATTTGCCATGTTGGCCGCGTGGTAGCCGATGCTGGCATGATTGCCTAGGGGCTTGCATGACGCAAGTTGCACGGCCAATATGAGCAAAAAAGAAATGAGGAAATGAAACATGTTTTATGGTCAGCCTGAAGGCACTGGTTATCAAGTTCTCGATCCGCGCTTTGATCGCTGCCTCATCGGCCATGCGCGTGTAGAGCGGTTGTGGACGGGCTGCCGCTGGGCCGAAGGTCCAGCATGGTTTGCCGCCGGTCGCTATCTCATTTGGTCCGATATTCCAAACAACCGCATGATGCGTTTTGATGAAGCCAACGGAAACGTGGGTGAGTTTCGCAAAGTCTCCAACAATTCAAATGGCAACACCGTTGACCGCCAAGGCCGCCTCGTCACCTGCGAACATGGGAGCCGCCGCGTCACCCGCACTGAGGTCGATGGCTCGATCACAGTGCTGGCTGATAAATTTGACGGCAAGCGCCTGAACTCGCCCAATGATGTGGTCGTGAAATCTGATGGCTCGATCTGGTTCACCGATCCTCCTTATGGAATTTTGTTTGACTATGAAGGCAATCTTTCGAAAATGGAACAGGACGGCGCTCATGTGTACCGCATCGATGGCGTGACAGGCGCCCTCACCCGCGTTGCCACCGATTTCGAAAAACCAAACGGTCTGGCTTTCTCGCCTGATGAGAAATATCTCTACATCGCCGACACCGGCATCACCCACAAAGTTAACGGCCCAAAACATATCCGCCGCTTTGAAGTGAACGCTGATGGCACCAAGCTTGACAAGAACCATATCTTCGCCGATTGCAACGCCGGCCTCTTCGACGGCTTCCGCATCGACAGCGACGGCCGCATCTGGACCAGCGCTGGCGATGGTGTTCATTGTTTCGATCCTGATGGAACCCTGATCGGAAAAATCCTGATTCCCGAATTAATCTCCAACGTCTGCTTCGGCGGCCCGAAATTGAACCGCCTGTTCATCTGCGGAACGACAAGTTTGTATTCATGCTATCTGGCGATTAACGGGATGAAGACGTATTGATGCCTGCAACATGATTGATTTTTACGATAATCCTTCCGAATTGTATCAATCGAAACTATTCGTCCAAGTGCCGAAGAATATTCGGGCAAAGTCTGAACTTTTTTACTTCTTCGCCCGTGAACTTAAATTCCCCGATTATTTTGGAAAGAATTGGGATGCCCTTGAAGAATGCATCGGCGATTTATCTTGGCTACCAAAATTGCATGTTCACCTCATTCATCAAGATATTCCTTTGATCAATAGTCCTGAACAAGCCGCAATTTATATTTCTGTTTTGCAAGATGTTGACCCAATTGAAGGTCATTGCACTGTTACTTGCAGCTTTCCAATTGGGTTTGAGAGCGAAGTTAAAAGGCTTCGTTTGTTGTATCAAAAGCTTGAAACAAACAGCTAAATTCAAATTTCTCCTGATGCGGTCATTCTAGAAAAGTACGTATTTTGTGCAGTAAAATGTGAGCGCTTTATCTGGAATCCAGTTTTCAGGCAGGTAAAAGCTGCAGATCACCCTTTTTTCTCAACTTTCCCAATATCCGTCATTCCCGCGAAAGCGGGAATCTGCGTTTTCTTAGGCCCAAAACACAGATGCCCGCTTTCGCGGGCACGACGGTTTTAAATTATGGAGTGTTCAAAACCTCACCCCCCAACGTTGTCTTCACTCAGCTTGCAAGACTATTGTTGGAATGGCGGATTTGTGGAGTGTGACGAGAACTAGCACCTCCACCGTACGGTGTCAAGGATTATTTTACAATTTTATGCTTTTTTAGTTTTATCGCGAAAATTAGCCAGTCCCTTTTGCAGTTCCGCACTTTGCGCCGCGCCGATTCCCGCCAGCGCTTCAAGCGCCCTCCCAGCATCTTCCCCATCTGCCGCATTGATCATCATTTTTGCTGATGATGTGGCAAAACCGCTGCGGCCTATGATCTGTGCGGCCATTTCATTTGCTGCCGCAACGCTCCCGCCTTTGGCCACGATTTTGTCAATCAGGCCCGCGGCCAAGGCTTGTTCAGCCGTCAAAATTTCACCCATGACCGACATGCGCCGCACAATCTGGCTGCCAAAGCGTTTCACGCAGCGCTGCGTGCCCGACCAACCGGGAATAATGCCAATGCCAGTTTCAGGCAGGCCAAATTTCACATGTTCTTCGCCCACGCGAAAATCCGCGCAAACCGCCAATTCCAAACCGCCACCTAGCGTGTGACCATTGAGTGCCGCGATCAAAGGTTGACGCAAACGGGTGAGCGCATCAAAAGCGCGATGGCCAATGCGGACCCATTGCAAACCGAAATCTTCCGGTTGCACTTTCGACCATTCATTCACATCTCCGCCAGCGCAGAATGCTCGGTCGCCTGCACCGGTTATGATTGCCACGCGCACATCCACATTGGCATCAACCAAATGCGCGGCGTGTTCCAAGGCCAATATCATTTCAAATGTCAGCGCGTTTAATTTATCAGGTCGCGCCACAGTGATCGTGGCAATTGCTCCGTTCACGGATAATGTTACAAATTCGCTGCCGGTATCAATCATGAAGTTTCAATCCTGTCATAGCCGCGTTGAAAAGCTTTGCGTCCATTAATTTCAATTTGGGTGAAACGATCAATGGGAATTCCGATTGATCGAGAATATTGGATTGCAATTCCACACCCGGTGCAATCTCTGTCACCACAATGCCTTCGCGCGTTAATTTTAAAACCGCACGTTCAGTCACATAGGTCACATCCTGATCTTGCATCACGGCTCTGCGGCCTGAGAATGTGATTTGCTCGCAAGCCTTCACCAGTTTTTTGATCTTGCCTTCCTTCTCAATGCGCAGCTTGCCATCAGCCACATCCAATTTAGCGCCCGCATTATAGAAGCCCGAAAACACAATCTTTTTGGCCCGCGCGGTAATATCCACAAAGCCGCCTGCACCTGCCGTCACATGCGGCCTTGCGCCAAGCCTGTGCACATTCACGCAACCATCTTCGCTGATCTGCAAAAATGAAAGCAGAGAACAATCAAATCCACCAGCTTGGAAATATGTAAACTGATGGGGCGAAGGCACAATGGCTTCGGCGTTAGAAGAACAGCCGAATTGGAATTCCAAAAGTGGAATGCCACCCACAGCACCCTGTTCAATCACCCATGTCACCTCGCCATGATGCCCCTCTTCCAGCAAAATGCGCGGCACATTGGCGGAAACGCCAAAGCCCAGATTTACGGCCCAGCCTTTTTTCAATTCCTCTGAAACCCGCCTTGCAATCACTTTGCCTGTGCCAAATTCCATCGGCGCAAATTCTGACAAGTCTTTGCGTGCTTCACCGCTGATCACCGGGTCATAAGGCGTTTGCGTGGTTTGCCATTGATCTGGCGCTTCCACGATATAGTCGATTAAAATGCCGGGAATGCGAACATCATGGGTTTTGATTGTTTCGTTTTCAACAATGCGTTTGACCTGTGCAATCACAATGCCGCCATTGTTGTGGGCAGCCATGGCAACTTCCATTCCACCCAGATATGCGCCCTCCTGTTCGAAGCTCAAATTTCCGCGCTTGTCTGACGTGGTCGCTCGAATAATTCCAACATGCGGAATGATTGTCGGGAAGAATAAAAGTTCTTCGCCTTCAAAATTAATTTTCTTAACAATCGGCGCTGCCGCCGCAAGCGCATTCATGGCGCAACCTTGTTGATCAGGATCAACAAAAGTATCCAAGCCAACTTTGGTTAAAACACCCGGCCGTTTGGCCGCGGCTTCGCGCAACATATCAAACACAATGCCTGAAGGAACATTGTAGGCGGGAATTTGATTGCCCGTTATCTTGTTCCAAATCTTTGGCGGTTCGGCAGAAGATGGCCCTGATGGATAAGAGCCTGCAATGGTGCGGGCCACTTGGTCGCCTTCCATCAAATGCTCAATGCCCTTCACACCATAAAAATCACCCGCAGCAATGGGATGAATCATGGTGAGGCCGAGCGGATGTTGTTCCTTTGCATAGCGTTCGCCCAAAGCTTTCAACACTGCATCAGGGCAGCACAGGCCTGAGGAGGAATTGACAGCAACGATAGCGCCATCAGCGATATTGGACACGGCTTCAGCGGCAGAGACGATTTTAGGCATCAGCGATTTCCACGAATAAGATCAGCGGCTTTTTCAGCCATGGCGATGGTTGGGGCATTGGTGTTGGATGACACAACGCGGGGCATTGTAGAGCTATCGCAAATGCGCAGGCGTTCTATGCCGTGCACGCGCATGGCCAGATCAACCACCGCCATATTGTCAACACCCATCTTGCAAGTTCCAACCGGATGATAAGATGAGCGCGCGCTGGCACGGCTCATTTCGATATAGTCTTGCTT
>CAXTKH010000057.1:0-21382 GCA_964244815.1 uncultured Aestuariivirga sp. | reverse complement strand
AAAAGTGGGACACTTTTAGTTCATATTACGTTCGCGGAACCATCAGTGGCATCGCATCTTGCGAGAGCTTTCGACGGTTTGCACGGCGCGTGTAGAGCGTCGCCATCTCAGCGCGTGTCCACCCAAAAATCGCCATGAGTTAGAGATCGCTCGCTTCTTTAGTCCGTTTTTCTAGAAGTTCACCCCTGAGATTTGAAGGATGGAGTTTAATTTGAATCTTTCAAAAAAGTTTGAGCAGCACTTGCGGATGAACTCATATGGGGTCAGCTCTTTGAGATATCTAAGACGGCGAGCGAAGCTTTAAGCATTTATGAAGGCAGCGAGATGCTTGCACAGTTGGTAGTAATTGTCACAATGGTAGCGTTGGACATTAGCAGGCGCTGAGCAGTACTACGTCCTGAATTTGAGGTCTTGATTGGAGCCGCCGCCCAGCTGGACAAATCATAGAAGCAGTTAAACGTCATACTCTGAAACCCACAATCGAGCTTCACCAGGCAATTAATCAATGCCATACCATTACTGGAGCCCGCCCCAAATTGGTCGAAGGCGCAGGTTTCTGATCCTGCGGAGCAACTGGTATGAATTTTACAGACATCAATCCAGACCATGCCGAAATCCGCGACGGCGTGGCCAAAGTATGCCAGCAGTTTTCTGGCGAGTATTGGCGCACATGCGATGCGAGTAAACTCTATCCGGAAGAATTCGTCAGTGTACTGATGAAAGAAGGTTACCTTGCTGCGATGATCCCTGAAAGCTACGGTGGCTCCGGATTGAACTTGACGGCTGCAGCTGTGATTCTTGAGGAAATCCACCGACATGGCGGCAATGCTGCGGCATGTCATGCGCAGATGTATACTATGGGCACAGTTCTGCGCCACGGCAGCGACGAACAGAAGCAAAGATACCTGCCACAGATCGCTGATGGCTCGCTGCGCCTGCAGGCTTTTGGTGTGACTGAGCCGAGCAGTGGAACAGACACTTTGGCTCTCAAAACTACCGCAACACGCGATGGTGATCACTACATCATCAAGGGTCAAAAGATTTGGACGTCACGCGCTGCGCAATCCGACTTGATGTTGCTTCTGGCTCGTACCACGCCGCGTGACAAAGTTGAAAAAAAGACGGATGGGCTTTCGGTGTTCCTGATCGATCTTAAATCGCTCGTCGGCAAAGGCGTTGAGATCAGGCCCATCCGCGCCATGATCAATCACAACAGCACGGAAGTTTTTTTTGATAATGTGCGCATTCCTGCCAACAGTCTGATTGGCGAGGAGGGCAAAGGCTTCAAATACATCCTCTCCGGCATGAATGCTGAGCGCATTTTGATCGCGGCTGAATGTATTGGTGACGCCAAATGGTTTATTGAAAAGGCCTCATCCTATGCCAATGAGCGGGTGATTTTTGGCAATCCCATCGGCAAGAATCAAGGCGTGCAATTCCCCTTGGCCAAAGCCTATGCCCATATGATCGCCGCTGAAGCCATCGTTTATCGCGCCGCTAATCTCTATGATGCAGGTCAAGACCCGGGCGTTGAGGCCAATAGTGCCAAAATGCTGGCGGCGGATGCATCTTGGGAAGCTGCAGAAGCCTGCTTGCAAACCCATGGTGGCTTTGGTTTTGCAGAAGAATATGATGTGGAACGCAAATTCCGCGAGACAAGGCTCTATCAAGTGGCGCCGATTTCGACAAACCTTATACTCTGCTTCATCGCCGAACGGGTGCTCGGCCTGCCAAAGTCTTACTGATGTCCAGCATTGAAAATCTCATCCGCCTTGCGCTCTTGCCAAGCAAAGCCATCACTGCCAACGCGAGACACTATGCAACCTTGTCTCTATTTGATTGGATTATCTGTGGCCGCGCTGGCGCGAGCCAAGACTTGAGCAAGATCATTCGCAAATATCTGGTTGAGGATGCCGGGCGCAAAAGTGCAACCGTGTTTGGCATCAAGGTAAAACTACCTGCGCGAGCGGCGGCGCTGGTCAACGGTACGATTTCCCATGCGCTCGACTATGATGACACTCACTTTGCCCATATCGGCCACACCTCAGTTGGTATCTATCCAGCTGCACTTGCCGTGGGTGAGGAGGTGAAGGCCAAAGCTTCCGCCGTGCGTGATGCTTATCTGCTCGGTGCCGAAGCGGCTTGTCGCATCGGCATGGTTTTAGGACGCGGGCATTATCAGAAGGGCTTTCACCAAACGGCAACTGCCGGTGCTTTCGGCGCGACGGTTGCGGCAGGGCGGCTTTATGGCTTGAATGAAAAGCAAATGCGTGATGCACTCAGTTTAGTGGCCACGCGCGCGTCTGGTTTGAAATCACAATTCGGCACCATGGGCAAACCTTTCAATGCTGGCATTGCGGCATCGAATGGTGTTGAAGCAGCAGCTTTGGCCAAGCGCGGTTTTACATCCTGTGATGATGGTGTGGGTGGGCCGCAGGGCTTTGTTGAAACTCATTCAGAAGTTTCTGATCATATAAGCCCTTGGCAAGACATGCCGCCCAAGCGCTTCATTTTTGAAGATGTGCAATACAAGCTCCACGCCTGTTGTCACGGCACCCACGCCATGATCGAGGCTTTGCGCAATGCGAAACGTCAGCATGGGTTTTCTGACGCTGATGTTCAAGACATCACCGTCACCACGCATCCACGATGGCTCAAAGTATGTGACATCAAAAAGCCTCGCACGGGGCTAGAAGTGAAGTTCAGCTATGTTCACCTTGCGGCTATGGTGGCACACGGTATCGACACATCCTCTGAAAAGATTTTCCAAGATGATCTGTGTACAGATGAAAAATTGATCTCTCTTGCCATACGCGTGAAGGTCTCTACGGATGAGCGCTACAACGATACAACGCAAAGCGTTGTGGTGAAACTGTCGAACGGCAAGGAAATTCAACAGCGCTATGACCTCTCTGATAAAATTCCAATCGCACAGCTGGAAGAAGGTTTGCGCAATAAAGCCAAAGGCTTGATTGGAAAAGCCAAGGCAGAAAAGCTCTGGGCAGTGATTGCCAAGATTGAAGAAATTTCCAGCGCAGAATTGGCAGAGCAGTTGGTTTAAGCCAAGCCAGCCAGCTTCAATACGCGCCGTGCTTGTTCAACTATCGGAGCATCGACCATGGCGCCTTTCAGTTTCGTGGCACCTTTGTCTTTACCTCCGGAAGCGGCAATAATCTCTTTCGCTTTCTCAATTTCATCCGTTGATGGTATGAAGCCCTCTTGAATCGCTGCAAGTTGCGCGGGATGAATGGCTGCAGCAGCGCGATAGCCCAGGCTGCGCGCGCGGCGCACTTTTTCGGTAAAACCTTTGATGTCAATGAAATTGGCCAAGGAACCAGGAATGCCAATGGGCAATAGTTTGGCGGCTACAGCAGCGGCGGCGATTAAAGTTGCGGGCACTGAGAGATCAGCCACATCGGTGGGAATACCCAATTCTGCCGCGTAATCTTCCGGCCCAAACATTAAACCGCAAAGCCCTTTGGTTGTTGCAATTTTGGTGAGGTTCGCAAGTGCAGCCGGGCTTTCTACCAAAGCGATGAGCGGAATCTTTGCCATGCCTTTCAGCATTTTGACGCGGTCAAGATTGCGCCGATCAATGCATTTCGGCACCATGATGGCGGAAGTGATCTTCAAATCCACAGCCGCAATATCCTGCTTTGCCGCCGCAGCTTCGCTGTTAATGCGCACAATACAATCGATCTCGGCGTTTGCCAGCAGGCCTTGATGCTTGGAGAGAACAGCGCGTGCTGCATCTTTCATGTCAGCAGGCACAGCATCTTCCAGATCAAGGATCACCGCGTCTGGCTTATGCTTGATGGCGCTCAGCAGAAGTTTTTCGTGATGGGCGGGCACAAAGAGAAGCGTTTGCCAGTCGTGCGATTTCATGATGCAAATTCCTTCGCAAGAGATTCAGTGTGCTCGCCAATTTTCGGCACAGGACCAAGCAACAGTTCTTCACCTTTCACTTTTGCACCAGGCGCAAGCATTTCAACTGGGCCAGCGGCTGATTGAACTGTTGTTAACCGAATCTGTGGATGAGCAACTAAATCATCCATGGTGGAAAGCCGACCACAAGCAATGCCTGCCTCATTCAAATGGGCTACAGCTTCCTCGCGGGTGAACCGCTTCAATTTTTCCGCTATAATCACCTCAAGAGCATCGCGATTCTTCACGCGGTTCACATTACTGGAGAAGAGTGGATCAGCTGCAAGTGCGGCATCTCCCAACACGTCGGCACAGAGTTTCACCCATTCCCGTTCATTCTGAATCGACAGCAACACATCTTTGCCATCAGAACACCGGAAAGCGCCATAGGGCGCAATCGTTGGGTGCCGCACGCCCACGCGCTGAGGCGGGGCCTTGCCATAACGTGTTTGCAAATAGGGAACGTTCATCCAATCTGAAATGGCGTGGAACAACGAAACTTCTATGATGCGCCCCTTGCCCGTTCGCCCTCGTGCCACAAGCGCCTGCACGATGGCGCTGTAAGCCGTCATGCCTGCAGAAACATCGCAAATGGAAATGCCAACACGGGCCACATCATCTGGCGTACCATTCACCGAAATCAATCCGCTCTCACCTTGGATCAACATATCATAGGCCTTTTGATCGCGATAAGGCCCATCCTCGCCATAGCCAGAAATGGAACAGTAAATCAGGCTTGGATATTTCTTTGTAAGTTCTTCCGCGCCAAAGCCCAGCCGAGACACAGCGGCTGGTGCAAGATTCTGAATGAAGACATCGGCCTTGGCTATAATGTTCGAGAGCAAAGCAACGTCTGTTGCTTTCTTAAGATCAAGACACACGGATTCCTTGCCACGGTTCAGCCAGATGAAATATGAACTTTCGCCATTCACCAGCTTGTCATAGCCTCGCGCGAAGTCACCTTCGGCGCGCTCCACCTTGATCACGCGGGCTCCGGCATCTGCCAGCTTGCATGATGCATAGGGTGCAGCAACAGCCTGTTCCAGCGACACCACCAACAGGCCTTCCAAATCTTTCATCATGCAATCCATGGTCAAGGGTGAGAAAGTGCAGGCTAACCCAGTGTTTGCCTTTAAGTCTAGGCTGATGGAAGTCGCGCTCGAATGTTGATTTCTTGACAAGCCAGAGCATCGGTCCTTAGCCTGTGAACTCAGATATAATGTTGGTGATGCCAATGACACAAGACTTCAAAGACTGGATTGGTCGCAAGATCGAGCGGCAAGATGATGTTAATGCGCGAACAGTTGCTGAATTTGAAGCAACTTTGTCGCCTCATCTGTTTGCAACGGGTGCAGCACCGCTGGGGGTGCACTGGTGCCTTTCACCTGACACATTGACGGCCGATCTCTTAGGCGGAGACGGCCATCCAAAGCTTGGACAGTTTATCCCTGATGTGGGCCTGCCGCGCCGCATGTGGGCTGGCGGCGAATTGAAACTGCATGGCCAGTTTAAACTTGGCGATAAGGTGCGCAAAGAAAGTGTTATCGCGGATATTTCTTACAAGACCGGCAAAAGCGGAAACTTGTGTTTCATCACCATCAATCACAGCTATGCCGTTGATGGCAGAGTGATTGTTGATGAACGCCAAGATGTTGTCTACCGCGAGGCAGCCACGGCAAGTGCTGCACAAGCTCCACAAACTGTTGTGCCAGAGAAGTCGGCTTGGACTGTAAGGCCAACGTCAACTTTGCTGTTCCGCTATTCAGCCGTGACCTTCAATGGCCACCGCATTCATTATGATGATCCCTATGCGCGCAATGTTGAAGGCTATGCAGGTCTCGTGGTGCATGGCCCGATGCAAGCAACGTTGATGCTCAATCTGGCCGCAAGCAAATTGGGGCGCGTGCCGCATTCCTTTTCGTATCGGGGTGTGTCGCCATTGATACTGGGCGCGCCATTCAATATTGATGCAACAGAAGCAAACGGTATGTTAAACTTGCGAACCATATCTTCTGCTGGTGTCGTGACGATGACTGCTACTGCGCCAAAACCGATCTAAGGAAAATAAAACGATGTGCTCTGCATGTGGATATCCCGCTGCCCCCGGCCATTGGACCGAGGCTGGTGCCGCCAATATGGCCGAGCGTTTGCGCTCGCGTTTTAGGCGCGCGGATATTTTGAAACATGTGCTGAAACCTTATGGCTTAAATGTGCATGATGGCGGATTGGTGCCAGGCATTCAAATTTCCAACCAGTTCGGCAATCAAACCATCGTGCGAGATTTGGCCGAAGTTTGGGCCTTGGCCGAACAGTGGACTGGCGCGGCAGTTGATCCACTCGATCCAAGATTTACCACCGTCGCTGAGAAGGCCCCGTAACTTGGCAGAAGGCCGCATGCGCATGACGGTGCTGGGTGGATTTCTAGGTTCCGGGAAAACCACGTGGCTGCGCCACCAATTGCATGAAGGTGTTTTCAAAGGCGCTTTTGTAATCGTCAATGAAGCAGCTGAAACTCCAGTTGATGACGCGTTGTTGCAGCAATCATCCAAGCTTGCGGTTCTTGCCGGAGGCTGCGCTTGTTGCGTGGGCAAAGCTGAACTCATCTCCCTGTTGCGTAAAATATGCGATGATCGAAGCAAGCAGACGGAAGATAGGCTTGAGCGCATTGTTCTCGAAACCAGTGGCTTGGCTGATCCCGGCCCAATCGTCGAAGCCATACGCACTGATCCTATTCTGGTACACCACATCATCGTGAGTGAAACTTTGGTGATGGTGGATGCATTGCATTCGCTCAGCCAATTACACAGTGAACCTTTGGGCCGTAAACAAATTGAAATTGCTGACCGCATGATGATTTCGAAAGTCGATGAAGCCAAGGAAGATGATCTTACGCGTTTGCTGGCCACATTGAAGCTGGTCAATCCCGGCGCGCAAATCTTTGGCACCATCAAAGGCGCTAACGTTCCCTTGCCAGATTTCAGCCAAGCGGAACCTGAACATCTGGTTGATCATTTGAACGAGGCTGAACTGCCCCCCATTTTCCCGTCTAAACTGGCGCTTGATGAAACAATCGATTGGACCAGTTTCAGCGTTTGGCTCTCCGCGCTGCTCCATGCCAGGGGCAATGACATTATGCGCGTGAAAGGTGTGGTGCGAACGCCAGCTGGCCGGTTGCTGGTGCAAACCGTGCGCAAAATCGTGCAATCGCCAGAGATATTGCCTGAACAAGAGAGCAGAGAAGACAACACCATTGTGGTTATCGGCCGAGGCTACCGCGAGGAAGACCTTTCGCGCTCATTACATTATTTTGCGGGCGCAAACTAGTTCTGTTCGCCGTGGCAACAAAGTTTGTGCACACGCTGAAAATTCGCCCACTTGCCGTTCTTCTGAATCTCTCCCATAAATATCTGACGCTAGACGTTAGGGGTTTCTCCGATGACGATACTCAACTGCGATATGGGCGAGGGCTTTGGCCTATACAAAATTGGCGATGATGCTGGCATCATGCCGCTCATTGATATTGCCAATGTTGCCTGTGGTTTTCATGCTTCTGACTTCAACCATATGCGGGCCACAGTAAAACTGGCCAAAAAGCATGGCGTGAAAGTTGGCGCACATCCGTCTCTTCCCGATTTGCAAGGTTTCGGGCGGCGCGAAATGAAAATTAGCCGCGAGGAAATCACCAATTGCCTGATCTATCAAATCGGTGCGCTCAAAGGATTTTTGGAGGCTGAAGGAATGGTGTTGAACCACATCAAGCCTCATGGCTCGCTCTATGGCATGGCCGCGCGAATGGATGACATTGCCAATGGCGTGTGCGATGCGGCTGATGTTTTCAAAGTACCACTGCTGGGCATGATCAATACGCTTCATGAAAAAGTCTATCCCGCACGAGGACATAAATTCGTCGCCGAGTTTTATACTGATCTCGAATACAACGATGAAGGCGGACTAATCATCACGCGCGAGCATGATGCCAAGGATCCGGCCCGCGCCGCAGCACGTTCTGTTCGCGCTATCAAAGAAGGCAAGGTGGAAACTGTGGGCGGCAAAGATGTGGCGGTTCGGGCTGACTCGATCTGTATCCATTCTGACACGCCCAATGCAGTCGCCATTGCCAAAGCAGTCCGCGAAGCTGTTAAAACCTATCTCGACGCTGCCTAGAAATTACGAGGAACAAAAATGGCCAAACAAATTCTTTCACCTTTGCCTGGAACATTTTATCGCAGGCCGTCACCGGATAAGCCTGAGTTCAAATCCGAAGGTGACATGGTGGCCATTGGCGAAGTCATTGGCCTGATTGAGGTGATGAAGTCTTTCAACGAAGTGAAAGCTGATCAAGCAGGCAAGATATCAAAATTCCTGACTGACAATGAAGAGCCGGTGATGGCAGGCCAGCCACTGCTCGAACTTTCATAACGCCATGCCAATCCGCAAGCTCCTCATTGCCAATCGAGGCGAGATTGCCGTGCGCATCATCCGCGCCGCCAAAGAGCTTGGGATTAAAACTGTGCAGGTGCACAGCATGGCTGATCAAGAGTCGCTCGCCGTAAAAATGGCTGATGAGGCGGTGAATATCGGCCCGCCCCATGCGGCGAAATCCTATCTGAACATCGAAGCCATTTTAAATGCAGCCAAATCCACTGGCGCTGATGCCATTCACCCTGGCTATGGCTTCTTGGCCGAGAATGCGAAGTTTGCTGATGCTGTTGTGGCGGCTGGTCTGATTTTTGTGGGCCCCAACGGCCATGCCATTCGCACCATGGGCGATAAGGTGGCAGCGCGTGTGGCCGCTGAAAAAGCGGGCGTTCCTGTGGTGCCTGGCTCTGGCGGGCGCATTGATGATCAAGTTGAAGCGCGCGAAATAGCCGAGCGCATTGGCTTTCCGGTGATGATCAAAGCTGCAGCAGGGGGCGGTGGGCGCGGCATTCGCATTGCGGCTTCGATTGAAGAGTTTGAACGCTTGGTGCCGCAAGCCAGCGCCGAAGCGCAAGCCGCCTTTGGCGATGGCGGGCTTTACATTGAACGCGTAATTAACAATGCCCGCCATATTGAAGTGCAAGTATTGGGCGATGGCAAGCGCGCCGTGCATTGCTTTGAGCGCGAATGCTCGTTGCAACGCCGCCGCCAAAAAGTGTGGGAGGAAGCACCTTCACCCGTATTGCCGGAAGATATTCGCGCCAAGCTTTGTGCCTCAGCCGTGGCTTTGACGGAAGCTGTGAATTATTCTGGCGCTGGCACGATTGAATATCTTTATGATGATGCCTCCAAAGAATTCTATTTCATTGAAATGAACACGCGCATTCAGGTGGAACATCCCGTGACTGAGATGATCACTGGCATTGATCTTGTGCGTGAGATGATCCGCATTGCCGGTGGTGAGGCATTGCGCTTCAAACAAAGTGACATCAAAAAATCAGGCCATGCCATTGAAGTGCGTATCAATGCCGAAGACCCTGCGAAAGATTTTATGCCGGGGCCTGGCACCATTTCGAATTTGCGCATTCCGGGCGGAGTTGGCACGCGCTTTGATACGATGCTTTATGATGGTTATCAGGTGCCGCCTTTTTATGATTCACTTCTCGGCAAGTTGATCGTGTGGGATGAAACCCGCGCCCTTGCCATCAGCCGCATGCAACGTGCGCTAAATGAACTGAATGTTGGTGGTTTGAAAACCACCAAGACTTTGCACCAGGTTCTGGCCACAGACCCTGATGTGCAACAAGCGAAATTTCACACGCGCTGGCTGGAAGGCTGGCTTGAGGCGAATGCAATAAAATTGAAGGAGGCGGATGCAACATGAAAACCCGTTATTCTTATGGTGGCGATGAACATATCTTTGTCGAATGCGATGAAGAAATGTCGCTTGATGCTTTTTTCAAAAGTCTTTCCATCACCACCGCAGTGAAGAAAGCCAAGATCAAGGGTGTGACCGAGATTTGTCCGGCCAACGCTTCGTTTCAAATCAAGTTTGATCCCGATGTGATCAAACCATCTGATTTGCTGAAAGAGTTGAAGGCGATTGAGAAATCGGCAGGCAAGAGCAGATCGAAACTTAAAACGCGCATCATTGAAATTCCGGTTTTATATAATGATCCGTGGACCAATGAGACCTTGAAGAAGTTCCGCGATCGTCATCAAGACCCAAATTCAACCGATGTGGAGTATACGGCGCGCATCAACAATCTGGATGGTGTGGATGGATTTGTGAAAGCCCATTCGGGTGCACCTTGGTTTGTGTCTATGGTTGGCTTTGTTGCGGGCCTTCCGTTCCTCTACCAAATGGTGGATCGCAGCAGGCAAATTCAATCGCCGAAATATTTGCGGCCCAGAACTGATACGCCCAAACTCACCGTTGGTCATGGCGGTTGCTTTGGTTGCATTTATTCGGTGCGGGGTGCGGGCGGTTATCAAATGTTCGGGATCACGCCTATGCCGATTTACGATCCCAATCAGAAAATAAAATATCTCAAAGATTTTATGTGTCTGTTCAAACCGGGCGACATTGTGAAATGGAAACCGATTGACCGCGCTGAATATGATGCAACGGTGATTGCGGTCGAGAAAGGTAAGTTCATGCCCCGCATGAAGGATGTGACTTTCTCGCTCGATGAGTTCAAAAAAGATATGGATGGTTATAACGCAAAACTGATGGGGGCATTAAATGGCCGTTAAAGTTTTAAAGCCCGGGCTTTCAACCACGGTGCAGGATTTGGGCAGACCTGGTTACTATCACATTGGCATTCCAATTTCGGGCGGCATGGACCGTTTCGCTTTGCGCTGTGCGAATATGCTGGTGGGCAACAAGGAAGGCCTTGCGGTTCTCGAAGCCGTTTTTATGGGGCCTGAATTGAAATTCAGTGCGGATGCCACAGTGGCAGTTACCGGTGGTGAGCTTCCGCCCAAAGTGAATGGCGAAGTACGCGCCACATGGACTTCTTTCAAAGTGAAGAAAGGCGATGTGCTGTCTTTTGATTTTCTCAAAAAAGGGGCTCGTGCGTATATTGCGATTTCCGGCGGCATTGATGTGCCGGTGGTTTTGGGATCGCGCTCTACTTACACGCTTGGCGCATTAGGTGGCTTTGAAGGCCGCAAATTGGCTGAGGGTGATACACTGAAATTGGGGAAAGGACGCGGCGCTAAGGAAGGCCGAACCATTCTTGAAAAACAGCGCCGTGGACCTTCTGCTCCTGCCGAACTTCGCATGCTGCCCGGACTTTATTGGCACCGCATCACGGCTGCCGCTGGCAAGCATTTCTTGGAAGACACATGGAAGGTGGCTCCCGAAGCAGACCGCATTGGCTATCGCTTCAAAGGCGGGCGCAAGATTGAGTTTGTGGACCGCGAGCCGCCTTTTGGTGCGGGCAGCGACCCATCGAATATCGTTGATGCGTGCTATCCCTATGGCTCGATCCAAATTCCATCCGGCACGGAACCCATTGTCTTGCACCGCGATGCTGTGTCGGGCGGTGGATACTTCATGGTGGGGGCGGTGATTTCAGCTGATATGGATTTAATCGGCCAGTTACAACCGCACACGCCCACGCGCTTTGTTGAGGTGACAATGGCCCAAGCTCTGAAAGCCCGCAAAGATCGCGCCAAGATTTTGGAAAAAATTAGGACTATTACGTAAAAAATAGGAAATATAGCATTAAAATTGACATTATCAGGTATTATTCCTTGATAGTGATGAATTAGATTTTTACAATTTGGTTTTGGTTTGTTGGCGATAGTCTTTGGGTGCCAGGCCGAATTGTACTTTGAAACTGCGCGAAAATTGCGCTTGGTCGCCAAAGCCGTGGGCATATGCGATTTCGGCCAAACTTTGTTTGTTGGCCTTATCGATCAGGCTTTCGCGCGCGGCAGCAAGGCGCTGATCTCTAATCCAACTGCCCAGCGTTTGATTGGTATCGCGAAACAACTCATGCAAATAGCGCGTGGAAATTCCGCAGGCGCGCGCAATGCTTTCAGGGTCCAAATCTGCATCAGCCAAATTGCGCCGCACGAAACTTTCAATGCGCGTGAGATGCGCCTCGCGCACAGTGCTGGTTCCGGTAGTGAGCGTGCGCTCATCATTTTTCAACGCCAACACCAGAAGATCAATCAGCTGCTTGCCCACAGTCTCGCGTCCCTCGTCAGACATGCCGGCAAAGCGACTGGGGATCAGATGCAACATATCGGCGAACAAACCGCCCGCGCCATCAGCGGCGTTGAACTGCATGGAGCAGAAGCGATCTGGCGCACGCAGGCGAAGCCCCAAAGCCTTGGCCTCAACTTTCAACACCCAAAGATCGGCGGCATCGTCATGCGAAAATTCATAGGGCTCATGGCTGCGCTCCAAGATAAATCCGCCGGGATGGCAACGCACATCTTTGCCGCCTTGTGCAAAGTAAATCTCAGACCGCGCAGGCACAGTGACCAAAAAATGCTCATCACGCTCGGCACGAAAGTGATGTGACAATCGTTTATACTGCAACGCCTCAGAAGTGAGACGCGAGAGCGATACGCCGCCCAAATCCCAATTGGAAAGCGCGCCCTGAAAATGCTGCGCATCGCGGAACTGCAAATCGAGAGGGAAATAAGTCGATGCTATAGTCTCATGCCAAAAAGCGCTGCGCTCACGCGGCGCAACATTGACTGTGGAGATGGTTTGCGACAAGCTCGTCATTAAATCCCCTCGGTTTTTGATGCGAGCCTAGGATGAGATTTACATTCGCGCAAGTTATGATGCTCGCGCTAATGCGAGAATTTTTTCAACGCGTGAGGCGACTAGAAATGTATTTCATAATCCACTGCTTAGACCATGAAGGAGCCTTGCCAACTCGGTTGGCTACTGTTGATGCGCATCGTGCCTATCAGGCAAAATCACCCATTCCAGTTTTGATTTCCGGGCCCTTGCTGGCCGAAGATGGTGCTACCATGATTGGTTCATTTTTCTTGGTTGAGGCCGAAAATCATGACGCTATGATGGCTTATCACAAGGCCGATCCATTCTATCTGGCAGGCATCTGGAAAGACATTCTCATCCACCCCTTCTTCAAACGCATTGACAATCGCGTCTAGAATAACTCACGCTATACGCACCGAGAAAGCACCATGCGCGACAATTCCCGCACCACAGTGGCCAAAACCACTCTCACCATTCCGTCCATCTGCTTTGGCACTTCAGCATTGGGTGATATGCCCGATACTTATGGTTATGGTGTGGATGAAGCGCGCGCGAGAGATACGCTGAATGTGATTTTTGATCACGAGATTGGCTTTCTAGATACTTCACGCAATTATGGCGCAGGGCGTAGCGACGCGCGCGTGCAACAGACGATTGATTGGGCGAACCACCAAATCCCCGAAGCATTATGGACAGAATTGAGTGCACTGCCCTTTGACATAGATGACCCGGAAGCAAAGCGGGTCTATAAGCCAAACTAGGTCAAACCTCATCAGCCCGACATGACCTTTAGTGCATCGGAGTACGCGCATTGTCATTTGACAAGACCAAAGCCCGGCAACATGATCTCGGCAAAATGGGAGCTGTAGATGAAGAAAATGGCATGGACAGGCGATGAGAGCGATTATGATATGATCGATCTGACCCATGTGTTGCGCCATGGGATTCCTTTCTGGCCAACCCACCCGCAATTCAAAATGGAACAAGTTTCATCGCTCAAAACTGGCAATGAGAGCAGTTATCATTCAGTGTGTTTAAGTGAACATACGGGCACACATTTTGATGCGCCTTCGCATTTTATTTTGGGAGCAGCCACGATTACTGATATGCCCATTCAGAAATTCTTTGGGCGGATGGCTAAAATTGATGCGGCGGGGCAAGAGCCAGATTCGCAATTGCCGGCATCAAAAATTCTCGAATTTGAAAAACGCCATGGCATGTTGGAAGCTGGCGACGCCGTGATGTTTTACTTTGGATGGTCACCGCATTGGGGTAAACCCGCTGAGTTTTTGCAAGGCTGGCCCGGTCTGTCGCCAGAAGCCGCGAGCCTTTTGGCCGAGCGCGGCGTCCGCATTGCCGGGACGGATTGCTTATCGATCGATCACTTTACCTCGAAAACTTTTCCAGCCCATAATATTTTGCTTGGCGCAAATATTTTGATTGGCGAAAATTTCGCCAATCTCGATCGCCTGCCGTCTTGGAGCTTTCTGACTTCATTGCCTTTACCGATTGAGAATGGAACTGGCTCTCCTGTGCGTGCCATAGCTTTTGTTGAGCGGGAATAAGGCCTAGATGATATAGCGCAGCTATTTCCCCACATCTTTTGCTGCGCGTTTCTTGTGAGCGACCAATGCCATTAGCCTTTTGTCGCGCCAAACTTGACGCTGCTGAAGTTCGTTTGCGGGCAATCGTTCGCGGCGCTCAGGCTCGATCTTATCCATAACAGCACCTGCCCAATCGACACGGCGCTGCATCTGGGGGAAAATATTCGCGTATATATATTGGTAGCGTTCGCAATAATCGCGGATACCGCCCGGTGCATTCAGATCTATGGTCTCAAATGGACCCATGAAAGACCAGCGCAAAGCCAAGCCATCACGAAGACCGATGTCGACGTCTTCGATGCTTGCATAACCATCGGCCACCAAACGAAAAGCTTCTTCCAATAATGCGCCTTGCAGGCGGTTCATGATAAACCCATCAAGTTCTTTCTTCATCACCAATGGTGCATGCCCGGCTGATACAAGAAACTTGGCTGTTCGCTCAACGGTCTCTGGTGCTGTCCAAGGTGCGGGCACAACTTCAACGGCTGGTATGAGATAGGGTGGGTTGATGGGATGGGCCACAACGCAACGGCTGCGCCCTTTTAACCCTTCGGTGAAGCGAGAGGGCAACAGCGCAGAGGTTGAACTGGCCAGCACAGCATCAGGCCGCGCTGCTGCATCGAGCATTTGAAATACGCTGATTTTGGTTTCGAGAACCTCGGGCGTGTTTTCCTGAACATAAGTTGCATCAGCCAAAGCTTCTTCCAAATCTGAAGCGGCTGAAATGCGGCCGAGAACTGCTGCTGGCGATTGGCCGTTCAGCAGATCATTTTGAGCCAGATCATCCAACACGCCAGAAATGTAGGAGATGGCTTTGCTTGCGGCGTCACCCGCCTGATCCCAAAGCCGAACTTCCGCTCCTGCGCGTGCAAATGAAATGGCCCAGGCGCGGCCAACAAAGCCAGCGCCAATAATCGCTGTTTTCATATGGCTCTCATTGTGATCTGACATGTCGTGCCTCCCATTCAGATATTAGCTTGAACCATATTTCCATCAATTTGCAAGTAAGGTCTGATTCACCCAGAGACAAATTCGCGTTCACAACTGGCCAAGACGCGTGAGGTGATTGGGGCCTAGCCTTACCTCATAAAGCGAGGACGCATCATGGCCACAAAACACAAATCTAAAGTTGATCCCATCACACTTTCAGTGATCCGCGGCATTCTGGAGACCACTCAGCGTGAGATGACTTTGGCGTTGGAAAAAACGGCGCGCTCATCGGTGTTCAATCTGGCGCATGATTATTCCACCGCCTTGTTCAACGCCAAGCCTGAAATGATTTTGCAGGGGCAAGACATTCCAATCCATCTGGGCTCGCTTATTCCTGCGATGAAATCTGTCGCCAAGTTTTTCAAGGGCGATATTCATGATGGCGATTTGATTCTGCACAATGACCCCGCTTTTGGCGGCAGCCATGCCATTGACACCTGCATGTATAAGCCGGTGTTTTATAAAGGTGAGCTGGTTTATTGGACGGTGTGCAAAGGCCATTTGACCGACATCGGTGGCCCCGTGCCTGCTGGCTATAATCCTGCTGCCAAAGATATTTATGCTGAATGCCTGCGCATTCCGCCGGTGAAAATCTGGGATAAGGGCAAGCCCCGCAATGATGTTCTCAATATGATTTTCACCAATATGCGGGCGCGCCGCGACCAAGAGGGCGATTTCAATGCGCTGATTGGTGCCTGCCAAGTGGGCGAGCGCAATTTGATTGCGATGTTGGAAAAATATGGCAAGGCCGCTGTAGATGCCTGCATCACTGAATTGCTGGATATGGCTGATCACCATATGCGCTCGCTCATCGCTTCAGTGCCTGATGGCACTTATTCAGGAACGGCAGTGCTGGAAGATGCCGGCCATGGCTTTGGTGATTTTGATATTACGGCCACTGTGACGATTAAAAAAGACACCTGCCACATCGCCATTAAAAGCCCGCCGCAAATTCCTTATTTCATCAACTCCTACGAAGGCAATTCGCATTCCGGTGTTTATCTGGGGCTGATGATGTTTGCGGCTTTGCCACCGCCTTATAATGAGGGGCTTTATCGTTGTGTGTCGCTAGATTTTGGGCCCAAGGGCACGATTTGCAATGCGGCAGAACCGGCACCGCACATGAACTGCACCACAACGCCCATGGAAACTTTAACCGATGCCGTGCGGCTCGCCTTCGAAAAAGCTATGCCTTCGAAAGTGGCGGCCAGCTGGGGCCATGCCAATGGCTTGAACATTGCGGGGTGGGACACGCGCAGCAATGAAGAGTTTGTGACCATGGTCTTGGCCACGATTATTTCAGGCGGCGGGGCAACACCGCAGCAAGATGGCTGGCATGCCGTTGGGCCAGAATGTTGCTTTGGCGCGCTGACTTCCGGCGATGTCGAATTGCTGGAATATTCTTACCCCATCATCATTCACAAATATGGCTTGATGACAGATTCTGGCGGGGCCGGAAAATTCCGCGGTGGTTCTGGCACGGCTTGGGAAGTGGAGCCGCTTGATAAAGACTTGCTTTGCATTGGCTTCGGCGAAGGCCGCCGAATTCCTGCCATGGGGGCGGCTGGTGCAGTTTCGCAAATGGTGGATAGCAAAGTGGGCCGCGTAGAATTCAAGCGCCACGGCAAGACCGAAGTGGTGCGCACCAATGTGATGGAAAATATTTCGCCGGGCCAGACCATTACCAATATGAACCCTGGCGGCGGCGGCTATGGCAACCCGCATGAACGGCCCATTGAGAAAGTGGTGTGGGATGTGAAAAACGGCCTCGTTTCCATTGAGGGCGCGCGCAAGGATTATGGCGTGGTGATGAATGAGGCGCTGCATGTGGATGATGCCGCCACGAAAAAATTGCGGGCGGGAGTTTAAGCCATGAAAAGTCAATATCGTTTGGGCATTGATGCTGGCGGCACCTTTACAGATTTTGTGGTGGCAGACCGCAAACGTGGGCAGGTGAAACTGTTCAAAGCTTTGTCCACGCCTACCGATCCCACAAAGGCCATTGAGAATGGCTTGAAACTGATTGCTGATGATTTTGGTGTTTCCGCTTCGGACATTGTTTCAAATTGCGATCTCTGTATCAATGGCACCACTGTGGGCCTCAACGCGCTGATCACCCATCGCGGCGGCAAGACTGGGTTGATCTGCACGGCGGGCCATGAGGATTCAATTGAAATCCGCAATGGCCACAAGGAAGATGGCTTCCGTTATGATCCTGAATATCCCGCTGCCACCATGTTGGTGCCGCGTTATTTGCGGCGCGGTGTGCGTGAACGCGTGATCTCTGATGGTTCTATCCGCACGCCGATGGAAGAGGCTGATGTGCGGGCTGCTTGCGAATTGTTTTTGAAAGAGAGCGTGGAGACGGTGGCCATTTCCTTCGTGTGGTCGGTGCTGAACACCGCCCATGAAATGCGCGCTGCTGCCGTTGTGCGCGAGATGATGCCTAAAGCTATTCTGACTATTGGCTGCGAGCTTTATCCGCAAATCCGCGAATATACCCGCACGTCTACTGCCGTGGTGAATACCTATCTTGCTCCCGTGATGCGGAAATATGTGGCGGCGGTGGATGCTTATTTTAACTCTTTAGGTGCCAAGCAACCTGTGCGTTATTTCCAATCCAATGGGGGGTTGGCTGTGGGGCAGGTGATGACTGATCGTTCAGTTTACGCCATCAATTCCGGCCCAGCTTCTGCGCCGCAAGCGGGGCTTTATGTTTGCGCCCCATTCAAGAAAAAGAATGTGATCACGGTGGATATGGGCGGCACGTCTTTTGACATCACACTCACCAAAGACGGCCAGACCAACTTGAACAAGAATATTGATTTTCTGCGTTACCGGATTGGTGTGCCGATGATCCAAGTGGAGACGCTCGGTGCGGGCGGCGGCTCGATTGGGTGGATTGATAATCACGGCATTTTGCAAGTGGGCCCGCAATCGGCAGGGTCTGAACCTGGCCCCGCCTGCTATGGCCAAGGGGGCTTGGAGGCCACAACATCAGATGCGAATTTGGTGTTGGGGTATCTGAACCCCGATGGCTTGCTGGGAGGCAAGCTGCCACTGGATGTCGCTAAGGCAACGGCTGCGGTGAAGAAGGTGGCAACGAAACTGGGCATGTCGGTGGAGCGTGCCGCTTATGGCATGTTCACTATCGTCAGTAACAACATGGTCAATGGCATCAGGCGCGTCTCGGTTGAACGCGGCTATGACCCGCGTGACTTTGTGTTGGTGGGGGCAGGTGGTGCCACTGCTGCACATATCACAGCGCTGGCCCGCGAGATGGGCATTGATACCATCATTCTGCCCAAGCTTGCTTCTGGGCTGTGCGCCTTCGGGCAAATTATTTCTGATGTGAAATATAACTATATGGCCACATCACCAGCCAAGCTTGATAATGTGGAAGCCTGCAAAAAACTCAATGCGCTTTACACCAAGGTTGAAGCGCAAGGCATGAAGCATTTGCTGGATGATGGCTTTGCTAAAAAGGACATTGTGATCAAGCGCAGCATGGAAATGCGCTATGTGGGCCAGGTGCATGAATGCACGGTTGATATTGGCACATTCGAGATCAACGAAAAATCCATCAGCAAATTGAAAACCGCCTTCCACAAACGCCATGAAGAGCTTTACACTTATGCCGAGCCGCATAATGCCGTGGAAGTGGTGAACATCGAATCCACCGTTTATGGCAAAATCGAAAAACCAAAACTACCGAAATATGCCAAGGGCGGCACAGCGGCCAAAGCGCTGAAAGGCTATCGCAAAGCCATCTTCGATGCCTCCGGCAAAGCCACCAAGACACCGATTTATGATGGCGAGCGATTAGGGGCCGGATCAAAAATTGTGGGGCCTGCTATTATTGAGGAAGTGACGACGACCATCGTGATCGAGCCGCAATGGGTGGCCGTGCTGGATGCGACGGGGTCTTATGTGATTACGAGGAAGAAGGGGTAGTGGGGCAATTCGAATTGCGAGTTTGAATCATAGTCACAGACCATTGGCGTTCGCAATGACGCGAATAGCAGACAGGCTTCGCTCGCAATGATGTTGACGCGAAGGGCCAGGAGGAGACTTGTATTACTCTGGTCAGTCTAGGGGTTGCTCAATGAAACTAACTAAAAACACCAAACCTTCACTAAGGTATGCATTTATCAATTGCAAGATATAATACCTTATGGTATAGATTGGTCTGTCCCAATCAAGGTGACCAATACGGAGACTTCGATGAAGAACGTTATACAACAGGGCAGCAGCCAGAAGCCTAATTTGTTATTTTTGCATACCGACGAACCTATTTCAACCATTATAAACAATGGGTTCACAGGCGATTGGCCGTTGAACCGAGATATCGCTGTGGCGTGTGATTATGTTGTGCTGTGCCGCAATGTGTCGGGCAAATACAACCACGACAAAACGACCCATAATCGTGGGTTTATGGTAGGAAAGGTATCAAACGTAATTCACAAGTCTACCGTAAGTAAGGGCAAAAGAAAGGTAAACAGGTTTATTGTCAGCCTTTCTGAGTTCGCAGAAATCGATGTGGACGGCTTATGGCCAAAGCTGCGCAATAATGTCCATTATGTGCAGGATTATACCCTGTTAGACACTCTGGGTGAGCTAATTTGGAAGCCCATTGCTGCCGCAGCCTTTGAGCCAAACTTAGTGCCTAACGAGATAAAAACGTTAGCAGAATCCAGAAGCAATGATCCGCATAAATTGACAATGGATCAAGCCAAAGAAAGGCTCGCACTCACCTACGGGGTCCGGCCCGAAGCCATAGTAATTACCATCAATTTTTGATCAACAAAACAAGAGGTATTTATAAAATGGAAAATTCTGCAACAACTTCTGCCCACTTCATCTGTGTCGATTCGCTCAACATCCGCCCTGTCACCAAGGGAGGGGCAGAGTTTAATTGTGGTGATTGGGACGTAAGCCAAAGTGATGCTGAGGCTCTGGTAGGTGGATTGATTCATTTCCACAATAAAAAGTCCGATCCAAGCTATTTTGGCGGACGGGTTGAAAGGTACAAGCTTGTCGAAACAGATCGCGCTCATAAACAAAGGATTGTTTTTACAATCACGTCGCTCAAGGAATGCAAGGGCGTGAAATGGAATGGCCGGAGCGACGTGAATGCATGGTGCAGCGGAGTACTAAAATAGCGTTAGCACTTACCGCAGCAGAAATTCAAAACCCCTTCGAAAAGAAAGATGCTTTTATGCAAAAACGTAAATTTATTTGTGAAAAACATTGGCTCAAGGATGACGAACCTCCCATGAGGCTGATTATCTATGAAGTTGTAGACGGCACGAAAGATATCCAAGATATTTATACTTTATATTCTGATGATGAAGCTGACGAATGGCTTAAAACAATATGGGGCGTAGGTCCTAGCCCCAAATCGGGTGAGCAACTTGAGTTTGAGTCTTTCGGACCTGTCGAAGAAGGTTAAGTCTTTGCGCGCGTCAGTTGGCTTGGTATGACAGCGTATTCGGTTCATCAATGCTCGGAACTCAATGGGATGTATCTCGTTTGCTTAGATGTTCCCAATAGATTTGTACCTACTTCCGCTAATGGGATGGACTGGCTGCTGCCTCAAAGCTGGCAGGTTTGTCGGTCAAGACTGAACCTGCAAACAAAAGAATTACCGTGACAGAATTACGGTGACAGAATTACGGTGGAATTACGGTGACAGAATTACGGTGACAGTGCATTCTATTAATTACGAATTACTAATTACGGTGACAGTGCATTCTATTGTAAATTCCGCTTGATGTCTCCTCAGAGGCACCCTCCGAAGTGACAATCACGTCTTGCGCCTTCGCCTTTCCTGCCGAAAGCGGAAATCAAGCTGACGCACCTGCGCTGCATGTGTTGCGCTATGGATCGTTGGAATAACCCGGCGGATGACCAGACGGGCGAACCCCTCTTGACAATGTTCTTTGTTTGTTCTAGTCGAAAATGATGGATGACTATCGCACCATACATTGGACGAGGGCTGTCGAAATCAACCACATTGCCCTCACGCGCATTTTGGCGGAGATTTTTGCCTTGCTGGGGCTGGTGAGCGGCAGCAGTTTCGATCGGTTACCCCAAGCGCTCTATCGATCTGTTGAGCGCCTCTTGCGTCCGACGGAATCTGCTTTGCGGCGTTTGATTGTGATTGCCGCGCGCGGGCTTGTCGTGAAGCCATTGC
>CAXTKH010000056.1:0-21959 GCA_964244815.1 uncultured Aestuariivirga sp. | reverse complement strand
GGTAACGCCCTTCCTTCCGAAGTGCGTCGAGCTGGGATGCAAATTGGTTGTCAAAGTTCATTGCTGATTCTCCACGGGCAATGTTTTATCCTATTAATCTGACAATCAACTTACAATCAATTGGCTGGAGCCAAAGCAACCAATCCAAGTCGCATGCCCATTTTCTTGGGCGTGTCGCCAGCCTTGTTACGGGCATCACCATTGCTACCGGCTTCCAGCAAATTCTGCGCAATCTGGCCATTACCGCCCCGAACCGCAAACATCAAAGCTGTATCGCCATCTTCGTTTTTATAAGCCAAATCAGCCTTCTTTCTAATAAGCGCATCAACACATTGATCGCATCCAGCATATGCGGCCAGCATCAAAGGTGTCGTACCCCGTGCCGCTGGAACATCGGCAAGTTCAATTTTTGACAGAATAAATTTAAGACTTGTTAACTGTTTTGAGAGCGCGGCAATGTGGATGGGTGTAATGCCCTGTTTGTCTGGAAGTTCAAACTTGGCACCTTGGTCAAACAGCCAACCGAGCAGTGATACATCACCCTTCTGCGCAGCATACCATGCGGCGCTTCGCCCTTCAGTATCAACCGCATTCATATCAGCCTTGGTAAAAAATCTTTTGAACTCCGACCAATTGCTGCAATTTCGAGCGATGCGAACCAGCGGCGAATGGTTATCGCCCTTACCATCAATAAGTGCACCAGCTTCCAACAATTTTTCAAACAAATTCGTTTTGCAGTTTTGCGCGGCAAGATCAATCGCAGTCATGCCGAATTTATCTTTTGCAGAAATGTCAGACTTGGAGTGCAATACGAGATCAAGCAAATCTGGATTGCCACTGGCCACCGCAAACATCACCGGGCCGCGCCCCAATGCATCAGGGGCTGGTTTGACAGCACTCGCCGAAAGAACTGAAATATTTTCAATCTTGCCAGTCTTAGCAGCGGCCAGCAACGCCTGGGACTCGCCTTGCGTTGCTGTGGCAGCCAGCGCTTTGACGGCATTCGAGTCACCACGCGCTGCCGCAAGCGTCAGCCAATCAACTTGGCCACCATCGCGCTTGGGCAATTTGATATAGTCAATGATATCGACAGTTTTGGATGACCCGCCATCGAGTTTGGCTTTCACGGTTTGAGGTACTTCAGCATTTAGACGCGAAAGAATAAGACTGGCCTCTTTGCTTCCAGCACTTGCGGCAGCTTGATAAATCCTCTGAGCAGCCACATTATCGCGAGTCGTGCCAAGCCCTAGACGATACATGTTTGCTAATTTCAGCTGCGCTTTTATATTGCCATTTTGCGCCGACGCCTGGAGTTGTGCGAAGGCTTGGCTATAATAGCGTTTGATGATGAGACGGTTGACACTGCGTGTCTCGACCGGTGTCTCAACAAATTTCTTACCACGTTGCTTCGCCGCAACCGCTAAACTTAAAAAAGCCACGCTGGTTGCCAGAACCAAAACCATAGGTATAAATTTATGCTGTGCCATATTTGGTTTCCATATCAATGCCGATGGATTGTAAAAACGCTGTTGGCAAAATACCGCCTGCACACACAATAACTGCATCATTATTCAAAGTCTGGTTCGCCCCATTGAAACTGATGTTTATGGTTTTTTCTGTGATCGATTTGATCTGCGATTTCAGCATCACCTGCAAACGGCCACTTGCAGAAAGCTCATCCAGCTTCTGACGGTTCTTCGGTTTTGCTCGGCCAAAGGCTTCTGATCGATAAGACAATGTAACTGTTGTGCCAGGTTGCTCAGCAATGCTGGTGGCCGCTTCCAAAGCAGAGTCGCCCCCGCCCACCACCAACACATGCATGCCTTTATATTGCTCAGGATCAATCAACTGATAAACAACTTTCTTGTTGTTCTCGCCTTCAACCCCCAACATGCGCGGGGTTCCACGACGGCCAATGGCCAGCAAAATGGCACGGCATTTCTTGGCCCCAGATTGCGAAACAATTTCGAACTCGTCGTTCAACTTCGTAATTTTTTCAACCCGGTCGCGGTAACTCACTTTGAGTTTCTGCTTGGTTTCAATATCTTTCCAGAATTCCAGAAGCTTTTCTTTGCTTACTTCGCGAAAATTTACCTGGCCCACGATTGGGAGTTTTGCAGGGGCAGTCATCACCACCTTGCCGCGCGGATATTTAAAAACCGTTCCACCCAAATCATCTTGTTCGATAACAAGATAAGAAAGCCCAGCTTGTTTAGCAGCCAGTGCCCCCGCAAAGCCAGCGGGACCTGCACCCACGATGATGAGATCATAACGATCTTTTTGCCCCATGCCGCCAAGCTTTTTAATGCTCTCAACAGCTTGACGTCCTTGTTCAACAGCATTGCGAATAAGCCCCATGCCGCCTAATTCGCCCGCGATAAAAACACCGGGAACATTGGTTTGAAAATCCGGGCCAACGCGCGGCAGATCAATGCCGCGTTCGGCAGAACCAAACACCAGTGTGATTGCATCAGTGGGGCACGCGGTTTTGCAGGCGCCATGGCCAATGCAATGCGACGGCTCAATCAACTGCGCCTTGCCATTAATAATGCCGAGTACATTTCCCTCAGGGCACGCACGAACGCATGTGGCACAGCCTAAACAAAGTGACGGATTAATGATCGGGTGCAACGATGCTGGCTCCGTCAACCCAGCTTCAACCGAAGCTGTTTTGACTTCCAAACTCTTTTTTTCCGTCTGGTGTTGCCAATAATAATAGAAAAATAAAACAACAGCCAGAAGCAGGAAATATGGCCAATACATCAACATGTATTGTGCGCTCCCTAGTTCACGCCAAGTTCTGTTGCGGCTGCAACAACTTTACTCTTGTTTACTGGATCATTCGCAAACGCAATCAAAGCCTGTGCCAAAGCATCTTTAGCCGCAGCGCCGTCATTCAACACTTGGTATGACCGAATAAGCCTGATCCAACCATCGGGATCAACTGGATTGGCTTTAAGTTTGTCGGCAAGCTTTGCCACCATACCTTTGATCATCGCCTGCTGGTCATCAGCGGGTAATGCTTGAACAGCGGCTTTTTGTTCGTCAGTTATTTGCGGCGCAGAAGCTGCAGGCGGTACAGCCGAAGCGGCGGCATCATTGGCGGGTGCAGCAGCACTGGCAACGCCCGCAGCTTTCGCAATGCTGTTTAGGCCATCAATGGTTCCCTGGTCACCTTTGAAGATTTCGGTGGCTTTGTTCAGAGCGTCCTCTGCACCTTTTTTATCACCCGTAACCGCAAGCGAGCGGATCATCATGGCCCAGCCATCACGGTCCTTCGGGTTTGCTTCAAGCTTTGTGGCAAGTTTTGCAATCATGCCAGCAACCATTGCATTCTTCTCGTCCGCAGCCAGCGGTTTTGTTGGCACAGCAGGATCGAGCTTCGGCAACGTGGTGGCCGCCGCAACATCACGGCCTGTGGCTTTGCCCAAATTAATTACACGCTGTTTTACATCATCACGCCAATTTGCATCAGCAGGAGCAGCCGCAAGAAGGCCCGTCCAACGATCTAATGCGCCATTTTGATCTCCGGCTTGTTCATGCGCCAAAGCATCATAAAACAGAGCGCGATATTCTTTCGGATCTTTGGCCAACACTTCAGCGATCAACGTCTGCGCCTTTGGCGTCACAACGCCTTCAGCGGACTGCACGAGGCTTTCAGCATAAGCAGATTTATAGTCGACATTAGCAGGATCAAGTTCAAGGGCTTTTGCATAGGCCTCAGCGGAGGCTGCAAAATGCTGTGTATTAAACTGAGCCCAGCCCAGCATGCGCCAACCTTCGGCATCTTTGGGGTTGGTTTGCAAACGCGCTTGCAGCTTGGTGATCATCGTTTCAACTTGCCCAGTACCCGCAGTAGCATCGGGCGCTGGTTGCGCAGCCGCAGCAGGTGCCTCAGCCGCAGCTTGCGCTGCTGGTGGCTGAGCAGATGCAACCGATGGCATTTCGGGAGAACCCAAATTAGCGTAGAGATTAACGCCACCCAGAATAACCAAACCTGCTGTCGAAGCTAAAGCAAGCAACTTCCAACCTGAAGAAATAGGTCTCGCAGTGCTGGTCAATGTTTCAGCTGTAGTAAGCCGACGACGGATTTCAGCGCGAGCGGCTTCAGCTTCGGTTGTATCAATTGCACCCGCTGACTGATCACGGTCAACTTCCTTCAGCTGATCCTGGTAAATAGCCTGATCCTGATTGGATGAACCATAATCTTCATAGCGCCTGATCAAAGGAATCGAAATCACAACCGCAGTCGCACTGCACAATATTGTCAACAGCAACCACAAAGTCATATTCAGTCTTCTTTCTTTTCGGTGTTGAGGGAAATTGCGTCAGCTTCGATGCCTTCCGATGATTCGATCTCAGGTCTGCGCCTTAGATAAATAAGTGCAACTGACAAAGCGATGACAAGCATAATGAACGGCGAGACCCAAAGCAAAAATGTGTCGGCTTGCAATGGCGGCTTTAACAAAACGTAATTGCCATAGCGCGACACCACATAGCCAAACACTTCATCGTTTGAATCGCCAGCGGTTAATCTTTCGCGCACAATAACACGAAGGTCTTTGGCAAGCGGCGCATTGGAATCATCGATTGATTGGTTCTGGCAAACAAGACAGCGCAAATCCTGGCTGATCACACGGGCCCGCGCTTCAAGCGCTGGATCGGGCAGAACTTCTTCAGGCAACACGGCAAAGCTTTGCGTCGCAACAATCATCAAAGCCGCAGCAATTAAAGTAAATCGACGAATTAACCTCATGGTGTTTTTGCCGCCGCCAGAAGAAGGGGTTCGATCTCGGCCTTCCAGATTTCTGGAGTCATAGGCCCAGGCACGCGAAGCCGCACGCGGCCACCGCGATCAATAACAAACGTTTCAGGCACACCGCTCACGCCAAGGTCAATGCCCGTGCGCCCAGTTTCATCAACACCAACGGCTTGGTAAGGATTGCCAAATTTCGCGAGATATTCATTGCCTTGTTCAGGCGGATCTTTCCAATCCATGCCAACCAATGTGAAGCGCTTGTCTTCTGCCACACGCATCAAAAACGGATGTTCATAACGACAAGAAGAACACCATGATGCAAAGACATTGACTAAAACCAAACCATCCGGGCCAAATTTGGCACTATCAATGCCGGGTTGAGTTTTCGTAAGTGCCGGCAATGCAAACTTCGGAATTGGTCGATCAAGCAGCATTGAAGGAATTACTTTTGGATCACGCTGCAAACCAAACGCCATCGAAACGGCAATTCCTGCAAACAATAACACCGGCAATATAGTTGAAAGCCGAGGCTTATTCATGTTGCAGGAACTTCCTGCGCGGGGCGAATACGAACACCGCGGACGCGCGCAAGCTTTGGCACACCAACGCGCAAGCGCCGATCTGACAACGAAACAAATCCACCAAACGCCATCGTAAATCCACCAATCCACAGCCATGGTGCGAGTGGGTGGTAATACATCCGCACCGTCCATCCGCCATTATTATCGGCTTCACCCAAAGCGATATAGATATTGGAAATCAGATTTGTGCGAATGCCGGTTTGATTGGTTTGCACTTTTTGCAACGGATAAAACCGCCGCTCGGCTGTCATTACAGTTACTGGCTTTCCACCATAGGTAACCTGGAAGGTGCCGCGCTCTGCATCATAGTTAGGGCCAGGCACTTGGGCCACATCTTTTAGTGTGATGTTATATCCACCCACTTCTGTCGCCTGATTGATTTTCATCGAGAGGATGTTTTCTTGTTGCCAAGACGAAACACCCGTGATGGCACCCACGACAAACCCAAGACCCACATGGGCAAGTAGCAAACCATAATAAGCGCGCGGTGTTGATTTCATCAGCGCAATAGATTGGTCAAATGGAACTTGCCCGAGCTTTACACGCTTGATCATCACATAAGCTGAACCAACAACGATCCACGCTGAAAGCCCCATGCCAAATGCTGTGCCCAGTTGGCTTCCATAAGTTAAAGCAATCACAGCAACTGCTACAACTAATGCGGCAGCCAATGGCCATGCCAGTTTGCGCATCACTGGCGACAGATCATCACGCTTCCACTTCAAGAATGGCCCGATCACCATCGTGAGCAACAACGGGATAAACAATGGCACAAAAGTGCGATTATAGAACGGAGGCCCGATTGAGATTTTGTCTTTGCCAATCAGATCAATGAACAATGGATAGAACGTGCCGATGAAAACTGTAGCAGTGGCCACCACTAACAAGGCGTTGTTCAACAACAAACTGCTCTCACGACTAACCGAAGCAAACGGTGCACCTTGTTTTACGGCGGGAATGCGAAGTGCATAAAGAATGAGCGCTCCGCCAGTTGCCAAAACCAAGATCATCAGAATGAAAAATCCGCGTGCCGGATCTTCAGCAAAGCTGTGCACACTTGTCAGAACGCCAGAGCGCACCACGAATGTACCAATCAAACTGAGGGAGAAAGTTAGAATGGCCAAAAGGATTGTCCATCCCACCAAAGCGTGGCGGCGTTCAACCACCAAAGCGGAATGAAGCAGTGCCGTGCCCGCAAGCCAAGGCATGAAAGACACGTTCTCAACCGGATCCCAAAACCACCAGCCTCCCCAGCCCAAAATATAATAGGCCCAGAAGCTGCCGAGCGTAATCCCCATCGTTAAAAAGCACCAAGCAACCAGAACCCATGGCCTAACCCAGCGCGCCCAAGCTGCATCAACTTTTCCTTCAATGAGTGCGGCCACCGCAAATGCAAAGGCTACTGAAAAACCAACATAGCCAACATAAAGACATGGTGGATGCACTGCGAGGCCAGGATCTTGCAGCAGTGGATTCATGCCATTTCCATCTGGCGGCGGATTGGCCAATCTTATGAATGGATTTGATGTAAAAATGACGAATGCCAAAAATGCACTGGCGATCATTCCTTGAATGGCCAGAACACGTGCTTTCAAGGTTTCTGGCAAGTTAACGCCAAACATAGAAATTGCAGCTGCAAATAAAACAAGTATTAACACCCACAACATCATTGAGCCTTCATGGTTGGCCCACACCCCTGTGATTTTATAAATCAGTGGCTTGGCAATTTGTGAATGGGCCGCAACAAGCAGAACCGAGAAATCTGAAATCACAAAGCTATAAGCCAAACAAGCAAACGAAAATGCGACCAATAAAAATGAGGAAACGCCCGCATAACTTCCAAGCGCCATCAAACCACGATCACCTCTATGTGCGCCAAAAAGTGGCAAAGTTGCTTGCACAATGCTGGTCATCAACGCCATCAACAATGCAAAATGTCCAAGTTCTGCAATCATTTAATTAAACTTTCCCATCAACGAAAATTACAGTCCGACTCGTCTTTAACTATGTCTCTACATTAAGTCGCAATCTATTTCAGGCAAGTATTGGAATGAAGTCCTGTCAGACAACTGTCAGGGATTCCTTCTTAGGTCTGCGTTTTCTATAGCTTTGTATGAGTCCGTGAATGAGTAGTGCAACGTTACAGCGTGCCGATAGAGTTGAAGCTGCGATTGTTCCAGAAAAGTCTGGTCGCGCGGCGCCACCTCATGTTATCAAGCCTGCTCTAACGCCAGTAAAATCGAGTCTGACTGCAAAACTGATCGGGATAATTACTGTGGGCCTGCTCGTCATTGGTTACATGACCAAACAGCGCGAAATCTTCGTGCCAGGCGAAGGCATTGGCTATAAGTTTGGTATTGTTGGCGGCTGTGCATTTTTGTTACTATTACTATATCCCGCAATCAAACGCTCGCGTCTATTCGGCACAGGCACCAAAGCCGTATTCTGGTTTCGCTGGCATATGATATTGGGCACGATCGGCCCGCTATTTATTTTTTACCACTCAAATTTTTCGCTCGGTGCCGTCAACAGCAACATCGCTTTATTCGCCATGATCGCTGTGTTTTTGAGTGGAATTATCGGCAGATATGTCTACGGCAAAGTGCATAACGGAATGTATGGTGCCAAACATGATGTAGGCACTTATCTGGCGAACGCCAATCGTTTGATGCAAGGTTTGGCCGATGATGTTGGTGGCTCAAGTGCAAAAATCACCAGCGCCTTGGCACACCATTGCGACCGTGCTTTGCCGAAAAGTCCGGATCTTTTGCGTGCCTTGGGCAATACATTGTTGATGCCCATAAAAACTCGTACCGCAAAATATCGAATCATGTCAGAAGTCAGAGCGTCAGTTCTGGCGAATGCAGCGATGCAAAATTGGTCTAAGACGCAACAAAAACGTCAGCTGACCCAAGCCCGTGAGCATGTGTCTGAGTTTGTTTATGCAGTGTCGAAAGCAGCCCAGCTCCAACTTTGGGAACGGATGTTTTCATTGTGGCACTTGTTCCATGTTCCGTTGTTTTTTCTATTGTTAGTTGCTGGCGTAATTCACGTAATCGCTGTTCACCTCTACTGAGGAGCAGGCTATGCGCCGCTTGATCGTTCAAGCCAGTGTCATATTAATGACGCTGGCAACATTGTTTTTCGCCTCTTCTGCAGAGGCCACAAACGATATTCGCAAATTGATGATGCCAGGCCCACTTTCGTCGGTCCATTCAAAATTGGAAGATGATTGCAGCAATTGCCATATTGTCTTGAAAAAAGAAGCGCAGTCAAATCTCTGCCTGAATTGCCACAAAGATGTTCAAAAAAACCTGGATGCCATGAAGGGTTTTCATGGCCGTAATCATATTGTCGCTAAATCCGAATGTTTTGCATGCCATACAGAACATGAAGGCTTAGATCATAAGCTCATTCAGCTTGAGCCCATCATCTTCAACCATTCCGAAACTGAATTTGCTTTGCAAGGCGGCCACAAAACCGTTGCTTGCGAGAAATGCCATGTCGCCGGCAAAAAATTCCGCGAAGCGCCGCACACCTGCTTTGCCTGCCATGCCAACAGCCAACCCCACAAAGGCAATCTCGGCGAAAAATGCGAAACGTGCCATGTCGTCGATGGTTGGAAGAAAGTTGCGGCATTCGACCACGAGAAAACCAAGTTTCCACTGCGTGGTGGCCACACTAAAGCAACTTGCCTTGCCTGCCATGTTGGCGAAATTTATAAAGGCTTGCCCACCACCTGCAACAATTGCCACGCCCTGCAAGATGTACACGGCGGCAAATTTGGTTCGCAATGCCGGGATTGTCACACGGTTGAGGCGTGGAAGGGTGCAAAGTTCGATCACACCAAGCAAACCAAATTCCCCCTGTTCGGCGCGCATGCCAAGGCACAATGTGCCGACTGTCACGGCAGCAATATACGATCTAAACTTCAAATGACCTGCATCAGCTGTCACAAGGCGCAAGATGTACATAAGGGCCAACTGGGTGATACTTGCCAAGATTGTCACGGCAACACCAGCTGGAAACAGGATGTTAAGTTTGATCATGGGCTGACGAAATTCCCGCTCACCGGCCAACATGTGGCCGTGGCCTGTGAAGCCTGCCACGTGAGCAAAGCCTTCCAGGGCGCACCTGTCACCTGCATCGCATGCCATGCCAAGGACGACACCCATGAGGGCCGCTTCACCGCAAATTGCGCAAGCTGCCACAGCGCATTGGATTGGAAGCGCGTAAACTTCAACCACAGCCGCGATACAAAATATCCATTGACGGGAGCCCACGCTACAGCTGGCTGTTACGCCTGCCACACATCGAAAAACGTAACCAAGGTGATAGCCCCCACATCATGCTATGCTTGCCACAAGGCGCAAGACGTACATAAAGGCGCCTTTGGGGCAGATTGCTCCAAGTGCCATTCGACAAGCACATTCAAGTCAGCAATCATACGTAAATGATTCGTTAAGAATATCCGCGTAAGTTATTGGTAGTGCTGAATTTATAATTATTATTCAGCAGCGCGTTTCGTCAGCGTTCTGTAAGCCAGAACCTGATTTGTATGTTTCCAAGTCTTTTTTGCGTTTTTTGTGAGTCGGCGTTTCACCCGAAAGCACTTCGCTTACGGTTTACGCACGTTTGTGCCGTTTTATTCCAGGTTGTGTTTGTTTTATTGGGGCCAGAATTCGTTCTGGAAAAATTTTGAAAAACTTCGGGCTTTCACAGCTGAAGATTTTGCTCGCTCTTTTTGCGATCATGCTCACGCTTGCCGTTTCTTCGGCCTTTGCCCAAACCACCGATAGCTTCACAAAAGTCGACCAAAACTTCGATCACAGCCAAACAGGTTTTCCTCTGAAAGGCGCGCATCAGGACGTGACGTGCGAAATCTGCCACGTTGGCGGCGTGTTCAAAGGCGTGCCCACAGGCTGCGCAAGCTGCCACAACGACGATATGGCCAAGGGCAAGCCAGCCACCCATCCGCGCACCAATTCTGAATGCAGCCAATGCCACAATCAAAACACCTGGACAAAAATCCACGTCGATCACACGCCAATCATTGATGGTTGCTTTGCCTGCCACAACAAAAAAGTGGCTACCGGCAAAACTGAAAACCACATCAAAACCAATACCAAGTGCGAAAACTGCCACGTTACTTCAACCTGGCAAATCTCACATTTTGATCACACGCTCACAAACGAGCCCTGCGAAACCTGCCACGACCGCCTGCATGCCAGCGGCAAACCCTTCAATCACATCCGTTCCACTAACTCTTGTGCCACCTGCCACAAATCAGTGTCATGGAAAGTCGGCGTGTTTGATCATACAGGCGTTGTTGATGGCTGCTTCAAATGCCACGACGGCATTTCAGCCACCGGCAAATCCTCAGCCCACGTGATCGCCAATAACACCTGCGAATCCTGCCACAACACCATCGCCTGGGCGCCAGCAAAGTTCGACCACGATGCAACGTCTGAAAAAACCTGCATCAACTGCCACGACGGCATTCGCATCATCGGCAAATCAGGCGCGCATTTCAAAACGTCAAACGAATGCGCTGCTTGCCACACTGTAAATTCATGGAAGCCAGCTTCTTTTGTACACACCGAAGCGTCGAACCTTTCGAGTTGCTTTGGTTGTCACAATGGCAGCCGCCCACCGGCTCAAGGCAAGAACCCTGGCCATATCGCAGATAATACAAACGACTGCGAAAGCTGCCACATCGACACTAAAAACTATACAACATGGACAGGTGCGAAATTCGTTCACTCTGCTGGCTTGACCGGCTGCAGCAATTGCCACAACGGCACATCAGCCACGGGCAAAAATCAGACGCATTTGAACACAACGAATGTGTGCGAAGATTGCCACAAGACCGGTGGAACCAATCCAACCCCCGCAAATTGGGCAACGAACAACTTCAACCATTCGCAAACAAATGTTGCAACCTGTGTCACCTGCCACAATGGAACATTGAAAACCACGCTGTCAGGCAACACAATTTCAGGCAAACTCCAAGGCGGAACCGGCAAACACATGCCAACCACCAACGCCTGCGAAGTCTGCCATACTCCGGGCAATACGCTGGCCGCTTGGTTGGGTCAAAAACTGGATCACAGCGAGATTGCCGTGACGACCTGCTTCTCGTGTCACAACGGCACCACTGTAATCAGTACCAAGACTGTTACCACTAAAGGAATCAACCACGTCCCGACCACAGCAGGCTGCGAAGATTGCCACGCTTCGTTCACGACTTGGAAGGCGCCATTTGATCACGCCAACATTGGCGCGGCTCGTTGCGATAGCTGCCATAACGGCACAAACGCCACTGGCAAAACCCAAACCCACTTGGCCGTAAATGCTGGGCCTGACTGCAATGCTTGTCACATGGTTACAACCTCATGGACACAAGTAGCGTTCGACCACTCCATCGTCAGCACCACATGTCTAAGCTGCCATAACGGCTCCAAGTCAATCTCAACTGGCCTGCTCACATCCAAACCAACCAAGCACATTCCGATTTCAACAGGTTGCGAAGCTTGCCATTCGACTACAACTTGGAAAGCAAAGTTCGACCATTCAACCACAAGCGCGGCCTGCATAACCTGCCACGATGGGGTCAACGCAACAGGCCAGTTGAGCCTTTCGGGCCGCCACATTCCGGCGTCAACTACCTGTAACAATTGCCACACCCTTACGACGTCATGGTACCGTCCAGTTGAAAAGATGGATCATTCGGATGCGACGGCTGCGGGCAAGTCATGCGCCACCTGCCACAACGGCACCGATGCGACCAACAAGGGTCCAAGGCATATTCTTTCGTCTCCAACATGCGAGACATGTCACAAGTCTACAGCTAATTGGTTGGCTGTCATGGATCATACTGATCCGGCCGTTGCCAGAGCCACTTGTTTCTCTTGCCATGATGGTGCGCATGCCGATGTAAATCCAATCAATGGTAAACTTTCTCTCACTGGCAAGCATTTGGTGACCAGCAATCTCTGTGCTGACTGCCACACAACAACGGCTTGGAAGCCAGCATTGAAGTTTGACCATACTCAAGCAAACGGAAGCTGCGTTTCTTGCCATGACAACGTTTCTGCAAAGGGCAAAGCCGCATCGCACGTTAGGTCTTCCAATGATTGCGCTGTTTGTCATACAACAAACACTGGTGGCTGGTTGAAACCGCAGGCTCATTTCGACCATAATGACGTTGTTGTGGCGACCACATCTTGCATCACGTGCCATAATGGTAGCGTTGCGGGTGCTATGAGCAAGGCGAGTGCACCAACACCTCACCCTGCCACTAGCGATGCTTGCGAAAATTGCCACAGCTCAACCATGGCAGCTTTCACACCAGCACATTTTGATCACAGCGATCCAACAGTGGTGGGCAAGCCATGCGCCACCTGCCACGATACGGGCAAACCAAACGCAGTCGTTCGCCCAATCAACCACCCACCATTGGGTGGCCAAGATTGCGCGGCCTGTCACACAACCGCAACTTGGATCACAAATGGCAAACCTGACCACAGCACTTTTGTAGGCAACTGCATCACTTGTCACACAGGTACACCGAATGCGATTGGCAAAGTCAATGCACCAAACCATTTTGCAACTTCCAATAACTGCGATGTGTGCCACAACACCAATCTCTTCAAGCCTGCACTTTTCGATCACGCTGAAGCTCAGAACGTTACCAATTGCGTAACCTGCCATGATGGTTCGCCAACGCATCTGCCTGCATTCGGCAAATCAGCCTTCCCGTCACATTTGAAAACCAGTGATACATGTAGCAATTGCCACACCGGCTTCACCAGCTGGGTTACCACCATGTTCGATCACGCTGATCCAATGGTGGCCGCAGCAACTTGCATCTCTTGCCACGATGGTGCGCATCCACCCGCCATCGCGAAATCCGTAACGCACTTCAAAACGTCGAATGATTGCGCGCTGTGCCACAACACCACTAAGTTCACACCACGCTCTGCATTTGACCACACAGACTCAGTTGTAGCCGCTGCAACTTGCCTCAGCTGCCATGACGGCGCTCACCCACCGGCATTGAGCAAAGCTGACACGCCGCCACCTGGCCATTTGCCAACATCTAATCTCTGCGGCGATTGCCACACGACAGTCAGTTTCAAAGGCGCTAAGTTTGATCACTCAACAGTGGCTCCGGGCACTTGCTTCACATGTCACAATGGCGTGCGCGCCACTGGCAAAATATTAAACCACTTCGCAACAACCAACACCTGCGATGATTGCCACAACACAATAGCTTGGAAAACAATTGTACGGTTCCCTCACACATCCACAACGGGATCATGCAACTCCTGCCACAATGGCACCCGTCCGCCAGCCGTTGGCAAAAACCAAACTCATATCAAAACAACCACACTCTGCGAAGCTTGCCACGTGGCTGGAACACCTGGTGTCTGGAAGCCAATTCCAGATGCAAGAGTGGATCATACGCAAGTCATCGGCACCTGCTTCTCCTGCCATAACGGCACAGTTGCTTCTGGCAAAAGCGGCACGCATTTCACAACCTCAAACAACTGCGATGCGTGCCATGCCATCGGCGGAGTGCCTTGGGTTCCTGTAAAGGTGTTCGACCACACAGCAACGACGGGCACATGCGTATCCTGCCACAGCGGAGCAAAACCTCCTGCCGTTGGCAAGTCAGCCAATCATATGACGACGACCAACAATTGCGCAGCTTGCCATGTGTACACAGTTTGGGCACCTGTTGGCCCCGCACAATTCGCCCACAGCGAAGCCACCGGCACTTGCGCCAATTGCCACAACGGCACGCACCCGCCAGCAGTGGCCAAGAGCCCAACTCACTTCATTACCAACAAGGCTTGCGATGTCTGCCACACCACCACAAACTGGACGACATTGCTGAACTACACACATATCTCGCCAGCTTATGAGCTGCACTTCTTTGGAACCAATGCGTCCACCTGCCTGACCTGTCACAAGCAAAACAATGAGAAAATCTCATTCTTGCAACCTGGCTTGGTGCCTGATTGCGCAGCGTGCCACGCCGATAAATACAAACCAGATCCGCATGTGAAATTTGGCAACACAAGATACACAGTCACTGAACTGAAAGATTGCACAGGCGCTTGCCACATTTACGCAGACCAAACACTGACAACGATAAAAACAACAAGAACGACCAACACCAAACATCGCGCTTCTCGCACCAATTGGAATTGAGCCAATCGATATGAAAAGCAAAAACCAAACACAGACGACCAAAAACAAAAAAATAAACAGGGCGACAAAGACCAAGCATAGACCGTTAATAAACGCATGGAATTGAGCCGCTAAAATGTATGTAAGAAAACTGAGTACCCTTATCGCCGCTGCGTTCGCAGCGAGCACAAGCTTGGCTTGGTCGCAAGCGACCTTGGATCATTTGTTAGCAACCGTTAACGTTAATGGTTTACCATCTTGTAGTACCATTGAGATAAAATTGAACCGACCTGTCACCGTGACAAGTCCCCAGCGCTTTGAGCCGAACACTGATTTGATCATCAGGCTTGAACCTTTGGCCACTACCCTGCCAGATCAAGCTGGCCAGAGTTTTAAAGAAGCAGCCTCAGTTGCACCTGTAAATCCCGCAGGCGCTGCCGCCGTCATTTACGACCCGGCCAGCACCCAAGGGCCCATCATCCGTTTGGTTTTTGCAAAAGCGGTTTCGGCCAAATACATTCCCGATCAAGATGTGCGCCACATTGTTTTAAAAGTCGCAGCTGTCGGCAGCGAAGCATCATGCCTGGGTATCAAGGCCGAACCATTGCCAAGTGTGAAAACCGAAAGCGCTGCCAAAGGCGATGCGCCACCCATAGCACCCGGCCAAGATGCACAGAGCGCTCTGACTGAAGGTAAAAAACTTTTGAACTCAGGCGAATTTAACCGCGCCACAGCTTTTTTCACCAAGGCTACCAACATTGGTTCTGGCCGCGTGAAACAAGATGCCCAGGAAATGTTGGGCCTCTCGCGTGAACGTGCAAGCCAGATGGCTTTCGCGAAATCCGAATATGAAATTTACTTGAAAGCCTATCCGGGTGGCGCTGACGGTGCCCGCGTGCGTGACCGTTTGAACGGCGTTGTCGCTGCCATGGAAAACTCTGCCAACAAAGAATTTGATTTGCGCCGTGCAAAACTGGCGGGTGTTGAAAACCCAACGCCACTCACAGTCGCAAAAGGCGATAAATCCGCTGCCAACCAAATCTTGACGGGTGTGCCTGCTCAACCGGGGACTGGCCTCGTACAAACTACCCAAGGCATGAAGACCAGCCTCCGCGATGCGGTGCCTGATCCAAAAGCTTGGACCTGGCAAAAAAATGGCAGCTTTGCGCAATATTATTACCGTGATGACAATTTCGTGCCCGTTGCTAGTTTTGGCCAAAGCGGCCACCGCGTCTATCAAAACGAAGTTCAATCCAGTCTTGATTTTTCCTTCGGCGGAAGCAACGACGAGTTCGCCACTGAGATGCGCCTTTCAACTTATTATGAAAAGGGTTTTGGTGATCAAGCCAATATCGACAACAAAAATCTAAGCACAGTCTATGTTGACGGCAAATGGAAAACGAAAGGCATGGGCCTGCGCCTAGGTCGCCAAAGCAAAAGCACGGGCGGTGTTTTCGGTCGATTTGATGGTGCAGTAGGCACTTATGAACCAATCAAGGATATGAAAATCCAGGCGGTTGGCGGTTCGCCTGTATATTCGCGCAATGCCGATCCATTCGCGGATAATCGTTATTTCTTTGGCGCAAGTGTTGAATACACTTTGCCAAGCCGCGAATGGGCTGGCAGCGTTTATGCCATTCAACAAAATATTCGCGATATCATTGATCGCAGAGCTATCGGTGGTGACATTCGCTACCTTGGAAAAACCATCAACGGTTTTGGCGCTGCTGACTATGATCTTTTCTACGGTCAGTTGAACAACGCCTATGTTTCAGCAACCTGGTTGCCACGCGATGGCACTACACTTTACGGCACGGCTGATTTCCGCCGCGTGCCATTCTTGCTCACATCAAATGCTCTGACTGGCCAAAACTATTCCAAGCTCACGACACTTGTTGATGATGTAGGCCTGGGCAGTGTTAACCAATGGGCCACAGACCGCACGGCAACATCTGAAACTCTCACAATTGGTGGAACCCAGAACCTAAGCACGGATTGGCAACTTTCCATCGATGCCACGGTTGCAAACTATTCTGGCACACCCGCATCAGGCACAGTCGACGCAACACCTCCGCCCGGCCTTGAATATTATGGCTCGGTGCAACTCAGCGGGTCCAATCTCTGGCGTGAAAACGATTCAGGCACATTTGGCCTGCGTTATTCTGGCGGCAGTTCCAGCAGCACCTATATGGCGGATGCTTCATTTAGAATTCCGGTCAACGAAAGCTTGCGCTTGGGCCCACGCATTCGCACAAGCATGTCGGTGAGCAAATCCACCAATCAGCAAACCTATCTCATTATGCCAAGTCTTACTGCCCGCTACAAGATTGATAAGCAGTGGAGCCTGGAAGGCGAACTTGGCGCGCGCTGGCAAGATACTGTAACCGCGATATCATCAACCACCAATGTCGATATCATTGCATCGATGGGATATCGGTTCGAGTTTTAGAACCCAAGTCATTTTACTAAGTCCATGTGCTACTCGCAATCTTCATCCCGCCTACGCGAGAATGACAACTAGCAAAAAAGGTGCATACAAAAACATTTGCCCCCTATTCAGCGGCTCTGAGATGTTCGATTTCAACAACCTTATTGTCTTGATCAGACTTAAGTTCCACGCCATCCACCATTTTTTGTTTGCGGTTGAATAATCCGCGGACAAATTGCGATAGCCGTTCAAACTCGACAAATATCACCGGCGTAATGAACAGTGTCAAAATCTGGCTGATAATCAATCCGCCAACCACAGCAATGCCGAGCGGTTGCCGAAGTTCTGAGCTTGCACCTGTTCCCAACGCAATTGGCAAAGTTCCAAGCAATGCGCAAAACGTCGTCATCATGATTGGACGAAAGCGGCGCACAGCGGCTTCTTGCATCGCAGAAACTGCATCATGCGTTCCGTCTCTTGTGAGTTGGAGAGCCACGTCAATCATCATGATTGCGTTCTTCTTCACAATACCAATAAGCATCAACAAACCGATCAACGCAATCATTGATAAATCCATGCCCATGAACTGCAGCGCAAGTAACGCACCCAATGCAGCAGAAGGAAGACCTGATAGAATTGTCAGTGGATGAATGAAGCTTTCATAAAGAACACCGAGCAAAATATAAATTGTCAATATAGCTGCACCGATGAGCAAACCTGTGTTGCCAGTCGATTGTTGGAAAATAAGCGCCGCACCTGCGTAATTGGTGAGAACTGCGGAAGGCAGATTGATTTCATTCTTGATTGCATCGATACGCGCCGTTGCAGCTCCGAGTGAAACGCCTTGTGGCAAGTTGAATGAAAGCGTCACGGCGGTCAGCTGGCCCGATTGATTGACTGTAACGGGAGCAGCTATTCGGGTGACTGATGCAAAACTGCTGAGCGGTACCAGCCCGCCTGTGCTGTTTGGAATTTTGATTGTTGCCAATCTATTCTCGTTCCAAGGCAGCGATTGGTCATACTCAACGATCACATTATAGCTGTTACCCGTGGTTTGAATTTGAGTCGCATTGAATGTGCCAAATCCACTCTGCAAAGCGGAACGCAAAAGACCTGGTGTAATGCCCAGCGCACTCGCACGGTCAAAATCAATATTAACTTGAACTTGCAGAGCATTATTTTGAAAATCGCTAGCAACGTCAACGAAGTTTGCGCGGTCGGCACGCATGGCCTCAACCAAGGTTCCCGACCATTGCCGTGTTAATTTTGCATCGAGCGACTGCATGACCAATTGATATTGGCTTTGCGAACTTCTTCCACCAAAACTCAAAGACTGCCGCGGATTGATGAACGAGCGAAGGCCAGGCACGGTGCTCAAGCGTTTCCGCAAACTTGCCAAGGTCTGATCCAGTGCAGGGCGATCCGCTTTGGGTTTAAGCTGTACGTTCATTGAAGCTGAGTTGCCGCCTGCACCCGGCCCTCCACCAACGAAAGATAGCACATGGTCAACAGCGGGATCTGCTTGCACAGCGGCAGCTGCGGCTTGCTGCAGTTCAAGCAGTACTGGATATGAAATATCCTGACGGGCTTGTGTCGAAATGCTGAGCAAGCCTAAGTCCTCTGTTGGAAACAAGCTTCGCGAAATATTTGTGAACGAATTATAAGATAAGAAAGCTGATCCCAAAAATACCAGGACGATGATGAAACGGTGGCGCAAACACCACGCAACACACCAACCATAGACATCCGTTATACGATCAAAGCTGGTTTTTTTCTTGGGGCCATCAAGGTGCTGTTGCGGCAACCGTGCCGCCAACATAGGGGTGACGGTCAGTGATATAAGCGCTGATGATAAAATAGCCAGCGTAACCACAATGGCAAACTCGTTGAACACGCGGCCAATGATGCCTCCCATCAACAAAATGGGAAGGAACACGGCGACTAATGAAAGCGACATTGAAATAATTGTGCCGGTAACTTCGGCACTGCCTTTGATCGCAGCTTCAAGCGGCTTTTCGCCAAGCTCCACGCGCCGAACAATGTTTTCCAACATCACAATGGCGTCGTCTACTACCAAGCCTACTGAAAGAGTGAGAGCTAGAAGTGAAATATTATCGATTGAAAAACCGAGTGCATACATCGCACCTATAGTTGCAAGCAGTGAAAGCGGAACTGCAATTCCTGGAATCATGGTTGCCGTAAATTTTCGCAAGAATAGGAAGATCACCATCACAACCAGGGCAATGGTGACGCCTAAGGAAATCTTGACATCTTCAACAGCGTTACGGATGGAAACGGAAGCATCATTGATCACACTGATTTTCATGCCAGCGGGCAAGTTTGCTTCAAGGCCAGGTAACTTTGAACGCACCGCATCGACGAGTTGAACAGTATTAGCCGCAGGCTGGCGGATCACGGCAATAACAATCGTTGATTTGCTATCAAGCCAGCTGCCTTGTTTCAGGTTGCTGAAGCTGTCTAAAACATTTGCAACATCCCCCAACCGCACGATTTCTCCATTGGGCTTTGCAATAATCAGTGTGCGGAATGAATTGGCATCAACACGCTGTGTTGGCGCATCAATTGTCATAACCTGATTTTCGCTCGTCATGGTACCGAGCGGCGTTTGATCATTTGCAGCTTTAAGAGCTGTAGTTATGGAATTAAGAGAAAGCCCGCGCGCTGCAAGTTTTGCAGGGTCCACCTCAACGCGCACCGCATAAGTCTTGGAACCAAACACGGTTGCCTGCGCAACGCCGGAAACGGTCGATAGCGAAGGTGCAATAACATTTTGCGCCAGATCATCCATCTTGGTCAAAGGAACACCTTCACCGCTGAGCGCCAAAAATAAAACTGGCTGACTGGCAGGGTTGGCTTTGCGGTAACTTGGGGTTTGCGTAAGGTTTGCAGGCAACTGCCGCTGCGCACGGCTGATGGCGGCTTGAACGTCTGCTGCCGCCGCATCAATATCGCGTGTCAATGCAAATTGAATTGTAATGTCACTTGATCCCAAAGATGAACTAGCCGAGATTGAATCAATGCCGTCAATTGTCTGGAACTGTTTGATCAATGGCGTCGCAACCGAGCTTGCCATTGTGTCTGGTGATGCGCCTTCAAGATTGGCTGATACGCTGATGGTTGGAAAGTCCGCCTGCGGCAGTGCAGCCACAGGTAATAGGCGGTAGGCAGCAAGGCCAGCAACGATGATGGCAATCATCAGCAGGATTGTGGCGACAGGTCTTCTGATGAAAATTTCAGAAATATTCATTGCGCAGCTTCCTGCTTTACTTTTGGAGCAGTGTTTTGAGCGATGGCTTTTACATTTGGCTTGCCGATCAGAACTGGTGATCCATTAACCAAATTAATCTGACCTTCAGTGACAATTTGTTCGCCAAGTGCCAGACCCTTTGCAAGGCCCGCCAGATTTTCGCCACGCATCGCAAGATCAACGGGACGAACTTCAATCGTGTTATCAGCTTTGACAACATAAACAGCATTGCCAGTCGCACTGGGCGTTACAGCCACATTGGGCACCAAGACCATTTTTGCGGTCTGCCCAAGATCGACGCGCACAGTGATTGATTGCCCAACCAATAATGCAACATCTTCATTTGCCAATTGTGCACGCATTTTTAAAGTGCCTGAAGCTGGATCAATCGAATTATCTACGAACACCACGGGGCCTTGGATTGAGTTCCGCTTTTTTGTTTGCCCAGTAAGGGTGACAGTTGCTGTCAATGTCTTCGCATTGAATGCATCACGAACTGCAACGGAGTCACCTTCGGGCAAACTGAATTCAGCGAAAACCGGATTGAGCTGAGTAACTGTTGCAACCGCAGTGCCTGCAGCAACATATGCCCCCGGTGATAATGCCACGGTTCCAATGCGCCCATCGAATGGTGCACGAATTTCCGTGAGGGAGAGATTAACAGCGTCAGCATCAAGTGCGGCCTGATCAAACACAACAGCTTGACCTGCAACATTCATTGCCGCCGTTGCATCCTCACTGGCTTGCTTGGCAACAATTCCTCTGGTGGCCAGTTGAGAAGTGCGCTGCATTGTTGCTTTCAAATTGTCCAACGTCACTTGATCCTTGGCCATTGTGGCTTGATCTTTGATAATCGTTGCGCGAATGACACGGGCATCGAGTTGCGCAATGAGATCACCCTTTACTACATCTGCACCATCTTTAACTTTGATTTCAGAAACAATACCTGAGACTGATGTGGTGAGCGCACTTGAGGCAACAGGTGCAATTGTGCCGATCGTCTGCCGAGAAATCGGCAACGTACCTTCTTCAGCTTTGGCCACCAGAACAGTAACTGGCCCTGCCCCGCGTCTACCTGATCCGCCAGCTGCAGTTTTAGGGGCATCGGTTTTGGCGCCTGGGTAAACATACGCCAGATAGGGTGTGACTTTTGGCAACCATATATCGCGGTAATAATAAGCTGATCCAGCCACGGCCAAGATCAAAAGCCAAAGTACTAATTTTTTAATCATGGTCGCTGTCACTTGCCCTGTCAGTTACAACTATCAGCTTCTGTGTGGCTGAACGATGACATTTTTCACGCTCTTGTTGCATGGCACAAATTTAATCCCTCTCGGCAAAAACCGAAAATTTATACTTTAAGTCATAAAAATTGAAAAAAGCACTTGACACCGTACGGTGAACCTGCTATATCTCATCACAATCCACAAATCGGTACAGAGTTCCAACAGTGCCGCCCAACAATAGTCTTGAGCCCATCAGGAAGACGACGTTGGTGAGGGATTGAAAAGCACGATTGCAGAGTTTCAACACTTTCTCCAGATTCCATTGCCTAAGCAGTATAGACGGACAAGTTTAGATTTTCCGTTGCATCGTTTCCAACACAGTTCGAAGGTGAATGTTCGGAACTCAAACTTGGATCAAACGTTTTCTTCTCAACTTTGAAAGGAAAACTCATGACTGGCCCTGAACCAAAACCTGTGGACATCCCTCCTCCCGGCCGAA
>CAXTKH010000055.1:0-22080 GCA_964244815.1 uncultured Aestuariivirga sp. | reverse complement strand
TTGTTCTGCGAGAGTGTCATGGCCTCGCCTGGGATTCACTGCGCGAGGCACCGTCATAGTGATTGAGGCTATTGCTATTGAATGATAGCAAGGGCCAATGCCATTGAAAACCAAAACGCCTGATCTCGCAATGCCTGCCATAAAGCGCCGCCGGAAGCTGCGTATTTTGGGCACAGCTGTCACACTGCTCTATCAAGTCAAAAAACGTGCCGAAGCTGATCTCGGTTTTGATATTGAATTTGAGGTACTCGATTTTCTGTCTTGCCAGGGCAAGGCGGCACTGAGCCCCGATGCTTATGACATCTACGATCAATGTTTTCACAATCTCGATATTGTGTGGTTCTGGGGGTCGCTGCAGCCGATTGATACACAGCGCATCACGCAATGGGACAAGGTGAGTGATCTCACCAAGCGTGGTGGCATTAGCCGTTACGCATGGCGGGGGCATGGTGATGCTCCTGTTAAGAAGCTTTACGTGCAGCCGGGTGATTCATTAGGCTCGGAACCGCAGCGTCACATCAGCATGCTGCCAACGGTCTATAATCTCGACTCCTTCGGCTATGACGCGCGGGTGTTCGGCTATTCAAAGCGCCAAGAGGAAAGCTGGGCATGGTTGTTTGATGAACGCGCCAAGGGTCGCATTGCCTTGGTGGATGAACCTGCCATTGGTTTGTTCGATGCGGCATTGGCGGCGGAAGCCACCGGCGCACTTTCATTTGCAGATGTGGGCAATATGACGGTGGCAGAGATTGATGCTTTGATGGCGCTGCTGGAAGACAAGCGCCAGAAAGGTTTCTTCCACACCATGTGGACAACGGCGGCTGACGCTGGCCAATTGGTGCGCGACCACCGCATTGATGTGCAAAGCATGTGGTCACCCGCCTATGGCGATTTGGGTGGCGAGTCCCCGCATTTCATTGAAGCAGCCCCACAGGAAGGTTACCGTGCCTGGCATGGCGGCATGAGTTTGCGCCATGGTTTGAGTGGCGACACTTTGGACATGGCTTATGATTATATGAACTGGTGGTTCACCGGCTGGCCTGGTGCGATGATGGCGCGGCAGGGCTATTATATGTCTGTCATCGATCCAGTGCGCGCGCATCTCAGCGCTGATGAATGGGGTTATTGGTATAATGGCGAAGAAGCGCAAGCTGATTTGCTGGGGCCAGCTGGGCAGACAGTTGTGAAGCTTGGCGCGCGCCGTTCTGGCGGGGCTTACACCGAGCGTACCAACCGCATTGCTGTGTGGAACACGGTGATGGACGAGCATAACTATGCGGCACGTGCTTGGGGCCGCTTTGTTGAACGTGTGCGTGGTGTGGCCTCATGACATCACAGCCCAACGAAAAACCATCCACGCAAAAGCGTTATGAACTGATTTGCCGCGTGCTCCGCAACAACATCCAATCGGGCCGTTTGCCCGAAGGCTTTGTGTTGTTGGAAGGGCCGATTGCGGAATTGATGCAATCAAGCCGCGCGCCTGTGCAAATGGCGTTGAAAATGTTGGAACAGGAAAAACTGATCCAGCGCTTTGATGGGCGCGGCTTTGTGGTGGGGCAGGGTACTTCGTCTTCTGTGCAGCCCAAGCGCATCGATATTCGCGCACTTGATTTGCAAGTGTCAGATGAAATTGATGAAGCCTTGCAAAGCCGCAGCATGTGGGAACTTGTCTATAATCAGGTGGAAGAGGCCGTGGCCTCCAGTCTGATTTTCGGTGAGTTTCGCATTATCGAAACTGAACTCAGCACGCATTTGGGCGTGAGCCGCACCGTGGTGCGTGATGTGTTGAGCAGGCTGAATGAGCGTGGGCTTATCCGCAAGAACCAAAGTTCGCATTGGATTGCCGGGCCGCTCACCGCGCAATCGGTGCGCGAGCGTTTTGCCATTCGAAGCATTCTTGAACCGGCGGCTTTGAAACTGGCTTCACCCGCGATTGATTATGCGGCTGTGGAACGACTCAGCCGCTTGGCAAATGAAGGCAGCAGCGACTTCAGCGAGACCGAAGACTTCGAACAAGCCTTAATGGACACCTGCATTGCCAAAGTGCCCAATGCTGAAATGATTGCTGTGATCCGCAATATCCAATTACCATTGCTCGCTGCCAACCGCGCTTTGACCAAATTAGGCCTGCCGCGCGACCGTTTTGCGGCTGATGAATATCGCTCGCTGTTCCGTTTGATTGAGCGGCGCTTGATTGATCCTGCTGCCGATTATCTGGAGAACCATTTGAAAATAATGGCACAAAAGTCATTGGCCAGATTGAAAATTGTGGCGGTGATCAGCGAGAAGGCGCTGGCCGTGCCCTATCTCACCAAGATTAAATAAAAATGACTTGTGCATACATTAATCATTTTATAAAGTCTTTTTCTGCCCATTTTTGAGCTTCGTTGCCCTTAAATAGGGCATTAAGAAATATCTTGCATACATTAGTCATCTTCGTTTAGTTTCGTGACAAGCCTTTATGCACTGCAGGCCATGACGGACGCAGAAATGAGGGCTAGGGTTCAAGCAGGAGGAATGCCGTTCTGAAGGGTGAATGCACCCAAGAGTGGCTAGAAAAATGACAGCAGAGGCTCACATTTTTCGTCTTGATTCAGTGTCTAAGCGCTATGGTGAAACCACCGCTTTGGACAACATAAATCTGTCTGTCGATCGCAATGAATATGTCTCGTTGTTAGGCCCAAGCGGCTCTGGCAAAACAGTACTCTTGCGCACCATTGCGGGCTTTGAAGCGCCCGATGAAGGCCGCATTGAAGTCAATGGTGTCGATGTATCCAGCCTGCCAGCGCACAAGCGTGGCATTGGCTTTGTGTTCCAAAACTTCGCGCTGTTCCCGCACTTGACGGTGGCTGACAATATTGGCTTTGGCCTCGCCAACCGTGATGTGCCTGTGGGCAAAGATGAGATTGGTTCCCGCGTAAACGACATCATCAAGCTTGTGGGCCTCGAAGGTTTGGGTGCTCGTGGTGTGGGCCAGATTTCAGGCGGCCAAAAACAGCGCGTGGCGTTGGCGCGCACTCTAATCACTGAACCCAAACTGATTTTGCTGGATGAGCCGCTGGGTGCGCTTGACGCCAATTTGCGTGGCCGCATGCGCAATGAACTGCGTGCCATTCGCGAACGATTGGGTGTTACCTTTTTGCATGTGACAGGCAGCGAAACCGAAGCCCTTGCCATGGGGGATCGTGTGATCGTGTTAGACCGTGGTCACATCGCACAGTTTGATCAGCCTGATACTGTTTATACCGCTCCAGCAACGCCCAATGTGGCCAAGTTTCTCAATCGCTATAATGTGTTTGATGGCAGCGTTGCTGGTGCATCTTTCAAAACCGAATATGGCGATCTGGCCTTCATGCAAAAAACCAAATCGGATCGCCCCGCCTATGCTGTGCGCTATGACCGTGTGGCAGTGGATGCAGATTCAGATGCGGGCAAGGGGCCAAGTGTTCCTGCAAGTTTTGTTGCCAGTGAATATCTGGGGTCTTCAATCATGTATTTCTTTGAAGCTGTGGGCGGCAAGGTGATTGAAGTTGAGCACCACCTTTCCAATGGTGCGCCCAAGACATTTGAACCCAAAAAATCTTATCGTCTGCGGTGGAAGCCGGAAGACGCCATTGTGTTTGGTTAGGTGGCAGCATGGCAGGTCCAGTAAAAACATCCTCAAAAACAGCTTGGTGGCTGATTGCGCCGGGCGTGATCTGGATGACGCTGTTCCTCGTCATCCCCATTGTGATGATCATCTATGTGTCGTTCTGGACACAGACCACATTCAAGATTGAACCCATTCTTACACTCAAGAGCTGGCAACAGTTTTTTGGCTCGGACACTTACATAACCTCGCTCTGGACGACGCTGCGCATTTGGCTGATCGTTTTGGCTGCGACTTTGGTGATTGGTTATCCAACAGCGCTTTATGTGGGGCTGTTTGTTAAAAGCAAAACCCTCTCCACTATCTTGCTGGTGGTGTGCGTTATTCCGTTTTGGACCTCTTTCCTCATTCGCGTTTTGGCGTGGCGGCCCATGCTGGGCAAGGAAGGGGCCATCAATATTGTTCTGCAATATTTTGGCCTTGTGGATCACCCGATTGAAGCACTTTTGTTCACCGAGCTTTCGGTGATCATTGGCATGACACAAATTTATTGCGTGTTCATGGTTGGGCCCATTGCCTTTATGTTGGGCCGCATTGATCCCAATATCATTGAAGCGTCGCGCGATTTGGGTGCTGGCTTCTGGCGCATATTCCGCAAGATCATTTTCCCGCTCAGCTTGCCTGGTGTGGTGGTCGGTGCAATTTTCGTTTCGGTAATGGTACTGGGCGAATTTGCAACTGCATCAGCACTCTCTGGCCGCAAAGTGAATTTGCTGGGCAACATCATTGTCACACAAGTGGGTTCTTTAAAGTGGGCCTTGGCTTCGGTGGTGGGTGTGATCCTCACCATCATCATGGGCATAGTGGTCTCGATGTTCCTGCGTATCGTCGATTTAAGGCGGGAGCTCTAGACCATGGAATCCCGTATCCTCAAACCTATCCTCGCTGTTTATGTGGCTCTGTTTATTCTGTTTCTCTATGGGCCCTTCATTGTGCTGAGCATTCTTTCGTTCCAGCAGGGGCCAGAAGGCGGACCACAATTTCCCATCGTAGAATGGTCAACCTATTGGTACCGCCACATCTTCGGCTTGACAGAAGCTTCACGCGTTGCTCCTTTGCCAATCGGCACATCTATGGTGCGCTCGCTTACTTTAGCTTTCATGACCATGGTCACCTCCACGGTGTTGGGTGTGATGTCAGCCCAGGCTTTCCGCAAAAAGTTCAAAGGCTCTGACTTCGTATTTTATCTGATCGTGCTGGGCATGATCACGCCGGGCTTGCTCACTGGCCTCGGTGTTGCGCTTGTGTCTAAAAATATTTTCAACGTGGATCGCCATTGGTGGAGCACCGCTTTTGTAAGCCACGTGGTGTACACATTCCCGTTTGCGTTTCTTGTGATGCTCGCCATTCTCAACCGCTTTGATGCGTCCGTCGAAGAAGCCTCTTGGTCGCTCGGTGTTTCACCCATGCGCACCTTCCGCAAAGTCACATTCCCGCTGGTGTTCCCTGGTGTGTTGTCATCAATGCTTTTTGCCTTCACGCTTTCTTACGATGAATTTTCGCGTACGCTGCTGTCATCCAATGAGCAAACTTTGCCCTTGGCAATTTACAGTACTTTCGCTGTGGAAATTCACCCCAATATTTTTGCCTTCGGTGTTCTCACCACGCTGTTCTCATTCTCGCTTCTCACAGTTTATGCGATCTTGATGGGGTTATCTGTGCGCCGCGCCAAGAAAGTGGCCATTCAGGAGGAGATTGCATGAGCATCGCAATCGTCACGGGAGCCGGATCAGGCATCGGCCGCGCCATTGCCTTGCGTCTGGCGCGTGACGGTTACAGCGTTTTGGTAAATGACTTCCGTTTGGAGGCCGCTGAAAAAGTGGCCAAAGAAATTGACGGCAAAGCCAAAGCCATTGGCGGCGATGTTTCCAATGAAAAAGATGTCGCAGCGATTGTTGCGGCTTGCAAAGCTAGTTTTGGAGACTGTACGCATCTGGTGAACAATGCAGGCCATGTGCACCAATCCAAATTCGTTGATTTGGAGCCAGGCGATTTTGACCGCATGATTGCCGTGCATTTGCGCGGTAACTTTTTGATGATGCGCGCGGTGCTGAAACCAATGTTGAAAGCAGGCAAAGGGGCCGTCGTAAACGTTGCCTCGCAGCTTGGGCAAATTGGTGGAGTGGAACTGGTACATTATTCAGCGGCAAAAGCCGGCATCATTGGCATGACCAAAGCGCTGGCCCGCGAAGTCAGCTCTCAGGGCGTGCGTGTGAATGCCGTGGCACCCGGCCCAATCAACACCCCGCTGGTAATGGGCTTATCGGATGCTTGGCGTGAAACCAAAGCTGCTGAATTGCCACTGGGCCGCTTTGGTGAGCCTGAAGAAGTGGCAGCCGCGGTGGCGTTTTTATTGTCTGACCAAGCCTCGCTCTTTGTTGGCCAAACCATTGGCCCCAATTCAGGAGATGTGATGTTATGAGCCCCACAGTTCTGATCACAGGTGCAGGCATCGGGATTGGCCGTGCCACTGCGAAAGCTTTTGGGAAGGCGGGCTATCATGTGGTCGCCACTGATGTTCTGGAAAAAGACGGCCAATCGCTGGTCGCTGAAATTGGCAAGAACGCTGAGTTTCATAAGCTTGATGTGCGTTCCACAGAAAATGCCAATGCAGTTGTAGCCGCTGTTGAGAAAAAGCATGGGGCGTTGGACTGCATCGTGGCCAATGCAGGTATCGCGCATAAAGTTCCCTTGGCGCAAATGACCGATGAAAAATGGGATCATACTTTTGATGTCGATCTTAAAGGCATTTTCCGCGTTGTGCGCGCTGCAACGCCTGCAATGAAAGCGGCGAAAAAAGGATCAATTGTTGCAGTCTCCTCAATTATGGGTGTGGCCTATGGTTGGGATCACCACGTGCATTACTCAGCTGCCAAATCAGGCGTGGTCGGGCTGGTGCGCGGACTTGCTGTGGAACTGGCGCGTGATGGCATTCGCGTGAATGGCATTGCGCCAGGCTACATCCGCACAGCGCAGCTTTTATCAAAAGAACACTCAGTGGGGCCCGATGCCGACAAGTGCGGCGAATACATCCCCATGGGTCGGATTGGAGAACCGGAAGAGATAGCCGATGTGATCCAATTCTTAGCTTCCAGCGCCGCTCGCTATATGACCGGGCAAGTGGTGGTGGTTGATGGTGGCTTGCTTGTCGGGCGTTACTAGCGCCGCACAAGCGAGAGGGAGAAGAAATTTTAACGTAGGAAGGAAAGTAAGATGAGCATAGAAAGTATCAGAAATTACCATCTGAACCGCCGCAAATTCCTTGCGAGCGCTGCTGGTGGTGCTGCATTGTCAGTAGGTGTGCCTTGGGGTTCACAACAGGCATTCGCTGCCGGATTAGGCGATCAAGAACTGCGCACAGTTGGCCTTTCAGTGACTGTGCAAGAACGCATCCTCAACGACTTTAAAGCAAAATCTGGCGTTAAAGCCGTTTCAGGCAAGGGCGCCATTTTCCCTGACACGCAGACCGAACTGCTCGCAGGCACTTCAGCCTATGACGTTTGGGAAACCATTGGCGAGCGTCTGCCAGCTGTGATTGCCACAAGCAAAATCACGCCCATTGCCACATCTTCATTGAAGAACTGGGGCAATATCCGTGACACCTTCACTAAAGGTTCTGACAAATGGGACAAGAAAGCCCAGATCGTCGGTCAGATTTGGAAAGATGAATCACAGAAAGAATTGTGGATGGTTCCGACTGTCTACAACTATGACTCGATCGGCTATCGCCCAGACCTCGTTTCGGCTGAAGAAGCTTCGACCTGGACTGCGATTTTCGACTCGAAGTTCAAAGGCAAGACCGGACTTAACGTCGATCCGCTCATTGCTTTCGGCCAAGCTGTGCTTGCCATGAATGCACTGGGCCTGTTGAAGGTTCCAAACCCAGGCAACCCAGACAAGGCATCAATCGACGAAGCTGCAAAGTTCCTGATCTCCAAGAAGAAGGATGGTCAGTTCCGCGCACTCTGGGGCGATTTCGGCGAATTGGTGAACTTGCTCGCTTCTGGCGAAATGATCCTCGCCGATGCTTGGCAGCCTGCTGTTATGGCGGTTAAGGCCCAAGGCAAGCAATGCACCTATGCTGTGGCCAAGGAAGGCTATCGCGCTTGGTCCATCGGCAACTCAGCGATCACTGGCACGCCAAACATGGATGCTGTTGTTGCCTACACTGACTACTGGCTGTCGGGCCCGCCCGCCATCACAGTGTCTGAGCAAGGCTATTACTCGCCAACCACCAACATCAAAGATGTTATGGACAAGGATAAATATGCCTTCTGGTATGAAGGCAAGCCTTGGGTTGGCAAAGAAGATCGCGGCATTAAAGAAGGCGACCTGCGTGATGGTGGCTCGCTCGAAACCCGTGCGAGCAACGTGGCTTACTGGCATCAATGGCCAGATGAGTATGATCACCTCATCTCTAAGTGGGACGAGTTCTTGTCCGCTTAATGAGAACTTCCCCTCCCCCTTGTGGGGAGGGGTTAGGGGTGGGGGTCGTTCTGAATTCTCCAAATTTATTTTTCACGATTGAAGAGTTCTGAACGACCCCCACCCCAGCCCTCCCCACAAGGGGGAGGGAGAAACAAGGAAGAAAAAACGTCTTGGCATACGATCTTCAACTTTCACATGTCGGCAAAGTGTTTGACAATGGCACGGCTGCTGTCATCGATTTCAATCTCGATGTGAACAAGGGCGAATTTATCGCTTTCCTTGGGCCATCTGGCTGCGGAAAGACCACCACGCTGCGCATGATTGCTGGTTTTGAAAATATCAGCTCTGGCGATATTTCTATTCGCGGCAAAACCATCAATCACTTGCTGCCCGAACAACGCCCAACCTCGATGATCTTCCAGAACTACGCGTTGTTTCCACATATGAGCGTGCGCGACAATGTGGGCTTTGGCCTTGATGTGAAAGGCATGCCGCCGGCAGAGCGCGACGCAAAAGTGACGCGCATGTTGGAAACGCTGGGCCTTACCGATGTGGCAGGCCAGCGCCCCGATCGTCTTTCCGGTGGCCAACGCCAACGCATTGCTTTAGCCCGCTCATTGGTGGTGGAACCAGATATTCTGTTGCTCGATGAACCATTGGGTGCGCTTGATGCCAATTTGCGCAAGAGCATTCAGAATGAATTGAAACTTTTGCAGCGTTCGCTGGGCATTACTTTCGTGTTTGTTACCCATGCGCAGTCTGAAGCTTTAGCTTTGTCGGATCGCATTGTGGTGATGAACCAAGGCAAGATCGAACAGATCAGCCCGCCCTATGAACTTTATACGAGACCTAAAAGCCTTTTCGTAGCGCAGTTTATTGGCCGCAACACATTGATCCCCGGAACAGTGCGCGCCTCTGATGGCAACAGTGTTACCATTGATACACCTTACGGCATGTTGATGGGTTCTGCCCAAGCAGGCGCTTCCTCTGGCAGTAAAGCCAATTTGATTTTGCCAGCTGAATCGATTGATCTTCTGCCGGCAAATACATCCAAAGCCGAACTGACAAAGAATTACGGCACCTGCACCATTCCCGTCACTGTTCAGCGCATTCAGAAGATTGGCCATATCGTGCAAATGGATGTGAGCTTGGGTGAAGGCCGCACCATTGGCTTGGAAGGCCATGCCGATAAATATGGTGGGCGATTTGTGGCCGGCGATGCCGCTTTCATCGCTTGGAAAGAAGACGGCGCAACGGTGATAATGGGCTAGAGCGATGGAAACAGTTGTTCAACTTTCCAAAAAACTGCGCAACGGCAAAATAGATGCTGTTGATCTAACAGAACAGGTTCTTGCAAATATTGCTGCCTGTGATGATCAAGCCATTTTCATTTCAGTCTTCAAAGACCGTGCAGTTTCCGAAGCCAAGGCCGCGCGCAAAAGGCTGAAAGCTGGAAAACCCTTGAGCTTGCTTGATGGTGTGCCGATTGGTTGGAAAGATTTGTTCGATGTGGAAGGCCGTGTCACCACTGCTGCTTCAGTCGTGCTTAAATCAAATGCGCCTGCTGCGAAAGATTCAAAACTTGTGGCGGCAGGCAAGGCCGCTGGCATGGTGGCCGTTGGCGCATTGAACATGACAGAATTTGCCTATTCCGGCATTGGCCTTAACCCCCATTACGGGACGCCGCGCAACCCTCATGATTTGAAAACGCACCGCTCGCCCGGTGGTTCATCTTCAGCATCTGGTGTTGTGGTGGCCAAGGGATTATTGCCGGTGTCCATAGGCACAGACACAGGCGGATCCATCCGCATTCCTGCTTCTTTCAATGGTGTTGTGGGCTATAAATCTTCAACCGGCCATTATCCAATGGACGGCGTGTTTCCACTCTCACGCACACTCGACACGCTTGGCCCATTGGCGCAAACAGTGGAAGATTGTGTTGTGGTGGACGCTGTGCTGCGCGGGTTAGCCAAGCCAAAAATAAAACCTGCTTCTCCCAAAGGCCAAGTTTTCGTGGTGCCTGATAATATTATGTTTGATGGCATTGAGCCTGCTGTGGCTGCAAATTTTGAAGCAGCGTTGAGACGCATTTCAAAAGCGGGTGGTAAAATCATCCACAAAAAATTCCCGATGTTTGAAGCCATTCTTGACCTCATTAAAACCCGAGGCCATGTTTTGGGGGCGGAAGCTTTGCATGTTCATTACGCCCGCGTGAATGGCTCTGATGCTGCGCGAATGGACCAACGCGTGGTGAAGCGTATCAAGCTTGCAGAACACATGTCGGCCGTTGATTTGGTTGAGGTGATGCTGCGCAGACAAGAGCTGATAGCAGAGTGCAACGCCCTGATTGGCGATGCCATTGTGGCTTGCCCCACCACGCCGCATGTGGCCATGCCCATTGCGCCATTGGAAGCTGACATGGAAGAATTTTTCCGCGTCAACGCCAAAACTTTGCGCAACACAATGTTGGGCAACTTCCTCGATTGGTGTGGGCTCGCAATTCCCAGCGGCGTTGATGAAAACAATATGCCAACTGGATTTCTTCTGTCTGCACAACATGGCCGCGATGCACACATTTTGGGGCAGGGCCTCTCACTTGAAACTTTGATCAGAGGCGAACATGGAAACATTTAGAGAGCTTTTTTCGCCACTTAAAATCGGCAAGCAGACGATAAAGAATCGCATCGCTATGGCACCGCTGACGCGCCAAATGGCTGAGGCCGACGGCACGCCGACTGATGAAATGGCCGCTTACTATGCAAGACGCGCGCGCGGTGGCTTTGGCATGATCATTACCGAAGGCACTTACGAAGAAGACAAGCTGGGTTGCAAAGCCTATCTCTCCCAGCCGGGCATTGCCAATAAGAAACATGTGAAAGGCTGGGCCAAAGCTGCCAAAGCAATTCATGAGCATGGCGCAACTGCGATACTGCAATTGATGCACGGTGGCCGCGTGTCTGATCCGCGTGTGTTGGGCGGCAAAGCCCCAGTCAGTGCCTCTGTCACACAAAGCGGTGGTTGGACACTTTACACCGATACTGATGATGAACGTAAAATACGCAACATCAAAAACAAAGCATGGCCGAAAGTCACTTTCAGCAAAGCCCGGGCCTTAACAGCAAAAGAACTTGAAAAGGTAGCCCAAGGTTTTGCAGATGGGGCGGCGCGTGCTGTGGAAGCTGGTTTTGATGGCGTGGAAATACATGGTGCCAATGGCTATTTGCTCTGGCAGTTCATTACCCCAAAAATCAATCAGCGTACGGATGAATTTGGCGGCTCGCCTGAAAACAACGTGCGCTTTGCCCGCATGGTTTGCGAAAAAGTACGCAAAGCAATCGGCAAAGACAAAATGATCACGCTCCGCCTTTCGCAAGATGGCGTCGATGATTTTGTGGGCGCTTGGCCCGGTGGCGTGAATTATGCTCGCGCTGTTGGCACTGCACTTCGCGGTGCGGAGATTGATGCCATTCATTGGTCAAGCTTCGGCTGGCGCGACAACCGCGACCCCAATTCCAAAACACCAATGTCCGCTGTGTTGAAAGAAGCATCGGGCCTTCCCGTCATTACTAATGGCGGCATTTTCGATGGTGCCGAAGCGGAGTCATGCCTCACATCCGGCGGCGGTGACGTGGTGGCCATTGGCCGCCAAAGCTTCATGCACCCAGATTGGCCTTACATTGTGCGCTCAGGTGCTGATTACAATTGGCTGCCATTCGACCGCAAATATGTGATCCGCCCAGCTTTGGATTACGGCATCGCCTATCCGGTAGCTCTCGAAGACCCCAAATGGACCACCAAGTTTAAATAACAAGGAGAAAAGAAATGGCTAAAACAGCTTCCAAATCTAAACCAAAAAAGAAAATCATCTGCGCCTTCGGCACAGACATCGACTCGGTAGCAGGCTGGATCGGCTCTTATGGTGGGGGTGATTCACCGTCAGACATTCAGCGCGGCGTCTTCGCCAGCGAGGTGGGCAATATTCGCCTTTTGAACCTGTTCAAGAAATACAAACTCAAAACCACGTTCTTCATTCCCGGTCACTCAATTGAATCTTTCCCCGATCAAGTGAAGCGCATTGTTGATGAAGGCCACGAAATTGGTGCACATGGCTATTTGCACGAAAACCCAATTGCCATGACGCCCACCCAAGAAGAAGATGTTTTGGCCCACACTGTTGATCTGATCGAGCGCGTGTCCGGCAAGAAGCCACGCGGCTATGTTGCGCCCTGGTGGGAAATGTCCAATTCCACGGCAGCATTATTGCTGAAATATGGTTTCACCTATGACCACAGCCAAGGCTACCGCGATTTCCAACCCTTCTATGCGCGCGTAGGTGATAAGTGGAACTTGATCGACTATTCCAAGACGGCCAAGGAATGGATGAAGCCCATGGTGCATGGCAAGGAAATCGATCTCGTTGAGGTGGGTGCTAACTGGTATGTTGATGATCTTCCGCCCATGATGTTCATGAAGAAAGCTGCCAACAGCCATGGCTTCGTGAACCCTCGCGACATTGAAGAAATGTGGCGTGACCAATTTGATTGGGTTTACGACAACATGGATTATGCTGTGTTTGCCTTCACCATCCATCCCGACGTGAGCGGCCGCCCGCAAGTTTTGCTCATGCTTGAACGGCTGATCAAATACATCAATAAAAAAGCCGGCACGGAATGGATGACCTTCGAAGAAATCGCCGTTGATTTCCGCAAGCGCTATCCCTTCGCCAGCGGCAAGCGGCCTGAAGTGATTTGATTATCGAAATTCTCCCTCCCCCTTTTGGGGAGGGAGAAGAAAATGGCTATCGCCGCATTTCGGCGCGGCGGGCTTGTGTTGCGGCCAAATCGAGGCCCCGATCATAGCCATCATCTGTGGCTTTGAGCACAACGCCATAGACGTCACGAGCATGGGCCACATCGATGAAATCATCCAGCACATCATCAAGAACTTTTGAAGGCTCGCGATCTAGCGGATCACCATATCCACCGCCTGACGGAGAAACGTAAGACACGACATCGCCTGGTTCAACGCGAAGACCCGAGAACTTGGCGTAGTTCTGGGTGACTACATCGGGCTTAGCACTGTTGTAGGTTTCTAGTCGGCCCACAGCACCAGAAGTTCCGCCAAAAATGCCCCATGGCGCATCTTTGTGACGGTCTGATTCATGGGTTACAAAACCGGGTGTTAAGAAACGTTGCGACTTGACCACACCTTGGCCACCGCGGAATTTACCGGCACCGGGGAACACATCCGAACGGCATTCATAGCGATGATGGGCTTGCAAACTCCAGCGGTCAAGTTGGCAAAAATTACATGCGTCATATGACTGCATCAGTTTATGCGTCGTTTTACAAACCTGTTCACATGTATCGTGGCACCACCATGGCTGGCATTGTTCGTGATGAATCACGCCATGACACGTCGCGTGGATTTGTGGGCGGCTATGAAATGGAAACGCTGTCTTTGGGCCTTCCGTTCATGGGTGCCTTTCTCAATCCCGGCGGTTGGGGCCGTGACTTCACAGCCGCCATGGATCTCTATGATCACACAGCGGGCATGTGGATTGTTGGCGAAGATATGCCGCAGGAAACAAACCGCGTAACGCTTCATGCCACGGAAAAAGACCAGGATGGCTTGCCGGTTCCAAACGTGCATTTCGATGAACATGCCAATGATCTGGCGATGCGCGAACACGCCTTCAAACAAGGCTCTGCCATCTATCAGGCCGTCGGCGCAAAGAAAGTGAACCTGACACCACCTTATCCTTCAACCCACAACCTTGGCACCAATCGCATGAGCGACAAGGCCAAGGACGGTGTGTTGAACAAATGGGGCCAGACACACGACATTGCAAACTTGTTTGTGTCTGATGGCAGCCAGTTCACCACCGGTGCATCGGAAAATCCAACGCTAACCATTGTCGCTCTGGCCATTCGCCAGGCCGATTACATTGCCAAGCAAATGGCAAGCAACACGATCTAAAACGCTGCAATGAAAACTGCCCCGCTAGTGGTGATTTACCATAGCGGGGTTTTTACGAGCGGCCATGCAAATCCTTTAGCAGCAGTGGCGTTTCTGGGTGGGCTTCTTCGAGAAACTAAAGAATCGCTTGTGACTGGGTTATGGGTTCAGAGCCATCGACAGCAAGTGCTGGGATTGCGCCATCCAACAGATGCTACTTCTCCTCATCTTGCAACGATCTGATCCGTTGCGCCAATGAGATGATATTTGCCTTGGCTGACGATTTAATTGGCGTTGGCGCGGGGTAGGGCGAGATACGTTTGCGGTCAAGTGCTTCATCAATCGCTTTTAGTTCTGTGTCTAAAGTATCTACTTCGCGTTCTGCATTATCAAATTTATATTCGAGTTCGGTCTTAATTTGGTCGTTCTCTCTGGGCGCAGTATCGAGAGTGGGCTCGGTGGAAATTTGAAGGTCTCTGTGTTGCGTTTCATCCATCTCCATTGATATGGAAGCCAGTTGAGAAATCCTTTTCTGCACCCCGCCTTCGCCAATTTCTGCTTCCCGGATTTCAGGTTTTATGGGTTGTGCGATTGCTGCAGTTCGTGCGCGCAATCTGGCTGTGGAATCCGCCACAGGCTGCACCACTGTAATGTTTGCATCGCGGAGATTTTGAGTCAGTTGTGCTACTGACTGGCTTAATCTAACAATCTCCAAATTCTTTTGATTGTTGTCGAGCGTAAAAGTGTGAAGTGTGGCTTTTATTGTTTCGATGTCAGATTTGTAAGCTTCCACTTGCGCCTTCAAATCTGTTATTTCGCTGTCGCGAATGGCCACTGTGGCTTCACTGGCTTCCAATTGCTCCACCGAAGTTTGCACACGGTTACGACTGCGCGAAACTTCGGCCATTTGAGCTGTCATTCGGCCTTTTATTTCTTCAAGCCTTAATTCCAGTTTACGCGCCATAACAGCGTGTTCAGCACGCAGGCGGTCGCGGTCAGCCTGCAGTTCAAGCATTTCCATGGGAATGTTTTTAACTTTGCGTCTGGCGCCAAAGCTGGTTGCAATGGCCCAGAAACCACGACCAAACAACAGCACCATTAACAGAGCCAAGGCAAAGCCCAAAGCGACCAACATCAAAGTCTCAGTCAGAGACATCAAACCACCCATATTTACTGTGCGTTAGAAAGCGCAAATCAAACTACGCTTACAATAACGCAGTTTGATTGCTTCGGCGATGGGGTAATTATTACTGTTGGAAAAAACCTGTCAGAACGGGTTCCACGTGGCGCGTGGCGAATATTTCAGATAGCCAAGATTTGCACCCAGTCTTGCGCCTATACCAGTGCGGATTGGAGCCAACGTGATGTTATCCTTGCGTTGAAAATTCACGCCAACACCACCAACCAAATATGCAGAGCCCTCAACGCCGGCAAACCGATCATAGAGGTCCTCGGGCGACTGCGAGTTATATACCAAAGTTAAAGTGCGCGAACCATTGCCGCCAAAGTCAAATCCCACTGACGGGCCTTGCCAATATATGTGCTTCTTGGCGCCGTTCTTGTAATAGATCGTGCCTTCACCATAACGAAGCCCGCCCACAAATGCGCCAGAACCTTCTTCGCCCACAATGTAAGCTGTTGGCTCACCTTCGTTCTGGAATACGTATTCAACGGCTTCAGCAATGCCGCGGCTGGTCTTGCCAAAAAATTCATGGCCCTTTGCCATAATTTCGTTTGTCGTAAATGTTTTGCGCTTGCCCACGCGCGTTGCAGAGTTTGTGGTTTGGGCGAGGGCTGTTGTGGCTGCAAGCGTTGCGCTTAATGTCAGTAGAACAGCAAAAGAGCGAAAAAATTTGTGCATGGTAACCCTCAACTCAGTGGTGCCGTGGTTTGGCGCTGAAAAAAGGGCGCTGCCATGGCAAAATTCCGTCCATGCTGTGGTTTTGCCCGTTTTGGCTTTCAACTTGGTTAATTAAATCGAAATTTTTTGTTTAAGCCGAGGCGATGAAGGCCGGGTTGTCAAACCCACGATCAGTTTTTCCATAAACCAACGGCTCACCTGTGGCGCAGTTCACTTTGCCGCCCGCGGCCATTAAAACGGCCTGGCCTGCGGCGGTGTCCCATTCCATGGTGCGGCCAAAGCGGGGATAGATGTCGGCCTTACCAGCGGCAATGGTGCAGAATTTGAGTGATGAGCCAGCGCCGATGATCGTCTTTACGTTCAGGGTCGCCAGATACGCCTCAGTCTCAGCATCGCGGTGCGAGCGGCTGGCCAACACAGTTGCGCCATCAGTTGGAAGTTTGCGAGTTCCGATAGACTGCCAAACAGCGCCGCTCATTGGATCAGAAACACTTACTGTGCAAAGTTGCGCACCATGGCCGTTTTCGCCCACATACATGTGTGAAAGGGCAGGGGCATAAACCACGCCTAAAATCGGCAGGCCATTTTTGATCAAAGCGATATTGACCGTGAATTCGCCGTTGCGAGACAAAAATTCTTTGGTTCCGTCCAATGGGTCAACCAGAAAAAACTGTTCGGCTACGTCAGGAATTTTGCCTGCTGCTGCGGCTTCTTCTGCCACCACTGGAATGTCTGGCCAATGCTTTTTCAGTTCGCACAAGATGATTGCTTCGGCTTTCTCGTCAGCAATGGTCACGGGCGAAAGATCAGCCTTTTGCGCGGCGCTACATCCCGTGGCATAGATTTCCATGATTGTTGCACCGGCACTGTGAGCAATTTCTGTTAATATAAGTGCTTGTTCAGTTGGGGACGTATTTTTCAATGTGAACCTTTTTAGGTGCTGAAACTTTTCGCTCTATGGCGGTTTTGTGGGGCTTTCGTCAATGCGGCATTGATGTAAGCAATTTGATATAGATAGTGTCACGAATCACTTTTTGGAATCATTTCATGACCGCACTCGACCGCCTTTCCGACCTCGATCTTTCCGCATTGCTATGTTCGCGCGTGTGCCATGATGTGATCTCACCTGTGGGTGCCATCGCTAATGGATTGGAATTGATGGACGATCCTGAAAACGATCCTGAGATGAAAGCTTCGGCGTTGGATATGGTGCGCTCTGCTGCCAAATCTGCCACGGCGAAATTGAAGTTTTGCCGCATCGCATTTGGTGCTGCGGGTTCGGCTGGCGCACAAATTGATATGGGCGAAGCAGGCGATATCGCCAACGCATTTGTGGGTGAAGAAAAAATCAAGCTGGATTGGCAAGTGCCGCGCGAGAACAGGCCAAAGCAAGATGTGAAGCTTTTGCTCAACATGTTGCTGCTGGCGATTGAGGCACTGCCACGCGGCGGTGTGATCACCATGACGACTGAAGGTGCTGGCTTCATGGTGCGTGCCAAAGGTGACCGCGCTAAATTGAAAGAAGCAATGGTTGCCGTTATTGATGGCACCAGCGATCTCGCCACCCTGGACGCACGCCTCATCCAACCCTATTACGCCCGCATGCTGAGCCACGCTCAGAAATTGAAACTGTCGATGGCGATGGAAGCGGAAGATACTGTAGTTGTGTCGGCGGTGGCGGTTTAAATACTTATAGCCATCTCAATATAACTCAAACCCAAACTCACATTGCTCAAGGCGCAGTGATATTGGCATCGCTGGTCTTTTGCCTCAGGTGGCAGCCTGTATTTTTGCTTTAACCAATACGGACTTTTGCCGTCACCGCTTGTCGATCTGCAAATTGCTAAGGTGTTGCCGCAGCCAGCTTGCTGGATAAAATTGCGTTGGACATTATCAATCGGTTTGGGTTGCCTGACATTGTTGATTGCCACAATTACGCTACACGCGATTTAAAGTCCAAGGCGGTATCAAGAGCAACTCAAAAAAATAAAGCCCGGATTTGATGTCCGGGCTTTCAAGTTTGGGTGCAGAGTAAATAGATTATGCGATGCGGAGCATCTCTTCGTCGCTTTCGTGTCCAGGCATTGGCGGCGCGCCTTCGCGCAGCACGTAACCACGGCCCCAGACGGTTTCGATGAAATTCTTGCCTTCTGCAGCGTTGGCCAATTTCTTGCGCAGCTTGCAGATAAACACGTCGATGATTTTGAGTTCGGGTTCGTCCATGCCACCATAAAGGTGGTTGAGGAACATTTCCTTGGTAAGCGTTGTGCCCTTGCGCAGGGAGAGCAGCTCAAGCATCTGATATTCTTTGCCAGTGAGATGAACGCGTTGACCGCCCACTTCAACAGTCTTGGTATCGAGGTTCACCAGCAATTCGCCAGTGAGAATAACTGATTGGGCGTGGCCCTTTGAACGGCGCACCACAGCGTGGATGCGCGCAACCAATTCGTCCTTATGGAACGGCTTGGTCATATAATCATCAGCGCCGAAGCCCAGGCCCTTCACCTTATCTTCAATGCCGGCAAGGCCAGAGAGGATCAGGATTGGTGTGCCAACTTTCGAGACACGCAATGATTTCAAAACTTCATAGCCAGACATATCTGGCAAATTGAGATCAAGCAGAATGATGTCATAATCATAGAGCTTGCCCAAATCGACGCCTTCTTCACCAAGGTCGGTCGTATATACATTGAACCCTTCGGACTTGAGCATCAACTCAATCGATTGAGCCGTCGCTGTATCATCCTCGATCAACAAAACCCGCATGCGAATCCCCTTATATGTCGATCTACCGTCCCCAGCAGACCTGAATTTAACCGCCAGCCCCGTTTTGGGAAACTGACACACTAACTATTAACTCTGAATGTTAAGATAGACTTAGAAAGGTTAACAAAACCTAATCTGTCTCACTCAATTCTTAATGACTTACTCACTACCTATAGCGGCATGCGCCACTCTACCCCCTAAATGTAGTAGTTAGAGGTTTTGTGTTAAGCAATTTTTTACGGTAACCAATTGTTAGTGCGCAATTTACTCAGTCTTAAACCTGCTTGTTCATACTAGTGGATGAAAAGCGATTCACCACAGCTAGTTGATTCGTGGAATCGTGAATAGAGTCGAGTTTGAGTTTTTTGGCGAATGTATCGCTAGTGAGTGAGTAAAGGTGGGTAGAGTAATGCGTTCACGTGAAAGTCTTTTACGATTAAACCGTTTCCGGGCCGAAGATTGCCGCAGACAAGTGGCAGATATGGATCTGATGATTCAGGATTTGATGCGAAAGCATGATGATCTTGATGCCCATGTGAAGTTTGAAGAGCAACGCACAGGCGTTAGCGATATCAATAATGTGAATTATTCGATGGCGGCAAAATCGGTGCGCAGTCGCCGCGATAATATATTGAAAACCGTTGGTGAACTGCGTGACCAACATGAATCAATGATTGAACGTTTGAAAGAAGCCGAAGCTGATTTGCGCAAGGTTGAAATGCTGGTCGAAAAAGAAACGCCAACAGTCAAATCCATCATTCCAGATATGCCGGGTCGTATGCCGGTTCACGCATTAACTCGATAAGAAAAAAAGAAGCTTCAGATTGGCCGGGATTTTCCCGGCCTTTTTATTTGGGGGGCAGGTCGTGTTTTAGTCCTCATTTCTTTTAGCCGTCATGCCCGCGGAGGCGGGCATCTGTGTTTAAGGCCAAAGAAAACAGAGATCCTCGGTTTCGCGAGGATGACGATAATTGCTTAGATTAATCAAAATCGATCAATCACTAAAGCGCAAACGCCTTCAATTTCTCATAATACGGCCGCGCTTCATCAGCCAGTTTTAAAAGAGAACCATCAAGCGGAATTTCCTTCGCCTCCTGTTTCTCAAATCCCGTCGATTGCCAAACCGCATTATACCAATGCCGAGCCCAAACACCGTCGCAAGATTTTGGCCCCTTGGCCCAATGCAGCATCGCTTCATCAAACGGAATGGCCAGAGCCGCACAAAGCTTCACCAAACTTTCACGCGGATGATCGAGGTGTAAATCTGCATCCACCACAGGCGGCGCATGGCCCAACATCTGGGCCACCTGATCGAAAATTTCCGCCTGCTCAACAAAGCCGATGGCATGCAGCGAAACTTCATCATGCTTTTTCGCATAAGACGCCAAAACTTTTTCAGGTGATCTAATCAAAAACGCATTTGTCAGTGTGCGGATGAATTTTCGATCAAACTTCGCAATCATATGGTGCGTCATATGTTTCTGGTAGAATATCGGCTTTTCGCCAGCGGTCACGCAACGCCTCTCCACTTCAGACCATTCCGTCTCGCACCCACTCAGAATTTCCTCACGCATGGGGTGGGGAAGGTCTGTCTCTTTCAAATAGGCCCCATAGAAAGGTTCATCCCACGCCAGGCAATCGGCGCGGTTGGCAAATGAATACATCATGGCGGATGAGATGTTGCGTGGCCCAGACCACATGGCGAGGTTTGTCATAATGTGCGTGTTGCTTCTTTCTTGGCTAGCGCTTTATAGGCCTCAGATAATTTGCGCGTGATTTCGCCCGCGCCATTCCAATCGTCATTTGATAATGGATGGCGCACCGGTCTGCCATCGATAATGCGCACTGGCGTTGTGCCTGCAAACGTGCCCGTCACGAAGGCTTCGTCTGCGCCATAAACATCATAAAGTGAAAAGTGTTTTTCAAAAACCGGAATGGAAAGATCGCGGCACAGGCGAATGATGTTGCCTCGTGTAATTCCGGGAATGCAATATTGCCCCGTGCTCGTCCACAGTTGCCCGCGCCGCACGATAAAGAAATGCGTGGAGTTGCACGTCGCCACAAAGCCATGCGGATCAAGCATCAAAGCTTCGTCAGCGCCCGCATTGGTGGCTTGAATGCACGCAGTGATGCAATTTAACTTTGAATGTGAATTAAGCTTCTGATCCTGCACATCAGGATAACCACGGCGCACATTCACTGTGTGCAAGTTCAAACCTTTTTCAAATTTTTCAGGATTGGGATTTTTGTGTTCAGGGATGATAACGATGGTGGCGGGAGTGATCGTCACGCGCGGGTCTTGATAAGGTGTGGCCTTCACGCCGCGTGTCACCATCAACCTTACATGCACACCATCATTCATCTTGTTGGCATCGATGCAATCAAACAGCCGCTTCACCAATTCATCAGGGCGCAATCCAATATCCATGAAAATCGCCTTCGCGCCTTCATAAAGCCGCTCAATATGTTCGCGCAAAAACGGCACGCCACCATTCACAACGCGAAGCCCCTCCCACACGCCATCGCCCAAAATAAAACCGGAATCAAAAACCGAGACAACGGCTTTCTCGCGCGGCATTAATTCGCCATTTACCGAAATTAAAATATTGGCATTGCGCGGATCGACCGTGATGTCGTGGATGGATTGGGGTGCTGTGTTCATGTATGCATCATGCCGCGCGCACACAAAAAGATAAAGGGGCCAACTATGCTACGATTAATCCGCCAGTCTGAAATGGCCGAAGGCACATGGCGCAACGGCATGGGCGTGTCGTGGGAGATTGCATCGCACAAGGAGCCCGGCGCTGCAGATTTTTCCTGGCGTTTTGCCAAAGCCCGGATTGACCGTGATGTACCCTTTTCCATCTACCCCGGCATAGACCGGGTGTTCATGCAGATTTCGGGAAACGGCCTCGATTTAAAATTTGAAGGCGGTCAAGTTTTGGCAGTCCACGAAAGCAACGTGCCTCACGCTTTTGCCTGCGATGTTCCGCTGAACTGCAAATTGCTGGGAGGCCCATGTTTTGATCTCAACCTCTTCACCGCGCGCGGGGTTTATGCAGCGCAAGCGAGTGTGATAAAGTTAAGCGGCATGGAGAGTATCGATCTCTCCGGCGTTGAAGCCGTATTCTTCGCGCTTGAAGGTTCGGTGGTTTTAAGCGGGCAGGGCGGCGCCGTTCAATTGCAAACAGGTGATGCGGCTGTGGCGACGATGGAGCAGGTGGTGAGTGTTGTTGGAAATAATGCAGCTTTATTTGTTGGAATTTTGCAGCGGGTTTGAAATTTTTCCAGCCTCCACTTTTTGGTTGGGCTATCGCACATGACTGAGGTGCCCCCCTCCGCCCTTCGGGCACCTCCCCCAGTAATGTTTAGCCCGGGGACATAGCTGACATATGTTCGGGGACATGGTTGACACTTT
>CAXTKH010000054.1:0-22683 GCA_964244815.1 uncultured Aestuariivirga sp. | reverse complement strand
CACGACGCCAGCGCAAAACCCGCGCGGGGCTGTCAGGAGGATTTTGAGTGGGGGCAGGGACATGAGGGAGAAATGGCGGGGGCGGGGCTCGATGTCAAGGTGGGGTGAGGACTGGAGAAAATTTGGGATAGGCAAAATTTCACTTTCAACTATGATTATGATCTTTATGGGGGAGCACCAGCTTTGAGTATTGACGGAGCTAGCCAAGGATACCTCAAATATTTTTTGAGATACAAGTTTCGTATTGGCCTCACTTATATAGCTACCATCATCGGCAGCATATTTCTATTTCTTTATCCATATGCAACAGGCATTGCCATTGACGGGGCTTTGGAGAGAAATCCCAAAGCGCTTCTTCCGCTTGTTCTATTTTGGGGAACTCACCTTATTGTTGATGGGTTTCGGCAAGTTTACGACACGCGTACTTTTACAAGAGTGTTTGCTGAAGCTGCCTCTGAGATGGTCGTTGCGCAAAAGAAAAGTGGGCGGAACACGAGTGAAGTAGCTGCACGCGTGAATATGATGGAAGAGTTCACTTGGTTCTTAGGCTCGACACTTCCTGAACTCTTGATATCGCTAATCGGCCCAATAGGAAGTTTGGCAATTTTATCTTTTTTGTCGCCAAAAATTGCGTTGGCGACGGCGGCGCTCGCTATTTTTGCGATCGCTTATAATACTTGGCTGTTTCCATCGCTAAAAAATAGACAGACTTCTATTAATTCACTTCATGAAAAAAGTGTGGGTGTGATCAATGATGGCGGACAATCTGAAGTTAGCGCGCACTACGATGCCATAGGCAAAGCTTTTGTTCGCATTTCTGATCTTAATGCCATTTCATGGATGACGGTTCAGGCAATCGGTATTGTCGTTGTTGCGTTTGGAATATGGACAGCAGGTGGAATTTCCAACACCACAACTGGCGAGGCTTATGCATTGGTAGCCTACATTTGGAGAGTATTGGACGGGGCCTTTTCCGTTCCGAGCTTTGCGCACCAATTTGCGCGCATCAGCGACATTTGGAAACGGATCTCTAGTCAGTAATGAATTGACTATTTTTGGCACCACCTAACCAACAGCGTTAAATGAACTGCCAGATCGAACGCAAACCGTTTAAAAGTGTATTGGCAAGCCTTAGATTTTCTAGGAATTTTTACGAGAACTTCATTTCTCTAGAGTAACGCTCAAGTCTCGGCATCAGACGGCTCTCTGGTGCTACCTTGGGGGATTTGAGAAGTGGTGCAGGCAACTGGTCTCTACGGCTTTATGCAATGCCAGAAAACAAAGACTGCGCTGCTCTTTGTCGTTTTCATGTTGGCTTGCCAAGCTTACGCCTTTGCGTTGATGTTGAGTTTTGCCATCGTCTTCCATGATCTACCTGCCATGGGAAAGTTGGATATTGCCTGGCAAATCTGGCGCAACTCAAACATTGAGGTTTCAACGACGTCTTTGCTATGGGTGTTTCTGGCTTATTTATTCCAGTCGAAAATTATTGCGCACGATGTTGGGTCTAAGCCCGTCACACGGAATGAAGAGCCTCAGGCCTATAATCTGCTCGAGAACCTGAGTATCGCGACAGGCCTTAAAATGCCAGGTTTACGGATCATTGAAACGGCATCACTCAATGCATTCAGCTCTGATCTGGGTTTTGGCGGGGCGGACGTAACACTGACCCGCGGTTTGCTGAACGCGGCAACGAAAGATGAACTTGAAGCCGTTATGGCCTACCAAGTCACCCGCATTAGAACTGGTGATAGCAGGCTTATTGGCTTTGCGATGATTTTCATGAGCATGATCTTCAGGATGTTCGAGTTTTTTGTTCGTCCATTCACTTCATTCAATCTGCGCACGGTATTCTTCCTTGTCATGCTGCCGTTCTTTCCTTTGTTGGCTTGCATCGTTTTTGCGATTGTTGTGTTGGTGGGCTTGATCGCTGCGCTAGCAACCCGCTTTGCTATTTCACATCATCGGATCTATCTCGCTGATGCCGCTACTGTAGATCTGATCAAAGATCCAAAACCACTCGCCTTCGCATTGCTAAAAATGCAGGCAGGCCACAGCGTCATTTCTCACGATGGTATGGTCAATGCCATGTGTATCCAGGCCCCGGAAGAAGGTTGGCTATCATCACATCCTTCAACACTTTCGCGCGTTGAGGCAATGGCGACTTACGCTGGTTTGGCTGGGATTGAATCTGCAGAAGTATTACCGCGCCCCCCTCTCAAAATTCTAGAGACAATCAGGCAATTGCATAGCTCAGGCTTTGGGACTTCTGTCAGCCGAATTTTGATCGTGGTGCCTGTCATCCTGGCTTTTGTTGGGCAGTCATGGGTGATGGCACAATATGGTGGCAAGATCGGATTGGTCAAGCCGTTGGACGATTCCGCTTATGTATCTCCCAATCCGTATCGGCAAACTACCACTAATTCTCTCAATGCTGGCGATGTCGAAAGTCAGCGTCATTGTTTTTATAATACGACTACGGGATACATCACCGAAGGCGCAGCACCAGTAGAGACATACAAAACTCCCGATTCCGCTTTGATGAGCACTGCCGCATCAGCTTCAAACCCAGAGTTCAGTACCAATCGTCAGTTTCATATTGCTGGTAATTCAGCGATGGCAAGTTTTGGCCCGATCTGTGCTGAACACGGATGCGATGCTGGCTCTTTCGACATGTTCGCGCGCGCAACTTTTGCCTATTACACTTCGGCTGAAGCAATCACGACAGGCTTCCAGCAAAAAAGTGGTGCGGCTGGCCTTGCCTATGTGAAAGAATATTTGAATTCGCCCGCTGATCAGGCAACGCGCCAGTTTATCAAACTGGCAACTGACAATAAGGTGATCACTGAGTATAAATTTAATATTGCAGCATCACGTTTGTTGTTGAACGATTTTGCAAATTATCGTGCTTGTACAGTTGAAGACGTGAAGGCTGTTAATCCGAGCCTTTTGGGCAATGAGGTGCAACCTGATGCTCAAGCCAATGCAGCGTTTGGTGATCAAGGCACTGTCGATAAGCAAGTAAAAGCCATCACCCAAATGACCAAAGCCGAAGTTCATCGCCAGCGGATGAATTTTCCACTTACTTTAGGTGCTGTGTTATTGGGTGTCTGGCTGGTTTGGAAAGCCATTGTTTTTCTGGCTCGATTCTTGCGACGCGGCAAAGACTTTACAAAAATGTGGCGACCTGCAGATCAGAAAACAAATCCAGCAACGGCGATGCTGATATCGCCACTCGCTGTAATTCTGGTTCTGATCTCATTCATTTTCCCAACTTTGCCGGGCCTGATTATCAAAAAGCTGGGCGGGCCTGTGGTTCAAGTTGTTTCAAGTGATCAGGACATAACCTCGCATTCAAGCATGCAAGACCGATTGGATGCACGTGTGCCCGCTGCTATTGCGATGATCAAAAAGTATAATGATGAATTGCCAGCGGATTCACCAGATCGAGTACCAGTGGAGGATGAGACAACATCACCTCAAACTCAAAGCCAACCGCCTTCAACTGAGCCGATCGCAATACTAAACATACATAATGCAACGAGAGCCGAAGTCTATTTGGATGCCATAAAGCAAGTAATTGCCAGTCATCAACCTGACCCTGCAGATGTCGAACGCATAGCTAAAATTGAGACTGCTAAAAATTGCGTGCGCTTTGATGGCGGCTTTATGGAATATGGAAATTCGCGACTTGAAAAATTCAAGGTTTCTGCGGAAGAAATCTTTGCGAACACGCAACGCAGTCTTGTTGATGCGGACTACACCAAGTCGAAAGACTATCAAGACTTCAACATTCAACTCGGTTACACTTTTCTCGGACAAGAGAGGCGTGACCTCGCCTATGCCATAAGCTCAATTCTTTTGAACGGCGAAAAGTGCGTAGCCGGGTCATGTAGTTCAAAAGAGATGAAGTTGGTTGAATCGGCGACATATGAATACGCCACAGCGTCGAGCATCATTATAGCTCAACTGACTTCAAGTAGCGGCGAACCGGGATTGCATTATGCTTATGAATTTCTAAACTCACCACTAAACGCGACGGCTAGAGACCTGCTCAAGCGGCTGGCGGATCGGGGCCAGTTGGCAAACTTTGCCAAAAAAGAACATCTGAAGCAGCTTTTGTTCGAAGGGCCTATTAACAATTATCGCCCTTGCAGCTTGGACGATGATAAATCGGTTATAGCTGGCAATAACAAGAATTGATTGGAATTTTGTGGCGGCAATTGAGGGCGCTGGTGCAGCTGTAAAATAATTTTTCTTCTCATCTTCATATTTCATCCCAACTCCGCTGCCCGCACCCACCACCCCGGGTTCTTCACCGACAATCTCGCTGCCGCTGCTGTCGCTTGCGCCATGCTGCTCACCAAGCCGAAACACGTTGCGCCTGAGCCAGACATGCGCGCGGCTAAAAACGCGGGCTCAGTTTTTAGGGCCGCGATAACTTGTGTGATCATGGGTTGGGTGGTGATTGCGGCTTGCGTCATGTCATTGCGCCAATCAGTGGGGGAGTGAAGGTCGAGCGCTGCTAGATGGGACTGGCCAGACTTTAGGGCGAGCTCGGTGAAAACGCTGGCTGTTGAACACTGCGCCAGCGGATTGATCAGCACGATGGCGCGAGGAATCTCGATGGTAAGAGGCGTTATGATTTCGCCGATGCCTTGCATCTGGCAGGACGCCTCTTGAAAACACACCGGCACGTCTGCACCGAGGGCTTTGGCGAGGGCGATAATTTCGGTTCGTGATAGTGTTTGATTTGTGAGACGCAAAAGCCCGCGCAACATGGCCGCTGCGTCGGCAGAGCCGCCGCCAATGCCGGATGCGACGGGCAGGTTTTTTGTGAGTGCAACATGCACTATTGGCAAGACCAAATTTTTCGCGGCGAAAATTTTATCCAGATGATGCCAGGCTTTGAGGATGATGTTTTCAGCCCCGCTGGGCACTTGGGACGCAAACATTCCTTCGCATGTGAGCGTTAACACATCTGATTTTGTGATGATGAGTTCATCGCCTATGCTGGCGAAGGCTACGATTGAATCAAGTTCGTGATAACCATCAGCCCGCCTGCCTAACACATGAAGGGCGAGATTGATTTTGGCTCGTGCAATTTCAGTAACGCTGTTGGGCATCAACCAGCTGAAGGTTTCACGGTGCTGGCATCAGCAGGCTTAACCTTGGGCAAATCAGTCAAACCATTTTTGAGTCGTGCTTCGATAGCAGGCAGATCAGCAGCCTCCGGGTGATTGTCCTTGGCGTGTTGCCACTGAAACTGAGCCTCAAGTTTGCGGCCCACATGCCAATAGGCATCACCCAAATGTTGCGCGATGGTGGCATCGGCGGCGTTCAGATCAACTGCCCGTTCGAGATAGTTAACGGCCTGATCATAATCACCGATCGTGAAATATGCCCAACCCAAACTGTCTACGATGTAGCCATCATTCGGTTTCAACTCGACGGCTTTTTTAACCATTGTGATGGCTTCGTCGAGCTTCACGCCACGGTCGATCAGCGAATAGCCCAAATAATTCAGCACCGTTGGTTCGTCCTTCGAAAGCTCCAACGCTTTGCGGAAATCAGCTTCGGATTTATCGAAGGCTTTCATCCTGTCATGGGCAATGCCACGGTAATAATAAAGCTGCCACGAGCTGTTATCATCGCCCAGCAAGGCAATAGCCTGGGTATAGACATCAGCCGCTTTCTGCATTTCGTTGCTGTTGCGATAGAGACTGCCCAGGGTGATCAGCGCGTCCATATTTTTTGGATCTTTGGCCACCACGGCTTGAAGTTTTGCGATCGCCTCTTTCGATTTATCGGCGCGAGTCAAGTTGATTGCAATTTGCGTGTCGGCATAATTGCGCAAGGGCGACGTGGCTGGAACGCGGTCAAAAGCATTAATCGCATCTTCGTCAATTTTCATATCAGTGTAAATGTCACCGATCAAAGACTGTGTCATCGGCTGGTCTTGGTTGAACGACAGCGCAAGCTGCGCATACATCAATGCAGCATCCGCTGCTTGATCACCATTCATGGCAGCAGCAAGCGAGAACAGAACTTCAGCTACGCCAGCACTTGGCGTGCTGACAAACAAAGCTGGCTTTTTGCCTGACTTCAAGTTTGCCAAATCTGTTTCAATCAACACATTGCGTTGACCGCCACTCAAGAATTTGAGGTATAGTTTTTCTGCTTCATCCTTATGGCCATTGCGGATCAAGAAATTTGCGTAGGCTTCAGCCACACGCAAACTGGTGCCTGCAAGTTCGTAAGCTTTTTTATAAGCGCCATCGGCACGCATTGAAGAATTCAGAAAATCTGAAATCAACGCAGCGTTTAAAACTTTATAGTTTATGAATGAACCTTGAGCATCCAGCTTATCGAGTTCTTTCAGCGCTGGGTTAAGCGCACCTTCGCCTGCATAGGCCCAGGCTGCCAGCAATGTTGAGGTGAGTTCGCCAACCGGTGTGTAGGCAGCTTCAGCAAATTGAGCGCGGGCTTCGGGGTAACGACGATTGCGAAATTCTTTGAGACCCAAAACGATCCGTGCCATGCGCTGTTGACTGTTGTTGGCAATAACTTTTGGGGCCAGAGCTTCGGCTTTTGCAACTTCGCCCATGGCCAATTGCGCCTGAAACAAGCGCTCTACCAGAACCGGATTGCCAACATCTTGTTTTAGCGCGGCAGTGAGAAATTCTGCCGATGCGGTGTTATCACGCAACCGGCCAGCGGTGCGGCCTGCGAGATAATTTCCAGAAAACGTGGTATCAGGTGTGACCTCAGCAAGGGCAACGCCTGACATTAGAAATGCAGCAAAAAGACAGGTGATTGAGCGCAGCGACATGATGATCCATTCTGTTGTTGAACAGGCATAACCTGCATGATTCATTCGGCTAGATTGAGGTTTTTTGAAGGGCTTCGCAAGTAAAAAGGGCGGGAGCCCCGTTTAAGGAACCCCCGCCCATTTCGATCAGGCCCGCCGGCTTGAATTATTCAGCAATACGCATTTCTTGCAATTGGTTTGCAATCGTTGAAAATGCCGCGTCAAGCGAAGTGCTATCAGCATCAAGTATGTGCTTAGAGTCAGAAGCACAGGAGTTCACCAAATCAACGCGCTCCGTCATAGACTTATTAAGTTGAAAGGTGATGACGTAAATTTCTATACCCTTGGCCTTGATAGCACTGCACATAGCCTTTGATTGTACAAACGGGTCACCGTTGTCTGGATCCTGGTTGATCACGTTACTCTTGGTATAGCTAGCGTAAGTCAAATTACCGCTTATCACGCCGTCAGCATATGCTGAATTATATTCTCCGTCGGTCATCAGAATCATGATCTTTTTGGTTTTTTTAGGGTTTGTTGGAGGGGGAATTGCTGATGCAAGGTTAGCATAGCTGGTTGGAACGCTTTCACCAGTGAACATTCCAAAGTTTGGCGCAAGTGTATACCAGCCCCATGCAATACCTACTTGGCCAACGGTGTTGTTTTCTGCCACCATGGAATTAATTGTAGCCTTCAAATCGGTTTTGCTGGTGGAAAGTGGACGATAAGGCACAACTGTACAGCCGTTGGAATTCGGTTGAGTGCTCAAAGCATAGAGCCTTCCGAGAGGATTAATAGCTGGACCAGCATCCGTATATGCGTTAGTTCCCACGCGTTCTGTAACGCAATTCGTGATAGCTGCGATTGAATAGCAATACCCATTTGGGCCTGTGCCATTGCTGCATGGTTTTTTGTTAGTGGGGACTTGCTTAGACTCAAACTTGTAATTCTGCGATCCGGGTGTTGTCGATGTACCAGCAGCGACTGGTCCCCGCGCAGTGTCAGCACCTGCAGGTGAACCGATGTTAACACCAACGTTGTAAGGGATAGCAGCAATCTTCGTGTAATAATCGCCTTGCACAGCAGGCATAACTTTATCAACAAAATTTGTTGCGGCAACCTTTAAATCGTCAATTGAAGCATTTCCGGTTTTGCTGTTGGTCCAGCCCATCGAACCTGTGTTATCAAGCACCAACGAAACTTCAAGATTGATACCCGATTTCATAACGGTTGATCTGGCGCCAACAGTGGTTGTTGGCACGCCTGCAAGTGCCATAAATGCGTTTTTTGAAGTAACAGATGCTGTGACTGTAACTGAATCTCCGTTATTTACAGCGTTATAAATTGGCAGATCGGTTGCGCCATCGGCTTTGAAGTTTGCCTCAAAATATGGTTTGGATTTGGTTGTAAGCACGCCGCTGTCGGGCTCTTGAAGCGTTGCAGCAAAAAGCGCAGCCGAGTCAACCGAGCTTTGCAGTTCGGTATGCAAATTGCTGGCGCGCTCAAAATCAACAGCCGAACCCATGATAAGAACCATAGGAATAGCAGCCATGCCCACTACGATTCCAGCGTTGCCGCTTTCATTCGACAATAGCCTCTTGAACGCCGAAACGATCTTCGACTTAATAACAGTTGCACCCATAGCCGTAAATTCCCTATTCAAGTTTCAAGGGGGAACTTGGCTCAAATCCTTCAACAACCCGTTGCGTCGATTGGTTGCTTTTTAGTTATTTGCAACTTGGCGAGGGCAGAATTACAATAGGCTTAACAATAACTTAACATGCAACCTATGCTACATGTTCGGATAATTAGGGCCTTCGCCACCTTGCGGCACAACCCAAACTATGTTTTGCGATGGATCTTTGATATCGCAGGTTTTGCAGTGCACACAGTTTTGGTGGTTTATTTGAAAGCGGGGTTCTTTTCCGTCTTCTTTCACCACTTCATAAACCCCAGCTGGGCAATAGCGCTGTGCTGGTTCATCCCAAACTGGCAGGTTTACACCAATAGGGATCTTCGCATCTTTAAGTTTCAAATGAGCAGGCTCATTTTCTTCATGTGCTGTTGCAGAAAATGCCAGATTGGTGAGTCGGTCGAAACTTAAAATGCCGTCGGGTTTTGGATAATCGATAGGTTTGCTTTCAGCTGCAGGCTTCAAGGTGGCAAAGTCCGCCTTGCCGTGTTTCCACGTTCCAAGGCCGAATCCGAACAGCGTGTTGAGCCACATATCAAGTGCACCAAGTGCTGCACCACCTGCCAATCCAAGCTTGGACCACATGGGCTTCACGTTCTTGACCATCTTCAGGTCTTGATAAACCCAGGAATTTTCATATGCGGTTTGGTATTCCTCTAACGTATCGCCGCAGCGACCAGCTTGAATGGCAGCAACTGCCGCTTCCGCCGCCAACATACCAGTCTTCATGGCATTTTGGCTGCCCTTGATGCGCGGCACATTTACAAAGCCCGCGGAACAACCAATCAAAGCACCACCTGGAAAGGGCAGTTTCGGCACGGATTGGAAGCCACCTTCGGTAATGGCCCGCGCCCCATAAGCCACGCGGCGGCCACCTTCTAATACTTGCGCAATCAGCGGATGATGCTTGAAACGCTGGAATTCCATATAAGGATAGAGATGCGGGTTAGTGTAATTGAGATGCACAACAAACCCGATCGAAACCAAATTATCTTCCAAGTGATACATGAACGAACCGCCACCAGTCTTGGTGCCAAGCGGCCAACCCATGGTGTGAGTGACCTGGCCTTGCTTGTGGTTTTCCGGCTTAACTTCCCACAGCTCTTTCATGCCCAAGCCAAACTTCTGTGGTTCACGGCCTTCGGAGAGATTGTATTTGGCGATAATTTCTTTGGCCAAGCTTCCGCGCACACCTTCGGCGATGAGCACATATTTGCCAGTCAGCTCCATGCCCGGCTGATAATCCGGCTTATGTGTGCCGTCCTTGGCAATGCCCATAACGCCAGCCACAACACCGCGCACTGAGCCATCTTCACGGTAGAGAACTTCCGAAGCGGCAAAGCCCGGATAGATCTCAACGCCCAAGCTTTCCGCCTGTGTGGCCAGCCAACGGCACACATTGCCGAGAGATACTGCATAATTGCCATGATTGCTCATCAGCGGCGGCATCAGGAAATTGGGCAGACGCAAAGCACCTGAGGGCCCAAGCAGGAAGAAACGATCTTCTTTGACTTCAGTCGTGAGGGGAGCGCCTTTTTCTTTCCAGTCAGGGATCAACTCATTCAGCGCAATCGGATCAACCACGGCACCCGACAATATATGTGCGCCGACTTCAGAACCTTTTTCAAGAACACATACGGTGGTTTCAGGCGAAAGCTGCTTCACGCGAATGGCGGCGGACAAGCCTGCTGGGCCGGCCCCCACAATTACCACATCATATTCCATGGCTTCGCGCTGAATATCGCTCACAACTAATCTCCGTGATTTGCTTACATATATATGGGTCTGTTATAGGCAGAGGCCAAGGATTGACAAGCAGCCATAATAGACATGCAGACGCAACCAAACGACATGACCCCCGAACAGGCCGCCGCAGCCTTGGCCTGGCTTGTAGACATGGGGGCCGACGAGATCGTAAGCGAAACCGCAATTGATCGGTTTGCCGCCTCTATTGTGGTGGAAAAGCCCAAGATTGCACCGCCGGTAATTACCGCTCCTGCACCACGCGCTGCAACGCTTCCAGACCAGGCCGCAGCTGATGCGGCAACGCAAGCTGCATCTTGCAGTTCGCTGGAAGCATTATCACAGGCTCTGAATTATTTTGAAGCGAATCCTCTGCGCAAAGGAGCCACCAAACTTTCATTCATCGAAGGCAATCTGCAATCATCGATTTTGGTTTTATCAGACCGTCCGCGCAATGAAGAAGACAAATCTGGCCAGGTGGTTTCCGCCAAGGCCCGCGTGTTGCTGCAAGCCATGCTGGCGGCAATTGGTTTGAACATGGGTGATGAACCAGCGCCGCGCAATGTGATGCTGATGAATTTCATTCCGTGGCGGCCACCGGGTAATCGTCAACCGCTGGAAACTGAAATCGCATCATGTGTGCCATTTGCCGCAAGGGCAATCGCACTTGCAGCACCAAAATTAATTTTATCACTTGGCAGTTTGGGCGGACAGTATTTAGCTGGTGGCGATGCTTCAATCATTCGTCAACGTGGCAAATGGTTGAGCTTTGGTGATATTCCGTTTTTGGCCACGCTGCATCCCGATGAATTGTTGAAAGCGCCCGCGCAGAAAAAATTGGCATGGCGCGATCTGCAAAACTTCAAAGCGAAAATGGATGAGGTTGGATTGTGAGTGAGCGCGCGTTTCTACCCATTGGTATTGCTGTCATCACCATTTCTGACACGCGCACATTAGAAGATGATAAATCCGGCCAGACCTTGGTTGACCGCATCACTACGGAAGGCCACCGCCTTGCGGGCCGCGCCATTGTGAAAGATGATGTGCGGGCCATCCGCGCCTGTGTTCGCAAATTCGCCAAAGATAAATCGGTCGATGTCATCATCTCTACCGGAGGCACGGGCCTGACAGGCCGCGACGTTACCATCGAAGCCATGCGGCCCCTGTTTGATAAAGAGATCGAAGGCTTTGGCGTTCTCTTCCACATGATGAGTTTTCAAAAAATCAAAACTTCCACCGTGCAATCGCGCGCCACCGCTGGCGTTGTATCGGGCAAATATGTGTTCTGCCTGCCAGGCTCCCCCGGCGCATGCCGCGATGGCTGGGATGAAATTTTAAAACCGCAGCTGGATTATCGGCACAAGCCCTGCAATTTTATCGAGATCATGCCAAGGCTGGACGAGCATTTAAAACGCAAGTAATTTTGTTCTTGAAAAGTTCTAATGTTCTTGCTACGTTCTTTTCATGCAAACGCTCATCAACATGCGCCCTTCGGTGGGCTTTGAATCGCAAGGGTTTAACGCAAGTCAGCAGCGCGAGCGGGGTAGGGGTGCGCAAATCAATCCGGCAGGGCGTTTTGAATCGCTGCGGGAAGAGCTGGTGGATGATGGCTGGGAAACACTGTCTGAAATCCCACGCCTGAAGACTGAGATTTTCACGGAAACACCAAAGACTATTATTGCCCGCAATCAATCGCCTGATATTTCTTTTGATCGCTCGATCAATCCTTACCGGGGCTGCGAGCATGGCTGTGTCTATTGCTATGCGCGGCCTGCACATTCTTACATGGGGCTTTCGCCGGGGCTTGATTTTGAGTCGAAGCTATTCATAAAGCCGAACGCGGCGGCTCTTCTTCGGGGGGAATTAACCGCGACCAATTACGAGCCGCGCACCATTGCGCTGGGATCCAACACGGATCCATATCAGCCGATTGAGCGCACTTATAGAATTACGCGATCTGTGATTGAAGTCTTGAGCGAATTCAAACACCCTTTTGGCATCGTCACCAAATCAGCTTCCGTGTGCCGTGATATTGATTTGCTGAAACCGATGGCTGAGCAGGGCTTGGTCAAGGTGGCAATATCCATCACCACACTAGATCCGAAATTAGCCAGATCCATGGAGCCACGGGCTTCCACCCCTGCTAAACGCTTGGCGGCAATAGCAGCGTTGTCAAAGGCGGGCATCCCAACTGTCGTGATGATTGGTCCGATTATTCCTGGCCTGAATGATCACGAGATCGAAGCCATTCTCAAGGCTGCCTATCAGGCGGGCGCTCGCGAAGCTGGCTACACCATGCTGCGCCTGCCTTTCGAAGTGAAAGATATTTTCAAGGATTGGCTTGCGAAGGAATTTCCTGACCGCGCTGAAAAAGTGATGTCGCTGGTTAAATCTGTGCGCGGCGGCAAGGAATATGATTCGAATTTTGAAACCCGCATGACAGGCACTGGCCCTTATGCCTGGACAATTGGACGGCGTTTTCAATTGGCGGCACAGCGTTTGGGTTTAAACGCCAAACGCGCAAAATTGCGCACCGATTTGTTCGCTCCACCACCACAAGTCGGCGATCAGTTGAATCTGATTTAAGTTTCGCGCATTAAGGGGCAATGAGCGCCCCAAACTTCATTTTCGAATATCAAGCTTATAGCGATGGCCACACTCTTGTATGCGGCATTGATGAAGCAGGGCGCGGGCCTTGGGCTGGGCCGGTTGTGGCTTCAGCTGTTATCCTCGATCACAAAAATATTCCACCGGGTCTCAATGATTCGAAAAGACTCAGTGAAGCAAATCGCGAAGCCGCATTCAGCCCCATCATGCAATCGTCACATGTCGGCATCGGCATTGTTTCCGCGGCGGAGATTGACGAGATCAATATTTTGCAAGCAACTTTCCTGGCCATGCAACGCGCATTTGCTCAGTTGAAAATTACGCCACATCTTGCATTGATCGATGGCAACAAATCACCAAAGCTCAATTGCAAAACGCAAAACATTATCGGCGGTGATGCAATTTCTCTTTCAATCGCAGCAGCATCTATCATCGCGAAAGTTACACGAGACCGCATCATGCATGAGCATGATCAAACCTATCCACATTACGGTTTTGCCCGTCACAAAGGTTATGGAACCGCAGCACACTCTGCAGCGCTTGCAATTCATGGCCCTTGCGCAGAGCACCGAAAATCATTTCAACCCATCGCTATACTCCTAGCCCGTTAACCATCATTTGGCTTTTGGATTCACAGCGACTCTACAAAGATTCATAACCCCCCAGTCAGTTGCTTTCAGTTGAGTTGCGTACAGGGGAAATAAAAAATTGGGTTATGAATCGAAGTTAGATGTACGTCCTCTACACGACCAAATTCTGATGGGGGACTGTCTCGAGCAACTCAAAAAAATCCCGACAGGCTCGGTTGATTTGGTATTTGCTGACCCTCCATACAACCTGCAACTCGGCGGTGATTTGCACCGCCCTGATGAAAGCAAAGTTGATGCAGTCGATGATGATTGGGACAAGTTCGCGAGCTTTGCTGAATATGACACGTTCACCAAGGCTTGGCTCACCGAATGCCGCCGTGCGCTGAAACCAAATGGCGCACTATGGGTGATTGGTTCATATCATAATATTTTCCGCGTTGGTTCAATCCTGCAAGATCTTGGCTATTGGATTTTGAATGATGTGGTTTGGCGCAAATCCAACCCCATGCCAAATTTCCGTGGCCGCCGTTTTACCAACGCACATGAAACGTTGATCTGGGCAGGCCGCGAAGAAAAATCGAAATATTGCTTTCACTATGAAGCGATGAAAATTTTCAATGATGATCTCCAAATGCGTTCCGATTGGACGTTGCCACTCTGCACCGGTGGCGAGCGCCTTAAAAACCAAGACGGCGATAAGCTGCACCCTACGCAAAAACCAGAAGCGCTACTTCAACGCGTAATGCTGGCCACGACCAATGTGGGCGATGTGATCCTCGATCCATTTTTCGGCACAGGCACCACAGGTGCAGTGGCCAAACAATTGGGCCGCCACTTTATCGGCTGCGAACGCGATGAGAATTATGCACGTGCTGCGCTCGCTCGCATCGAAGCGGTAGAACCACTCACGCTGGATGCACTGAAAACCACAGTTGGCAAACGCGCCGAAGTGCGCATTCCTTTTGGCACATTGATAGAGCGCGGCTTGGTAAAAGCCGGCGAAACTTTGTTTGATCACACCACGCGCATTGCGGCTTCCGTGCGTGCAGATGGTTCGATTGCATCGAAGGATAATTCAGGCTCGATCCATAAAGTAGGCGCGCACGTTCAAAACGCCGAAGCTTGCAATGGCTGGACTTATTGGCATGTGCGCCGTGGGCCGAATTTGGTACCAATTGATCTACTGCGCCAGCAGGTGCGCGCCGAAATGGCGAAGGCGGCTTAACCCGCCTTCATCGCAAGCACAGCAACTTTACGCATGAGTGATGGCAACGCTTCTGTTGCCAACACTTTCTTTTTAACAAAGCGCCCGTCAAGAACTGGCTGTGCAACTACCGCCTTCCACACAACCAGTTCCAAATGAAAATGTGTGAAGGTGTGTTCGACTAAGCCAACAGATTTTTTCCATTCCGCTTCAAAGGGTGCCTCAAATTTGATGCGCTGTCCATTCACCCAATCACTTGATGGAAACTCCGTCATGCCGCCGAGCAAGCCTTTTGTTGCGCGGGTGCGCACCAACACATCGCCCTTGGTATTCTCTATCCAATAGACATGACCATAGCGCGTGGGCACTTTTGCTTTGGCGGCTTTGAGCGGCAGTGCAGCAGCAATGCCTTTGATCCGCCCCGCACAATCATCCGTCCACGGACAAATTAAACAGGAAGGTGATTTGGGCGTGCATATCGTCGCCCCCAAATCCATCATCGCTTGCGCAAAATCGCCCGCACGTTTTTGGGGAACAAGGGCTTGGGCCAATGCACGGATGCGCGGCTTCGATGCGGGAAGGGGTTCTTCTATGGCGTAGTAACGCGAAACCACGCGGTCCACATTGCCGTCCACTGCCGCCACTGGCACATCAAAGGCAATGGCTGCAATAGCGCCCGCGGTGTATGGCCCTATGCCAGGGAGTTTTTGCAACTCATCTATGGTTTTAGGAAAAACACCACCCGCTGCTGCAACAACTTTTGCACAGGCATGCAAATTTCGCGCGCGCGCATAATAGCCAAGCCCGGCCCACGCCTTCATCACGTCTTCGGTTTCCGCGGCTGCCAAATCAAAAACACTTGGCCAAAGCCGGATGAATTTGATGAAATAGTCTTTCACCGCTGCCACAGTGGTCTGCTGCAACATGATCTCGGAAAGCCAAACTCTATACGGATCGGCTTTAACGCCTGCTCGCATACGCCAAGGCAGTTCTCTGGCATTGGCATCATACCAAACGAGAAGTTTACTTGCTAAATCAGTTGCCAGCCCTTGTTCTGCCATGGTTCAGTGAATATCCTGCCGCAACACGCAATTACAATCTGGAATCATGCAAACCATCGATAAACATTTTCGCAATCTCGCCAGGGCCGCTTTTCAGCGCCATGGCTTTGCCAGCGAACAACTGGTGGCGCAATGGCGCGTGATTGTGGGCGAGCAAGTGGCAGCCATCAGCCGCCCTGAAAAAATCAAATGGCCACGCGGCAATGATGCGAGTGGTCATCAATCGGGCGGCACATTGCAGGTGAAGGCCCAAGCCGGTCGCGCGTTGGATCTGCATTATGAGACACCGCGCATTATTGAACGGGTGAATCAGTTTCTGGGTTATGGCGCAATCACCGCATTAAAAGTGACGCCGGATAACACACCACCGCCCGCACCCAAAATCCCGCGAAAACCCATGAAGCCTGAAGCGGCGAAGGCCTGGGCTGAAAATTTCGACGATATTGAAGATCCAGACTTGAAGGCAGCTCTTTCGAAGCTTGCTTCCTTTTCTGCCCCAAATGGCCCTAAACACACGTTCTCCACAGGCGTAAATAGGGTTTTGTCTCCATCCCCAATCTCGAGTAGGAAAACCCCATGATTCATACATCCCGTCGCAATCTTCTGGTTGGTGCTGCTGCCATTGCTTTGGCCGCCACCACGCCCGCATTTGCTCAAGAGACAAAAGTCGACCTGACTGACCTTATGACCCCGCCAAAAGAAGGCGACATGGCTCTAGGCCAGGATACGGCCAAAGTGACAATTATTGAGTATGCTTCCGCCAGCTGCCCACATTGCGCGGCGTTTTACAATGATGTGTTTGTGCCGTTCCGCAAAGATTACATCGACACCGGCAAAGTGAAATTCATTTTCCGTGAATTCCCGCATAATGATCAAGCCATGGGTGCGTTTATGTTGGCGCGCTGCTCGGCTAAGGACAAGTATTTCCCACTTATCGACATTTTCTTCAAAACTCAGCAGAAATGGGTTCCGGATGCTTATAATCAGCTAAAGGATATTGCCAAGCAAACCGGCATGTCGGCTGAAGATTTTGATAAATGCCTGAAGAATGTTGATGTGGCCAAGGGCATTATGGAAGTGCGCGATAAGGGCGATAAGTCCTATGGCGTGAAAGGCATTCCGACGATTTTCATCAATGGCAAGCTGTGGGAAGGCGAACGCACGCTTGATGATTTGAAGAAATATGTAGATCCGCTGCTTGCATAATTGCAGGAGCTAAATTGGGCGACACGAAGATATGCGTTTTGCGAAACTAAGACTAACGGGATTCAAATCTTTCGTCGAACCCACCGAACTCATTATCGAGCGCGGCCTCACTGGCGTAGTGGGGCCAAATGGCTGCGGCAAATCCAATTTGCTCGAAGCCTTGCGCTGGGTGATGGGCGAGAACTCTTATAAATCCATGCGCGGTTCTGGCATGGAAGATGTGATTTTCGCTGGCACCAACCAACGCCCGGCCCGCAATCTGGCCGAAGTTTTGGTCACCATGGGCAACGAAGACCGTACTGCTCCGCCCTCATATAACGACTCTGAGATGATCGAAATCTCGCGCCAGATCGTGCGCGATCAAGGCTCAACCTACCGGGTGAACGGTTCAGAAGTGCGCGCGCGTGATGTGCAGCTTTTGTTTGCGGATGTGTCCACAGGTTCACGCTCGCCAGCCTTGGTGCGCCAAGGTCAGATTTCTGAGATCATCAACGCCAAGCCACAAGCGCGGCGTTTGATTTTGGAAGAAGCGGCAGGCATCACGGGTTTGCACACGCGCAGGCACGAAGCAGAATTGAAGTTGAAGGCGGCTGAAGCCAATCTTTCACGTCTTGATGATGTGATGGCACAGTTGGAAAGCCAACTTTCCAGTTTGAAACGCCAAGCCCGCCAAGCGGTGAAATATAAACAAGTGTCTGGCGATATCAGGAAGCTTGAAGCTGCTGGCCTGTTTGTAGCCTGGCGTGATGCGGCTGAGGCGATGAATGCTGATACGGCCGCGCTGAACGACGCCACACGCATTTTGGGCGAGCATACCGTGGGAGCGTCGCAAGCTTTGCGCGGGCGTGACGAGCTGGGCGAAACCCTGCCAAATTTGCGCGAACAAGAAACCATTCGCGCCGCCGTTTTACAACGCATGACGCTTGAACGCGCTGCATTAGACGATGAAGAAAAACGTGTTGAAAGTCGTATCTCAGAACTGAAACAACGCCGTACCCAAGCTGCAAACGATCTGCGTCGCGAAGAAGAATTGGTGCAAGACACTGATGGCGTGATCATTAAGCTGCAAGAAGAAGCAGCAAGCCTCGAAACTTTGCTGACGCAAGATTCAGATTTACGTTCGCAAGCAGCGATCTTGTTGCAGGAATCTGCAGCCTCATTGGCACGCGCCCAAGAGGCAGCTGATGAAGCTAATAATCGTTTGTCAGAACTCTCGGCACAACGTGCAGCATTTGAACGCGCCATTGCTGAACACCAAAACCGCATCGCCAAGTTAGACCGCGAAGCTGCTGATATTGCACAGCGCCGCGAAGCTTTGGCGGCGCGCGTGGGCTCTACAGCTGATGGTGTGACATTAACATCCGCAGTTGCAGCAGCCGAAACGGTGATGCAGGAAGCAGAACAAGCCGCATCGCATGCTGAAGTGGCCTTGCGTGTTTCCCGCCAAATGGAAGGCGATAAGCGTCAGGCATTTGATGATGCGCGCCGCAAATCTGACCGCCTGCAAACAGAAGTCCGTACACTGACGAATTTGCTCAAAGCTGGCGGTGGCGATCTCTGGCCGCAATTGGTGGACGCCATTAATGTACAAAGCGGCTATGAAGCGGCCCTTGCTGCGGCGCTTGGCGAAGATATTGAAGCTTCAGCAGATGAAGGAGCTCCGGTGTTCTGGCGTGGCCTGCCGCCGCTGGATGCAATTGCTCCATTGCCCGGTGATGCTTCACCATTGTCCAAATTTGTCGAAGCACCGCAAGCTCTGGCCCGTATTTTGTCTCATGTTGGTGTGGTTTCAAAATCAGTGGGTGCAGCGCTTCAACCACAATTGAGACCCGGCCAACGGCTTGTTTCCAAGGAAGGCGATGTGTGGCGTTGGGATGGTTTTACCGCTGCTGCTGATGCACCAAGTGCTGCTGCCAAACGCTTGGCCGAGCGCAACCGCCTGTCTTCAATTGAAGAAGACATGAAGCATGCCATTGCTGCTGCTGAAACCGTAAAAATAGAATTCGAACAATCTCGTACAGGCGTTGAAGCTGGTGTGCGCGCCGAACGTGAAAAGCGCGATATCGCACGGACCACGCGTTCCGCCCTTGACGTGGCCCGCCAAGCGCTACAGTCACATGAACGTCGCATGGCAGAAACTGCGGCGCAAACGGCATCATTGGAAGAAGCTGCCCGCAGCTCCGCCGCCCGCATCGTTGAGGCGCGTAGTGCACATGATGCAACGCACAGTGAATTTATGGCTCTGGCACCGTCGGATGATCTTCAAGCCGAAGTGCAAAAATTGCGCGACGTGCTGAATGGCGAACGCGCCACTTATGCCGAAGCCCGCGCCAAGCATGATGGCTTGGAACGCGAAGCCCGCATTCGCGCTGAACGGTTAAAGGCCATTGCTGCCGAGCAAGATCAATGGAACAGCCGCGCTGCAAAGGCCAAAGAACAAACTGGTTCATTGACCAAGCGATTGGAAGAAACGGAAATCTCAATTACTGAGATGAGCCAGATGCCCAAGCAATTGGCAGATCGCCGTTTGACGTTGATGAATACCCTGAGCGAAGCTGAGCAGGGCCGTAAATTGGCGGCAGATGCTTTGGCCACCGCTGAGAACGCCGTGCGCGCTGCTGATCAAGCTTTGCGGATTGCGCAGGAATTGGCCGCCACATCGCGTGAAGATCACGCACGTTTAGGCGCACGCTTGGAAAACTCCTCCAGCCGCCACGAACATTGCATCGCGCGCATTTCCGAAACCTTGATGTGCGAGCCACAAGAGATTTTGGCCAAGGCCGAAGTTGATCCAGAAAAGCTGCCGGCCGCTGATGAGATCGAAAAGAAGCTCGTGAACTTGCGTGAAGACCGCGAGCGCCTTGGTGCTGTGAATTTGCGCGCTGATGAAGAAGCACAAGCGGTTGATGAACAACTCACAAAAATGAAATCCGAAAAGGATGAATTGGTGCAAGCCATCGCCAAATTGCGCGGCGGTATTGGAAGCTTGAACAAAGAAGGCCGTCAACGCCTGCTTGATGCATTTGGCACAGTGAACGATAAATTCGGCGAGCTTTTCACCACTTTGTTTGGTGGCGGAAAAGCTGAGCTGCAATTGATCGAGTCGGATGATCCGTTGGAAGCAGGCCTCGAAATTCTCGCCAATCCACCGGGTAAAAAACCAACCACTTTGTCACTGCTTTCAGGCGGCGAACAGACGTTGACTGCGCTCTCGTTGATTTTTGCGGTGTTCCTCACCAACCCATCACCCATCTGCGTGCTCGACGAAGTTGACGCGCCGCTCGATGATCATAATGTAGAACGCTTCTGCAATCTGCTTGATGCCATGCTTCAACGCACGGAAACTCGCTTCCTCATCATCACCCACCACCCTCTCACCATGGCCCGCATGCACCGCCTGTTCGGCGTGACTATGATGGAGCGCGGCGTATCGCAATTGGTGTCGGTGAATTTGGAAGAAGCAGAAAAGCTGGTAGACGCAGCGTAATAAGGAACCATTGCCCGTCTTTGGCGTTCGTCCAGAGGTAGCAAAGGGGATATTTAACGTGACGTCGATAGAACAGCAAAGCGTTAAGGCACAATCTCTGACCAACTTTGGCTTCATGACAGCATTGTTTGTATTAGCCCTTTGGACAACCAAGGGGCGCAGCGTACACAATGACTTGTCCTATGCGGCTGTCAGAAAAAGCACCGGTTGCAATTCAAGTCTCGATAACAGCCAAAAGATTTTAGCAAATGGAGTCGCACATTCTAGTGCTTCGAATTCGGCAATCACCCAAACCGCCGATATTGGCATTGTCGCTTTTGTAAAAAATCTATGGGCGGCAATTAACAAGGATCGGATCTTTGCTGTATCCGCCGGAGTGGCTTTTTACGGCCTCTTGTCAATCGTGCCTGCCTTGGCCGCCATGATCAGCCTTTACGGCCTGTTCACAGACCGTGCGACTATTGTAAGCCAGATCGGACGCATGTCGCAGTTTTTGCCGCCTGAAATTGCTTCAATCATCGGCGATCAGGCCCAGCGCATTTCCAGTCAGCCAACTCAGACTTTAGGTTTTGCATTTTTGATTTCTCTGCTGCTATCGGTCTGGTCTTCCAATGCAGCAATGAAAGCGGTTTTTGATGCCCTGAATGTTGCTTTTGAAAAGGAAGAAAAGCGTGGCGTAATTTCTTTGAACCTTCAATCTCTCGGATTAACTCTTGCCATATTGGTCATCGGTCTCTTTGCAATAGCAGCAGGTGTAATACTTCCAGTCATTCTTGAGCGGATGGCTTTGACCCCGGTAATTGAGAGCTTGCTGCAAATTGCAGTGTGGCCAATCATGCTGATCTTGGTGAGTTTGACAGTTGCTGTGCTTTTTCGCTTCGGTGCCAGCAGGCCGTGGGCACCATGGCGGTGGCTGACACCAGGTGTGAGCTTCACCACAATCACCTGGGGCTTGCTGTCATTTGGCTTTTCAACTTACGCAACAAATTTTGGAAATTTTAACGAGACCTATGGTTCCTTGGGTGCAGCGGCCGTTCTGATGACGTGGCTTTGGTTTTCCACTCTGTTGCTATTGATCGGCGCAGAAATTGACAGCATCTATTATGAAGGCTCAACGCCAGAAAACATGTCCAAATAAGTTGAACTCAATGTTCAATTCGCTCATAACCTTGTCATGACTAGTTCTTTGAACGTGATCTTCGACATCGGCATGGTTCTGATTAAATGGGACCCACGCAATCTCTACCGCAAGATGTTTGCCGATGAAGCCAAGATGGAATGGTTCCTGGCAAATGTCTGCACGGGCGCTTGGAACCTGGAACAAGATCGTGGCCGCTCATTTAGTGATGCCGTAAAACACATCACGCCGCATCATCCCGAATATACCGCTGAGATTGATGCTTATGACACGCGCTGGCAAGAGATGATCCCCGGCGTGATTGAAGGCAGTGTCGATATTCTTGAAACGCTGCACAAAAAGGCCGTGCCGCTTTACGCCATCACCAATTGGAACCAGCAAAAGTTCAATGAAACCAAACTGAACTATCCGTTCCTTGGACTGTTCCGCGACATTGTTGTTTCGGGCGACGAAAAAATGATCAAACCTGATCCTGCAATTTTTGAACTCTGTTTGAAACGCAACTCGTTGAAGGCGGCTGATTGCTTGTTCATTGATGATTCCGAGAAAAATGTAAATGCCGCAGAAGCTGTTGGCATGCACACACACCATTTTACCACGCCCGAGAAGCTCCGAGCTGACTTGAAGGCGCGAGGTTTGTTATAGATTCGCATGGACTTTTCGACGCAGCAGCGGAATCATGAAATTTCCTCTGCGATTTCATAAAGTTAGAAGCCAACTCCAGCGCTTGACACCTAAAGCCTCTGTAACTATCAAGAGCGCGCTTTGAGAAACGGCCTTCGGGGGGCTTTTTTCGCATTGGAGAGGCATGAGAAATGGCACGTTCCGGCGATCGAAACCAACCAGACGAGCAAGATTCAAAGCTTGGCGATATTTCCAGCCGCTTAGATGAACTTTCCAGCCGACTTGATGCTGAAAAGAAAGAACATCAAAAGGCTGAAACACCGTCAAACAGCATGGGCGCCGCTCAGGATTATTCCAAAGGCTACCGATTGGTCAGCGAATTTGTTGCTGGCATTTTGGTTGGTGCCGCAGTGGGTTATGGATTGGACCGCTTGTTCAACACATTGCCACTGTTCATGATAATATTTCTGATGGTTGGCTTTGGTGCTGGCATTTTGAATATGGCGCGCGCCGCCAACC
>CAXTKH010000053.1:0-22867 GCA_964244815.1 uncultured Aestuariivirga sp. | reverse complement strand
ACAATCACGAGCAAAAAACCAACCTTTACACCCTTGTCGATCCTGTTTCGCCCCCATCAGAGCCGATTGCTCCGCAATTGGCTTTGGTGGAGGCGCCGGGTACTGCCCCCGGGTCCAATAGGTTTATTGCGTTAGCCGTTTATCACCATAGTCAAACCGCCTTGCGACGCCTGACAGCTCGTATATAGGCGTGTCTTGCGGCAAAATAAAGGGTTGCTGGCTCTGCACTTTAAAGTTGTTGAAGGTATGGTTTTTTTCTTGCGAATTTGTAATCGCATGCTAGTCTTTTGCCGCAGCCGGGGAGGTTGCATTAAACCCAACATGGGGGGAATTATTTTGGATTACGCTGAGGATATCAAGAAATACACTGCAAAGGTAAATCAAGCAGCTGTAGACGCAATTGTTAAATATTGCGGCATTGCTTTGAAAGGCAAGGATTCGCAATTTGTTGCCATGACAGACCCCGCTGAAGTAAAGCGTGTTGTCGATGGTTTTTGCGCCAAGAAGTTAGGATTGGACGCTGCCGCTGCAGACAAGGCAGTTCGTGCGGTCGGTGAGACAATGAAGGCTGACAAAACAAAGCACCGCGTTACCGTGTATTATCTGGTGGCTGAAGCCACAGGTTCGATGGCTAAGCTGGCTTAATTTGTTCGCATAGATTTTTAGGAAGCGGCAGGATTCGGATAGGGTTTTGCCGCTTTTGTTTTGCGGAATCGGTTTGCCAGTCTAAGATTGACGCCATGAAACAATATCTTGATCTAATGCGCCACGTGCGCGAAAAAGGCGTTCGGAAGACAGATCGCACCGGCACTGGCACCATGTCCGTTTTTGGTCATCAAATGCGATTTGATCTTGCTGATGGGTTTCCATTGGTCACAACCAAGAAGTTGCACTTGCGTTCGATCATTTACGAACTGCTGTGGTTCATTCGTGGTGACACGAATATAAAATATCTGAAAGAAAATAAGGTTTCGATCTGGGATGAGTGGGCTGATGCGAATGGGGATCTTGGCCCTGTGTATGGCGCGCAATGGCGCTCTTGGCCTGCACGCGATGGTGGTGTGATTGATCAACTTGCTGATGTTGTAGTACGAATAAAGAAGACTCCGGACTCGCGGCGCTTATTGGTTACAGCATGGAACCCTGCAGATGTTGATAACATGGCTTTGCCGCCGTGCCATTGTCTGTTTCAGTTTTATGTGGCCGATGGCAAGCTGTCGTGTCAGCTTTATCAACGTTCAGCCGACATATTTTTAGGTGTGCCGTTTAATATCGCTTCATATGCTTTGCTAACGCATATGGTGGCACAGGTTACCGGGCTTAAAGTTGGAGAATTTGTACACACACTAGGCGATGCGCATATCTATCTTAATCATATGGAGCAGGCGGAGTTGCAGCTTACCCGCACGCCGCATACGCTACCGCATTTAGTCATTAAGCGCGATGTGAAAGCGCTGGATGATTTCGATTATGAGGATTTTGAAATCGTGAATTACAATCCAGATGCGGCGATTTCAGCGCCTGTGGCGGTTTAGAACATGGCGATATTTGGGGCGGATTTTAAACGCGCAAAGCGGGAATGGCTTTTCCCAGTTGAAAAAACTCAAGGGGTTTTGCGGGCCACTGTGTTTGCTGTTCTATTGCTGGTTGTTTATCAGCTTCTTCAAATGGCCGTCGCATTTCTGATATTTGATTTCGCGTTTGGTGGTAATTCAATCGGTAGCACTCCTGGCTCAACTGACATTGCAAATTTTTACAAATCTGCAGTCATCGGCTTGGGGCCATCAGCCATTCCTATCGTTCTACTTGCAATTTATGTCGCTCAGTTTGGCATGCCTAACCGCCAGGGCAAATTGTTGTGGCGTTGGCCCGACTTGGGCTGGGGTGGTTGGGCTGTTACACTTATTGTGTTTGTGATGTTGGCTTTCCTGTTTTTTATCTTGTTCTTTGCAGCACTTGGTATTGATCCCAGCACGTATTCGCCGGATGGCGGAATTGGCAATAAAGACAGCCAAGCCGGCATTGTTGAAAAAGTAATGGCTGAACTGTCCACCCAACCGAAACTGTATATTTTCGTGGCACTCAGTGCAGTGATTGCGGCGCCAGTGGTCGAAGAGATATTGTTTCGCGGTGCGTTTTTCGCGGCATTGGTAACCTCACCTGTAGGAAAAGTGGGCGCTGTTCTTATTTCGGGCGGTTTGTTTGCATTGCTTCATGCAACATCTGACCAATGGCCGATTGTAGGTGTCTTATTTTTCATGGGCATTTTGCTGGGCGTGTTGATGTTACGATTTGGGAGCTTGTGGGTGACTATTGCAGCACACGCCCTTTGGAATGGCATTCAAGTTTTTGGCGCATATTTTGGAACTCTTCCACACACATGATCGAGGTGCGCGCTATTCGCCCGGGCGAGGGGCATTTGATCATTGGGCCAACTCAACAAATTGCTGAGACGCATTGGGGAGGAGCTGATGCCGTTAAGGCGACTGGCGCTGATTTTGAGGCGGCGATATTTAATGATGCTCCAATTGTGGGGGCTCAAGTGGCATTTGTTGATAGAGTGTTTGCTGGCTCTGCATTTTGGCACCGAAGTTTTTCCACAAATTATGGCAAAGAGATTATGTATCTCGAAGACATTGCCGTCTTGCCTGATTTCCGCCGGAAGGGAGTTGGCGAGGCGCTTATGAAAGCGGTTGCGAAAGTGGCTGTAGAGCGCGGATATCCAAAGGTTTTCTGGTTGATGATGCATTGGAACGAGGGTGCCCGAAAGCTATATGAAGGTGTCGGCGCAGAGATCGAAGATGGCAATTGTTATTGCATGCTGGAGGGCAAAGCGTTGACGGATTTGGCCACATGACAATAATATCTCTCGTGGTTGCAGCTTCGCGCAATGGTGTGATTGGAAAAGACGGGGGTTTGCCGTGGCATATTTCTTCAGACCTCAAATTGTTCAAACAGATTACTTTGGGTAAGCCCGTGATTATGGGTCGGAAGACATGGGATAGTCTGCCGCGCAAACCTTTGCCCGGCAGACGCAACATCGTAATCAGCCGTAACACTGATCAACAGACGCTGGGGGCTGAAACAGTGCGGAGCGTTGACGAGGCACTTGCTGCGGCTCAAATTGATAGCCCTTCAGAAATTGCTGTGATTGGTGGTGGCGAGATTTATCGCTTGTTCTGGCCGATCGCAGACCAGATTTATCTAACCGAGGTTGATCTTGAAGTTGAAGGCGACACGATTTTTCCGAAGTTAGACCCTGAAGAATGGGAACTGCTCGAAGCCGCTGCGCATGAGCGTGGGCCAAGTGATAGTGCTGGCTATGTTCTGAAACGGTTTAAGCGTCGAAAATAGACAAAGTGGACAATCAGTTGGGCCATACCTATATGCGCAACGTAAGTATTATTTGATTTGCACACATGAGGACTAAGCATGCCTTGGAATAAAGATGATGACGGGAAAAACCAGCCATCGGGTGATAACAAGCCGCCAGCCGATCGTGGGCCATGGGGCAAACCACCTGGCAACGACAAGCCCGGCAATAAAGGCGGCCCAAATTGGGGCGGTGGAAACCGCGGAGGTGGGCCTAGCCTGCCACCGGATTTAGACGGACTTCTCAAAAAGGGCAAAGAGAGCTTCAATCAGATTTTGCCGCAGGGCGGCGGGCGTGGGACTTGGCTTTTGCCACTGGCTGCCGTTGCAGCTTTTTTTGTTTATAATTCGATCTATCAGGTGCAGCCTGATCAGCGTGGTTTGGTTCTCAGGCTTGGTGCTTATACGCGGACCGTGAATCCAGGTTTGCAGTTTGCACCTTGGCCGATCGAAAAGATGGAAGTTTTGCCGGTTGCTGCTGAAAAGCAGACATCAATTGGTGACGGCAATGATGAAGGATTGATGCTGACTGGTGATGAAAACATGGTCGACATCAAGTTCAAAGTTCTTTGGAAAATTTCTGATCCGCAGAAATATTTGTTTAATGTTGACGAGCAAGAGCGGCTGGTTCGAGCAGTTGCAGAAAGTGCAATGCGCGAAATCGTAGGTCGCACACCTGCAACTGAAGCTTTGACGACAGGACGGTTATCTATTCAAGATCAAGTGAAAGATATTCTGCAAAGAACTCTTGATGGTTACAATGCTGGTGTTCAAATTACGGGCCTTGCGTTGGAAGGTGTTGACCCTCCGCCGCCAGTGCTTGATGCATTTGAAGAGGTGCAGCGTGCAAAGCAGAATCAACAGAACCTGATTAACGAAGCCGGGCTTTATTCAAACCAGAAACTTCGTAATGCAGAAGGCGATGCAGCGAAGCTTGTTGAAGATGCGAAAGGCTATAAAGCCAAGTCGATCTTGGAAGCTAAGGGTGAAGCGCAACGCTTTGATTCGGTTTATGAGCAGTACGCAAAGGCTAAAGACGTGACGCGCGAACGTTTGTATCTCGAAACTATGGAAAAGGTTTTGTCGGGATCAAATAAAATTATTTTGGAGCAAGGTAAGGGCGGGCAAGGCGTTGTGCCGTATTTGCCACTTCCAGCCATTCAAAATCCAGCTGCGGCTACGACGGCAGCACAAGGGAGTACACCACAATGACCGCGCTTCGCATTATTCCACTCGTCATTGCAGCGGCTGTAATCTGGCTGATTTCACAATCGTATTTTATCGTCAATCAAAAAGAAACTGCACTGGTTGTGCATTTTGGCGAAGTCAGCCGCATTGTTAAAGATGCTGGTTTGCATTTCAAATATCCAATTGCTGACGAAGTAGTTGATATCGAGAACCGCATATTTATGTGGAGCTCTGACAACATGGCAGTGCAAGTTTCTGACAAGCAACGCTACTTGGTTGATACCATTACATTGGCGCGAATTACCGACAGTCAGAAATTTCGTGAGACCGTCAGTGCAGATTTGGAATTAGCAGAACAGCGCATAAAAACTCGTTTGGACGCAGCTTTGCGCCAAACATATGGCAAGCGCACATTTGAAGCGGCTCTGTCAAAAGACCGCGATGTGATGATGACTGAAATTCGCGATCAGTTGCGTGGCGAAGCGCAAGCTTTGGGCATCGAAATTGTGGATGTTCGTATCCGCCGTACTGACTTGATGAAAGAAGTTCTTGAAGCCACTTATGAGCGGATGAAATCAGAACGCCTTGCAGAAGCCCAAGATTTGCGCGGCAAGGGAGAAGCGACCAAAACCCGCATCAAAGCTGAAGCTGACCGCAAGGTTGTCGAGATCGTTTCCGAAGGTAAGCGTCAATCAGAAGTGATCCGAGGTGAAGGCGAGGCTGAACGCGCCAGTACATTCGCGGCCGCTTTTCAAAAAGACCCAGAGTTTTATGCCTTCTATCGTTCGATGCAGGCTTATGACAAAAGCTTGAGTTCTGGCGGAACCAATATGGTGCTAAGCCCTAATTCAGAATTTTTTCGCTATTTTGGTGGTCAAAAAGACGATGCGCAGGTATCAGCGCCCAAACCATGAATGGTACAATTGTGACGGCGATTGGGTTGGTTTTGGCTATCGAAGGTCTAACTTATGCCTTGGTTCCGGCACAGATGAAAAAGATGATGGCGCAATTGCAAAATCTTTCGGTGGAGCAATTGCGTATCACGGGAACATCAATACTGGCGTTAGGCGTTGGTGTGGTATGGATTGCGCATAGCCTGATTGGCAGTTGAAAAAATTTTAAGAGGAAACGGCACAATGAAATTTGGTATGAATGCTAAAAGCCTTTTGGGCGCAGTTGCAGTTTCAGCATTGATGCTGGGCGCACCGATTGCCAACAACCCGGTTGCTGTGCCGGCTTTTGCCGAAGTGCCGCTTCAGGGTCTGCCAAATGTTGCTGATCTTGCAGAAAAACTCCTTCCTGCCGTTGTTGAAATTTCAGTTGAATCCAAGATGACTGATGGGTCTGCAACGGACGGCCCAAAAATTCCTGATGATTCACCTTTCAAAGATTTTTTCGACCAATTTTTGAAAAAGAAGCAACAGCAAGGTCAGGGTGATGATGGCAAACCTGGCGATAAGCCGGGAGACCAGGGCGGTGGAGATAACGGCCCTGTAATCCCTGATGAGCGCACTGTGAATTCGATGGGTTCTGGTTTTATCATTGATAACACCGGACTGATTGTAACGAATAATCATGTGGTTGAGGGTGCCAGCGCAATCTCCGTTCACATGCAGGACGGTACGATTATGAAAGCCGAGCTTGTCGGACGTGATCCCAAGACTGACATCGCTGTTATCCGCGTAAAGCCTGACAAGCCGTTGCCCGTTGTAAATTTCGGCGACAGCGATAAAACACGGATCGGCGAATGGGCTTTGGCGATTGGCAATCCATTTGGTCTTGGTGGATCAGTGTCGCTTGGTATTATTTCGGCGCGCAAACGCGATATCAATTCTGGCCCTTACGATGATTATTTTCAGACGGATGCAGCGATCAACAAGGGCAATTCCGGTGGCCCACTATTTAATTTGAATGGCGAAGTTGTGGGCATCAATTCGGCGATTTTTTCGCCCTCCGGCGGATCTGTCGGCATTGGTTTTTCAATCCCGTCCAACACTGCAAAGAATGTTGTTAATCAGCTGGTGAAGTTTGGTGAAACACGGCGCGGTTGGCTGGGTGTTAAAATTCAGACAGTTACTCCTGATATTGCCGAAAGCATGGGGCTTACCAAACCACACGGCGCGTTGGTGGCGGACGTGACCAAGAACAGCCCTAGTGAAAAAGCAGGTCTGCTGGCTGGTGACGTGATCATTCAGTTTGGCGGACGCGATATTGTAGACTCCAAGGAGTTGCCCCGCGTGGTTGCTGAAACTGAAGTGGGCAAAGAAGTTGATGTCAAGATTGTGCGCGCATCCAAGGAAATGGATATCAAGGTAACGCTTGGCCGTTTGGAAGATGGTGAAAAGCAAATTGCCCAAGCTGACTCAAAACCAGCACCATCGACTGCACCGACCACGGTTACTGTGCTGGGCATGACGGTGAGCACCATGACCGATGAGTTGCGTGCAAAGTTTAAGGTTGATGAAAAGATCAATGGTGCATTGGTTACTGAGACGGCGACCCAAGGTGCCGCTGTCGATAAGGGCATTGCTGCTGGTGATGTGATTATGGAAGCTGGTGGCAAGCCTGTTACATCATCCGGTGATCTTTCTGGTGCGATTGACGCTGCAACGAAAGAGAGCAAAGCCTCAGTATTGTTGTTGATCGCAAAAGGCGGAAAGACTGGTGAGACCAGGTTTATTGCGCTGAAATTGGCGAAATAGGGCTTTAACCCGCTTCGTCTTCACCTCGACCATCATTTCTCAAAGATGGTTCTACTGAGCGCAGTATGGGGCGATTACTGCCAAACACAGCCGGTTTTGGTGGCCGCAATGAGACGGGTTCTTCGCTTACCATACGCGGGCGGGCGGACGGTTCGTTTGCGAGGCCGCTTTCAATATTGCTTTCAATCACCACATCCTGATTGCCACCAATCATGATGAGATGTTCAACATCGTCACGGCGCACAAGTACGATGCGGCGGGTTTTGTCAATTTCGTGAAACTCGGTAATTCCGAGGCGTTGACCCTTCCTACCGCGCACACGCTGATTAAAGAGTTTATAGACTAAAATTAAAATTATGATTGCAATCAAAACAATCATAGCAATGACCAGCATTGGCAGATAGGGTTGCAGTTCGCTCAGCATCTCGTTCTCCCACCGTTTAGACTCATCCTAACATAGAAAACATACCTCGGGCCAGAGCCTGATTTTTATGCGGTGATTCTGTCATTTTGGTGAGCGATAACTTTGACTTCGCATATACTTGCCTTGATTCGGGGAAGCTGATGGCGGAACAAGAAAAATTGGTGGATATGCAACAATCGCCCAACGGGCGCTCCGGCTCGGCGACTTTAGCAGTGGTATTGGCATTGCTTCTTGCGCTGTCCACCAGCGTTGCAGCAGTGCGTTTGCAAAACTCAAACTTGCCTTTGATGCAGCCCGTTATTTTGATCATTGCGGCACTTTTTGTTTTTGTGGGGCTGCTCGCCATATTCGGATGGATTTCCGGATTGATCCGGTTTGCAGGACGTGACCCGGACCGATTGTTTTTTGACAGCTTGACCGATGCCATTGTGGATCCAATGGTTGTTACAGACGACAAGGGCAGGGCGATTTATGCCAATGCGCCGTTTTTGAAACTTGCATCGCGAGCTGGCGTTTCGCGGCTTGTTGGCTTCGATGTTTTGTATGCAGGTTACCGGGAATTTGCGGAGCCGATCTACCAACTCGTTCAGATGTTGAATGATGGCCAATCTGGTACTCGTGATGTGCGCGTTGCAGCTGGTTCATCCATGCCTGGTGCAGCTAAAGACTCTGCAAGATGGCTGCGGGTGTCAGTTTCACCAATTGTTGGAAATGTTCGCAGGGCGCGGGGGCTTTGGCGGCTGATTGATATATCTGCAGACCGTGTGCACCAGGAGCAGGCGTTCTCGCGTTTACAGTTTATCATTACTTATCTCGACAATGCGCCAGTTGGTTTTTTCTCAACCTTGCCGAATGGCACGGTGGATTATGTGAACGCCACATTGGCTGAATGGTTGGGCATTGATTTGGTGCAAGCTCAATCTGGCAAGATGTCACTTGAGAAACTCATTGGCGAGGCAGGTGCGCAACTGCTGGGCGCTGTTGAAGCTGTTAAAGGCGGCAACCGTATAGACAGGTTGCAGTTTCCAATCACTGACTCCAAGGGCGTTCCACGTATTTATGACGTGACCAATCGTTCAGACTTTGATGCGGACGGCAAAAACTTGCCGTCGCGCGCAATGGTCATGCGTTTGAGCGCTAATGAAAAAACTGATGTGCCGCTCTACAATGTTGCTCAATTTTTAGCGGCCGTGCCTATTGGCGTGGGCGAGTTGGATGGCAACGGCGTTTTGATGAATGCGAATGCCGAGTTTCTGGCGCTTTCGCCGAGCATGAAACTAGGTAGCCCTTTGAAGCTTGCTCTTTTGGATGGTGCAGATTTCGTTCGTTCTGCACTTGAGCAGAGTGTTGAGATCGGAGGATCAACCACCCACGCAAACTGTATGTTTGTTGGTGATCCACCACATGCGGCCCAGCTTACGTTTATTCAGCTTGAGGGTATGAAGGGGCGGGTGTCAGTTTTTGCTTTGGACAAAACTGAAAGCAAATCGCTTGAAACCCAGCTTGCTCAGAGTCAAAAAATGCAGGCGGTGGGCGAGCTTGCATCTGGGATCGCGCATGATTTCAATAATGTGCTCACTCCGATTATTGGGTTTGCGGATTTATTGCTGACCAAGATGCGACCCACAGATGCCGCATTCGCTGATGTGATGAACATCAAACAGAATGCTAATCGTGCGGCAAATCTTGTGCGCCAGCTTTTGGCATTTTCGCGGAAGCAAACCTTGCAGCCGAAAGTGCATGATCTTTCCGAAGCACTTTCGGACCTTGGCAATCTGTTGAACCGTGTGCTCGGTGAAAAGACGGAGCTCAGCATCAGCCACGGTCGCGATCTTGGTTTGGTGCTGGTGGATATTCATCAGTTCGAGCAGGTGATTATCAATCTGGCTGTGAATGCGCGTGACGCTATGCCCAAGGGCGGCAAGCTTTCGGTGCGCACTTACAACCTGTCAAAAGAAGAATCGCAAAACGTTGGCCACGTGTTGCCGAACATTGACCATGTGGTGTGCGAAGTTGAAGATAATGGTACCGGAATTCCCAAAGATATTCTGGACAAAATCTGGGCGCCGTTCTTCACAACCAAGGAAGTGGGTAAAGGCACTGGGCTTGGGCTGTCGATGGTTTACGGCATCGTCAAGCAGACTGGCGGCTATATCTATTGCGATAGCGAGATGGGCAGGGGGACTACTTTCAAAATCTATCTCCCCCGTTACATCCCTGATGCGTTCGCACCCGTTGCCGACGTTGAGGTCAAATCCATCGAACCCAAGCGCGAAGATTTTTCGGGCCGCGGGCGCATTCTGGTTGTTGAGGATGAAGACTCGGTTCGAGCCTTTGCAGTGCGCGCGCTGACTACGCGCGGTTACACTGTTCTGGAAGCCGACAGTGGCGAGGCAGGGTTAGAAGTTTTGAAGGACGACAAGGACGGGTTTGAGCTTATTTTGTCAGATGTAGTCATGCCCGAGATGGATGGCCCAACAATGCTAAAGGAACTTCGCAAGCTTGGCATAAAGACAAAAGTGATTTTCATGTCGGGTTATGCTGAAGATGCATTTGAGAAAAACCTGGAAGGTGCTTCGGACTTTGCGTTTTTGCAGAAGCCATTTTCACTTAAGCAGTTAGTGGAAAAAGTTAAGGACGTTATGGCTTAGGCCAACATTGTCCAGGTCGCGCAAAAGCCAGTTATTAAATTATCCATCTGTTAATTATTCACCTATAGGTTGCATTTTGAGCATTTTGCATTCTTAGGTTAATTAATCAGTCGTGCTCTTGGTGACTTTGAATAGATAACTACGGAGCTGAGGACAGTGTTTTATCATTTGAAATTACGAGCGTCATCGCGGCTGTTGATGACCAATCTGCTGTTTCAAATGAAACGCTCTTCAAATTGGACTATACGGTTGTCACCTTAAAGGTAGTAACGGGTTTGCTCAGTGATCAGACCTTGATTCGCTTGAAGCGATTTGCGCGTTTAATATGTAATTGTGCCTCCATGGCCGGATTTTAAATATTTCTCGCTTGTAGATTGATTTCGGCAACTTTCATCTTGTAAAACATCTTAACCATTTGAATAAAATCAATATTATTTATTTGCAGTACGCCCTTGCAATTGGAACTAAAATAGAACATATATGCAACATGGATGGAACGCCCTGTTGGTGTTTGCATCTGAGCAAATCAAATGAGATAGAAGGAGTTACTGCAATGGGGCAAGCCGCACTTAAGGTTGTTGATACTTCGATGGATAAAACTAAAGCATTAGAGGCTGCTTTAAGCCAGATTGAACGGGCTTTTGGCAAGGGCTCAATCATGAAATTGGGCGCCAACCAAGTGGTAGAGGTTGAATCGATTTCAACTGGCTCTTTGGGTTTGGATATTGCTTTAGGCATCGGTGGTCTTCCCAAAGGCCGTGTTATTGAAATTTACGGGCCTGAATCTTCAGGCAAAACCACACTGGCTCTCCAAACTATTGCTGAGTGCCAAAAGCTTGGCGGTATATGTGCATTTGTCGATGCCGAGCATGCTTTGGATCCGACTTATGCGCGCAAATTAGGCGTGAATGTCAGTGATCTTTTGATCTCTCAGCCTGATACGGGCGAGCAAGCTTTGGAAATTGCCGATACCTTGGTGCGTTCAGGCGCTGTTGGAATTCTGGTTATTGATTCAGTTGCCGCTCTTACTCCTAAAGCCGAACTTGAAGGCGAGATGGGCGATAGTTTGCCTGGTTTGCAAGCACGATTGATGAGCCAGGCTTTGCGCAAATTGACGGGTTCGATTTCAAAATCAAACACGATGGTGATTTTCATCAACCAAATTCGTATGAAGATTGGCGTGATGTTTGGTAGCCCTGAAACAACTACAGGTGGTAATGCGCTTAAATTCTACGCTTCGGTTCGTCTGGATATTCGCCGCATTGGCGCAATCAAAGACCGTGAAGAAGTTGTTGGTAATCAGACACGTGTTAAGGTTGTCAAAAACAAGGTTGCTGCTCCTTTCAAGATGGTAGAATTTGATATCATGTACGGCGAAGGCATTTCCAAGGTTGGCGAACTCGTTGATCTGGGTGTAACTGCTGGCGTGGTTGAAAAATCGGGCTCGTGGTACTCCTACAGTGGTGAGCGTATTGGCCAAGGTCGTGATAATGCCAAGGTTTTCCTTAAAAATAACCCTGAAATGGCCAATAAGATCGAGGCGCAAATCAGGGCTAATTCGGGCTTGATTGCTGCAAAAATTACTGATGGTTCTGCTAAGGACGATGAAGACAATTAATAATTATCGTCTTAGTACGGTCATAAATTAAGTTTGTAAGTTTGTATCCCAAGTTTCAACCCCAGTTGGGTTGGAGATGCGAGGTTTGCCCCACAACTCAAGTCCTCGCGACTTTAAGCCCCCCATTTTGGGGGGCTTTTTTTTATGGTTTCTTCATCTGGTTCCAAAAACATAGAAATTGTGGACAGTGTGATTATGACCGCTTAAACAGCCCAGCACTGACAGAGCGGAATAATCTGCTTTTATTTTTTGGAATGAAACATGACGGGCTTGGCACAAATACGTTCGACATTTCTGGATTACTTCAACAGCCAAGGCCATGAAATTGTGCCATCGTCCTCGCTGGTGCCACGCAATGACCCCACTCTGATGTTTGCCAATTCGGGAATGGTTCAGTTCAAAAATGTATTCACTGGAGCAGAAAAGCGGCCCTATAGTCGCGCTACAACTGCTCAAAAATGCGTCCGCGCAGGTGGTAAACACAACGATTTAGATAATGTTGGGTACACCGCACGTCACCACACATTTTTTGAAATGCTGGGCAATTTTTCATTCGGTGATTATTTCAAACCTGATGCGATTGAGTGGGCATGGACGTTGATCACCAAGGAATACGGTCTTCCAAAGGACAAACTGACAGTCACAGTCTTCCATGAAGATGATGAGGCCCACACATTGTGGAAAAAAATTGCGGGACTTCCCGAAAGCCGGATCATTCGCATTCCTACAGCTGATAACTTCTGGTCAATGGGCGATACTGGGCCCTGCGGGCCATGCTCGGAAATTTTTTATGACCACGGAGATAAAATTCCAGGTGGTCCTCCGGGATCTGCCAATCAGGATGGCGACAGATTTATCGAAATCTGGAATTTGGTCTTCATGCAGTTTGAGCAGCAAAGCAAAGACGTGCGGGTTGCTCTGCCACGGCCGTCGATTGATACCGGCATGGGTTTGGAGCGTATTTCGGCTGTCCTGCAAGGCACACATGATAATTACGAAACGGATTTATTCCGCGCTTTGATCAGCTCGATCGTTGAAAAAACAGGTGTGCCTGCCGAGGGCAAGAACAAGGCTTCCAACCGGGTCATCGCAGATCACTTGCGCGCCTCGTCATTCTTGATTGCTGACGGTGTTCTGCCGTCCAATGAGGGGCGTGGTTATGTGGTTCGCCGCATCATGCGCCGTGCCATGCGCCATGCTGAGTTGCTCGGCTGCCGCGAGCCGCTCATGTATAAGCTTGTGCCAGCTCTTGTTCGCGAAATGGGAACGGCTTATCCTGAACTGGTGCGCGCTCAGTCGATGATTGAAGATACGCTCAAACTTGAAGAAACAAGATTTCGTAATACGTTACAGCGTGGTCTCAAGCTGCTCGATGAAGAATCTGCGAGTCTTACAAAGGGCGCAACATTCTCGGGCGAAACTGCTTTCAAGCTTTACGACACATTTGGTTTTCCGCTCGATCTGACCCAAGACGCATTGCGCGCCAGAGAAATTGCCGTTGATACCGATGCATTTGGTGTGGCCATGGCCAAGCAAAAGGCAGATGCGCGCGCTGCTTGGAAGGGCTCAGGCGAAGCCAAGACCGAAACTGTTTGGTTTGAGATCCGCGAACGTGTCGGCGGGACTGAATTCTTGGGCTATGATACTGAAACTGCCGAAGGTGAAATACTGGCTCTGACTGCCGATGGCAAAGATGTGGCTGAACTCAAAACCGGCATGAGCGGCGCGATCATCGTGAACCAAACGCCGTTCTATGCCGAGTCAGGCGGGCAGACTGGCGATCATGGCATCATCAAATCTGCTGATGGTGGTGTGTTCAAAGTTACAGAAACGCAGAAGCGCCTGGGTGATCTGTTTGTGCATTTGGGCCACGTTGAAAAGGGCAGCTTCAAGCTTGGAGTAGCTGTTGAATTGCAAGTGGATCATTCTCGCCGTGGTGGCAACCGCATGCATCACTCGGCAACACATTTGTTGCATGAGGCATTGAGGCGCGTGCTGGGAAGCCATGTTGCGCAAAAGGGCTCTCTTGTAGAGCCTGGCCGTTTGCGATTTGACTTTTCGCACACCAAGGGCATGTCGCACGAAGAGCTGGCGCTAACTGAAGCCATTGCTAATGAAATTATTTTACAAAACGATGTGGTTACAACACGGTTGATGTCTGTGGATGCGGCCATTGCCGAGGGTGCCATGGCACTGTTTGGTGAAAAATATGGTGACGAGGTGCGTGTTGTATCCATGGGCCGAAATGGTGCGGATCATGCGCGCCCAATCTATTCGCTCGAACTTTGCGGCGGCACACATGTGGCTCGCACTGGCGATATCGGCTTGGTCAAGATTGTTGCTGAAAGCGGTTCATCAGCGGGTGTGAGGCGCATGGAGGCACTGGCTGGAGATGCAGCGCGTAAATATCTCGTCCAACAAGATGAGCGTGTGCAAGCTGCAGCTGGAATTTTGAAAGTGGCACCCGCAGAGTTGGTGGCGCGTGTTGAGGTGCTCGTCGAAGAGCGCCGCAAGATGGAGCGGGAACTGGGTGAAGCCCGAAAGGCTCTCGCCATGAGCGGTGGTTCACCATCAGCTGGCGGAGATCTGACCGAGATTAACGGCGTTAAATTTATAGGTCGCGTTCTCAAGGGCGTTGCACCGCAAGATCTGAAGGCCTTGGCCGATGATGGCAAAAAGACTTTGGGCTCTGGGGTTGTGGCACTCGTTGCGGTGTCTGATGACGGCAAGGGCGCTGTGGTTGTGGCAGTGACCGATGATCTGACCACGCGCTTTAACGCGGTTGAGCTTGTGAAAATTGGATCAATTGCAATGGGCGGCAAGGGCGGCGGGGGCAGGGCCGATATGGCTCAAGCTGGCGGGCCGGACGGATTGAAGGCTGAGGAGTGCCTTGCTGCAATCAAGGCAGCATTGAATTAGTTCAGTTCAAGTGTTGTGATCTGGATGCTGAAGGGATTTTAGCTTCGCCAACTCTGCGCTGTCGCGGGTTTGTTCGGTGCGTGCTTCCGGAAGCTCATGTAATGTCTGAAACCAATGGACACGACTTTCAACGCCGATTTGGCTTTGAAGTGATGTGATTGCGTTTGGATTGTCCATTGTGCCAACAGCGATATCAATGAACGTATCACCTTGTTCAAACATGTACATCGGCGTTCCGCAGTTCTTGCAAAAGCCGCGGTCGACAATTGACGAAGATTTGAAGGTGCTGGGTTCACCCCTTGTCCATTTGAATTCAGCCAAGCTCATGCGCAGTAAAACCGCACCAAAACTTCCGAATGCCTTTTGGCACATCCGGCAATGGCAAATGTCGGTCGAACCCAAAGGCCCGGTGCATTCATATCGCAGCGCGCCACACTGGCAACCGCCAGTGAAGTGAAGTTTATTCGCGTCAATTGGGTTTTGATGATCGTTCATTAGCAAGTTGTTTACCATATGTTTGTCAAGATTGCACTTTAAGAGCCAATAAATTCCCTGGGGAGGGAGCTGAGGGGCGGATGGTCCTACAGCCGTCTGATTACTCTGAATATTGGATGGGCAATGTCAATTGATGCAGGCTTACAATCATGGTCAAAATAATCAACGCACGTACAGCGGGCTATCGGCTCGCTTGGATTGTGGCTGTTCTCTTAATCCCGATTATATATATGAGCGTGAATATTGGACGAACATTAAGCGCTGATTATCAAACAATTCAAAGTGAAATCGCGGGTGCCAATTTTATCGATATGCTGAGCCCGGTTATGCTCGACGCGGTTGATCAAGAAGTTCTGCCAACCACAAAAAATCTATTTGAGAAAGAAGCTGGTGCTTACGCCGAGAAGCTTAATCTTTCCAAAGAAAACCAAACCATCAACGAGCTGATCAAAAATCAGCATTTTGATCATGATACACTTATCAACCAAAGTTTAAGCTTGCATTCCCGCATCGGAACCAGCTCAAAGATTTCTTATACAAATGATCCGGAAAGCTATCATATCGGGGTGTTGATCACCGAGGATGTTCCCAAGGCTATTTCAGATTTTCATCATCTGAAAGACGTCGTGCTTAATGCTGCTTCAGAGATAAAAAATCATGACGCAAATCAGATTGTTCTGGCACTTGGCAATCTCACATCATCAATGAAGAGAATGCATGGTTCATTGGTGTCAGCTAGAGATTTGAGCACTGATAGCGCTTCGTACGAAGAGATGCTCAGCCGTTCGACCAGTATCAAAACAGAAATGAATCATATGGCAGAAATCGGAATGGCCATGGGGCCAAGCTCGAGCGCTGGTGGTGCTGATTTTGTAAAATCTGCGTTGATTCATAAGATCAATAATTTGAATGAAAGATGGATGGCGGATTTCAGGTTTACATCTGAAAAGCTTCGTCAGAAATTTAATGCATCTGCTCAGCAGCGTGCTTCGGCTATCAAGACACGAACGCTCGGCACTCTGCTGATGTCTATTGCGACTGTGTTTCTTGGGCTTGGATCTGCTATTGCCATGTATCGTTCGACATTGCGCCATCTTGATGAAGTTGAGGCTTCAAAGTCAGTTGCGGAAGATGCGCGTGTTCAGGCTGAGCAAATGTCGAAACAGGTTTCTAAAATCAACGACGATATGGTGCGCGTGAACGGCGAACTGGCGACCAACATGCAGATGTTGAAAGATGCGCAGGATGCGTTGGTCAAGAAAGGGCGCATGGAGCAAATGGGGCAATTGACGGCAACCATTGCTCATGAGCTGCGCAATCCACTCGGAGCGGTTCGAACGTCGGCATTTTTGATTGAACGGAAAATCAAGGGCAAGGAACTGGGAATCGAACCTCAAATTGCACGGATCAATAACGGTGTTACACGGTGTGATGACATCATTACGCAATTGCTGGACTTCTCAAGATCCAAAAAACTCTCTTGTCGTTCAGAAAATCTGGACAACTGGCTGGAAAAAATTATATCCGAAGAAGCAAATCAATTGCCTGCAGTTGTTGCAATAGATTGTCTGCTCGGCATGAAAGACATTGAGGTTCCGTTTGATCCATCCCGTTTGCAACGGGCGATCATTAACCTGGTTTCCAATGCATCAGAAGCAATGGTTGGTAATGGCGAAGATGCAAGTCGGTTCACAACAGCTGCGCCGCGCATTACGATCACTACCAAGATGAGTGACGGGATGGCTTTGATCGCGGTCAGGGACAATGGCATTGGCATATTGCCTGAAAACCTCGAGAAAATTCGCGAGCCCTTGTTCACCACAAAGAGTTTTGGAACCGGGCTTGGTTTGCCGGCCGTTGACCAGATCGTCATTCAACATGGTGGCGTTTTGGAAATCAGTTCCGAACCGGGCAAGGGTGCCACATTTACAATTAAACTCCCGCTTCAAAGCAATTTGGAACAAGCGGCCTGATGTAATCGAAAGTATAATCCGGGGAATTGAGTTATGCTGTTGAAGAATAATATACAAACTCAGCTATCAGCTGAAACGCTATACCAAATTTTGGATCATCTTCCGACGCCAATCTATGTGAAAGACGAAGAGCTTCGGTTTATTTTTTCGAATAGAAAGCACTGTGAAATGGTGGGCAAAAGTTCGGAAGAACTTATTGGTCTATCAGACAAAGAAATTCATCCACCCGAGCTTTCTGAGGCGTTCATCGAAGATGATATGGGGGTTATGAACAGCGATGCTGCGATTGTTAAGGAAGAACAGACGCGCTATCCTGATGGAACAATGCGCCATGTTGTTACGCGCAAAGCGAAGCTAGTCGCCGGAGATGGCGCAGCGCTTCTTATTGGTACGAATAGCGATTTAACCGCTGTCAAAAAACGCGAGCAGCAATATTTTGCGCTCGCTCAAACAGTTCCGGTCGGTGTGATGCAAGTTGAAGAAACAGGCAACATTACTTACTTTAATCCTTTGATGCAGAGCTATTTGAATACAGATGTGCATGCCATGAACGCTGCGGAACTTCGCAGGATTGTTGGCAGACAGGATGGGGATTTTCCTGGTGTTGCCAGCCATTTTGAGTGTTCATTTAAATCATATGACGGAAACATTCGGCGGTTTTTGACGATCAGTTCGGGTTGGTCGATACTGGGGTCTGGAACTAATCGTGCGGCCATCGTGAGCATGGTGGATGTTTCTGAGAATGTAGAGTTGAAACGTATAAACGAAGAAATTCTGCGTTTGAACACAGAACTCGCGGACAACATGAGACTTCTTAAAGAAGCCCAAGATGCACTGATCAAAAAAGGGCGGCTTGAACAAATGGGACAACTCACTGCCACCATTGCGCATGAACTGCGCAATCCGCTTGGTGCTGTGCGCACGTCTGCATTCGTGATGGAAAAGCGTTTGAAAAATTCAGGGCTTGATCTTGATGCACAGTTCAACCGAATCAAAAACGGTGTTACGCGCTGCGATAATATCATCACACAATTGCTGGATTTCTCGCGCGGTAAACAGCTTGATTGCAAGTCACTGAATCTGGATGACTGGATTGCCAGAATTGTTGAAGAGGAAGCGGCGCGTCTGCCTACAAATGTAAACATAAAATGTCTGCTTGGTTTGGGCGGTTTGCATGTGTCGTTTGATCCAGGTCGGCTGCAACGGGCCATCCTCAATCTCATTGCCAACGCTTCTGAAGCCATGGTGGGTATTGATGGCTTGGCCGTGAAGGATGGCGCGCCAGATGCAACGATCACGTTGCTCACAGGTTTGGACGGCCCATTTGTAACAATTGAAGTGAGCGATAATGGGCCTGGAATGACTGCTGATATTATCGGGCGCATCCGTGAACCACTTTTTACAACGAAAAGTTTTGGAACTGGTCTGGGTGTTCCGGTGATTGAGCAAGTGGTCGCTCAGCATGGCGGCTCACTTTCAATTCAATCAGCAATAGGTGAAGGCAGCCGTTTTACGCTCCGTCTTCCTGTATATGAAGCAGCCGCCTTGCAAATCTCAGCATAAAGAAACTTGTTGGTAACCTTACTCGTTAAGCCGACATTAGGGTTGAGCGACATAGATTTAAAACGGGAAGAGAGTTGTACTGGGTTTTAATTCGTTGTGGCGCATAAATTCGCTGAGCAGATTTGAACCTTCTCACAGGATGTGAAGTAATGGTTCGTGCGTTAAAAATTCTGATTGCCGATGACGATGTCGATAACGCCGCTTCGCTGGGCGAGCTATTCGAGATGGAAGGGCATGAAGCTGTCGTCGTCCATTCTGGTGATGAAGCTGTTGAAGCTTACCTGCACCATAAATTTGATTTAGCTTTTATGGATGTGATGATGCCGGGAAAAAACGGCGTCGAGAGTTTTCTTGAAATTCGGAAATCCTGCCCTCATGCAAAAGTTTATATGATGACTGGATACAGTGTCGAACAACTCCTGCGCCAAGCCACTGAGAACGGCGCCATGGGTGTTTTAACCAAACCGGTTAACATCGATAAAGTGTCCAGTGCGCTCAAAGAGGCAGGCAGCAGCGGCATTGTTGTTGTTGCAGAAGATGATCCTGATTTCGGAAATCACCTGATGCGCATTGTGAATAGCGGCGGGCATGTTTGCAAGCTGGTGCAAAGCACTAAAGAGTCCGCGCCTTATTCGTGGGGCCGCGATAGCGACATCATGATTTTTGATTTGAAAAAGCCGTTGATAGACGGCGTTGAAGTGATCAGTGAGTTACGCCGGGCTGGGCGCGTTGCTCCTGTTATTATCATTACAGCCGAGGGACCAGAATATCACGATACCATTGAAGCGATGCAAGATATTCGTGTGACGGGTATTTTGAACAAGCCCTTTGATCCACTACTTCTACTTAATCAGCTTGAAAATTTAGCAGCATAATATCGGAGATAAGAATGGGGCGCGCTCTTAATATATTAGTTCTTGACGATGACGTCGAGAATGCAGACGCTATTGCAGAATTGTTTGCAACTGATGATCATAAGGTGATCGTTGCGTATAATGGTCAGGAAGCCATTGAAGCTTTTTCGTCGAACAAAGTTGATGTTGGCTTTTTTGATGTGATGATGCCCGGCAAAAACGGCGTTGAAAGCTTCATGGAAATCAGAGCTTCGCATCCCGATGCACGGATTTATTTCATGACCGGCTATGCCGCCAACGACTTGCTTGATAAAGCCCGCGAGAACGGCGCGCTCGGTGTGTTCAGCAAGCCAACTGATCCGGCAAATTTGCTGGATGTGTTGGACAGCGAAGCCGCGTAAAACTCCGTCCTCTACCGCAGAGCGGGAGAGGAAAGGGGCCCGTTTTGCGTCCGCAAAATGGGATAGGTGAGGGGCAGTGAGCATTTATTTTCCAACCTTCAACTCTCTCCCCTCGCGGGGTATGAGCAGCTTGTTTTGCAATGCAGAGCAAGCAAGAGAGGGAAGCGCAGATTGGATCGCAATAATTAAGTGGGGTGTCACTGTAATCCAATAAATAAGTGGGGTGTCACCGTAACCCCAATAATTAAGTGGGGTGTCACCGTAACCCCAACGACTTGCTTGATAAAGCCCGCGAGAACGGCGCGCTCGGTGTGTTCAGCAAGCCAACTGATCCGGCAAATTTGCTGGATGTGTTGGACAGCGAAGCCGCGTAAAACTCCGTCCTCTACCGCAGAGCGGGAGAGGAAAGGGGCCCGTTTTGCGTCCGCAAAATGGGATAGGTGAGGGGCAGTGAGCATTTATTTTCCAACCTTCAACTCTCTCCCCTCGCGGGGTATGAGCAGCTTGTTTTGCAATGCAGAGCAAGCAAGAGAGGGAAGCGCAGATCGTATCTCAATAATTAAGTGGGGTTTTACCGTAATAAATAATTAAGTGGGGTGTCACCGTAATCCGTAATAAATAATTAAGTGGGGTGTCACCGTAATCAAGATGCACTAGCCTGTCAACATCATCAAATTTCAAACTAATACACTACCGACAAAACCCAAAACTGATGAATGCGATAGACCCGAGTGTAGCCACTTCGGTAAAGCTGGAGCCATCGCTGGTGAGCTTTGCAAGCAGTCCTTTTGCGGGCACGGCTATGTTAATGAATACTCCTGAGTTCGAGAAGTCAGCATGGAAGTCGTCGCAACCTTTTGCGTCACATCGGCTGTAGATTTGTCGGTTCATATCAATACGAATTACAATCTTGTTCTCAAGTTGCTGACATACTTGGCTCGGTGCACATTGCCATTTCTCAGTTATAGTGCAGGTGGTCTCAGCTTGAGCCACTCCGGTAAGAGGTGAGATGAGAGATAACGTACCAAGGACCTTTAATATTTTCATTTTTGCGTTCATGTGATTTGAACCTTTGGGGCTACTTGCAAAGAGACTTATGGGCACTACTTGAAACCGATGTGGAAACCCTCCCTTGATAACTGGTGATAGCCAAGGTTTGCTCCTCGCGCTGAGATGTCTTCCATGTCAGGCGCACATCGGACAAGAGACCATCATTGGTATATTCAGATGCTGCAGCGACAATTGGCGGTCCAAATTGTTCAATGTTCTTCGCTGATCTAGCCGCAAAAGCATCAACTCCGCCCGCGGTACTTTCACTAACGAAAGAAAGGCGTCCTTTGCAAAAGGCAATTACGGCCTGTAGAGATGTTCCCATTCCAACACTATAGTTTCCATCTGATCCTTTCACTGGCACCAATGGCTCTTGAGTGGAAGCCATGGCCTCTGCCAACGTCATACCAGAGTGAAAACCGTGCTGTTCAAACGAGGCAGCATTGCAATACATGATCAAAAATGCGCACAATGTAATAATTGGATTAACCGGTCTCATTGATAACTTCCCCTCCCGATATTCTTTCTGAACACTCTGGCACCTTATGCGCTTAACGGGTTCGCCATAACCCGATGTGATGACCTGCATTTTCACTATTGAGCTTGTCGAAATACGCTGTTAGCGATTTTTCCGGTTATCACATGTCTCAGTAACCCGAAACTCTTTGTGCTAAAGCTGGTATCACTTTCACCCTCAGAAAGTTTGGATTGATCTAAGCTGGTTGCAATATCCACCGAGTAGCACTGGGTAAACTTTAGCCAAAGGTAAAGTTCCTTTGTTTTAATTAAACCAACTGTGGTAACCAAGGCAGAAGATATTTCCTTGCAGTTTTCAGCAATTCCCAACAATTGCGACAACGCGTATTGAGGACTAGATGCTGCTCGATTTAAGCGCTGGTTGTCACTGGAAGATAGTTCCGCTTTCAGCCAAGCAGAGGTCTCGGGGGAATTTCGAGGGACGCGCTCTTCAAAGCTTTGCCAGTAAGCCAGCAGCGAATTAGCAAGCTCTTTGCGTTGAGCGAGGGACGCTATTTCTAAGTCCTCGAAATGCATGGCATGCCTTACCGCGTCGTCTAGCGCCACTGTACTAGCCGCAACGGGCTGCACGACTGCAACAAAGAATAACGATGCAATAAATTTGCCAATCATGTCGCCCCTCATCGGTAAGTTGAATTGAGTGTAGGATTACCAAACTCCCTAGGCAAGGCACGAAAACACTTTCAGAGGTTTCAAAAAGACTGGGTGTGGGGCAGGCTGCGGGACAGTAGGTTAGTTAAAGACAAATTATTTAATTATATCAGATAATTACAAGAGCATTAAAAGGGAATTAAAGGGGACGCTTCCCTTTGATTTACGTCATCCCCGCGTCAGCTTCGGGCGAAACCCCTCTTGACAACGTTCTTTGTTTGTTCTAGTCGAAAAATGATGGATGACTATCGCACCATACATTGGACACGGGCTGTCGAAATCAACCACATTGCACTCACACGCATTTTGGCCGACATTTTTGCTTTGCTGGGGCTGGTGAGTAGCAGCAGTTTCGACCGTTTACCCCAAGCGCTCTATCGATCTGTTGAGCGCCTCTTGCGTCCGACGGAATCGGCTTTGCGGCGTTTGATTGTGATTGCCGCGCGCGGGCTTGTCGTGAAGCCATTGC
>CAXTKH010000052.1:0-22996 GCA_964244815.1 uncultured Aestuariivirga sp. | reverse complement strand
AGCGAGAAATACAAAAGTGCTGGGATATTGGCCAATTGCCGATTGTTTGTGGTGGTACGGGCCTCTATTTCACGGCCCTAGAACAAGGTCTCGCTAAACTGCCACCCATTGATCCTCAAGTCCGCGAAAAATGGCGTAACTTCCAAGGCGATCTTCATGTCGAACTTCAACAACGCCACCCCGAAAGTGCAGCCCGCCTCAATGTAGCCGATCACCAGCGTCTTATACGTTCACTTGAAGTGTTGGAAAGCACCGGTAAAGCATTGTTAGAATGGCATAAAATTGCACAGCAAGAATCTATCTTGCAAGGCGCAAACATTGAACGCATTTTCATGAACGTGCCCCGCGAAGAACTCTACGCCCGCGCCGAACGCCGCTTTGATGCCATGATGGAGCAGGGTGCAATAGATGAAATCCGCGCATTACCGAACTTGGACCCCGCTCAACCACTCATGAAAGCGATCGGCGTTCCAGAACTGTTGTCTTACGTTAACGGTGAACTCACACTGGAAGAAGCTAAAATCAAAGCCAAAACCGCAACGCGCAACTATATTAAACGTCAAATGACCTGGTTCAGGGGCCAAATGAAAAATTGGCAAATATGAATGTTAAGTTGCTTCGAAATGAGAATCGCCTAACCTCGCAGAATGATATTCAGTAAACGGGTGTTGGTTTTAGCGTGTGTCGCGGGTGTGATTTTGCCGCAACAAGCGCATTCAAGAAGCGCAATTGTAGATGCTTTACGCAAAGCTGAAAGATCGCTATGCAAAGTGGTGGATGCAAAAGGCTGCAACCGAAAAAAACCAGCGCCACACCGCGCCAAACCATCAACCAGCAAAAAAGTAAAAATACAAAAGCAAGAAACTCCACCGATTGAGATAGCCAAGCCTGCAATCATTAAGCCTGAAGTTCTCAAGCCAGTTATCGTCAATCCTGGAACTACAATGGTTGTTGTGCCTGCACCGCCTGTTGCGGCGATTGAAAAGCCAAAACCACCTTTGCCACGCCCAAAGCCTTTGGATCTGGAAGAAATCCCACCGGAACCCGCAATCGACATTCCGCCCGAGCCAACAATTGAAATACCAGCAGTCAAACCAAAGCGTGATGTTACAGTTGCTGCAATAACGCCAAAATTTGTTCCACCTCCAATGGTTGCTCCGCAGTCAACACCAGATGCGGCTGCGTGCTATGCGGCGCTGGCAAAGCTGAATGTGACTTTCACTCAGAATGCATCTTACTTACGAAATGGAAGCTGCAATGTTGTGAATCCCGTGCAACTGAAATCATATGCGGTGAATGGCACAGACATAGAATTTCCCGATCATCCGATTCTGAATTGTGCTTTCGCATCCCAGTTCATGAGTTTTATTCACGAAAGGGCCCAGCCAACGTTTATTACTAAAACAACGTCGAAAATTGCCAAACTTTATACAGGCCCGGGGTTCGTCTGCCGAGGGCGCAATGGCGATGTGTCAGCCAAATTAAGCGAACACGCTTCCGGCAATGCAGTTGACATCGAACGTATTCAATTGACCGATGGACGGGTTGTACTAGTCAAAGACGCAATTTCCACAGCCACAACGGACTACGACGTTCTGACTACAATCCGTCATGCCGCCTGCACCTATTTCACAACAGTGCTTGGACCCGGCGCTAACGCCGCACATGCCAGCCACTTCCATTTTGATTTGGGCCAACATGGGAAAAGTGGAACTTACCGCATTTGCGAATAACGCGGCCAAAATATATTCAGCGCCAAGCCTCCAAGAACCAATCCAGCTGCTGCAAGTTTCCAGGTTTCGAGACCTTCGCCTAAAACCATTGCTGAGGTGCTCATGCCAAAAATAGGCACCAACAATGCTGTTGGCGTGACAGTAGCTGCTGGATAGCGCGACAACAACCAGCCCCAAGCGCCATAACCAAACATGGTGTTTGCAACCGATTGCCAAACCACAGCGCCCCAAGGCAAAAGATCAGCCTGTTGCAATCCTCGCAAATCCGCTTCCCAACCTTCGAAGATTAATGACAAAATCAGCAGCGGTGGAATTGCAAATATCGCAGCCCAAACCACATAAGCCAACATATCAATCTTGCCCGCCGCGCGGCTTAAGATATTGGCAATGCCCCAGCTGAATGCCGCGAGAATAACCAAAAATAGACCCAAAGGCGTTGCACTGCCGCCGCCGTAAACTGCAATAATAGTAAGCCCCAGAACTGCCAATCCAAGAGCTACATATTGATATCCGCGCAATCCTTCCGAGCCTCGTAAAACTGAAATGCCGATGGTAACAAAAACTTGTAGCTGGATAACCAGCGATGTGATGCCAGGGCTGATGTGGCCTTTCATGGCAATGAACATGAGGCCAAATTGCCCCGCACCAATCAGCACGCCATAACTCGCGAGATTGGCCCACGACACGTTTGGGCGTTTGATAAAAAACACCAGTGGAAAAACGACGAGCACAAAACGCAGCGTTGCAAAGAGCAAGGGTGGCAGGTGATTGAGCGCGAGCTTGATCACCACAAAATTGCTGCCCCATATGGCAACGATTGCCAGAGCCAGCAGAAAATGAATGCGACTTAAGGAGATGGGCATATCAGTTCGCGGAATCACCGGGCGCAATGCAAGTAAAATCACCTTCCTGACAGTCCAGCCGTTTTTGCAATTGCTCGACTCGCAGCGTTGTCAGCCGCGAAAGGCACTGATTAAAAACCATCGGCTGCGCCGTTCCACCTTCTTCGCCCACAGCCTCTAACGTGCATTCCGCATCGCGAAAAGCAACCCATGCCCGCTGGGCTTTAGTAAGTGCGGTTTTGGCTTTTGGAATTTCGGCATAGTTTGTCTTCAAGCGGCTGTAGACATCGTTCAAGCAAGCATCATCTTTCTTAAACTGCCATCCCGCACAATAGGTCATGTCCTTTTGCGTAACCGGATTATCGCAAAGTTCGGCAAACGCAAAATTTGGGGCAATCACCAAAAAGCCAAACGCCAATACAATCTTGATCATAGAGAATCCCCGCAAAAACCAAACTTTATCCTAACCACATGGATTAGCCAGAGCGCAGACAGGTGAACCAATCTCTGCTAAAACCCGTTCAATGAACAGCTTAGGATAGGACTGTGAGCCATGCATAAAGCTTTCCGATTTTCGTTTTTCATCGCAGCACTGCTGTTCACATCGCAGGCAGCTTTAGCGGAAACCAAATACAAACCCATCGCGACCCAATACATCGCAGCTTTGGGTGATCCCACGGCCAAGTCCGGCACAGGCGCGGAAAATTGGGGATTATGGCCAGTTGATCCAGGCCCACGCGGGGTTCGGTTGACGGGCTATACCAGTTTGAAAGAAGCAGGCGGCATGGCACCACGCGGCTGGAAGTTTGACAATGCAGATTGGTGGCTGGAAGAACACGGCCTGATCATGGAACAACCGTCATTTCCAATCGTGCCCGGCAAATATGTAGTAACAGGCGACCGCGACGCTACAGCAACTCTAACTATTGCACCCAAAGCAGCAGACGGCACCCAACATTGGGAATTGAATTACGGCGCATCGCTGTATGACGTAACCCATCTCGGCTGCCGTGCCGCGCGTTACACACCAGCTACCGCAAATTCATGCTCACCCGAACATGCAGACCAGGAAAACTTCCCGGTATTTCCCGGCGCCGTCATGCCACCCGTAGGGGGCTGCAACAAGCAGGATTATCAAGTGTTGATTGTGATTGGGATGGAAGTTGAAGGGTAAAACTACGTTAAGGAACGAAAACAATCTTGCCGCCAACTTGTCCTGCGGCAATCATCTTATGTCCTTCAGCGACTTGTGAAAGCTTGAAGGTTTTGGCAATTGGAATGATCAACAGGCCTTTTCCCGCCGCATCGGCAATCTGTTGCAACATCGCCGTATCATCTTTTGTCCAAATGCTTATGAGCTCAATGCGTTTATCCACATTGGCACCTTCTGGAATTTGCACAACGGTCACGGCCTTGCCGCCGTCGCGCACCAGAGTGATGGCGTTCACCAACACATCGCCACCCACAGTGTCAACCGCACCTGCAAAACTGGCTTTCTGCGATCTATCGTCAGCAGAAATCGCTGCGATACCCAATGATTTGACTTCATCCAACCGCGATGGGCGAACGGCGGCCACAGGAACAGCACCTATTTCTTTCAAATGTTGAACTGCTGCACGCCCAACTGCACCTAAAGCACCGGTCACCAAAATTCGGTCGCCTTTGTTTGGCGCAATTGTTTCAACTTCTTGCCTGCCCGTAAGGCCCGCAAGCGGTAACGTTGCGCCAGCCTCGAAACTTACATTGTCAGGAAGCTTTACAAGTTGGCCAAGCGTGGCCAACACAAATTCCTGGTTGGAGCCATTGCCATTAATCGGTAATTTTCCAATCACGCGATCACCGATTTTAAACTCTGTAATGCCTGGTCCAATGGCTTCAACAGTGCCTGCCAGATCAAGACCTAATATAAACGGAAACTGAAGTGCGATCATCGACGACAGTAAACCTTGGCGAACATAACCATCAACGGGATTGAGACCCGATGCTGCAATTTTTACCAATACCTGGCCGTTACTGGCTGCCGTGGGTCTGGCGACATCATCAATGTGAATTTGATCAACGTCACCATATGCATAGATACGAGCAGCTTTCATCAAATTCTCCAATTTCTCTGTGCCGTTGCATCGATTCAAGCGAACTGAGAATTGGTCAAATTCCGAGATTGCCCTTTTGCATGTAACCGCAAACGGACTATATTGTTCCCTCCAAATGGTCTTGAATGCTCACATTCCTTCGACGTTGGCGTAAAGCTTTCAACTTCCGATAAATGCATAACGGATTACAGATGTGATAGGCTAAACGCGCAGCTCATTCGGTTGCGCGGCTTTTTCTTAAAATCCGACATCAATTCAGATATCAATCAGGTTTTCTTGCTTCGCGAATGAGCGCTGTAAGTTGTTTCTTCAATGTCATGCCTTGCGCCTGGTCTTGATAATATCCTTCATTCTTCAGGATGCGCACAATATCAGTTACGCGTTCGCAATTACCTGATCGAGCCAGAATAAAAGCGCGCTCGAGCGAAGTCTGATTAATCTGTATAGCACTATAAACTCCAAAAGATTTTCGGACTATTTTTGCCCAAAAAACAAGTTGCAGCTGAAACAACCGCATGAATACACTATTCAGCCAATTGCTTTGCAGCGCATAAAATCTCTTCTTCTCGAATTCGCTTACTTCCCTACATCTGGCATATGCTCAGTAATGGCTGAAAACGAGTCCGGTACACAATCCGAAACGGGCTTGATAGGCAGAGACGGGTTTATCGACATTCCGATTATTCATTAAGTCGATAGCGCACCATTGAAAACTATTGTTCAGGCGGGCGGCAGGGGCTTGAAAATAAGTCGTGACAAGCTTCTCGACGCCATCAGCATAAACCAGCGTCTCCATATTATTCTTTTACAATATGCACATGTCTTTGCGGTGCAAGTTTCACAAACAGCACTCTCCAACCGACACTTTAAAATCAATCAAATATTGGCGCGCTGGTTGCTGATGTGTCAAGACACGGTAGATGCGAACAAGTTTCCAAAGACCCATGAATTTCTGTCAGTGATGTTGGCTGTCAGACGGGCGAGCATAACGGAAGCTTTGAGCTACCTGGAAAGTAAGAAGGCGATCCGAGCTTTAAGAGGCCAAATCGTTATTGCTAGTCGCAAGGAATTGGAAGAAATCGCCGATAGTGCTTATGGCGTACTTGAGCGGGAATACAAGCACTTGTTAGGTAAGGATCGCAAAATCTAACCCAATTTGCAGCAAAATGTTTAGCCAAATCAATCGATCTGCGGCCAAACGCTCATGATCTGACCTATTCGATTCAATCTCGCGATAAGAGTGATCTATGCGCATTTACTTAGGTAATAGTTGAATATTTGCGCGCTGAACATACTAAGATAAAACTTGAGGTTCGAGATAATATTGCGCACGCATAATAGCGTGCCAAAAACCTGCTTTTGTATAAGCGTCGGTAATGTGTTCTTCAGTAATATCAACTTCGGTGCGGATGTAGCTGGAGCCCAGCGTTAAACCACGTCCAATTGTGTGGTTGAGTAATGCGCTCAACACTGGCAAGTTGTTGGCCGACGCATAGTGATCGTTGATGTAGATGCCCTTCAGACCCCGCCATGTTGAATAGGTGATCTGCCACGATAGATAGCCAATCAGCTTGTCATCATTTTCAGCGAGTTCGATATTTAGATCGGTGAAAGCCCTTAGATTGTCGCCTGAAACCAGGCCAGATATCTTGTCGACATAGCCACCATCCATAACGCGAGCACGTATAAAACCAGCAACGCGGTCGCAGTCAGACTCAGCCATAGTGAATACACGGATCATGTATTCAGCCCTGACGAGTATAAGTTGCTGCTCGGTTAATGGCGTGAGACAAAATAGGGGGCTTGACGTTTCTCCTTTCCGCCCATAACAATAGACGCATGAACAACATTCTCGTCGTCGTCAGGTCGCGCATCACCTCTGGGGGTTAATCTCCGGGAGATAAGGTGTTGCGCGAAAAACAGGCTCCTCTCAGGGGCCTTTTTTATTAGACGAATTGACGTTAGAGAGAACCGAGTAAAGGAAGAGTCTATGTCTGAAGATTTGATAATGACCGGCGCTGAAATGGTTTTGCGGGCCTTGGCTGAACATGGCGTCAAAAACGTGTTTGGCTATCCTGGCGGCGCTGTGCTCCCGATCTATGATGAATTCTTCCAGCAGGATAAAGTAAAACACATTCTGGTGCGCCATGAGCAGGGGGCAACCCACATGGCCGAAGGCTATGCGCGCTCCACGGGCCTCTGCGGCGTAGCACTCGCCACATCTGGCCCCGGTGCCACCAATTGCGTGACGGGTCTGATGGACGCATTGGCCGATTCAATCCCCATGGTTTTGATCACGGGGCAGGTGCCGACCCATTTGATCGGTTCTGACGCGTTTCAGGAATGCGACACTGTTGGCATTACACGCCCCTGCACCAAGCAAAACTGGCTGGTGAAGGACGTGAATGATCTAGCGCGCATCATGCACGAAGCATTTTATGTGGCTATGACAGGAAGGCCTGGCCCCGTGGTTGTTGATATTCCCAAGGATGTTCAGTTTGCCAAAGGCAAATACACATCCAAAAAAGACGTGATCGTGAAATCATACCAACCACAGATCAAGCCGGAGATGGCAGCTATTGAAGCTGCTGTAGCGCTGATGGCAACCGCCAAGAAGCCGCTGTTCTATACCGGCGGCGGTGTGATTAATTCTGGCCCGCGCGCCTCCAAATTGCTTCGCGAATTTGTGGAGCTGACAGGCATTCCCATCACATCCACCTTGATGGGCCTTGGCGCATATCCCGCATCTGGCAAAGAGTGGCTTGGCATGTTGGGCATGCACGGCACTTATGAAGCCAACATGGCAATGCATGATTGCGATGTAATGATCAATGTGGGCGCTCGGTTTGATGACCGTATCACCGGACGTTTGGACGCCTTCGCGCCAAACTCCAAAAAAATCCATATCGATATTGATCCATCATCAATCAACAAGGTGGTGCGCGTAGCCGTGCCGGTGATTGCCGATGTGGCCGCGGCTTTGGAAGCGATGATTGCTTCGTGGAAGAAGCACAAGCACGCGCTTGATCATAAAGCATTGTCGTCTTGGAAAGCCGAGATTGGCAAGTGGAAATCTGTCGACTCGCTCAAATATCGCAGCAACAAAGATGTGATCATGCCGCAATATGCCATTGAGCGGCTGTTCGCGCTGACCAAACACATGGACACTTACATCACCACCGAAGTGGGCCAACACCAGATGTGGGCAGCACAGTTCTATCGCTTTGAAGAGCCAAATCGCTGGATGACTTCGGGCGGGCTTGGCACCATGGGATATGGCCTTCCCGCCGCCGTTGGCGTGCAGGCGGCTCACCCCAAATCACTGGTAATTGACATTGCGGGCGATGCCTCAGTGCAGATGACTATTCAGGAATTCTCGACTGCAATTCAATATAAGTTGCCGATCAAGATCTTCATTTTGAATAATCAATATATGGGCATGGTGCGCCAATGGCAGCAATTGCTTCATGGCAATCGCTTGAGTGAAAGCTATTCTGAAGCATTGCCAGATTTTGTGAAACTTGCTGAAGCTTATGGCGGCGTTGGCATGCGTTGCGAAAAACCAGCTGAGCTTGATGATGCGATCAAGGCCATGATTGCCTCGCCTCATCCCGTCATCTTCGATTGCCGCGTAGCCAATCTGGCCAACTGCTTCCCGATGATTCCGTCTGGCAAAGCGCATAATGAAATGCTGCTGGGCGCAGATGTGACTGACGAACAAGTTGGCACCGCTATCGATGCCAAAGGCAAGGCTCTGGTGTGATGACAGTTTATCTTACCCACTCTTTGGAACGTCATTCCCGCGAAAGCGGGAATCTGCGTTTTGGTTTTAACATTGCGAGTAACACAGACTCCCGCTTTCGCGGGAGTGACGAGCAACAGGTTGGTTTTTTCATTCATGCGAAGGCGACATCATTGTGAACGCACATAAAGAAGCATCGGGCTCGGCCTATTTCATCGATACCAAGAAACTGGAAGTAAACACACACACTCTTGCCGTCGTCGCCGAAAACCAACCAGGCGTCCTGGCCCGAATCATCGGCCTGTTTGCGGGTCGCGGCTATAACATTGACTCGCTCACAGTCTCAGAAACCGAACACGAAAAACACGTGTCACGCTTCACCATCGTAACAAGCGGAACGGCACCAGTCGTAGCGCAAATCAAAGCCCAGCTTGAACGCATGGTTTTGGTGCATTCAGTTGCTGACCTGACGCTGCAAGGAAACTTCCTCGCCCGTGAATTGGCCATGGTGAAAGTGGCAGGCGCTGGCGACAAACGCGTTGAGGCTTTGCGACTTGCAGATGCGTTCCGCGCCCGCGTGGTGGATGCATCAACCGATAGCTTCGTGTTCGAATTAACAGGAAAGCCGGACAAGATCGACCAGTTCATCTCGCTTATGATGCCATTGGGGTTGGTTGAAGTTTCGCGCACGGGTGTGGCTGCGATCAGCCGCGGGCTTGATGCGATGAAGGTGTAAGAACCAACAAGGATGCGAGCATCGATGCAAGTCTCAGATTGGTTAGTTGTGCTAATTGTAGCAAGTGCCGTCGTTGCTATCGGATTGGTATTCACTAATCGAGGTTTCGCAGAAGGCAACCAGCCAATCAGTCCTGCTGCAATTGCCCTGCAGTCTCTTGAAGATGCCTATCGTCAAAAGGACATTGAGGCCGCAATCTTACTGAAAGACTTTGAGACCGAAGCTAGACTAATGTCGAATGACTTAGATCCCAATGACAAAGAAATATTAGCCTCAGTAACAGAAATTTTGGAGCTATCCTTTCGAAAAGATATCAAAGATAACGGCTTCCCAGATTTCACAAGTCAGGTTTGCCGAGTTGTGAAGGAAGTTTCTGCCGGAGATAATGTCCATCTTACAGAGGAATGTACCTATCCGGATGGCAGAAAAAGTTCACAGGTTTTGATCGCGTCAAATAGAGACGGAAAATGGCGCATTGTTGGATTGTTGTAATAGCAAATATGAAATTATTTAAGGTCCGCTGGCAATTTAGGTTCTTCTCAAGCAACCACACTCACATTGAGCAAAACTGGCACATGGCATGCCACGAAAAATATGCCATATTAACTCCATGTCCTGCAAACTCTCCGTCAACGTCAACGCCATCGCTTATCTCCGCAACCGCCGCCATGTGCCGTGGCCTGATCTTGTGGAGATTGGGCGTGTGGCTTTGAAGGCGGGGGCGGTGGGGCTTACTGTGCATCCGCGCCCAGATGAACGCCATATCCGCTATGCCGATGTGCCGATGCTCCGCGATTTGATCCGCAATGAATTTGCGGATCGGGAATACAATATTGAAGGTTATCCCGACGAAGCGTTTCTCAAATTGGTGGAAGCCAATAAGCCTGATCAAGTAACCCTTGTGCCTGATTTACCGGGGCAGGGCACGTCTGACCATGGTTGGAATTTTGCACAGAGCGGAAACCTGTTGCCACCCATCATCCAGCGCTTGAAATCACAAGGCATGCGCGTGGCTTTGTTTGTTGATCCCGATCCAGCCCAACCCGCATTGGCCAAAGCCACAGGTGCCGACCGCATCGAAATTTTCACCGGCCCTTATGGCGGCGCTTTAGATGAGGCGAACATGAAAGTCGAATTGGCCAAAGTTGTTGCGACAGGAAAAGCTGCGGCCAAACTAGGCATCGATCTGAATGCGGGCCATGACCTGACACGCGAAAACCTGCCGCGTCTTGTCGAGGCATTGCCCAATCTCAAAGAAGTCTCCATCGGTCATGCGATTACGGCAGATGCGATGATGTTTGGCATGGACCAGACTGTGCGGATGTTTCGCGATGCAATTGGTGACGTCTAAGACGCCGCCAATTCTTCGCCTTTGTGCGTGAAGCTCATATAAGCAACAATGCCCGCAATCGCTCCCATAAAAATCACGCTTGTGATAATCGTACCAAGTGCCAGTCCGCCATATTCTTTTGGCTGAGACAAGAAATCCCCGAATGATGCGCCCAACGGTCTGGTCAAAATGTAAACCAACCAGAAGCCCAAAATTGCATCAAGCCCAAGATAAAAATAGCCGAGAGACAATGATGCGATGACCATGCCAAACAAAACACCGGTGGCCATATAGCCCAGACCGAAATACTCCGCCACCAGATCACCCGCGGCTGTACCCAGCGCAAAGGTGAACAGGATCGCCAGCCAATAGAATGCCTCGCGTTGGTTCGTGAAGATTGAATGGATAGAAAGTGTTTTCTCAGAATTGTACCAAGCAGCAAATGTTGCACCTAACGCCACAGTGAAAATAATCGTGGTCGTCCACATCGGCACTCCAAAATTATCCACCAAATTATCAGTTACAAGCGTGCCCACAATGCTGATCAAAACCACTGCCAACCAATAAGCCCAAGGCACATAACGCTTCTGCCGAAATTGGAACCACAATGCCACCAACAACACCGCCCCCATCAGCAGAGATGTTTTAGTTAGTCCCAGACCAAGATTAACCCCCAAATAATCTGCCGCCGTTTCGCCCATGGTCACGGCCATGAGCTTGATCAACCAAAAATCAAATGTCACTTTGGGAACGCGGTTATACTGAATCGTTGCTGCTGTGTTTGACATAGGGCTATTCCTTAAAATTATGGCGCTTTGGATGGATCGTTGAGCGACGCCATCAGAGCGGCCATGGTTATTTTTACCTTCGCAGTATCAGGTGCCGACTCGCGTAAATCACTCATCGCGGCATCGGCAGCATCATCCACATGGCCCCAATCATCCTTGTTCAGGCCGCGCATAGTTTTGCTGGCCACGTCCCAATCATTTTCAAAATCACGAATGCGCTTTTCAGCGGCCACCAGATCGCCCTTATCGGCAATAGCCTGCACATCAGCGACGATCGCTTTAAGCTTGGAAAGATCGCCAAGGCTCGTGGTGCCCGCAGCAACAGCAGGCGTTGCAGCGAACTTCATTTCAAATCCGGTAAACGCGGCAACGGGGACGGCGATAAGCATGAGCGCTAGAAGAAACTGTTTCATATGATGATCCTCAAGATGTTGAAATTGAGAGCAAGCTGATTTACGCATAAGTAACAGCCTCGAAGGCACACTACACATTATAAGAAAATAATATTGAGAAAGACGGGCGGCTTAATTTGAGAAAACTTGATGTTGCGGTCTGTGGCGTTGGCCCAAACATCCCGTGCCTTCCTGCTGTTGTTTTATGCAAAGAACAGGCCTTGCAGCCAGGCGCTTATGCAGCGACAGGCCTACTCAATTATGACGATCTAACTAATGAATTCAATCGTTTAAACATAAGTTACGAGAGATTAGATGAGAATTTCGTCGGGCCACAAATGTTTGAACGAGCGCTTGGTGCTTTAGCCTTTAGTCGCCTGCCAACTGTAAACAAGTTTGTTCATACACTAAATCCATCGGCGAGGCTCAGTGGACGCGCTCAGATTAGCGGCGCGGAAACTTGGATTGGACAACTGATTGCCAAGCTGTTCTCGTTTCCAACATCTAATCCCGATGCACATTTAGAGGTCGTCATTACAAGATGCCAAAATGGCGAAAATTGGCAACGGCATTACCCAGATAGAACCATGCACAGCGTGATCAGTTTGGTCGACGAAACCAAAAACCTGATCGAAGAGTGTTTCGGGCCATTTCGGTGTCAGATGAAATTGGTCAGCAACGAAAATGGGTTGGATATGGAAATGCAAGGCGGTGGATTTTTGGGTGTCAGCATTCCAAAGTTTCTGCTTCCCAAGATATACGCTACCGAACGTGTCAGTCTGGATGAAAACATCTCTTTAATGTCCACATCAGCCACCCATTAGTTGGCCGCTTGGTGCACTATAATGGCTGGCTTGAACCTGCCATTTAATCACCCTTGCCTTAATTGCCCCAGCCCGCTAATTCCCCCCCATCATTTAATTGGGAACCACAAACATGCGCGTATATTATGACCGGGATGCCGATGTTAATCTGATCAAGAACAAGAAAGTTGTCATCGTCGGTTACGGCAGCCAAGGCCGCGCTCATGCGCTGAACTTGAAAGATTCCGGCGCCAAGGAATTGGCCATCGCATTGAAGGCTGGCTCGCCCACCATCAAGAAAGCAGAAGCCGACGGCTTGAAAGTTATGACCGTGGCCGATGCTGCTAAATGGGGCGATCTTCTCATGATGGCAACGCCTGACGAATTGCAGGCCGATATTTACAAAAGCGAAATTGCTCCAAACATTCGTGATGGCGCGGCAATCGCTTTCGCCCACGGCCTCAATGTTCACTACGGCCTGATCGAACCAAAGAAGACCGTTGACGTGGTGATGATCGCCCCAAAAGGCCCTGGCCACACCGTGCGCGGCGAATATCAAAAAGGCGGCGGCGTGCCTTGCCTCATCGCCATCCATCAAGATGCTTCGGGCAACGCCCATGATCTGGCACTGTCTTATGCCTCAGGCGTTGGCGGCGGGCGTTCCGGTGTTATTGAAACAACCTTCAAAGAAGAGTGCGAAACCGATTTGTTCGGCGAACAAGTGGTTCTCTGCGGCGGCTTGGTTGAGTTGATCCGCGCGGGCTTCGAAACTTTGGTTGAAGCGGGCTACGCGCCAGAAATGGCTTATTTTGAATGCTTGCATGAAGTGAAGCTGATCGTGGATCTGATCTATGAAGGCGGCATTGCCAACATGAACTATTCAATCTCGAACACAGCCGAATGGGGCGAATACGTAACCGGTCCACGCATCATCACTTCGGAAACGAAAAAAGAAATGAAGCGTGTCCTGCACGACATTCAAACCGGCAAATTCACCAGCGACTGGATGCAAGAATACCGCGCCGGCGCTGCCCGCTTCAAAGCCATCCGCCGCAACAACGACACGCACCAGATCGAAGCTGTTGGTGCCAAGCTCCGCGAAATGATGCCGTGGATTGGCAAGAACAAGCTGGTGGATAAAGCACGGAATTAGTCTGATCTGTATGCTGGTTAAAAAGGGGGCTGCCGAGAGGTGGCCCTTTTTTGGTTTCGATTGGATAAATAATTTGAACTAGCTAAATTGATACGAACCGACCCAAACACCCCTGTCCGCCAGTTTCTCTTCGGCAATTTCTAAAAACTCAAGAGCTTGCTTGACATAATCAGTCAGCGCAAAAATTAGTTTGGCTCCTTTGTCGGATTTTATCGAAATTAGAGTTTCCACTGGCCGTCGGAGTTTTTGAATTCTTGCAATACGCTTCATATCTTCAACTAAATCTGGTGCTGATTTAGTTTCAAGTAGTTCGTTGTCCATAAGTTGTAGTTCTCTATGGTGGACAATTTTGTTCAAAAGTTCCGAAAATGACATGTAACTTCGCGTATTGTAGAAATTAAGTTCTTTGTTTTTTTCGATTGATCTTCGAGCTTCAAAGACCTTAAATTTTGAAAGTTCTTTGTTGCAATTGATTAAGTCCGCCGTACGCCTGATTGCGATAGCAGATTGGATTAAATCACTCCTAACTTGAAATTCAACTACATTACTGATTGATGTAGCAAACGTGAGCGTAGAATGAGCGGTTTTGGAGTAGACCGCAAGGCGCGCGAGATGTTCGAGTGACATTTCAAAAGCAACTTTTGCGCCAGTTTCGTCCGGCAGCTTCTTTTTTTTATCTGTACTTGACTTCCGGCCTATCAAACCAACTCCACCCGCAAACTCTTCCCCACCGCATTCGCAGCCTTCTGCATTGTCGCCAAAGTCACATTTCCACTCTTAGGGTCAAGCAAACGATCAAGCTGCGCACGACTGGTTTTCATGGCTTCGGCCATTTTCATTTTGCTCATACGTTTCTTTTTCATCTCTTGAGCAAATTGCCACGCCAACACGCTTTTAATGGCGGAATTTGTTGCTTCTTCAAGAATGCCAAACTCTTCCAAAACCTCTTCAAGGCTGGAGCCGATGTGCTTTGGGTTAATTTTCATGATATTACATCCTTCATTCGTTTTGTAGCCAAATTCAATTCTGCCAATGGCGTTTTCTGTGTCTTTTTTATAAAACCGTTGAGAACGATAATTGTATTATCAACGATGCAAAATATCACGCGGGCCTCGCGTTTATTTGGCAATGACGACCTTAATTCCCAAAGACCCATTCCAAGTGACTTTACGAGTGGCATTCCGACGGGCCAACCAAACTGCACACGCCGCAAATCCTTACCAAGTTTCGTCCGTTCTAACTCGGGAAGAGCTTTGAACCAATCGCGCGTAGGTTGATTACCAACTCCAGAATTCCAAAAAATAAGAGGTATAGATTTTGGAATTTCCTGCATCGGCTTACGTACCATAAATAATACATACCGTCAAACAAAAAAGAGCCCCCAGACACGGGAGCCCTTAGTAGTAAGTTAAATCGCTAAATTACTGAGCAGCCTTCATCTCAGCATTGCAAGCAGACCAATATTTTGGCCATGTGCCGTATTGGGCTTGAAACACTGGCTTGTTAGCGCGCCACTTGGCACCACAATCGCGGGCACGTTGGTGGGCGGCCATTTGGCCTGGGGTGAAGGCTTTGCCGTTCTTGTCCATTGTCTTCAATGGTTCGGCATTGGCTGTGTCAGCTGGCTCTTCCGGTGTTGGATCCATGGTAACGGCAGCTGGCTTCTTCTTCACAGAAACTGGCGTCACGGCAGCGGGTGCAGCTCCGGTAACCACACACTTGGCGGCAACGAAGTCTTTCCATGCCATCCCGGCTGGAACGGCGTTCTTGGCTTTCAAATCTTTCCAAGCTGCAGAACAATTTTGCATGAAGCTGCCTGAAGGCGTGGCTACAGTTGTCGCCGCGGGTGCAACAGCTTTTGCAGCCTTGGCAGCTTTAGCTGGCTTCACCATTGGAGCTGGTTCAGCTGGTGCTGGCTCAGCAGCAGCTGCATCGGCAGCGCACTGGCTTTTCATAAAGTCCGTCCACTTCATGTTACCTTCAGCAGAATTCGCAGCCTTGGCAGCTTTGTACTTGGTCGAACAAGCTTTCATGAAGCTTTCTTTAGCCTGAACTTCAAGCCCAAGCATTGGAGCTGACAGTACCATCAAAGCCACTGCAAGTGACATGTTACGTAAAGTTTTGGACATTGAGAAATTCCTTATAGTATGAGTGGCCCGCCCGCCGCCTGAAAGCCCGGTGCTCGATTGCCGTGATGTCCTGAATCACAACAACGCGCAGTGTAATCGCTTTTAATCTTGTTTAAAAGGCGGCAATTTTGTTACGATTATGTAATTAACTGCCCTTCAAAGCCAGAAATTTGCCACACTCCAATCCGGGATGAATTCCACTCCGTTTCAAAAAAATGCGCAGAAGCCTTTTGCCTTTGTGCTCCGATTCATACAAACTGCCACAAAATCAAACGGAGCCTAACCTCGTGAGTCTCGAAGCAGATATTGCCCAACTCCAAAACCAAGAACAATCCATGCAGTTTCAATCCTTCACAGAACAAGATGCCTGGAGCTTGGGTGAAGCCATGCGCGCTGCCGCTGCTGCAAAAAAGTATCCCTTCGTAATCGACATCAGATCGGCAGGCCGCAAATTATTTTACGCAGCATTGCCCGGAAGTGTTCCTGAAAACGAGAATTGGGTTCAGCGCAAAATCAACATCGTCATGGCCAAGCATAAAAGCTCTTATCACATCGGCAGGGAAGTGGCGCAAAACGGTAGGACACTAGATCAAACCATGGGCTTCAACCCAATTGACATAGCACCACATGGCGGCTGCTTTCCTATCATCATAAAAAATGTTGGCGTGGTCGGCACCATAACAGTGTCTGGCATTCCACAGCGCGATGACCATAATTTCGTCGTCGAACACATCTGCGCATTTTTAAAATTAGATCATGCAAGCTTGAAGTTAGCAGCCGAGTAAATGGACACAACAGTTTTCTGGGTCTTTGCTTCCCTTGCAACCTTTGTTGTGGGCGCGTCAAAGGGCGGTGTGCCTGGAGTAGGCATTCTAGCTGTTCCAATCTTGGCGCAGGTAATTTCTCCAGTTGTCGCCGCAGGTCTATTGCTTCCACTTTATGTGGTCAGTGATTTCTATGGCCTCTGGCTTTACCGAAAAGACTATGATCCTTGGAACATCAAGCTCATGGTATCTGCAGCTATCATTGGACTGGGCATTGGTTGGGCAACGGCCCAATACAACAGCGATGATTTGGTCAAGCTCATCGTCGGTGTCATTGGCATCTGGTATTCGGTTGATCTTTATCTAAAGAGTAAGAAAAAGGAAATTGAAGCAAAACCTGCCGATCTTCCACGCGGCATCTTTTGGGGAATAACCGCAGGCTTCACCAGTTTCGTGGCCCACGCAGGTGGCATCCCATTCCAGATGTATGTTCTGCCGCAAAAACTTGGCAAAATGAAATATGCAGGCACGTCCACGATAACCTTTACAATCATAAATGCACTCAAACTTCCACCATACTGGTTTTTGGGTCAAATCAATTTGATCAGCTTGGAAAAATGTCTCTACCTTGTGCCTGTGGCCTTGTTCGGCGCATGGGCCGGTTTTCGACTTACGAAAATCTTGCCTGAGAAACCGTTCTTCAAAGCAGTGGAAATTGCGCTACTGATCGTATCACTAAAACTCATCTATGATGCGCTCACGCATATGCTCTGACATTGTAACAATCGGCACAATGTTTTGCTTGCCGCGCATAAATTTCCGCGCCACCATTGCGCGATCATGAAATTAAAATTCCATACCTTAGATGTTTTCACCACTCGCAAATTCGCGGGTAACCCACTGGCCGTCGTTTTGGGCGCAGATCATCTGTCCACGGAGCAAATGCAAACCATCACGAAAGAGTTCAATCTTTCTGAAACCACTTTTGTGATGAAACCTGAAAATCCGAATAACACTGCCAAAGTTCGTATCTTCTTTCCCGGCGGTGAAATGCCCTTTGCAGGCCACCCAACATTGGGCACTGCGGTCTTATTGGCTGAACTCAACAGCAAGCGCGGCTGCACAATTTCCACTGAAATCCGTCTCGAGCTGAAAGCGGGTCTCACACCCGTTAAAATCACCCGCATCGCAGACCATTGTTCTGGGGTGTTCACGGCACCCGTTATTCCTTTTATCGTCGACAAAGGCTTACCCTCGATCGACGCCGCCGCTAAAGCCCTCAATCTCGAACTCGAAGACATAGGCTTCGATGGCCACGCTATGACCAGCTTGGAAGGCGGCCCACGCTTTTTCTATGTGCCAGTCAAAACCCGCGCTGCACTGGAAAAATCCCAAGTACGCGAACCATACTGGTCAGAAATACTAAAGCCTCTCGGCGGTACAGCCGATGCAGCCTATCTCTACACCCGCGGTGGCGACGCGCCAAACGCGGCTTTTCGCACCCGCATGTATTCACCCACAGGCGGCATCCCGGAAGATCCTGCAACAGGCTCAGCCACTGCGCTCCTTGCCGCACAATTGCTAAAAGCAGAAAAGCTCAAAGACGGAACGCATGTCTGGCAGTTGGAGCAGGGCTATGAAATGGGCCGCCCCTCCGATTTAAAACTTGAAGCCGATGTGAAATCTGCCAAGCTAACAGCAGTTCGCGTCGGCGGTTCAGCTGTGCGCATGATGAGCGGAGAGATAGACCTGTGAGTTACCACCAACTGATATTAGCACTTCACTTGCTTGCCATCGCAATCGGCATCGGCATCGGCTTTTCCAACATCGTCAATCTCGCCACAGCCAAATCGCAAACCGGCGACATTGCCAAAGGTCTCGCCATGGGTCGCTTTGCCAACCGCAAATATCATGATGCAGCCGTGATCATCATTCTGGTCAGTGGCGGGCTATTGCTTGCCAATCTGCGCAGCATGGCTGGCATCAGCAAATGGTTCCACGTGAAGCTGGCATTCGTTTTGATCTTCGTGGTGTGCCATTTCGCAGCCCGAGCAACTGTGAAGAAAATGTTGGCCACCGAAAACATGGCACTGCGGGGACGCGCTAAAATGTTATCGCATATTGCGATTACCGGAGCAGTTCTAGCGCTGATCAGTGCAGTACTTGCTTTCGCGGCCTGATTACTCGATGCTGAGCAGCGTCTTGGCCTGAGCGGTCACGTCCACGCCTTCTTTCTCATTGCCAGCGCCGCAAAGCTGAATGGCTTGCTCGCGAAGATCTGTCACTTCAGTTTTAACATCGGCATCAAGAGTAGCTGTTTTCAAAGCGGCATCAATTTTGGCCACATCATCCTGGCAGGTGCCAGCCATTGCTGAAGCGCCAAATACCATGCTGAAAGCTGCTGCGTAAGAAAGTGACTTGATCATAATTGATTCCCAAAAATTAATGGCCGTCGTTTGCACATAAACTGTGACAAAACTAAGCCGAGTCTGTGTCTTCTACAACCCTGTGGTTAAAATTTGCCTTCGATCTCAAATTGCGATACACAAACGCCATGTCATCGAACGCAACATTATTGAAGCTTCTGCTTATCAGCCCCTGAGGGCCTTCCGGGCGTTTGCCCAGGCGCTGCAGGGGAACCAATCCAATCACCCTAAATAAGCAGAACGAGACATAAACATCATGATGATCAATCCCACCCAGAAATACCGCGCCTTCGCGCCTATAGATTTGCCGAACCGCAAATGGCCTACATCCCAAATCACCACCCCACCCATCTGGTGCAGTGTGGATTTGCGCGACGGCAACCAATCGCTCATCGAACCCATGGGCCCCGACCGCAAAATCCGCATGTGGAATGCGCTGGTCAAGATGGGCTTCAAGGAAATCGAGATCGGCTTTCCGTCCGCCAGCCAGACGGATTTCGATTTCTGCCGCCACCTGATCGACAACAATCTGATCCCCGATGATGTGACCATCCAGGTTCTCGTGCAATGCCGCGAGGATTTGATCCGCCGCACGTTTGAAGGCATTCAAGGCGCCAAACACGCCATCGTGCATTTCTATAATTCAACCTCCGAACTGCAACGCCGCGTGGTGTTTCAAAAAGACCGCGCTGGCATCAGGGACATCGCCGTGGGGGCGGCAAAACTTATCCGCAAAATGACGGACGAAAGCGGCATGAAACCAGCCATCCGCTTTCAATATTCCCCCGAAAGCTTCATGGGCACCGAACTCGATTTCTCGAAAGAAATCTGCGAAGCGGTGATGGATGTCATTGAGCCCACGCCTCAGCAGCGCTTGATCCTCAATCTGCCATTCACAGTAGAAGCCGCAACGCCAAACATCCATGCTGACCAGATCGAATGGTCTGTGCGCAACATCAAAAACCGCGACTCGATTATCTATTCCCTCCACGCCCATAATGATCGCGGCTGCGCCGTGGCCGCAACCGAGCTGGGCTTGATGGCAGGCGCTGACCGCGTTGAAGGCACGCTCTTCGGCAATGGCGAGCGCACAGGCAATGTGGATATCATAACCCTTGCTATGAACATGTTCAGCCAAGGCATTGATCCACAACTGGATATTTCCAACGTGAATGACCTGGTGCGCATGGCCGAATATTGCAACCAGCTGCCCATCCACCCGCGCCACCCCTATGCGGGCGAGCTGGTGTTCACCGCGTTTTCAGGCTCGCATCAGGATGCCATCAATAAGGGCTTCAAAGCCATGAAGGCCAGCAATCAGCCCTTGTGGGAAGTGCCATACCTGCCGATTGACCCCATGGATTTAGGGAGAAGTTACGAAGCCGTGGTGCGCATCAACAGCCAAAGCGGCAAAGGTGGCATCGCCTATGTGATGGAAACTGAACACGGCATTGATCTGCCACGGCGCCTGCAAATCGAATTCTCCAAAGCCGTGCAAACGATCGCTGACGGGGAGGGCGTTGAAGTTGAAGCCAACAGGCTTTGGGCCGCATTCGAACAAGAATACCTGGAAGGCAATGGCCGCTATAAATTCGTGGAACACCACGCCACCAGCGACCACGGCGACCAACCCATCAGCGCCAAACTGATGGTGGACGGCAAACTCAAAACCGTCTCCGGCCACGGCAACGGCCCCGTCGACGGCTTCGTTGACGCCATCCGCAAGGATAGTGGCGTGGCCTTCGACATCGCCGACTACCGCGAACACGCCATGGGTCATGGAGCAAGTGCCGCCGCGATTGCCTATGTGGAACTGCGACTGGCCGATGGGTCTTCGCTCTTTGGTGTGGGCATCGACAAAAACATCGTGGTGGCAAGCTTGAAGGCTGTGGTGAGTGGAGTTAATCGGGCGGGAAGGAGTTAGTATCGTAGGTTTTGAGCTCACCTTAAGAAGGTGAAAAGTTACACTTTTACTTGACGGAACAAAAAATGAACAATATGATCTAATGATGCCTCCTAAGCCTCAAAGAATACGCGATCCAGTTCATGACTTGATCGTTTTCGCCAGCCCGAAGGTTGATCAACTTGAAGGTGTACTTTGGCAAGTTATGCAAAAACGGCCTTTCCAAAGGTTGCGTCGTATAAAACAACTTGGGTTCTCTGAATTTGTTTATCCCGGTGCAACTCATTCGCGTTTCGCTCATAGCGTGGGTGTTTTTCATACAGCTCGGGAACTTATGCAAGTCGTAAAGCGTAGTGATGTCGTGAGACGAGAGTCTGATGAAAAACACGCTTTGGCGGCCGCGCTTTTGCATGATTTGGGCCACGGTCCCTTTAGCCATGCATTTGAAAAAGTTGGCAAGCATTTTGGATTGAAATTTGCCGATCATGAAAACCTAAGCGTGGAGCTGATTACTAAAGGTGAGATTTTTGATTTTCTAACTAAGGAAATGGGTAAGGGTTTTGCTGAGAACGTTGCCGATATCTTACGCAAGAATGGCGTTAAGAGAGTTCAACATGCGGTAGTGTCGAGTCAGTTCGATGCTGATAGGTTGGACTATGTTAGGCGTGATCGAATGATGGCAGGATCGCAACATGCAGGAATTGATTTTCGATGGTTGGTTGACAATTTAGACATTGGCCAACTTCCGTCTGTGGTTGATGATCAGAAACTCGATCCTATTGATACATTTGTTATTGGTCCTAAAGCGGCTCTCGCCGCAGAAGCTTACGTACTTGGACTTTTTCAATTGTATCCTACAATTTATCTCCACAAAACTACACGTGGGCTGGAAAAACTTTTTGAGAAAACTTTAATTAGAATTATTGATTTGGTGAGACAGGGGCGAGTTGATGAGACTGGATTGCCGGATCAACATCCGTTGATCCGGTTTGGAAAGGATCCAGATAATCTCGAGGTTGTTTTATGTCTCGACGATTCTGTGATTACTGGGGCATTATCTATGATGGCTGAGGCCCGTGACGCCTTGGTTAGTCAGTTTTCACAGCGCATTAGGGATAGAGACGTTTTGAGGTGCATAGATATTCGGGGGCAAGTGACACATGCTATTGATCCAGCTAGTTCAAATGAAGCTGGCTTAATTGACCGTATTAATCGCTGTTGTGAACACATAAAGATACACTTAACCGAATCATTGGCTAACTCTGCTGAAGGCGCTATTCCGAGTTGGTTACTGGACTGGGATGAGCGCTCCCCTTACAAACGTAGAGGAGGAGGTTCTAAGGGTCCTCTTGATCAGATCTGGGTTAAGACTGATGGAGGTCAACTTGTTAATTTGGAAGACCGCTCTGTTGTAGTTCGTGAGTTGCGTACATTTCAGATTTTGCGTGCGTATGTTGACAAGGACGATCAACTTGCAAAGTCAAAAGTTTCAAACGCCATTCTGGAGGGGATAGCAAATGTCAAATGATCTTGCGCTGAGAGTTGCTCATGTTGTTCGCGATGCCGGCGGTCGTGTTGTTGGACGCACAAAATTGCAGAAGATGATTTATCTTCTTGCTGCGTCAGGATTTGAGGATGATATCCCTTTTGTTTACAAGCATTATGGACCTTATAGCGAGCAGGCTGCGGAAGCTGCTCGCTCTGCGAGTTTGCTCGGTTTTTTAAATGAAAAAGAGGAGGAGGCTTCGTGGGGCGGTTCGTACTCTATCTATACGATCCCTATTGATGGATTAAGCGATGATACTTCACGCCGTAGTTTGTTGAGTTTAGGCGCTGCAGCTAATGCAGTTGAACTTGAGCTTGCCGCTACTGCACTTTTCTTACATCTTGAAGAACAATCACCTCAGCCTTGGAAGGAAACGGAACGTCGTAAGCCTGATAAAGCTGCCCATGGCAGGTTGGTGGGTGCCAAGAAGTTGTACGATCAAATTCGTTCTATTAAAACTCCAACTCCGTTTCCTGAGTTAATTTAGAAGCATAATTTCCGACTGCGATAAAAAACGTCACGTTACAACATTGTGCTTGTCGTTTAAAGAAGCCTATCCCCGCTTGCTGTTTAGCCCGGGGACATAGCTGACATATGTTCGGGGACATGGTTGACA
>CAXTKH010000051.1:0-23805 GCA_964244815.1 uncultured Aestuariivirga sp. | reverse complement strand
GACACTTTCGAATGGAACGAGGCCTGATTGTCTCATCAGTTTGCCGGATTCTCGTTTGAAGCTGGTGATTGATTCCAAGTTTCCGCTGGAATCTTACAATGCGATGCGTGAAGCGGGCGATGATGTTTCGCACAAGGCTGCCGAGAACCGTTTGAAATCGGATGTGCTTAAACATGTGAAAGACATCGCCGAGAAATATCTGGTGCATGGCGAGACGCATGAAACCGCCATCATGTTTGTGCCGTCTGAATCGATTTATGCGGAGCTGAATGAAAAGTTCGAAGACGTGGTGCAAAAGGCGCACCGTTTGCGGATTATCTTGGCTTCCCCCAATGTGTTGATGTTGCTTGTGCAAACCATGCAAGCCATTGTGAAAGACGCTGCCATGCGCGAACAGGCGCATGTTATTCAAGGTGAAGTGGTGAAGCTGCTCGAAGACGTGGGCCGCATGAAGGACCGCGTGGGCGATTTGAAACGACACTTTGAAATGGCCAACACTGATTTGGACAAGCTAGGTATTTCAACTGACCGTATTACCAAGCGCGCCATGAAGATCGAAAGCATGGATGTGGGCGAAGTAACGGCGGTTGAGAGCGCTGTTGCCGAGAAGAGGCTGGCTTCAGGTTAGAGCTTTACGTTCCGCAGAATGTTTGGAAAACCTCTTCACTGGTCTGTGGTGGCAACGCAAGTTCTTCATCAGCTTCATGTTTATCGTATGGCTTGGAAAGAACTTTCAAGAGACGATGCAGTGGTTTTAAGTCGTCGCGGTTTGCTGCGGCCAATGCTTCCTCAACGCGGTGATTGCGCGGAATATAAATTGGATTTGCGACTCGCATTATTTCCAGGCTTTGCGGGTTTAGAAGTTGATGCCACGCTTCAAGCCACTGTGTAGCAGTTGTGCGATTGCTGAACAGTTGCAAAATTCTGATATCGTCGCCCTTCTCAACCGCCTGTGTGAGTGTTGAAAAAAACAATGTGAAATCAAGGTGTTCATTGGCCAGGTTTTGCAACGTTTTTGCAATAAATTCCGGGTTGCTTTCACTGATACCAAGTTTGGCGGCCATGCTGGTTTCGAATGCAATTTCAAACTGTGGCATGAACTGTTTCAGTTCTGCTTCAGCCAAAGCTATTGCTCCTTCGGTGTGAGGTGCAAACAGTGGCAACATGGCTTCGGCCAAGCGTGTGAGGTTCCATAATGCGACGACGGGTTGCTTGTCCCAAGCATAGCGGCCGTTGACATCGATTGAGCTGAAGGTTTTTTGTGGATCGAACGCGTCCATGAAGGCGCACGGGCCATAGTCGATGGTTTCGCCTGCCACTTGCATGTTGTCTGTGTTCATCACGCCGTGAATGAAGCCGACGCACATCCATTTGGCAATCAGGGTGGCCTGGCGGGCGATGACTTGGCGGAGGAACCAGATGAAGCGATCTGGCCCTTCTGGTGCGCCTGCAAAATTTCTTGCTACCTCATGATCAACAAGCGCTTGCATTGCCCCCTCTTCGCCGCGCGCTGCGAGATATTGAAATGTGCCCACACGCACATGGCTTTGAGCGACGCGTGTTAAAACTGCACCGCGTTCCATTCTTTCGCGGGGTACTTCTTCTCCTGTTTCGATGACCGCAAGAGAACGCGTTGTGGGAATACCAAGTGCTGCCACGGCCTCGCTGATGATGTATTCGCGCAGCATCGCGCTCAATGTGGCGCGCCCATCGCCACCGCGCGAAAATACAGTTCGGCCTGAGCCTTTCAAATGCAGATCATAACCGTTGATTTCGCCTAGCAAAACGGCGCGGCCATCACCCAGGCTTGGAACGAAATTACCGAATTGATGGCCTGCATAGGCCATGGCGATGCGCGGAATTTCAGGCAAGGCTTGGTTGCCGACCAGCGCATTTAATGCGTCTGGGGAATGCAGCCACTGGGTTGAGATGCCGATTTTAGCTGCCAATGCATCATTCAACAAAACAGCTTTTGGCGCTTCGACGAGCTTCGAATCTGCGGCGCGAAAAAGGCTTTCCGGCAGCTTGCTGTAGGTTGACACAAAAAATGGGGGCGATGGATTTTCAGCCATGCCCCTCATATAGGTGTTGTTGTTTCAGAACTCTAGTGTGTAACAATTTTACTTGCTCAAATAAGCCTGCTGAGCGATTTGGCCAGTGATAGTAGTGAAGGCTTGGGCCATGTCATCAGCTGTGTTGATTACATAGAAGTTTTTTGCAGTGTCTGACGCACAAGCTTGCAGGCGCGCATTCGTGGCGGGATCATCTATGCCGACAGCCATGGTCAAAATTTGAATACCATCGGCCTTTGCTTTGTCGCACAGAGTTACCAGATTGTTTTCGCCTTGCGCAACATCGCGCACTCCGCCGATACCAAATCCATCTTCAGTTTGCTTGCCATCCGTCAACACAACCAGATACTTAATTGTGTTGGAGTCGTCATATTTGGCGACCTTGCCACTGGCATTATAAATGCCGTTTGGCGAAAGTGTCTGATACCCAAATTGAACGCCCAAAGCGATGTGGGTATAAGCATAAGGTGTCATCGAAGCGATCTGGGACTTCAGACCAGAAAAATCATTGCTCAATGGGCGAAGCTTTAAATTGCGCGCCGCATAACCAGAACATGACGACTTCTTTGGAACTGGCTGATTCCACTTTGATCCATTGCCAGCGGCGGGGGGCACGTCAGTCAAATTATAGGGCCATGGATTGTCTAGCGTGCAACCCGTCCACATGCCCACTGCTGGTTGTCCGTATACATATTGATTTGGAATATCAGTGAGTACCTGATCAGAAAACGGAACAAGTGCAAATTTCAGTTTGCTGGGGTTAGATGAGGTTAAATTATTAACCAGTTTTGTAACAGCATCGCGCATGGCCACATACTTAATCTGGCTACCTGCAATTTCAGTCATTGAGCCTGAATAGTCCAACACGAAGGTAATTTCGGCGTTTTTATCGGTTGGGATGCTAACTTCGGAATTGGCTCCAACGTCCATTGCATCAATGCCGACCAGGCTCATCAATGTTGTTGGCATTGTCAGGCTCGCTGTGCCTTCAACCGTCTTGGCGTTTGGTTTGAAATTCACTTTTATTGAGGTGTTGGCCAAGTCAGCGGCGTTCATATTAGCATTGAAAGTATCAGTGGCGATCTGGATGCGCGTTGCCGCGCTGGCGCCAGCGGCAGTTGCGCCAGCTAAGCTACCCGCATCAAGGGCCGCTTGCATGTGGGTGCGTGTGTTATAGAAACTCACAAAATCCATTGCTGCGCCCGCGGCTGCGAGCATTGGGATAAGAGTTGCTGCAAACAGGATCGCAGTGGTACCGCTTTCAGCTTTGGCATAGCGCTTAAAGGTGCTGGCAATTTTATTGGTCAAACGCATCTTGTTCTCCTGTCTCAATCTGGCACGTGGGCCAATCTGTTGAGAGACGAGGAGCAAGCAGCGAACCACAAACGCATTTCAATCAAATGCGAATGAATCAGGGTTTAGAAAGTGTTAACGCGATGTATTAAAACGGACGTCTGGCGCGGATGGCCTGTGTTAGTGTGCCTTCGTCGAGATAGTCCAACTCGCCTCCGACGGGCACGCCATGTGCCAGGCGCGATGTGGCAACGCCGAGGTTTTTCAAGCGCTCGGTGATGTAATGTGCCGTAGTTTGGCCCTCAACAGTGGCGTTTGTAGCGAGCACTACTTCTTTGATTTCGCCTTGGGCTGCACGTTCAACCAAGGCGCTGATATCAAGATCTTCAGGACGCACACCGCCCAAGGCCGAAAGTGTGCCGCCCAGAACATGATAAAGGCCAGTCCACGCCCCTGCCCGTTCGAGCGCCCAGAGATCTCCCACTTCTTCGACCACGCAGACGATGGCGCGGTCGCGTCTTGGATCAGAACAGATGGTGCAGGGATTGAGCGTATCGACATTGCCGCAGCTTGAACAAGTTTTAACTTTATGGTGCGCGTCTTCAAGTGCTGATGCCAAAGGGGCCAGAAGCTTTTCACGGTTTTTGACAAGGTGCAAAACGGCACGGCGGGCTGATCTAGGGCCAAGCCCTGGCAGTTTTGCAAGGAGCTGGATCAAGCGCTCAATTTCTGGGCCGGCCTGGCGTTTCATTTTTACTAATCCTCCCCCCTCTGCGGGGGAGGTGCTGAGCGAAGCGAAGCGGAGGGGGGCTGGGCCAACAATGCAATGCCCCCTCCGGCGCTTTGTGCCACCTCCCCCGCGAGGGGGGAGGATGTTAGCGGAAGAATTCTCACAAACTAAAACCGGGAGGCAGTGGCATGCCACCAGTGACTGTCTTCATTTCGGCGGCCATGATGTTTTCAGCTTTGTTTTTGGCGTCGGCCAAGGCGGCGATTATCAAGTATTCGAGAATTTCTTTCTCGTCCGCTTTGAGCAATGACGCGTCAATATCGAGGCCGGTGACCGCGGATTTTCCGGTCATCTTGACCTTCACCATGCCGCCGCCGGATTGGCCTTCTATGGTGGTTGCTTCAAGACGCGCCTGCATTTCGGCCATGCGGGCTTGCATTTGGCCTGCTTGTTTCATGATATCAGCGAGATTCTTCATCGGATTCTTCCATTGGTTTGGGTGCTTCGAGATCGCGCACGTTCAAGATTTCTGCACCAGGGAATTTTTTGAGGATCGCCTGCACATCGGGGTGTTCGCGTGCGGAGCGAAAAGCGGAGTCTTTAGCGTCTTTGCGGATCTGAGCTGCTGGCGCATCACCGCCGGTTTTTGCGACCATCACCATCCATCGCCGGCTGGTCCACGCCTCTAACTTGCGCGACAGTTCATTGGCGATGGCGGGGTTGGCACCCTCCTCCAACGCGATCTCAACTTTGCCTTCGCTGACTGCGATGGGGCGGATATAGGTTTCGAGGTCGGTCTTTAATTTGATGTCGCGGCGTTCGGTGGCCAGCGCGATGATGTCGCTGAAATTCTTGAAGGTGCGGGGTGTAGCGATTTGCTCCGTAGACGGAGGAATTTGTGCTGGTGCCACCGCGAGATTGCTTCGCTCCTGTATGGCGAAGCCGCCACGATCAGGCGGTGAAACAAGCTGCACTTGTGGGGCGGAGCGCGTGGGTTGCGGTTTTGCTTCTTGAGCCAGTTTGGCCAAATCCTCGCCTGAAGGAAAATTGGCTGCATGAGCCAGGCGTATGAGCACCATTTCAGCGGCTTGCAACGGTTGGTTGGATAATGCGGTTTCGGTGATGCCTTTGAGCAGCATTTGCCATGCACGGGTGAGATGGGCCATGCCGAGGCGCTTAGCAAAATCAACGCCTTCGGTCTTTTCTTCTTCGGTGCGCGACTGGTCCATCAATGCGGAATCAGGCACTAATTTGAGACGTGTAACCCAGTGCACAAAATCGGCCATGTCGGTCAAAATCGTTTCTGGGTCGCCGCCTGCTTCGTATTGGCGTGCCACGTCAGCCAACATGCGCGGCGCATCGCCAGCCATCACCGCATCGAAAAGCCCGATCACCTGGCCACGATCAATCAACCCCAGCATGTTCATGACATCTGCTGATTTCACATGACCATCGCCGTAAGCAATCGCCTGATCGAGAAGTGACAAGCCGTCGCGCACCGAGCCTTCGGCAGCACGGGCTATCATGCGCAGTGCTTCTTCCTCGGCTTCAACATTCTCAAGCTTAGCGATCTTGCCATAATGCTGCATCAGCAATGCCGCATCCAGGCGCTTCAAATCAAAACGCTGGCAGCGCGACAGAATGGTGACGGGAACTTTGCGAATTTCGGTTGTGGCGAAAATGAACTTCACATGCGGCGGCGGCTCTTCCAAAGTTTTAAGCAGCGCGTTGAAGGCGCTTTTGGACAGCATGTGCACTTCGTCGATGATATAAACTTTATATTTGGCCTGCACCGGGGCATAGCGCACGCTGTCGATAATCTCGCGCATGTTATCAACACCGGTATTGGATGCGGCGTCCATTTCGATCACATCAATGTGGCGCGATTCCAGAATGGCTTGGCAGCCCGAAGTCATTTCGGGCATAACCATGGTGGGGCCGTTTGGATAGTTCAGCGCACGGGCAATCAACCGCGCCGTGGTGGTTTTGCCGATGCCACGCACGCCTGTGAGCATATAGCCCTGGGCGATGCGGCCAGTGGTGAAAGCGTTGGTGAGGGTGCGCACAAGGGCTTCCTGACCAATCAAGTCAGAAAAATCCTTGGGGCGATATTTGCGCGCTAAAACGCGGTAGCCCGCTGCGTTTGTCGCTGTGGTTGAGTCTGCCATGTGCTTTCTGAGATTAGAAATGTTTACGATTTGGACGTTGTCCAAATCATTCGACGTGACCCGTTGTTTAGAAGCATATTTCAATCAGGTGATTTCACCCGATTGAAATATGCTTGAGTGAGAGGCTGGACGAGCAACCCATTACGGTCTCGTTAGGGCTGCTACCTTCCGGTCCTGACCCAGTTGGCGAGCGAAACGTCCGCTGCCAACCTCTCGAAGGGCTATATGGTGGTTTTTGGTGAAAATGGCAAGTGGGGCGGAGACGTGGTAGGGGGGTGAGGTGAGTTGAATGTGCTGTTTGTGCAATTTGAAACATACTTTACTTCAACGATCCAACAACAACTTCGTAAACTGGCGGCGGGTCACCAATCATTCGAAACAATTGTATATATACCGTAAGAAAATCTCCATTTCGACGTTCCATCAGGGCATGAAGTTCGTTGCCAGGAAGTCGCGCCCCTAAAAGTTCACTTGAACCGTTTCCTACATAGGTAAGGGCACCTTCGGTTTTCCCCAAGATAATTTTTGGAAGAAAATACTCCTTGCAATAAGTCAACCCTCTTTTACTTATCGCATAGCTATGACCGACTTTTGCGAGAAATCTTGAGAGTTCAATAGCGCTATCATCAACTGGCAATCGGATTTTCTCGTTGCTTCTGAGCGTAATCCTCTGATCATCCAACATATAACTATTCGGTGGAGCTCCCAAAAAACGGATTGTTGGAAATTCGGCAGATGGCTCACCACTTGAAATTCTGACAATTAAATTTCAAGGCTTGGATAATCCAAGTTCAAAGAATGCAGTCTGCTCGTTTCGCGGCAGTTGGGCGCCAAATTCTCCACCATCGCCGCGAATTACAGTCACATTTAATGGCTCAACTTCTTTGTGTTTGGTTCGAGATTGAAGGCCGGCCCGAATTCGCTGCGGCCACCAGTGGCCCCGCAATAATTTCTGCTCGAGAATGCCTGTGACCTTTGCGCACGCTGAACAGCTCGATTTCTTAAGGACAAGTTTACCTCCCAAGCCAAATGGAACTATGTGTTCATCCGAAAGCCCCTGCAATTCTCCACAATAACTACAGACACCAATTTCTGCGCTTCGTCGTTTGGCTTCACCCACAGAACTAAACTCCCTCAATTCAGCGATGACAGAAAAAGGCAAAGAGGCATTATGATTTTCTAGTATCTGCAGTCAAGCTTGCCCCGTAGAAATGCGCTATCACTATATTTCTTAATTTTTGAACGAGCCTTATGCCGCCTTCTTGATTTTTAGTTCGACTGTCAGTCCGGCTTTTCGGGCCAAGCTTATCAGTGAATCAATGCTGAAGTTATTGATCCGTCCACGGAGCAAATCATTTAGGCGGGGCTGGGTGATGTCGAGGCGTTTTGCTGCGGCGGCTTGCGTGAGTTTCCAGGCTTTGACATGTTCGGTGAGGGTGATGAGCAAGTCTGAACGCATGGTCATGGCTGCGGCTTCTTCGGGCGTGTCCATGATGGCGTCCCAGACATTGGCAAAGCTTTCAACCTTGATTTTCTTTTCCATCATAGCTTCTCCATCACATCAAATTCAGGCGGCGTGCTGCCGAGAAAGAATATGCATTTCATGTCGCAATAGAAACATATCAGTATTCGTATAAAATCAAGCAACAAAATTTGCCTTGGAGTTTTGTCAGGACGACCGAGTTCGATATGGCAGCGGGCAGTCATAAAGAATTAGACGCAGCCAAATCGTCATCATGGCGAAGGCCGGGATTGGGCTTTTAAGTGTGCAGCGTGTTGGTAGCCCGGCCCGGCCTTCGCCGGGCGACGGTGTTATTTAATCAATTGGTGGCTTCGGCTCATAAATCTCAGGCGAACAAAAATCCCGCTCAATCGAGATATGAATCGGCCCTTTGCCCTGCGCGTTCATGGTGGATGGGCAGGGTTCGGCCGTAGAGTTGTCTTGCTCGCTCTGGGGTGCCGACCATGTTGGGTTCGCCGACATATGAGAAGATTGCAACATAGCGCCGCCGCGGTCCGCTCAAAGGGGCCACCCTGTGCAGCGAGTAGCGCCCACGAAATATCTGAAGGTCGCCTGGTTCCAGGTTTAGCACCTTTACCTTGTTTGATGTGCCGTTGAGCACGCGGGAGACTTCAGCGAAATTCTCATCGCCCTCGCGAATGTGAGGCGCGTATTCGAATGCGCCGCCTTTTTCGGCATTTTGTATGGCCAGCGTGACGGTGAAGTTGTTCGTGTCGAAATGCCAGGGAAAGCCGTTGCCTTCCTCAGCCGTGTTGACGATGACGTCTGCCAATGGATCGGCGTAGCGGTAGAATTCATTCTCCTGAAGGCAATCTTGGATGAAGCGGTCGAAGCCCTGACTATCGTGAATTGTGCGAAGAGGGCCATGTTTGGGAAAATTGTCTGCGGGCACAAACGCATTCGAGCGATCAAAGAACTGTCTGCGCGGATCGTCTTCCGGCAAAGTTGGATCGTCTTTCGAGAAATAAACATTGGTGCGGTTGAAGCTGCGGTGGCCTTTGTCTGCCACTTGATCAGCCTCTGCTGTGAGTGCGACAACGCCTTCGGATGTGAGAAATTGTTTGATGACAGCGCAACCGTCTCGTTTCAGGTCAATACGGACTTTGTTCAGCAAGGTATCTCGCGCTGCACTTTCTTGGTTGATCGGGTAGCGCTCGTAGTCGATTAAATTTGCAGATGCGTAAGGCATGAAGTGACTTCCCATCAGAATAGCTCAAGACACAAGGATGACCCACCAGTTCGCTTTATGTCTAGCGCCAATGGGCATTATTTGAAAGGCCAGCGCTCCATTTGAAAAGATTGACGATAAACCTCGGCTATCCTATTTGAGGCCCCATGAGCGTTCGACCCATCATAACCCTGCCCGACGAAAAGATTTTGCGGAGTGTTTCCAAGCCGCTGAAGAGCGTGGACGCGCATGCGCGGGCGGTTTTTGATGATATGCTGGAGACCATGTATGACGCGCCGGGCATTGGGCTTGCGGCCATTCAGATTGGTGTGGCGCAGCGCATGCTGGTTGTGGATTTGGCCAAGGAAGGCGAGGTCAAGAAGCCGCTGTTTATTGCCAATCCTGAGATTATCTGGGCTTCGGATGAAATCAGCGATTATGAAGAGGGGTGCCTTTCCATTCCTGATTTTTATGAAATGGTGGACCGGCCCAAGGAAATTAAATTGCGTTATCTTGACCGACTTGGTGAGGCGGCAGAAATGCACGCGACAGGGCTGACGGCCACTGTGTTGCAGCATGAGATTGATCATTTGAATGGGGTGCTATTTATTGATCATATTTCGCGGCTCAAAAAAGCGCGGGTAATCAAGAAATTCCAGAAGGCTGACAAGCTGGGGAAGCTTTAAGTTGCGCCTGATATTTATGGGCACGCCGGATTTTGCCGTTTCCACTTTGAAAGCGCTGATCGACGCGGGGCATGACATTGCCTGTGTTTATGCGCAGCCGCCGCGCGCCAGTGGGCGGGGATTGCAGCTCAGGCCCACGCCTGTGCATGCATTTGCGGAGGCGCTCGGGATTGTAGTTCGCACGCCATTGTCTTTGAAATCAGTGGACGAGCAGCAGCGGTTTGCTGATGTGAAGGCGGATGCGGCTGTGGTGGTGGCTTATGGTTTGCTGCTTCCACAAGCAGTTCTGGATGCGCCGAAGTTTGGTTGTTTTAATGTGCATGCTTCGTTGCTGCCGCGCTGGCGGGGAGCGGCCCCTATTCAACGGACGATCATGGCGGGGGATGCTGAGACGGGTGTTACCATTATGCGGATGGAAGCGGGGCTTGATACGGGGCCGATGTTGAAGGTGGGGCGGGTAGCGATTGGTGCAGACACAACGGCTGCTTCATTGCATGATGAGTTGGCGGCGGTTGGAGCGAAATTGATTGTTGAGGCTTTGCAAACTCCATCAGTGCACGGAATAATTCAACCTGATGATGGTGTGACTTATGCAAAGAAAATTGAGAAGGCTGAGGCGCATATTGATTTTTCGAAATCGGCATTGGAAGTGCGCAATCATATTCACGGGCTTTCGCCGTTTCCGGGCGCTTGGTGCATGATGAATGGGGTGCGTGTGAAAATTTTACAGTGTCGGATTATTGAGGCTCGTGGCAGCGCTGGCGACATGCTGGATGATGAGTTAGCCGTTGCTTGTGGTGCAGGTGCATTGCGGTTCACTTTGCTGCAACGTGAAGGCAAGGGCGTTATGGACGGCGCCACGTTTCTGCGTGGATTTTCGGTGCCCAAGGGCATGAGGCTTTCCTGATGCCGCGCTATAGATTGACAATTGAATATGACGGCACGGGGTTTCTGGGCTGGCAATATCAAACCCAAGGCCACACTGTGCAGGGTGTTTTAGAAGCGGCTATCATCAAGCTGCATGGTTCTTATTTTAATATTCAATGCGCTGGTCGTACTGACACTGGCGTGCATGCGCTGGCTCAGGTGGCGCATGTGGATTTGCCGCGGGAATGGGATACGTTTGAGCTGATCAATGCAATCAATGGCAATGTGCGGCCTCACTTGGTTTCGGTGGTGGCTGCTGAAGAAGTGACAACAGAATTTCATGCACGGTTTTCAGCGACGGGGCGCGATTATTTATTTCGAATCCTAAACCGCCGCGCGCCGCCTGCGATTGATAAAAACAAAGTGTGGCATATTCCTGTGAAGCTCAACCACGAGGCCATGCACGAGGCTGCGCAATATCTGGTTGGGACGCATGATTTTACGACCTTTCGCGCGGCCGAGTGCCAAGCCAATTCAGCCACCAAAACTTTGGAGCGATTTGAGGTTTCGCGTTATGGCGATGAGATTGAGATTGTGGCGGAGGCGCGGAGTTTTTTGCATCATCAAGTGCGCTCGATGGCTGGATCACTGCGCCTCGTTGGCGAGGGCAAGTGGAAGCCGATTGATATGAAGCACGCACTTGAAGCCAAAAACCGCACCGCTTGTGGTGCGGTTGCGCCGCCGAGTGGATTATATCTGGCGGCGGTCAGGTATTAAAATAGGTTTCGATAATGCGTTTATAAATCTGCGTTGTGGCTTTTAATTCGTCAACGCTGATACGCTCATCTACCTGGTGTATAGTGGCGTTGGTGGGGCCGAATTCAAGCACCGGGCAATAGTCTTTGATGAAGCGCGCATCAGATGTGCCGCCGGTGGTTGAGAGTTTCGGTAGCAAACCTGTTTCCTGTTCAACAGCATCTTGCACCATGGCAACGAATACGCCTGGCTCGGTGATGAAGGCTTCAGCGCCTTCGCTGGAGGTGATGATCCAGTTGCCGCCGAGTTCATTTTTTACTGCTGCTATGTGTGCGTCTACCCACTCGCGGAGTGATGCGTAAGTATGTTCGGTTGAATAGCGGATATTGAATTTGGTTGTGGCGCGGGCTGGCACGACGTTGGTTGCGGCGTTGCCAACATCGAAAGTCGTCACGCCTAAAGTTGATGGGCCGAAATGGTCGTTGCCATTATCAAGCTTGGTGGAAGAAATGCGGTCGACAAATCGCGCCAGTTTATGCACGGGGTTGTCGGTTTTTTCAGGGTAGGCCACATGGCCTTGTTTGCCTTCAACCGTGACAGTGAAACTGAGCGATCCACGGCGACCGATTTTAATGGTGTCGCCCAGTTCATCAACACAGCTTGGCTCGCCAACCAGACAATGATCTGGCACATGGCCAAATTTTTTCATCCATTCGAGAACTTTGACCGTGCCGTTGATGGCGGGGCCTTCTTCGTCACCTGTGATCAAAAATGAAATGCTGCCCTTATCTGTGCCCTGCTCTTTCACATAGTCCATGGCGGCGGCGGTGAAGGCGGCGACGGAGCCTTTCATATCAGTGGCACCACGCCCGTAAATTTGGCCGTCACGAATTTCGGCGGCGAAGGGCGGCTGCTTCCAATCCTTCGCGTCGCCGACTGGCACCACGTCTGTGTGACCAGCAAAGCAAAGATGCGGGGCGGTGTGGCCAATGCGCGCGAACAGATTATCAATGTCGGGTGTGCCTTCTTGTTTGAAGACGAGGCGGTGGCATGTGAAGCCGGATTTGGTGAGCAATGTTTCGAGCACGCCCAACGCGCCTTCGTCTTTCGGTGTGACGGAGGGGCAGCGGATGAGGTTTTGGAGGATTTCGACGGGGTCAGTGGGCGTATTTTTCATGGTGACATATTATACTAGGGCGTCATAAATTTATAGTGAGTCCATCCGCACGGTTTAGCGAATAATTGTTCGCAGAAGGTTTGCAACAAGTTTAGATTTGGACGAATTCAAACTTCTCCTCCCGCTTGTGGGGAGGGTTAGGGTGGGGGTTGCTCCTGAAGAGGGAGCAGAAAAAAATTCGACTATATTGCGACCCGCCCCTGCCCTCCCCACAAGGGGGAAGAAACATATTTTCGCGCTTTCGCGTGCTTGACATTTTAGAGTAATGGATCAATCAAAGATTTTAGCTTTGTCAATTTGGGTTTGCCAAAAATTCACCCGTGTACCATACTGATTCGGGTTGTCGTCACCTGGTGTAAAGGGGCTCGAACCTGAATATCTCGATAAAATCGTCCAACCCGAGAAGCCACAGTCATGTACACGCTTCACCCACAAAGCTAAAATCATCCAGATTCCAATTACGGTAAGAATAAGAGACAAATATCTTTCGTAATCTGTGTTGCGCACAGCTTGAAGTATAGAGCAACAAATTAATACTGTGCTGAGTGAGCCCAGACAAATTTGTCGAACTCCGATTCGACCTCGAAAGCTAAAGAAAAACCAAGGCGTATTGCGCAACATTCGAACTGCGATTTGAAACAGCTTTTTCGAAATCGAAAAAATCGAATGTTGGTTTGCTTGTCGCATCAATCCCGCAGCAACTCATTAATCGCAGTTTTACTTCTCGTCTGTGCATCCACTGTCTTCACAATCACGGCGCAGTAGGTTGATGGGCCCCAGTTTTGACCGGGCATGGGTTTGCCGGGGAGGTTGCCGGAGACGACGACTGAGTATGGTGGCACATAGCCTGTGTGGATTTCGCCTGTCATGCGGTTGATCACTTTGGTTGAGGCGCTGATGAACACGCCCATGGCAATCACCGAGCCTTCGCCGACGATGACACCTTCAACCACTTCTGAACGCGCGCCGATGAAGCAATTATCTTCGATGATGGTGGGGCCAGCTTGCATGGGCTCCAACACGCCACCAATGCCAACGCCGCCTGAGAGATGCACGTTCTTGCCGATCTGGGCGCAGGAGCCGACGGTGACCCATGTGTCGACCATGGTGCCCGTATCCACATAGGCGCCAAGGTTTACGAATGAGGGCATGAGGATGGCACCTGGGGCGATATAAGCGGATTTGCGCACCACGCAATTTGGCACGGCGCGGAAGCCGCCTGCTCTGAAATCTTTGGCAGTCCAGCCTTCGAATTTGGACGGCACTTTATCCCACCACTTTGATGTGCCGGGGCCGCCTTTGACCAATTCCATATCGTTCAAGCGGAAGGACAGCAGCACGGCCTTTTTCAGCCATTGATGGGTGACCCATGTTCCGGTTTCTTTGGAAGCCACGCGCAGCTTACCGGCATCGAGCTGGTTCAAAGCAAACTCAACGGCTTTCCGCGTGTTGCCCTTGGTTTTCAGGTTTACTGCATCGCGGTTTTCCCATGCGTCTTCGATGATGGCTTGTGCATTCTTCATTGTTTTTCTCCGTGTAATTTATTGACGATGCCGCTTAGAAATGCGGGCAGGTTTGATGTGGTGTGGTCGATGTAATTTTTGATTGGCAATGGTTCGGCCTGATCAGCGTGGGTGGATGTGGACGTGATCAACACCGTTGTCATGCCCATGGCGTGTGGGGCTTCCAGATTTTCGGGCAAGTCTTCGAAGAATGCTGTGTGTTTGCCATCGACGGAGTGGAGAATAGCAAACTTATCATAAGGGCCGCGCGCTGGTTTTGGGATGTATTCGGAATCGACGATGTCAAATACGGCTTCAAAATGATCTTCGACGCCAAGGCGTTTCATCACACGGCCCGCATGACCAGTGGTGCCGTTGGTGAAAACCAATTTACGGCCGGGAAGTTTTTCTAATGCATTCTGCAATACTGCGTCGTTCGCCACGGCGGTGTAATCAATGTCATGCACGTAGTCGAGAAAGTCCGCTGGTTCCATATCATGTTCAAGCATCAGCCCGCGCAGAGTAGTGCCGTGCTTTAAATAATATTCACGGCGCAGGCGCAGAGCTTCATCTTGATCGACGTTTAAACGCTCTTTGATGAAATCAGACATGCGCACATGCATCTGATCGAACAGTTTGCACGAGGCTGGATAAAGCGTGTTGTCTAAATCGAACACCCAGGTGTTGATGTGGTCAAAACCTCTCATACGCCATCCCGGGAAACGCGCGTGCCCACACCGTGCGGGGTGAGCAATTCGAGCAATACAGAATGGGGCACGCGGCCATCCAGAATAATCACGCCTTCAACGCCGCTTTCAACGACTGATGCAGCACTTTCGATTTTAGGGATCATGCCTGCCGTAATGGTGCCATCGGTGATGAGGCCTTGGACGTCTGAGAGTTTTAACTCGCTGATTAGATTTTTGTTTTTGTCGAGAACGCCTGCCACATCCGTCAGCATCAACAAGCGCTTGGCATTGAGGGCCACGGCAATTGCACCTGCTGCGGTATCAGCGTTCACGTTGTAAGTGTCGCCGTCCCACCCCACGCCGATGGGGGCGATGACGGGAATGGCATCGCTCTTCATGATGGTGTGGAGGATTTCAACGTTCACGCGTGCAGGCTCGCCCACTTGCCCAAAATCAATTGTTGTCACTTCGCCTGTAACGGGATCAGTTTTCTTTTTTGTGAAACGTTCGGCAATGAGCAAGCTGCCATCTTTGCCGGAAATGCCAACAGCGCGGCCACCTGCTTGCTGGATGGACGCAACGATGGATTTATTTATGGAACCAGACAGCACCATTTCTACCACTTCCATCGTGTCGTTATCCGTTACACGCAAACCATCGCGGAATTCGGCTTTCACTGCGAGCTTATCCAGCATGCGATTAATCTGCGGGCCGCCGCCATGAACGACGACCGGATTGAGGCCGCAAACTTTTAGCATGACCATATCGCGCGCAAATTGATGGGCAAGCTTGGGATCGACCATGGCATGGCCGCCAAACTTCACGACGATGACTTGATCATCATAACGTTGCAGAAATGGCAACGCTTCGGAAAGAATGCGTGCAGTTGTGGAAATGTCTGTCATGGTCATTGCGATTCAACCCCGAATTTGACTTTGGCCTTATAGGGGAAATTGTGGAGTTTCCAAGGGTGAGTAACGCACATTCTTGTTTAACAGGCGGTTCCCTCTGATTGACAAGAAATGTGCTCTAGCCGTTGGCAAGGCCTGCGATCTCGGCCCGCAGCTCGTCAATGCCAAATGCCTTTTCGGCAGATGTAATGTGAATTGTGGGGTATGCCGCGGCGCGCTTCTTGATCAGGGCAAGGGTTTCTGCGTGCAGGCTTTCGAGTTCGGAAGGCTTGATCTTGTCTGATTTTGTAATGACAATCTGGTAGGCAACGGCTGCATCATCCAGCATCTCAAACATTTCGATATCGGGTGTCATGATGCCGTGGCGGGCGTCGATCAGTACAAAGGCACGCGTTAAACCTACGCGTCCGCGCAGATAGCCGCGCAAAACCGATTGCCATTTTTTCACGTCTTTTTTCGACGCCTTGGCATAGCCATAGCCCGGCATGTCCACGAGGGTGACGTTGCGGCCCACTTCGAAGAAATTCAGCTCGCGGGTGCGGCCCGGCGTGTTTGAGGCACGGGCCAAGCCGTTTACGCCTGTGACAGCATTGATGAGTGTGGACTTGCCAACGTTGGAGCGGCCGGCAACAGCGATCTCAATGCCTCTGAGTGGCGGCAGCTGTTCAAGCTTTGCCACGCCTAAACGAAATGTGGCTGAGCCATTGAGCAGTTGCCTGCCTGCCAGCAATTGTTCTTCAGTGAAGACTTTACTCAAGTTGATGTCGGCTTTTTCTTGAGGAAGGGAATGGAATTGAATATGTTGCCAAACAGATTCACATCAACGCCATTCTTTTTCATAATGTAGCTTTGTTGAAGCACAGTGAGCGTGTTGCTCCATGCCCAATAGATCACAAGGCCTACAGGGAATGTTCCGAGCATGAAAGTAAACATGACAGGCATCCAGTTGAACATGCTGGCCTGGATTGGATCGTCTGGTGTTGGATTGAGGCGCATTTGCAGCCACATTGTAATGCCCATGAGCAACGGCCAAACGCCGATCATCAAGGCTGCAGGTGGTATCCAAGGGATCAAGCCAAACAAATTGAAAATTGATGTCGGGTCTGGCGCGGACAAATCCTGCACCCAGCCAAAGAACGGCGCATGGCGAAGTTCAATGGTTGTGAGGATTACTTTATACAGTGAGAAGAATACAGGAATCTGGATAAACATCGGCAAGCAGCCTGCAAGCGGCGAGACTTTTTCGCGCTTGTAAAGCTCCATTGTTGCTTGTTGTTGCTTGGTGCGATCATCAGGATATTCCGCTTTGATCTTATCCATTTCAGGTTTCAATTTTTTCATGCGGCTCATTGAGGCGTATGATTTGTTGGCCAAAGGGAATACGGCAAGCTTTACCAAAACAGTTACGAGCAGAATTGCTACGCCGAAGTTGCCGACAAGTCCGTGCACCCAAGACAGCAAATAGAACATGCCCTTGGTGATGGGTTGGAACCAGCCCCAATCAATCATCAGGTCAAAACGATCAAAGCCATATTTTGCATAAATTGCGTTGATGGTCTGAACGATCTTTGCGCCTGCGAAAACGTGATCTTCGTAAGTGGCAGTCGCACCAGGCGCTACAGTGAGGGGTGCGCTTGTTGCATATTGAACTTGGTAAGCATCGCGTGCGGCGTTGCCTAAATACTCATAGGTATTGTTCACCATTGTTTGCTTGTCGGGCAGCAACATTGTTGCCCAATATTTATCGGTGAAGCCCAACCAACCACCTGTGATGTTATTGACCGATACAGGTTCAGTTTTTGGATCTTTTACTTTGGCATCTTTGAGTGCTGCATATTTGTTTTCATTCATGCCGCCATTGTGCACACCCAACATGCCTTCGAAGAAAACCCAGTAGCCGGAAATGACCGGCGTGTCTTGGCGTTGCACACGCGCATAAGGATAAAACTGCACAGGTGCAGATGTTGTGTTGTTGATGGTTTGCTTGATTGTAAAAAGATAATCATCGCTGATTGAAATGACGCGTTCAAATTTCAAGCCTGCGCCGTTGTCCCATGTGAGAGTCAAAGGTTTATCGAGTGTCAACACGGCACCTGCTGGCGCTGTCCACACGGTTTTTGAATCAGGAAGTTTTGTTGTTGAACCAGGCAAAGAAGTCAAACCTTGCTCGACGAAATAGGCGTTGGCTGTACCGGACGGGGAAAGCAACGTAACAGCGGGGCTTGTGGGGTCATAGTGCTCGCGATATTTTTCGAGCTTCAAATCATCCAGCTGTGCGCCTGTCAGATTGATTGAGCCTGAGAATTGATCCGTTTCGATTTTAACACGCGAGGATGTTGCCAAAACTTCAGCCACTGGTTTTGTGGTTGCAGCTGCAACTGTGCCTGGTGGTGGACTGGCTGCTTGCGTTTTTACGACTTCGGCTTGTTCCTGCGCCTTCTTGGCTTGAGGAGCCACGTAGTAATATTGCCAGCCAAACACGATCAACATCGACAGCACGACCGCGAGGATCATGTTTTTTGGATCAACTTTATTGGGTGGTTGGTTCATTCTGGTCTCGTTTCTGGCAATTTTGCAGCTTTGGCGTGAAGCTTTTCTGCTGCAGAGATAAGGTCTGATTGTAGAACTTGAAAGGGGCGATCTTCGGCAGGTGCGCGACCGATGACAACGTAATCAAAGCCGAGCTTTACGACGTTGGGCAAGCTGAGGCGTGCTGCTTCTTTTAAGCGGCGCTTGATGCGGTTTCGGATGACAGCGTTGCCGAGTTTCTTGGTGCAGGTGAAACCGATCCGAGCTGGTTCGTCATCATTTCGCGCCAAGGCTTGCACAACAAAGGCCGGCATTGGCTGATAAACGCCTTTGGCGGCGGCAACGAAATCCTGCCTCCGCTTCAAGCGCTGCATGGGAAATGCCGGGATTAAGCCGAGAGCCGCTTGCGGCCCTTAGCACGACGACGGCGGATCACATTGCGACCGCCTACTGTTTCCATGCGTGAGCGGAAGCCATGACGACGCGCGCGAACAAGGTTAGATGGTTGAAAAGTACGCTTCACGTTGAAACTCCGTCTAATTCATAAGATTTTGGCAAGCTTCTGAAAAACAAAGGAAAAATCTAAGTCTAGCAGTAGCACTAACAGGCCAAAACCAAGGTTTATTGGTTAAGTTGGGCGGGTTATGATGGAAGCTTGGCCAAAAGTCAACGCGGGGGTGGATAAATCACAATTAGCCACCGCATTATAACGCCACTCACACGCAGGTTGAACCCTTCTCACGAGGCTGTGAGACCCCCTATTCATAGGCAAAGATATGAGCCAATTAGAATTTCATGACCACGAGGACCATCATGACACCTGCCCCATCTCCGCTTCGGCGCTGGCTGCCGCTTATCCTGTTGGCTGGCCTCATTGCTGCTGCCTATGCGCTTGGACTTCAAAAATACGTCTCGCTTGAGGCGATTGCTCAAAATCATGCAACTTTGGAAGGCTATGTGCGCGATAACCTCGCGCTGGCGCTTCTTATGTATATGGCGATTTACATTTGCGTCGTGGCGCTTTCTCTTCCAGGGGCCGGCATCCTCAGCATTGCTGGAGGATTTATTTTTGGTTGGGCTCTGAGCGGTACTGTGACGATAGTGGCGGCGACGATTGGTGCCATTATTGTTTTTCAAATTGTTAAAACATCACTGGGCACCACAATTGCAGAACGCGCCGGGCCATTTGTGAAAAAACTATCAGCTGGTTTTGCAAATGATGCTTTCAATTATCTTTTGTTTTTGCGGTTGGTGCCAGCGTTTCCATTCTTCGCAATCAACGCAGTGGCTGGATTAGTGCGGGTTGATCTTCGCACCTATGCGCTGGCCACTTTGATTGGTATTATTCCCGGCAGTTATGCATTTGCATGGTTAGGCCGCGGGCTTGGCAGCATTATTGAAGCACAGACGGCAACGCATGATGCGTGTGTTGCTGCAAATGGAATTGCAAATTGCCCGTTTGAAATTTCTGCTTCCTCTTTGATTACGCCGCAATTGCTTATTGCTCTTGGTGTACTCGGTGTTGTGTCTCTTATCCCTGTTGCCTTGAAAAAATGGAAATCGACGAAATGAAATTTGATATTGCTGTGATCGGTGGCGGATCTGCTGGTCTTTCAATTGCCGCTGCAGCAGCGCAATTTGGCGAAAAGATTGTTCTGTTTGAAAAAGGAGAAATGGGCGGCGATTGTTTGAACTATGGCTGTGTTCCATCAAAATCGCTGATTGCTGCTTCCAAGGCTGCACATGCGCAGCGCAGTTCGGCAGTGTTTGGTGTTGCTGCAGTTGAGCCAGAAGTCGATTTTGCAAAGGTCATGGACTATGTGCAAAGTGTGATCAGCGCTATTGCGCCGCTTGACAGCCAGGAGCGGTTTGAAAAACTGGGTGTTAGAGTAGTTCGTGCGCCTGCTAAATTTATCAATGCAAATGAGATTGAAGCGGACGGTAAAACGTATACCGCTCGTAAATTTGTGATCGCCACGGGATCACGCGCTGGCGTTCCACCTATTCCTGGATTGAAGGATGTTCCTTTCTTTACCAACGAAAGTGTTTTCAAAAACCGCGTTCTGCCAAAGCATTTGATTGTGGTTGGTGGTGGGCCAATTGGCGTCGAGCTTGCACAGGCGCATCGTCGTTTAGGTTCGCAGGTGACAGTGCTGGAAGCGTTTCAGCCATTGGCCAAGGATGATCCTGAACTCACGTCAATCGTGCTTGATGCTTTGAAGAAAGATGGGATTGATATTCGCCCGCAAGTGGCCATTGCCGAAATCAAGAAATCCAAATCCGGTATTGATGTTGTTTTGAAAGACGGCGCGGTTGTTTCAGGCTCGCATCTTCTTGTGGCGGCGGGGCGCATTCCAAATATTGAAAGTTTGAATCTGGAAGCGGCAGGCGTTGAATATACCAAGCGGGGCGTTACGGTTGATCAAGGATTGCGCACGACAAACCGCAAAATTTATGCTGCAGGCGATGTGGCCGGGGGTTTGCAGTTTACGCATGTGGCGGGATATCATGCGGGACTGATCATTCGCAATGCGTTGTTCAAGCTGCCCGTTAAAAACCGCAGCGATATTATTCCGTGGGTTACATATACGGATCCGGAATTGGCGCATGTCGGAATGACTGAAGAAGAAGCGCGCAAGACACTGGGCGACAGTGCAAAGATTTTGCGGTGGCATTTTGCAGATAATGACCGTGCTCAAGCTGAAAGTAAAACCAAGGGCATGATCAAAGTGGTGCTTGGTAAAAAGGGCCGCGTTATCGGTGCCAGCATTGTTGGTCCGCAAGCTGGCGAATTGATTGCGCCTTGGGTTTTGGCCATTAGCCAAGGCCTGAAAATATCCGCCTTTGCAAATGTAGTTTTGCCTTATCCAACGCTCAGCGAAGTGGGCAAGCGCGCAGCAATTACCAATTATGCTGGCCTTGCACAAAAGCCGTGGTTGCGGCGGGCGCTAGGTTTTCTGAAAATGCTAGGGTAAACACATTTCATGAATCAAAAAGCCACATCGAAATGGTTTAGCCTGCTGACCGGGCTTTCTGGAAAAGTGCTGGCACTCACGATTATATTTGTGATGCTGGGTGAAATATTGATATTTTTGCCTTCGATTGCAAACTTTCGCATTCAATGGTTGAAAACCCGGGTGGCCCAGGCCGAGATTGCCGCCCTTGCTGCTGAGGCTGCGCCCGGACAAATTGTTGATGATGATTTACGCAGCACAATCTTGAAAGGTGCAGGTGTTGAAGCTGTTTCACTTTCGCGTGGCGATAAACGCAAACTGGTTTTGCGCAACAACACAGATACCATGGTGGCAGAAAATTTCGATTTGCGGTCGGGGAATTATTTTCCAACTGTGATGGAAGCATTTTCGGTGATGTTTTTGTCTCAAGATCGTTTGATTGGTGTGATCGACAAACCGCCTGCCATGTCTGGGGACTATATTGAAATTGCGCTGCATGAGTGGCCGATGCGTGATGCGATGATTGCTTATGGCCTGCGCATTCTTCTGCTTTCGATTGTTCTCTCGCTGATTGTTGCTGGTTTGATATTTGCGGCTCTCAACCGGGTTCTCGTGAAACCCATGCAGCGGCTTTCAACAAACATGATGCAGTTTGGTGATATGCCTGAAGACAGGAAACGGATTATTGAGCCGAGTAAGCGCAGTGATGAAATCGGCATTGCGGAACGCGAACTCGAATCCATGCAGCGCCAGTTGCAAGGTTCACTGCAACAAAAAGGACATTTGGCGGCGCTTGGTTTGGCGGTGAGCAAAGTGAGCCATGATTTGCGCAACATGCTTACCTCTGCGCAATTGATTTCAGACCGATTGGGTGAAGTGAAAGATCCGACTGTGCAGCGCTTTGCACCCAAGCTCATTGCATCACTAGACCGCGCCATTACATTTCTCAACCAGACCATCACCTATGGCCGCGCGCAAGAACTGCCGCCGCGGCGCGAATGGGTGTGCCTTCATGATGCAGTTGAAGAGGTGTTTGATACCGCCAGGCTTTTAGGCGGCGATGATATTGAATTGATCAATGATGCTCAAAAAGCGCTGCATGTGGATGCAGACCGTGAGCAGCTCATTCGGATTCTTACCAATCTCACACGCAATGCCATTCAAGCTATTGAAACGCGCAAAGGCCCAAACAACACGGTGCGCATTTGGGGTGAGCGCAAAGGAGCAATGGCGCTTATTCATGTGGTCGATACGGGACCGGGAATTCCACCTGCAGTGCGCAATAAAATGTTTGAAGCTTTTCAAACGGCCGCGCGGGCTGGGGGCACGGGACTGGGGCTGGCTATCTCAGCTGAACTGATTGCGGCCCATAGCGGGAAAATTTCAGTCACGTCGTCGGACGAGAATGGAACCGTCATTGAAATTTGCATTCCAGACCGCATCGAGGTGGCAAAAAGCAAAGTTTTGCCGTTTTCCAAGGTTGCAAAGAACTGAACTTCAGCTCTTGCATTCCCCGCCACTCCATACTAATCAGACCCCGCTTTCGTCGGTCAGCCGCTAAAGCAACGCGCGCCCGTAGCTCAGCTGGATCAGAGCACTAGACTACGAATCTAGGGGTCAGAGGTTCGAATCCTTTCGGGCGCGCCATTTCATTTTTAAGATATTGTATTGAAATCACTTTTCTCCCAGTTTGTCCAACTTGGGGTCAAAGGTTGGACATGTTTGTTCACTTTCTGACCGCAAAAGATTGGCGAGTGCTTGCTTGGCATTACGCTCTTGGTCGGCGGCCCTAGTATAGCGCGCGACTTCGCTTAACGTCTTGTGTCCAGTGATGGCTTTGATCTGCTCTGTGGTGCAACCCGCGTTGGCAAGGCGGGCTGCACAAGCCTTGCGCAAGCCATGGGCTGAGCAGTGCTTTAAACCAGCCTCATTGCAACGATCACGAAACCAATTGCCAAAACCTGCCGCAGAGAAGGGAGCTCCCGCTTCTGTTAAAAGAAAGGTCAGATTGTTGCGCGGCATGTTTCCAATAGCAGCTACAAGCGTGGGGTGCATTGGAACTCTCAGCATCAAACCTGTTTTGTCCTGCACTACACTCAAAATCTCGCCATTGATGTGTTGCCAGCCCATGCGAACCACGTCGCTGCGGCGTTGACCTGTGTAGAGGAGTAGTGCCAAAGCAAGACGGGCCCTGGCCCCCAGTTCGTGCCGCGCTTCAAATGCTGCGACATCACTTTCGGCCCATGAGTGGAAACCTTCAGAGTTGATAGCAAATTTTCGGACATTTCGCGCCGGGTTGTCGCGAAGCAACCCCATATCGAATGCGTGCCTCAAAGCACTCGAAGTGCTTTCAATAATCCATTTGCTGCACCCGGCTTTTCGGCCATATCGCCGATGATGGCTTTGACATGGGCGGGTGTCAGCAGTGCCACACGCTTCTTGCGATGTTGTTCTCTAAATCGTTCAAGCATATTCCGACGTACTTTCTGGGTGCTGGCTTTGAGCTTCGTATAGTCCGTCGAACGATAGAAATTTACAATCACCGCATCGATTGTGCCAGGTTCGATACGATCATCTTTGAACTCTTTCAGTTGCTGCGCATTGCCATCCAGTGCCGCATGGTATCGCTGCATAAACTCCTCGGAATAGGGAACTCCCGAAAGATAGGTTGAGTAGTACCCCTTACGAAACCGGACGCGCCTTTTCCCATGACGGTCAGTGTTCCACGAACAATATTTTGGCAAATCTCTTGCGATCATTTTTTAAGTACCTCATCCCATT
>CAXTKH010000050.1:0-26135 GCA_964244815.1 uncultured Aestuariivirga sp. | reverse complement strand
AGCAACGGTTTTCTAAACCGTCGGTCACAGGTTCGAATCCTGTCGGGGTCGCCAATTCTTGAAAGCCGTAACGTGACAGTTAAAGACTCTAATGGCGCCGAACTAAAAGACGGCGATAATGTTACTTTAATCAAAGACCTGAAAGTCAAAGGTGCAGGCACCACGTTGAAGCGTGGCACAATGATTAAAGGTATCCGCCTCACTTCCGATGAAAATGAAATTGATTGCCGTTACGAAAAAATCAGAGGATTGGTTCTCAGAACCGAGTTCGTGAAAAAAGCCTAGTATAGCTTTTTAACAAAATCTTCGACTGTTGATACAATTAAGAGTTCGGCAATTTTAAGTTGTTAGTGCAGCCATATTTCATTTTTCCTTAACGACTGCCAATTAATTGATTTGAGGTGTCTGGGGAGACTCCAATGATCACTAAAAAAAATGAATACTGGTTAGCTTTCGTACTACCATTGCTCTTTATCCCAATATTTTTATTGGGTTATCAGTTTATCAAAGCATCACAGAAAGACATCTATTTTGCCACCAAAGAAATTGAAGGTGTCGAATATCTTTCATCAATCAACAAAATCGTTTTTCAACTGACCACTGGCGAAACAAAATTTAACGTTGCAGAACTAAAAAACCAGTCCAACCAATATGACCGGTTGATGTCGACAAAAACCGACTCTGACTTTCTGATAAAGACACTATCAGCGACCAATTTTGATCGACAGAAATCGTTAGATGCTGCCATACAGCTTTCCAAGACAATTGGTGATCAGTCCAACTTGATTTTGGATCCCGACTTGGATTCTTACTACCTGGTAGATAGCGTGATCACGCGTCTGCCCAAAATCATGGTCTTGTCGAATGAATACACTTCAGGATTAAGCTATAGATTGGGCAAAGCGGCGCAAATGCCGAGCGCAATTTTAAGCCGCAAGCTGGTTTCCGGGCAACTCGAAGCCTTGAAGAGTGAATTAGGAATTTCTTACGCAAAATCATTGGCCAACAATGTCGATGGAAGCGCTGAGAAAAGTTTAAACACAATGCCAGAGTCGTTTATCAGACTTCTCTCGGACTTTATTGTTGCCAGCCAAGAACTCAGTGACAAAGAAGTGATAATGACACCTGCTGTTGTTGCAAGTGAGCAGAGACTGATTGAACAACAAAAGGTTTTAAGCAGGGATGCAACTAATTTATGGAACACGACTGCAGAAGTACTTACCCATATTCTCGAAACTCGAATTGAACGCTTCAATACCATTCTTAACACATCAATTGCCATCTCGGCGGTCGTCTCAATCCTGGCTCTTGGTATCACAATATTGGCAGTGCGCTCAACTCTGAGCAAACGTAACTCTCGCATCATGCATTTGGCACATCATGATGCCCTTACTGATTTACCCAATCGTGCACATTTCACAGATGTGACGACAGAAAAATTGGCAAAAGCCTCAAAGCTCAAGAAGGGGGTTGCAGTATTCTTTGTCGATCTTGATCGTTTTAAATCTCTCAATGATCTTTATGGTCATCAGGTCGGCGACCAGATTATAAGAATGACATCCCACCGTCTTTTGAAGGTAGTCCGCAGAGACGGCATTGTTTCACGCATGGGCGGCGATGAGTTTGTCGTCTATGCTGATATGTTTGCAGGCAAAGATGGCGCGGACAGATTAGCAGATCGTCTCGTTGAGGAATTTACAAAGCCCCTGGAGATTGAAGGTCGGTACTATCCGGCAACGGCTTCAATTGGTTACGCCACCAATGAAGATGTTGGTTATGATTTAAGCGAATTGCTGAAATCTGCAGACATCGCACTTTATGCATCCAAAGCTGCAGGCCGCAACAACGCAAAATCCTATACTGCGGATATGCGCGACGCCGCAGTAGCCCGCATTGCCATGGAACAGCTTATTGCAAATGCATTACGCAATGAAACTTTCTCGCTCGACTATCAGCCTCTCTATGATGAGCAGGGCGCTCACATCTATGGTTTTGAAGCCTTGCTTCGGTTGAAAGATTGCAACGGTAAAAACATATCTCCTGCAGTTTTCATTCCAATAGCTGAACAATCCAGACAAATTTTGGAAATTGGCCGGTGGGTTCTGAAGCGCGCTTGCGCAACAGCAAAACTTTGGCCTAAGGATTTAACCGTCTCAGTCAACATTTCACCCATTGAGTTGCTAAATGGACATGCCGCCGATTCTGTTGCAGAAGCATTGAGCCTCACAGAACTCGAACCACATCGTTTGGAAATTGAAATTACTGAAAGTGCTTTGCTTGATCCTACACCCGAAACACTGGCGCAACTCAAACGTATTCGGGCACTTGGTGTAAAAATTGCGATTGATGATTTTGCATCCGGCAACTCGAGCTTCGGTTATCTTTGGCGCTTCCCATTTGATAAAATCAAGATTGATCGTTCAATGATTACCGCTCTGGAAGACCCAGGTGATGCTGTATCAGTGATATTCCAGTCCATCGTAGATATGGCTCACAACTTGAAAATGAAAGTCATTGCCGAAGGTGTTGAGAACTCCACACAGAAATCAAAGATCGTGGAATTGGGATGTGATGAGCTTCAAGGCTATTTGTTAAGCCGCCCGATGCCCGAAACAAATTTGGCCGAATTCATATTAAAAGAATGGACCAACAAGTTGAAAAAGCCCACCGTCGTAGATCTCACTTCACGACGGAAGGCCTGATGTAAACCAAGTGTGTTCGGGATTCTAATTCAGAAATTCCGAACACTGCGGGGCAGCGCTGTTGCCCCAAGGCATAATTGGAACTGTGGAAGTTGAGTTCTGCGGCGAACCATCCACCAGTTTGTCGGTGTAACTCAAATAAACCAGAACATTCCGTTTCGCATCACATCCACGAACGATATGCATCGTTTTGAAAAACAACGAACGCCGCTGTTCATATATAGCGTCCCCTTGGGCAAACTTTGCACCAATGGCCACGGGGCCAACCTGCCGACATGCAAGTGAAGTCTCAGATCGTTGCTCTGCAAATCCCGCCCAACCGCTCCAACCACCTTGTTCTGGAACAGTGAAATAACATGCAACACCAGATACTTGCGGATCATCGATAACGTAAGTTGCGAGCTTTGCATCAGGCGAAAGCAGATGAAAAACAGTGTTCTTTCTAAAAATCAGTTCAGGATCTTCCTGCGCCAAAACCGCGCCAGAAAATCCAAACAATCCCAAAAGCATAATAACAATAAACTTGACCATAAACCAATCTCCAAAACCAATCACAACTCTATGTAGGAATTATATCTGAGTTTTCAAGGCTTGCTTTTCAATTTTTTAAGTCCCTGATCTAAATCAGCAATCAAATCATCCGGGCTCTCAAGCCCAATATGAAACCGCAAACATGGTCCTTCAGCTGTCCAATTCGTTGCGGTTCGATGCGGCTTAAACGGCACCACTAAACTTTCAAATCCACCCCAGCTAAACCCCATCCCAAAAAGCTCAAGTTCATTCAGCATCTTAGATACAGCTTCTTCATGCGCTGGCTTAAGAATTACCGAGAAAAGCCCTGAAGCGCCCTTGAAGTCACGCTTCCACATCTCATGCCCAGGCGCATTGGAAAGAGCAGGGTATAAAACCGTATCAACCGCATCTTGTCCCCGCAACCATTCGGCCACAATTGTCGCGTTCTTCTGATGCCGTTCTAGGCGCACGTCCATGGTGCGAATGCCACGAAGCGCCAAATACATATCATCCGGCCCAGCAAACATGCCCATGGTTTCGTAGGTTTCATTGAACTGCGCAAACGTTGCCTTGTTGCACACCACTGAGCCCAACATCGCATCTGAATGGCCAACGATATATTTCGTCGCCGCCTGAATCGAAACATCACATCCATGTTCAAAAGCCTTAAAATAATGCCCAGCACCCCATGTGTTATCGATAAAAGCCAAAGCCCCAGCCTTGTGTGCTGCCTCAACAATGGCTGGAACATCCTGCACTTCCATTGTCTGCGAACCGGGGCTTTCCAGATAGACAACACGGGTATTGGACTTGATCAGAGCCGCTATGCCCTTGCCGATAAGCGGATCATAATAGGTCGTCTCAATCCCCAAATTCTTGAGCAAGCCATCACAAAGCTGACGCGCCGGCCAATACACTGTATCCGTCATCAGCAGATGATCACCGGCTGTTAAAAATGCCAACAGCGCAGTGGTAATCGCAGCCAATCCCGAAGGCGTCACACGACAATCGAACCCACCTTCGAGTTCCGCAATCGCCGTCTCCACAGCTCGAGACGTGGGCGTGCCCTTGCGGCCATAGGTGTAAGGCGTCGACTTGTCATGCAGCGACTGTGCATCGGGAAACAAAACCGTTGATGCATGATAGACGGCTGGGTTCACCATCCCATGCTCAGAATAAGCGCGGCCCAAATGGCTCAGACGCGTTGCAGGTTTCAATTTTTGAGGATCAACAATTTGTTTCAAGATTAAGCACTTTCATGGATTGCACAGACTTATACCAAACTTGCCCCAATTGGCCATGGTGTTTGGCGATGAACTGCTTTAAGGGCCTGCCTTCAACCCCCTCATTTTTGTAAAGTTATTCATTCCGTGGCATTTCCGCAAACTTCACTCCCTATCACACGCGCCCTCGTTGAGCGCAAATATGACGAACCAACCGCCGTCCAATTGGCCGTGCTCGAAGAAAATGCAGTGGGCCGCGACATGGTCGTGTCCGCCCAAACCGGCTCCGGCAAAACTGTGGCTTATGGCCTCGCCATCGCCCCAACACTGCTGGGCGATTTGATGCAGTTTGATTACGAGTCTGATCCACAAGCGCTGATCGTCGCCCCAACCCGCGAATTGGCCCTTCAAGTCGAACGTGAACTGGCATGGCTTTATCAATACACAGGCGCTCGCATCATCGCTTGCGTCGGTGGCATGGACCCCTCGCGCGAACGTCGCAGATTAGATCAGGGTGCTCACATCGTGGTCGGAACACCTGGCCGCCTGCGCGACCATCTAGAACGCGGCGCGTTGAAAATCGGCGATCTCAAAGCTGTAGTTCTCGATGAAGCCGACGAAATGTTAGATCTGGGTTTCCGTGAAGATTTAGAATTCATCCTCGAAGCCACGCCTAAAGAACGCCGCACCTTAATGTTCTCGGCCACCATGCCAAAATCCATTGCGATGATGGCCAAGAAATATCAGCGCGATGCCTTGCGCATCGAAGCCAAGGGTTCCGAACGCGCCCACGCCGATATCGAATACCGCGCCATGCGTGTGGCCCCCAATGAAGTTGAACATGCCGTCGTCAACGTGCTGCGCCTCATCGAAGCGCCAAGTGCCATTGTATTCTGCAACACCCGCGAACACGTGCGCCATCTTCATGCCACGCTGTCTGAGCGTGGGTTTGCCGTTGTGAATCTTTCGGGTGAACTCAGCCAATCTGAGCGCAACTCTGCACTGCAAGCGCTGCGCGATGGACGCGCACGTGTCTGCGTAGCGACCGACGTTGCAGCACGCGGCATCGACCTGCCAAACCTCACACTCGTAATCCACGCGGATTTGCCCAACGACGCTGAAACGCTGCAACATCGCTCAGGTCGCACAGGTCGGGCAGGGCGCAAGGGGGTGAGCGTATTGCTCGTGCCACTGTCGCGCCGACGTAAAGCTGATATGATGTTGCAGACTGCAAAGGTCACACCCGCATGGACAGGTGTTCCCCAAGCCGATGAAATCCGCAAGCTTGATCAACAACGCATGTTGCATGATCCAGTGATCACGCAGGCTGCTTCGGAAGAAGAACTCGATCTGGCCAAGAATGTTTTGGCGATGAAGACGCCAGAAGAAATCGCCGCAGCATTGGTGCGCATTTACCGCGCACGCTTGCCAGCAGCAGAAGACGTGTTTGATCCAGGTCCAGCCCGCAATGAATTCAGAGAGCCAGCCCCATCGCGCCGCGAGCGTGACCGTGGCGATACAGGCCCGCGCAATTTCACATGGTTCAAACTGGATATTGGCCGCAAAGACAATGCTGATCCAAAATGGCTGCTGCCTATGATCTGCCGCCGTGGCAAAGTCACAAAGCCAGATATCGGCTCCATCAAAATCACTGACAGCGAAACCCGTTTTGAAATCTCGAACGAAGCCGCCGAACGCTTCGCCGCCGCTATGTTGATCGCAGAACCTGATGATCCAACAATTTCATTGCTCGATCCATCAGCACCCGCTCCACGCTCAGATATTCCACGCCCGAAAAAAGTTTACGAAGGCAAAAAAGAATTCGGCGCCAAGAAGCCCTATGAAGGTAAGAAGTCTTTCGGCGATAAAAAACCATACGAAGGCAAAAAGAAATTCGAAAGCGCAGGCTCTTATGAAGACCGCCCGCCACATGCTGCTGGCGATAAACCAAAGTTTGATCGCGGCCCCAAAGACGGTTTCAAGAAAGACTTCAAACCAAAATTCGGCGGCGAGGCAAAGCGTGAATACAAGCCGAAGTTTGATGGCGAAGCCAAACGCGCATACAAACCAAAATTCGACGCTGAGCCAAAACGCGAGTATAAACCCCGCACTGAAACCGAAGCACCACGCGAATTCACCCCACGCGTAGAAAGCGACGCCCCAAAATATCCAGTGGCTCGCCCAAAATTCAAAAAGACTCCAGCCGCCGCAAATGTCGGCGGAGACGTGCCATTCTTCAAATCCAAGAAGTCAGCCTGGAAGGGCAAGAAGTAGGAAGCAATGTCCGATAACTCTCCAGTCGGAAAATTGATCCTGCTCGTCTTGCGCAACGGCAGTATAGGTGCAGCCGCGTTGATGGTCTTGTTCATCGCCATCAACCTCTGGCAACATATTACACCTGAGAAACAGCTAGTGATCGAAGGCAACGACCGCGGGTTTTTGGGTGTGATGGTGCTGCTGTTGGTGTTTGCGCTTTATTTGGTGTGGTCGATAGGGAGAGAATTGAAGAAGCCTTAGTGCGGCGGATGTTTTACTAAGATTAAATAGACCCAATTTCCGTCACCCCAGCGAAGGCCGGAGCCATGCTTATCAAGTGAACAAAAGCCCAATCCCGGCCTTCGCCGGGATGACGATTTGACTAAAGGATGATTCCTGATGATTGCATATTGCTGTAGTAGCTCAGTTTGTATTTTGGTTTATTCACAACGTTGTGGCTTATAGTTTTGCGCGGATCGAAAACTATTCGTGAAAATCTATTTCAGCCAAGCTGCATAGGCTCTTACGTCAATCATAGGCACGGTTGCTAACTCTTGAAGCTGCGAAATAAGTTCAAGTAGAAACGCCGTTGTCGGCGTGCCTCCTAAGTTTTCCACTATCAGTTTGTCTTTTTGGGTAAACATGCCGTGTGCTGCCACACAACCAATATCGAGCACTCTCTCTGTGCCGAGTTGTGCTATGGCTTTTTGAAAAGGTAGTCCAAACGCTGGTGTCCAGTCACTCTCAAGCGTTAACAATCCTGCCAGAATCGGTTGCAAAGGTTTTGGTTCTGCCTTTCCATATATATTTGGCACCGCAAGACTGGTGCGGTGAAGTCTACGGACGCTGGCCGCTTTGTCGGCAGCGTAGCTAACTTGGCTGGCATTAAGGCTCTGCTTAGCCTCAAATACTGCGTAAACGCTTTCGGCAGGTACAACTGACTGTCCTTCGTGATTGAAGATGAAAGGAGTGTACTGTCTATCGTGAACAACGATGTCGATGCTGTCGCTAAATTGGCCATGGCTGTCCACAACGACTGCCCTAGTAGCCTGGTAGCGGGTCGGCAAATAGACCTTAAGAAATTCGAGCCAAATCAACTCACTTGCATCGCCCTTCATGACCGGGTGCTTGAACAATTCGCGCGCAACGATGAGACGTTGCTCGATTCCCAAATGTAGGCCTTTGAGAAGAACAGGAAGTGACCAACCATTCATTGGATGCAGTTTTCCCAACTGGATTTCAAAGATGTTGCTGCGGCGGCGGCAATTGCCTGTTTTCCTTGTGCGGCAAGATCATCAGACACAATATTATTACTGTTCGCCGGATCGACAAATCGCGCATTGGCGATACTGTTCTGAAGATAGCTGAGTACCCTAATAATATTTGCTGACAGCGATTGATTTGTTGCCCCCCGCAATGCTTCAATTACAGTTAGCTCTAGATAGAAAGAGGGAAAATCCAATCCTTTTTGATCTCTCCAGAGCTTCAGAACGCGAACTTCGTTGGTTCGGCCACTGTTGGCCACCAGTTGGATATGTTGCGCGACGTTGGTCTTGGTCCAGGTGTCGGCTCTTCTTCGATAGAGACTGTGATCGTCACCGATGTTGGACTGGCGCTTTGCCGGTATTAAATCGACGTCAAAACTCCCCACTTTTATGCCAATAGAGACGTTTTGTTTACGCGTTGAATAACCAGTTTGGGTTAAGGCGCTGCAAAGCGTATCGTAAATCTCTTTTAGTGTATTAGGAACGTCTGCCCGCACTGAAACAAAAATGTCGATGTCTGTACCGCTGGCGTTGGCAGTGCCCTTGGCAAAGGAACCACTGGGATGGATGGCTGCAAGATATTGGTTGCCCCACCCACGAAGGGTAGGCATTAGAGTTTGCATAACGGCCCTCACAGGTGAAGTCACGCTAATGTCGACCCGCTCACGTACGAGAATGTTCCAAAGGTATTCGTCCGACGTCATGCTATTTCTAATAGCATATTTAACAACTTAAACATAATAGCTGAATCGCAAATATTTATTGGATCGTCTGCTCCCTGCACATCGACAGTATTTTTTGCTAATCACCCATTCATACTTCTGATAAACTGGTAATTTAATTTCACGCTCTATTTATCTGATCAATGGTCAGAAACGAAACTCCCACCCAACCCCAAGCACCCCCCTTGAATCCCACCCCCGTCTCCATTACGACAGCGCCAAATCAGGGATCACGAAACCATGGGTAGTTTAGCTGAATCGGCGTTGCGCGTTGCCGACAAGAAAGATTGGATCAAGGGCGCCACCGGTGATTGGGAGATCATCATCGGCTTGGAAGTGCATGCCCAGATCACCTCTAAATCCAAGCTGTTCTCCGGCGCGTCGGCCGAATATGGTGGCGAACAGAATGATCATGTGAGCTTTGTTGATGCCGCCATGCCCGGCATGTTGCCGGTGATCAATGAATTTTGTGTGGAGCAGGCGGTGCGCACGGGTCTTGGCCTGAAGGCGCAAATCAATGAAGTGTCGGTGTTTGACCGCAAGAATTATTTCTATCCTGATTTGCCGCAGGGTTACCAAATCTCGCAATTCAAACAGCCCATCGTGGGCGAGGGCGTGGTGTCGATTGATCTTGATGCTGAGACATCAATTGACGTTGGCATTGAGCGTTTGCACTTGGAACAAGACGCTGGAAAATCGCTTCACGATCAGCATCCGAATATGAGCTATGTTGATCTTAACCGTTCCGGCTGCGCGCTCATGGAAATCGTCTCGCGTGCTGATATGCGCTCGGCTGATGAAGCCAAGGCCTATGTCACCAAGCTGCGCCAGATCATGCGTTATCTCGGCACTTGCGACGGCAACATGGAGCAGGGCTCGATGCGGGCGGATGTGAATGTGTCGGTGCGCAAGCCCGGCGGCGAATTTGGCACGCGCTGCGAAATCAAAAATGTAAATTCAATCCGCTTCATCGGCCAAGCGATTGACTATGAAGCCCGCCGCCAGATTGGCGTTCTCGAAGATGGCGGAACCATTGATCAGGAAACCCGTCTCTATGATGCCAAAAAAGGCGAGACGCGTTCGATGCGCTCCAAAGAAGAAGCGCATGACTATCGCTATTTCCCCGATCCCGATTTGCTGCCGCTGAAACTCGACCCCGCTATGATCAGTTCGGTGAAAGCCAGTTTACCTGAATTGCCGGACGACAAGAAAGCCCGCTTCATGAGCAGCTATAATCTGTCGGCTTATGATGCGGCTGTATTGGTGCAGGAACAACCCTCTGCCGATTTCTTCGAAACCGTGGCCAAGGGCAGGGACGGAAAACTTTCCGCCAATTGGGTCGTCAACGAATTTTTCGGCCGCCTGAACAAGGAGGGGAAATCGATTGATACATCTCCAGTCTCCGCCGCGCAGATTGGTGGCATTGTGGATTTGATTTCAGCCGGAACCATCTCCGGCAAAATAGCCAAAGATTTGTTCGAAATCGTATGGACCGAAGGCGGCAACCCTGCTGAAATCGTTCAATCGCGCGGCATGATCCAAGTGACCGATATGGGCGCTATTGAAAAGGCCGTGGACGAGATCATCGCCGCAAACCCAGACAAGGTTGAAGCCGTGAAAGTCAAAGCCTCCATGCTCGGCTGGTTCGTAGGCCAGGTGATGAAAACCACCGGAGGCAAGGCCAACCCGCAGTCCGTCAATGATTTACTGCGGAAAAAGCTCAACATTAACCAATAGTTGCAATAATATATTAACCATTTCCAAATTCGAATCACTACTGCTATAGTCCGTGTGCTGATTATCAGTACACAAACGATTATAGGAGAGTGCTCCCATGGCCAAGAAAGCCGCGCGGGCAAAAGTGAAGGCTATGCCATTGAAAAAATCTGCACCAAAAGTGCAGGCCAAAAAGCCAGCTGCCAAGAAAACCGTCGTCAAGAAACCTGCCGCCAAGGCGCCAGCGCCGAAGGGGCCAACGCCTGCCGAAAAACAGCGTTTCACACTTTACGGTTTTGCAACATCGGGGCCGACCTATACCGCCGCCTTGATGCTGTCCCTTTGCAAGCACCCATTCTCCTATATCCACGTGAACTTGCGCGAAGGCGCGCATAAGCAGCCTGATTATTTGGTGAAGAACCGCTTTGCCCAAGTGCCAGCGCTGCGTGATGGCCAATTGATGGCCGTGCAATCAGCGGCAATTCTCATTCATCTGTCTGAAGTGCTCGGCAAGTTTGAGGGCAAGTCACCTGTCGAAAAACAACGCGTCACCGAATGGCTGTTCTGGGCTTGGGACAAGTTGGCAATTCCCGTGTTCCGCTTGCGGGCAAGGGCACGCGGCACAAGGCAGTTCGCGGACGAAGTGCGCGTTATGTATGACACCGAGGCGCGTGCGGCTATTTCCGTGCTTGAACAAGAGTTGACCAGAAACGAATGGATCGGTGCCAAGAAAACTTCAATTGCCGATATCGCAATTTACGGCGTCTTGCGTTACGCGCAGGAAGGTGGCGTTGATGTCATGCATTATCCACACGTTGTGGCATGGAAGAAGAGGTTTGAAGAGTTGCCAGGTTTTGCTACACCAGAGCAACTTCTGCCGATGGAGAGCAGACTCACTTAATATGCATCCAAGGTGTCCCGCGTGACTTCCAGATTATTTCCAGGCCCCGCGAACCAAAACCAACCAACGCAAAACCCTCACACGAAACGCCACAAGCACCGCGATTGGAGCGGCGCTATGCTTGGCGCTGCCATTGGTCTGGCAGGCTTGTTTGGCGCAAGGCTAGGCCAGCTATGGATTGGCTTTGATATTTTTGCGCAATTCTGGATACAGTTTTTCTTTATAGCCCTGGCCAGCTTTCTCGGAATGGCATCACCACGTTATAAAACTCTGGTGGCAGCCGTTTTGTTGGCGGTGCTGGTGTCTGGCTACAGCATCTGGCCATATTATGTTTCCAGCAATAACACGAAACTGAAACCGCTTGCCGCCCAGGAAAAAGCGCTGCGCATTGCAAGCTTCAATACTTGGGGAAACAACAAGGACTTGGGAGCAATTGAGCGCGAGGTCTTGCGCCTCGATCCCGATATTATGGTTCTGGTTGAGTTCGACAATACGAAAATAGCTGTGCTCAGTAAACTGTTGCAAAGATTTCCGTACCAGGAACACTGTTTGCAGATTGAATATTGTGATTTTGCAGTGCTTTCAAAAACCCCGCTATCAGAATTCAAAGTGAAATATGAATGGGCCGGACCTGCTTTCGTGAGCGCTAAGCTTGGGGCCGAGTTTGGCAATATTCATATCTATGGCCTGCACACAAATCGGTTTCCGCACCAACGATCGCAGTTGAAACAAATCAACGCATTCATAAAATATATGGAAGGTGAAAGCGGCCCTTATGTATTGGTCGGCGATTTTAATGCAACGCCATTTTCGCGTATCACCCAGACTTTGGCTGAAGGCTTAGGGCTTGAAAGGCTTACAAGTCTTCCTACCTGGTCAGCCACCTACGGTTTTCCGCAATTGGCGATAGATCATATTTTCGTAAGCCAAGGCATCAGGGCACTTGATCACGAAAAGATCGGCGAATACGCAGGCTCAGACCATTTTCCAATTGCAATAACGCTGGGCGTGCCAGCAAAATAAACATCAAAGCGTGCGCCATGATGAATCAATGCTGAAGAAAGTGCAGTAAATTTAGCTTTAAGTTTACTTAAGTGCTTGTTTTGAATCGATGATAAAGTGCAGCCGTTTTTGCGCCTGTGCCGGTGTTCAACTTTCCTTAAGCCTGTCGCTTAACGTTGCTTTCAAAACCTTGAGGCAAATTCACATCCAACGAGTTGCACCAGCGCGACCGAAAAACAGGATGGGATTAACATGAACACGATTGAAAATAGTTTCGACGCAATGAATTATTCAGCAGATGCTTTATTTGAACTTGGTATGAAATATTGCCTGGGCCGCGATGTAGCTCAAAATAACATTGAAGCACATAAATGGTTCAATATCTCAGCAATGAAAGGCAACGAATCTGCCAAGCTTTACCGTTGCGAGATTGCCACGGAAATGACAACCAGCGAAGTGGCCGAAGCCCAGCGCCAAGCGCGCGCCATGCTCACCTTGCACTAAGCTGACATTGCACGACCAAGACAACAAAAAGCCCGTAAGAAATCTCTTGCGGGCTAAAATTTCAGTAGAGATCAATATGCGAATTGATCAGGTGTTGAAAAATCTGAATTTGTGAAAAACCGCCTCAAAGCGCCGTTCTGATTGCGCTGTTCCAAAGCACGACGATAAATTTCAGTTTCATAAACATCCGTTTGCGCTGCCAATGATTCTGCGTCGCTGTTCAATGAAGGCAATTCGCTCACATTTGTTGAATAGCCTGTTCCCAAGGGAATAAAACTTTCATAAGCCAGAGCAGGGGCAAAACTGCCGCAAATAACCGAACCAGCCAACAAAACTTGAATCAAACGCATGGGCCAACCTCAAATATCTCAACATAGTTAGACCATATTTGTGACAAACACACAAATATTCAGTTAACTATTCCAGATAATTGCTTTTTTACCACACCAGCGCTTGCACAACCAAGCAAATCAAGGCAAAAGCCCGATCGTTGCGGAAACGTGGCCGAGTGGCTGAAGGCAACGGTTTGCTAAATCGTCATACGTCGCAAGGCGTATCGAGGGTTCGAATCCCTCCGTTTCCGCCATTTCCTCTTTGATGCCATGAATTTATTGGACAAAACCGATGATGGAAATCATTGGGGCCCAGCCAGCTTTCGATTGGGCAGGCATAAGACGAGATGTCCCTTGGATTGGCAGGGCGAGGGTTAATGAGATTGATCCATGATCATCCGTCTAAGCCCTTCTGATGAGTTTTGACGATATGGAAATTTGTTGACTAAAGTAGCCGGAGCGGACGTGATTGCAGGATCGGCGAACCTTCGTGATGGGCCAAAGCCAGTCATTGCAACCATTTTTTAGTTTGAATATTCAACCACAATGAACTTGGAGAATATTGATGGTAAATGTTTCACACGAAGAGCCTCATGAAGTTGAGGCTCGACTTTGTCGCGTGGTTCAAGAAACTAGACTTACACTATACAGCGACGCTTACGCATTTGACGAGTTCGCCTTAGACTTGTTCAAAGAACGCGCTGACGATGCAGCTGTAGCTCTTGTGAGAGATGATGATGTGTGGAGCCAACTTGTAAAGGCATCCGCTGATGCTCCAGAGCCATTTGCTGTTTGGCGGTTCCACTTTCCCAAAGGCGCTGACAATTCTGGGTTTGTCGGGTGGCTCGCGACGCATTTGAAAAAATGTTTTGGTACGGGTGTGTTTGTTGTGTGCGGCCAAAACTCTAATGATGGTGGAATTTTCGATTACTGGGGATGCCCATGGGAATTGCGGGACAGCGTCATCGGTGAGGTTCGTGCGCTAGTCGATGGACGCAAGTATGCCTGCTTAGGTCATCAAAGTCGGTTTGCCGATGTACGACCGTGTCAGTTTATTGGACAAGATCAGGCTTGTTCCGAAAACCTCTAATTTGAACTCTTGGCCCATTACGTAATCCGCCCTTGGCTAAAACTGCCGCACTGAACCCGTGAGCAGGCTTTATTCAAAATGGCCGTGCCATAGATGAGCCCATGGCATTGAGAAGAGAAGAAGGTGCAGCACCGCCCCTTTCTTTCTCTGATCCAAAACCCTAAACCAGCCGTTCAAACCACATGCGCATCAAACACGTCCTCACACTCCTTTTCATCTCGGTGTCCTCCATGTCAGCTTCAGCCCAATCGCTTCATGATTTTTCACTACAAGGCATGGACGGCAAGCCGATGGCTTTAAGCCAGTTTAAAGGCAAGGTTGTTCTGCTGGTGAACACCGCTTCGGAATGCGGTTTCACACCGCAATACGAAGGCTTGGAAAAATTGTGGGAGGCTTACAAGGATAAGGGGCTGGTTGTGGTGGGCGTGCCTTCAAATGATTTCGGCGGCCAAGAGCCCGGCAAAGCAGCTGAAATTGCCACCTTCTGCAAAGTAAATTACGGCGTCACATTCCCTCTATCAGATAAAACTGTCGTATCAGGGCAGGGCGAAGCCGAAGTTTATAAATGGGCGGCAACAAAAGCTGGAATGCTTGGCACTCCAAAATGGAATTTCCACAAATACCTTTTTTCAAAATCTGGCAAATTCGTCGATTGGTTTTCAACACCAACCGAACCGATGAGCGAAAAAATTACGGCGGCTGTCGAAGCAGAATTGCTCAAAAAATAACCCCGGTACAATCATTGCACCGGGGTGAAGGCAGCCTATGGAGACTTGCAGGGGACCATTGGCCAAAAGGAAGAACGTCTATGATACTTATATGGGGTGGAACCGGAGCAAAACAATAACTGGCCTTGCATTCGGGGGCGGTTTGCATGTCCAATCACTGACTACACCGGTTCCGAAGCTTTATCCAAACGAGCAAGCGTTTGAATAGAGCTTTTTCTATGAATTAGCGGGTGTATCGGAACAATCCTCCTTGGCACATTGCTCGAGTACCAACGGCAACGCGTATCCCTCCAAATTGTTCCGGTAAAAAATGCTCACATTTTCATGCGAACGAACGATGCTTGCAGGTGCAGGTGAAATTGCTGCAAAACCACTTACAACACTGCTTAAAACTGCGATTGCTAAAACTGTATTACGTATCATTTCATGTCCCTCGAATTTGCTTATGAAGAGACAATAAGAGCTCCAATTGGAACTCCGAATGAATGTGCCGTTCATCTGCCGTTTATATTGAAAATCAATTTGACAGATGATTGTGACAAGGGTTTCGCTTAAACTGGGCGGAAATTAGGGATTGTTGTGAATGTTGAATGAGTTGAATACGTTATCAGCCGCCAAGTTGAGCAAGCTATTTGCAAAAGGAAAGCTGTCTCCAGTCGAAGTCGCAAAAGCCTCGTTGACCCTCATGGCACAGCTCGAGCCAAAACTTAATGCAATGAGTTTGATCGATGAAAATGCCACCTTAAAGCAAGCGCGCAGCAGTGAAAATCGCTGGCATAAGGGCGATGCGTTAAGCCCGCTGGACGGCGTTCCTGCACTCGTCAAAGACATTTTGATTACCAAAGGCCAGCCCAATCGACGTGGCTCAAAAACCATTGATCCTGACCAAGAGTGGCCAGAAGATGCGCCAAGTGTGGCAAGGTTAAGAGAAGCAGGCTGTGTTTTTATGGGCCGCACCACAACGCCAGAGTTTGGCTGGAAGGGAGTAACCGACTCGCCGCTTACGGGCATCACGCGTAATCCGTGGAACCCAGCCCTTACACCGGGCGGATCATCTGGTGGTTCATCAGCAGCACTTGCAGCCTACTATGCACCACTGGCATTAGGAACTGACGGCGGCGGCAGCATTCGTATCCCGGCAAGCTTTACTGGCACTTTTGGTCTGAAGCCCAGCTTTGGACGCGTGCCTGCCTATCCGCTTTCGCCTTTCGGCACAGTGGCACATATCGGGCCGATGACGCGCAACGTGCGCGATGCAGCTTTGATGATGAATGAAATTTCCAAACCCGATACACGCGATTGGCAGGCCCTGCCTTATGCAGAAGTTGACTACACTGCAAAGCTGGAACGCGGAATTAAGGGCATGACTTTTGCATATTCGCCAACACTTGGTTATGCCAACGTCGATCCTGAAGTGGCAAAGCATGTAAAGCGCGCCGTTAAAGTTTTGCGCAATCTGGGTGCCAAAATAATTCAGATTGATCCAGGCTTTCAAGATCCAACAGAAATGTTCAGAACCTTATGGTGGTCAGGTGCTCGCGCCGCCTTGGGCGCATTGCCGCCTGAGAAGCTGGCGCTGCTGGAACCTGCATTAGCTGATGTGGTCGAGCAATCGCGCAGCATAACCGTTGAACAGCTACAGCAAGCCACAAGTCAACGTGGCGCTCTTGGTGCACACATGAAAAACTTCATGCTCAAATACGACGCACTGATCACGCCCACCATGCCAATCACGGCATTCGAAGCCGGAAAACTTCAGCCGGCTGATCCGGACAACCGAGGAAAATGGGTAAATTGGACACCGTTCACCTATCCGTTTAACTTGACCCAACAACCAGCAGTGTCGATAAATTGCGGATTTACAAAATCTGGCATGCCAATTGGTTTGCAAATTGTTGGTCGTATGTTCGAGGATGCGCGCGTGCTTCGTATCGCAGCGGCATATGAGTTATCCGCCGATCTTGAAAAAAGCATGCCAAACATTTTTTAAAGCAATTTTTCGTTATGGCCTAGTCAAGGAATTCCCTCTAGTTAGTGATTCATTAGCCATGTCCGGGGATTCCACATTGAAAAATATATTTAATAAGTTCTTCAGCAGCTCAGTCGTGCTTGGCCTGTTTGCTGCCTTCACACCTGCATCGGCGGTAACCATGCAAGCTGTCTACACTGGCAGCATCACTAGCAGTACTGACCTCACGAACATGTTTGGATTAGGCGTAGGCCTCGATGTGCTGAATGGTCAGTTCTACACACTGACATATACTTACAATCCGTCGCTGCCAGGCGTTACCCACCAGACGACGACCACAAGTAATATTGCTCGTGGTGGCCCGTTCGACACACCAGGTTCACATTCGCCCATTTATGGAGCAAAACTCGAAATCAACGGCGTAACCAAATTGATCTATGCCAACGGTGCAGGTTATGTTGGCAATTTCAACCCCGCGTCCACTTATAACAGTGCTTTTTATTCCGCTGACTACCAATACTACAATCCACTTTTCACTGTCGAAAATTATATTGATAGCGGCATAGGTGCGATCGGACTTGTTATTCCCCTCGACCTGGAAACACCTTACCACGTAATGATTGATAGCGCACTCTCCAACGGCCATTTTGACTTCAACGTATTTGATGACAATTTGGGGGACTATTCAGTTCATACGTTTGGTCGTTTTAGCGCAACTGAACTCACGGTTTCAAATGTTCCCTTGCCAGGTGCATTCTCAATGTTGGCAATCGGACTAGTTGGTTTAAGTGTGATCGCACGCAAACGTGGCAATTTCAATTTGCCGGCTGCAAAAGCAAACTAGATTCGTTCAGAACTTGGAAATTTAAGTTAGCCGACATTTTAAAGGGTGCGCGTTAACTGAAACCTGTTTTTCAAACGCTCGACTTGTTGACTCTCTGAACGGTTGTCGATAATTATCCTAAATATAGCGTAAAACTGTATTCGCCAATACAGGGTTACGGGGCGCGCGAGGTTACCAGTTGAATTACAAGGGCAAATTTCTAAATATTGGCAGTGCTTGCGCTGTGGTTTTAGCTTTGACCGCTCCTGCTTTTGCCGTTACACATGATGGCAGGTTGAAAAGTGAGATTGGACAATTAAGTTGGCCAAACCCACATCATTATGTGAATTTCATTTCCTCGGGCGAATATTGCACAAGCACTCATTTCACGTGTGAAAGACCTGATTATGATATTCAAACCGCGTCAATTTCAGATGTGCCTGAGTTTGGCGATATCGAACCAATAGATGCTATCAAAAAATCTGCATCACGTTCGGCCAGAAGATCTTCTGGAAGCCAGAATGGTGGTTCCGGTGGTGATGGTTCAGGAGGAATTGGTGCAACAAGCAGCGCTGGTGGCAGTCCAACTGGATCTTTTAATGGCGGCGGAGCGGGCCGTAGCAATTTCCCAATACTCCCTATTGACCCAATAGATCCTGCTCAACCAATTGATCCAGTTCCACCAAACTTGTCTCCAGTTCCACTGCCCAGCTCAGTCTGGTTCCTATTTGTCGCCGTTCTGAGCTTGGTATTTTTTAGATATCAATCAGTGCGCATTGGTAATCAGCACAAGTTCAGTTAAGCTCCATCTCAGGAGCAACTTATGATCAATCCTTCCATCCACGGCACCACCGATCCTAAATTTGCAAAACTGAAACAAGCATTGGCAGCAAACTTCGCCGATGGCCTTGAGCATGGTGCTGCCGTTGCTGTGATGGTCGATGGAAAATTGGTTGTGGATCTCTGGGCGGGTCACATCGACAAAACCAAAACCAAACTTTGGCAACGCGATACCATTGCCAATGTGTGGTCATCCACCAAAGGCGTCGTGGCCGCCGCTGTAGCGATGCTGGTGGAGCAGGGCAAGCTTCACTATGACAAGCCCATTGCGAACGTCTGGCCAGAATTTGCTGCCCAGGGCAAGGAACAGATAACACTCGATCACACGATGTCGCATACTTCTGGCATGAATGGATTGAACACACTACTCACGGCTGAACAGCTTTATCTATGGACACCTTATGTCGATGCACTCGCGGCAGCCAAACCAAACTGGCAGCCCGGTACAGATTGCGCCTATCATGCCCTATCTTATGGCCATCTGGCAGGTGAACCCATCCGCCGCGTCACCGGAAAGTCAGTTGGACAATTTATAACGCAGCACATTGCAAATCCGCTCGGAGTGGAATTTTTTGTAGGTTTGCCCGAAGAACAAGATCACCGGGTTGCGGAAATGATTGATGGCAAAGGTGCATCTGGATGGGTGGATCAGGTTCTTGCAAGTCCCTATCCGCAGGCCTGTATGAACCCCAAACCAATCGCTACCGCACCGAACGAACGCGCATGGCGCGCCGCTGAAATTCCGGGAGGTAATGGCCATTGCGACGCGAGAAGCCTCGCCACAATTTATGGCGACATAGCAGGCACAAGATCGAAACTTCTGACCATGCAAAACCGCGATGAAGCTGTACGCCCAAGATTCCGCGGCCTTGATCGCAGCTTCGATTTGCAAACAGCTTACGGTGCAGGCTTTCACATCGAAGATGAAATGTTTGGCAAACGCGCTTCAGCAAAAACCTTCGGCCACAGCGGCTGGGGCGGCACCACGGCCTTTGGCGATCCGAACGCCAGACTTGGCTTTGCCTATGTTACAAATAACATGTTGGGATTCGAAACTCTCGACCCCAGACGTGAACGATTGATTGAAGCGCTATACGATGCACTCTGAAACGGATCGCAACACTGTTGTGAAATGTCCGGACGATAGCAAACTCAGCGTCATCGATCAGCCGCGCCCTGAAATTTCTGACGGCGAAATTCTGGTGAGGATGATTGCGTGTGGCATTTGCGGAACCGATCTAGCCAAGGTTTACGATCCATATTGTAAAAAGCCGCAACAAATAGGCCATGAACTCGTAGCCAGTGTTCTCGAAACCAAATCAGACAAATTCAAAATTGGAGAGCGCGTCGCAATCGCCCACCACGCGCCAGACCCAAACTCGCACTATACTCTGCGCAGTTCGGCACCCATGGATCCCATATTCAAATCCAGCAATATAGATCCAGGCGGCTTTGCAAATCTCATCCGCGTTCCAAAAGAACTTGTGCAGCAAACGGTGGTCGCCATCCCCGATGATGTTCCGGATATGCGTGCCGTATTCATGGAACCACTGGCCTGTTGCCTTAGGGCGTTCGACCGCGTGACGGTGCAAAAGAGTGATACCGCTTTGATCATCGGAGCAGGGGCCGTGGGTATTCTCTTTATGCCGCTGCTGAATGATGCTGGCGCAAAATCAATCGTGCTCGATGTGCGATCAGAACGATTAGAACTGGCCAAAAAATGGGGCGCTATCGACGGCTGCGTGGTGGGCGAAGACGACATCACGCAAATTGCCAAGCGTCACAGCGAAGGTCGCGGCGTTGATCTCGTCATTCTTTCTGTGGTGAACAAAGCAACACTCGACACAGCACAACAATCCATTCGCGATGGCGGCACCATTCTTCTATTCGGCAGCAAACCGTCCAACAGCTTCGCCATTGACTGGTGGGAAATCTGGCGTCGCGAAATCAATTTGATCACCAGCTATTCCGCCACTCCAGACCTGATGCCCCGCGCCATGGCCCTGCTGGCCAAACCAAACTACGCATTCGAAACATTAGTGAGCCATAGCTTCACTCTCAGGCAAGCGCAGCAAGCCTTTGATCTGGCTCATGAAGGCAAAGCCAGCAAGATTGTGCTCACGAACATTTAAACGTTACATTGCAAACCACCGATGCTGCACCCACATATCCTTTGCCCACGCTAATCCGCGTTCGGCTCAATGAAAGGAAGATGCAATGCATAATATTGAAAGGACCACGGTGAGTGGCCGCGTCGAACATGTGTTCGCCCACCGCTTCACCGTTAAAATGGCAGATGCCGTTATCCTCGCCGACCTCACCCCACATGGTTTAAAATACGTTCCGCTGAAAGGCGGAGATGATGTGGTGATCGAAGGCGAACAAAAGCCATCCGAAATTCGCGTCGAAAGCATTTCGATTGGCCCTCGCACTTATATTTTGCCACCACCACCGGCGCACCGCGGCCCACACCACCACGGCCCCATCCATCACCGCGGCCCCCATGAACATCATCACGAAGCCGATGTTGATTTACCAAGCCTGAAAAAAGCACTTGAGGCCAAAGGTTACGAAACCTTGGGGGAACCTCGATTGCGCCACCGCCATGTAGAATGGCTGGTCAAGAAGAACGGTGAAGTTGGCGAAGCCCACATCGATTTTAAAGGCGAAATCGGCAACGTGAAACCAGCCGACTTCGAAGGCAAATGGAAAGGCCGTAAGGCTTAGCACTTAATAACCAGGTGCCCTTTCTTCAAACAGAAGAAAGGGCATAACAAAAAAACAAATGCATCTATACGCGGGGGGCAAACCGAGAAAAATGCGCTAACAAGTCACAAAAAAAGAGCCAGCAATACATTACTGGCTCTTTAAACTGTTGATGAAAAAATCAGGCCTTCTTGGCCCTGCGGCGCAATCCAGCAACCCCAATCAAACCTGTACCCAAAAGAAGAGCTGCACCAGGTACCGGAACTGACGATACATTCGCGACATTCAGATTGTTGATGCCCCAGCCTTCATCACCCAAGCCCTGAAAGCCTGCATGGCCTGCGACCAAACTGCCGTAGCTGAATAGCAAGGTATTCGAACCAACCAATGCATTGATAACGCCGGAAATCAACAGGTCGCCGCCAGCAAAATCGACTACATCAGGGCGTAAACCTGAAATAACTGAACCTATCAAATCCGTGAAGACCAAGTTGGTACCGCCGCCACCTAAACTAAATGTGCCGGAAAAAATCTCTGTACCATTTAAAGAAAGACGAAAATCATCTTCGTAAAAATTAAGACCATCAAGGCTGGCATACCCCAAAAGGTCAAAAGCAATAGCACTGCTACCGCCTGTGCTATTGAATGTAGTGCTAAAAGTCATAGCAGTATCCAAGGGGCCAGTAGGAGAAGTCAGAACAACCGCATTCGCGGAGGCCGAGGCAAAAACCGAACTTGCCAAAAATGCTAAAACCTTGATTGAATTCTTCATGAGACCTATCCCAATAGTTACCAAAGATTTAATATGCCCACATATGCATTGAAATGCAATTGCATTTAGACAGTAAATCTAATTAATTCACGACCTTGAAATTGGCATCCAAAAGTATTTCTCGAAAATAGTAAGTCAATATTTTGAACAAATGTTGACAAAGCATCTTGTCGTGCCAAACGTCGGAAAAACATGTAGAACCATCCGCAACATACTGATCATTCTGAATTACAAGATTAAGGACTAAAACCATGCCAGACAACAAGCCAACCGAAAAAATCGATGTCACCAAAGCCTGGGCTGCGTCGCAAGACCAGAAGGGTGCCTCAAAACGTCTTCGGATTTTCGCTTTGCTGTCTTGGGCCGTGGCGATTGGCGGCGAAATTGCGGGCATTTATTTGCTCAAGCAACACAAGTTTGACGCTGGCAACAACAACGGCAATCTTCCTTTGCTGATTGGTCTTCTCGTTGGCATCGCCATCTTCGCAATTGCCGGCAGCATGTTGTGGAAAGCCGCCAATAAACATAGCCCAGCCAGCAAGTCTGAACCGTTTCGCTTCTTCGTCCAGAACCAGCTCGGCGCCATCATTTCAATGATTGCGTTCCTGCCATTGCTGGCCTTGATTTTCCTGGACAAGGATATGGACCCCAAGAACAAGCAAATCGCCGGAGGCATCGGCGCTGTGCTGGCCGTACTCGCAACAGTGTTGGGCGTAAGCATCAAGCCGCCATCGGTTGAACAATACAGCCAGGACATGATCAAATGCGCCGACCAGATCAAAACAGGCCAACCCACCACAGCTTGCTCGCCAGAAGTGGCAACTCAAGCCCAAGACATCGCGCGCGATTCTGCTGACGTCGCCGCCGCAACCAAGAGTGCTGCCAATCCAAACGGTCAAGATGTAGTGTATTGGATAGCACCCGAAGCCGGAGCCGCAAAATCCGCCGAACCCCACGTCTTCCACCTCTGCGAAGCCGTAAGTCCGCTGGCAGGCAAAACCGTCAACCACGGCTCGGTCACCGAAGCCTACGCCCAAAACGCCATCCGCATTACGAAGCAGATTGATATGGAGCAGAAGCAGTGCGGGCTGGTGCAATAAGATAACAGCAAGCTGCCTCCGCCGTTTTTTAATTAGCCGATCAGCTTATCATATTGTGAATGGGGGCCAACCCAGAACCAGATGAAATCATCACCATCGGCATCTGCTACAGCGCGCATCACAACGGCGTGGACTTCCCAGCTTTATGCGCAGCAAGTGCGCGAGCAGCAAACTTGTCAAGCCGACCGGACTTCGCATCATCTTCCATCTGCCGATCCCAAAGATCAGATTTGTATTCTTCAAGCCAATCAGCAAGCTTGCGAACGTCCTCAGGGTCAAGGGTGGCAATGTCTTGTTCAATTTTTTCCAGCTTAGTCATTGTTGCTACATAGCAGTTTTTGCAAACATTTACACTCCCCCATTTAACAGCACCACTGAGGCCTGTCCGCCGTAGCTTATGCGAAGTTTGGAAGATATAGAGAATTTGCTGGTTGACTGCTGGATGCCACGGGCGGCGTGAATAGAGGTTTATGCACTGTCATCTTAATCAACCGTAATCCCAATTTTACCCGTCGTGCTCCCAGATAATAACTAAAACCCAACCTGCACTGTCAAATGCCCCGCACGTTTTCGCAGCGTTGGCTTTACCGTCACCTTCACATCCTGCCCCAGCACCGTCAAAAACTCCATCAGCCGCCCAACCGAAACCGACACAGGTTTCAAAGCCAGCAATGCCGAAACTTGCGGCTGCGTAGTACCAAGTAATTTTGCAGCATCGACTTGAGTGATCGAAAGCTCAGAGAGCAAGCGGTGCACCTGCAATGTAAGTTTGGCTTTCAACAACTCTTGCTCTGCATTAGGCACACCAATATCGGCAAACACATTGCCACTGCTTTTTTCAATCATCTTGCTCATGTTTTAGGTTCCCTCTTGCGGCTGGCATAATCGCTTTGCGCCAGCTTTAATCTTTCATGTATCAAATCAATTTCATGTTTCGGCGTGACGATACCGTCCTTTGATTTCTTCTGAAACACATGCAGCACACAAACCACGTCACTAAAGCGCACTGTGTAAACGGCGCGATAAGTGTTGCCGCGCTCATCTTCAATCAACTCTAAAACGCCAGCACCGCTAAAGCCTTTGAGTGGCTTGGCAAATGGCGGCATCACGCCTTCTTGAACGGCAAACAAAGACAAGCCAAATCCACGCCGAACGGAAAGAGGCAACCCTCGCAAATCCTTGCGGCTTGATGCAATCCAAAGCAGGGGTTTAATCGTTTTATCGCTCACAAATATGATTATACATATTTATAGATAAAATGCAACTAGCCTGTGTTGTAGAAATAAATCCATATTTCTTCTCCTAACCCGGCACTCGTGGAATTTCGCGTATTAAATCTGGCTCATCGTGCACAAAAGTGATTTGCAGGGAACAGTTGAAATCTACACTACCCTCACTTGTCGGTGGGATTTCAGATAACCCACCAATCTCTAACCCTACTTCTGCAAAAGCCTGCACGAAAGTTGCAATTCTATCCTGCTTCATCACAAACCGGATATTGGTCATTATGTTGGAAAACAAATGAACATCTTCAATCCAACCTCCGTGGATTGAAACTTGGTCCATCACCAATGTCGTCACAAAATTGCGCTCAAGTTTCGTAACGGCATTGAGCGCAATGTGAGCCATCGACTACCTCGTCTTCTCCCGAAACTTCTTCGTTCTCACTCGCTGTTTCGCTGGCCCACCACTGGGGCAGCTCTCTTCCGCCGACTGATTATCTGAATTCAGAACTCGCGGCTAGGGACCTCATCCGCCCCTTCGGGGCACCTTCTCCAAAGGAGAAGGGTTAATCGAAGCACAAAACTTAATCACTTCACGCTTCTCCTCTGGAGAAGCTGTCGCAAAGCGACTGATGAGGTTCCTTAACTGACATAGAAGCCTAAACTCTACTGGCCAATCAATTGCCACAACTACGTGTGCAGCCATCCGAATCCGGAAACACATTTCATCCTATATTTTTCAATAAAATTTTTGGTATTTTAAATCCGTTTTTTTCTGAAATCCTTGCAATCACCTTCAAGCACAGTTTTTGCGTTTCAAATGCATTAGCGTCTGTCTCCGAACGTTCGGGGCTTATAGTGCCGTGAAACAGTTTACTTCGAAAACTGTATAATCGATCCCAATCCGATTTCAACTCTGGCAAATCATAAAAGTCGAGGAGACGCATAGCACCCTGTCGCAGGGATAGTTTGAAGGAACGAAGTATCGCATCGTGGACCTCTTTCCTTTCTTGAACACTACAACTATCAACGTTGTTGGCGTTATCTGCAAGCTGTTTTATTAACTCCAACTGTCCTCTCGACCACTTTTCGGATTGACCTAACTCTTCCACGGCGGCAAAACTGAGAACTATTTTGGCTAGCGGATCTGATGCCAAAAGAGAAAAATTCAGAACCCGAATTGCATTGTAAAAAAACTGTTCGTTGACAGGTGGGTTTTCAGCGCATTCTTCAAGTGCCTTTACAAAATTCTCAACATTCGCGCTAACGGTCGCTTTTGCACTAATGACTATGATTTTGGATTTCCCGTCATCAGGCATAACCATTAATCCGTGGACATTTTGCAATAGATTTTCGTCCGGACGAATGACGCCACTCGATCGACAAAAATCCTCACTAATCCAACTCGAAGATTTATCATAACCGACATCCACGCCGTATAGGTTTGCCATACCTGCAAACAACAAACTATCTTTCAAAACACGGCCAAAAGAATCTGCTTTCGCTGAGCTATCGAACCCTCGAGCAATCAAAACCAACCAATCCGTTTGGTTTAACGGCTCATCCTTAGTTTGGGATTTGAGCTCGATCAATCTATCTTTCCAACGAAATGGAATTGATGTTGCATCGGTTCCAAATCGAACAGAAACTCGGAATCTTACTCTAACCAAGTACAACTGGATTCACCTACCTGTTCCCCCTAAACGTCCGACTCCCCGGCTTCCCCCCACTACTCCCCGCCTTGCGCT
>CAXTKH010000049.1:0-26391 GCA_964244815.1 uncultured Aestuariivirga sp. | reverse complement strand
AAGTGTCAACCATGTCCCCGAACATATGTCAGCTATGTCCCCGGGCTAAACAGCAGGCCGGGACTGGGCTTTCTTTCAGGTGATTAGCCCAACCCGTCCTTCGACGGGGTGACGGGTCTAGCATTCATTTCAATTCACGAATTATCGTTCTAAGTTTTACTGAAAGCAAAAATACTAACCACGGCAGAAATAATCGCATTATACCCCGCCAGCGAAATTCCCAAAATGCGAAGTGCAGCTTGATCACACATCACAGCTGTCTTGGTTAAATCGGGAAGGCCACCACCAAATTCGCCTGTGCATTCGGTTGGACCGGCCCAGAATTTCCATTCAACGCCTGCGTGATAAATCCCAAAAATGCAGCTGGCCAACATGATGAAGGCCAGAACATACATGCCATTCTTTTGCAGCGCTTCGCTTTGCCCATAAAGTAAAACCATAATCAAGCTGATTGGAATGGCGAGATAATAAGCCAAGCGTTGCTTCAAGCAAAGTTCACAGGGTGGATAGCCCGCATATTCAAAAATCCAGGCCCCAACAATTGTTGCCAGCGCCACCGTAAAGATTACCGCGAATGCCTGTTTCTGGCTGATGCCGCTCAACATGTCAGTCCTCCGTGTCCGCCCAAATACTTCACGCCCAAATACAGCGCAATTATGATTGCTCCAGCTACGCCCGCAATCACCCCCAAGCGATGTTCAATAAAATTTTTGATCGCTTCGCCATAAGTGCTCAGCGCCCAAGCCAGCGCAAAGAAACGGGCCCCACGCGCGATGATGCAAGACAACAGAAAAAATACAAAACTGATTTGCATGGCACCAGCTAAAATCGTTACGATTTTAATCGGCGGAATGTGCGCGAGGCCAGAGGTGGTCAACAACACAAGAAGCGTTTGATCGGACGCGCAAGATTTGAAATGTTCAAATTCAGCAAGCGCACCATAAAAACTCAAAATCGGTTTTGCAAAAGCTTCATAAGCAAAGTAACCCAGAAAATATCCAGCAATGCCGCCAAGCACTGAAAACAGTGTCGCCACAAAAGCATAGCGATAAGCTTTTTTCGGTTGCGCCAAAGCCATGGGTAAAAACAAAACATCTGCTGGCACTAAAAACACTGAGCTTTCAATAAAAGCAATGACCGCTAACCACAATTCCGCACTTTTGCGCGAAGCCAATCCCAAGGTCCAATCATATAGAGACTTAAACATTCAAAAATCTATTCCAAATCAGGTTTGTTGCGGCGCAGAACTTTGGTTTGCCCACGTTTGACTTTGGATTCAATGCGTTTGAGCGTGGATGAATAAGTGGGCTTGGTTTTGCGCCTTGGCTTTGGCCGCACCAGTGATTTTTGCAACATCGCAACCAATTTATCCTGGGCAGCTGATCTATTGCGCTCTTGAGATCTGAATTCTTGGCTTTGGATGACCAAAATATTGTCCTGGGTCAAAAGTCGGCCAGCCAAAATTGCCAGCCGCGCCAGGGCATCTTCCGGCAAGCCCGAAACCGAAATATCATAACGCAGCTCAACCGCGGTCGAAACTTTGTTAACATTCTGCCCGCCAGGCCCGGAAGCTCGCATAAAGCTTTCCTTGATGTCGCGCTCGTCAATATTAAAAGAATCGGTAATCCGGATCATTTTCACTTTAAAGCGCCTTGGGGTTGACGGCGCAAGGCTTCCCCGTTTAGAGAGAGCCGCATCAAACCTGTTTTATGACAAGTTTGGCCCTTGTGGTGGAATGGTAGACGCGGCGGACTCAAAATCCGCTTCCGAGAGGAGTGGGGGTTCAAGTCCCTCCAAGGGCACCAATCCTAAAATTATGGTTAGAGAATGGCGAAACTCTGCGGCGCATTCGCTGTTGATTGCGCCTTCGGTTTGGATTAGGCCAATCAAATTGGTTCTCTTGGAGTAATGGCAGTTTGAGCCTGGTATTGCGAATTCTTGTGTTATGTGCGTTTGGCTTCTCAGCCATCGCATCTGCTTGGGCCGAGGTTAAAACCGTCAGCAACACCGGTCCTTCGCTGTTGTTTGATGCCTTCACCGGTGAGGTCATCAGCCAAGAACGCGCCGGTGAGCCATGGTATCCTGCTTCCCTTACCAAATTGATGACAGGTTATGTGGTCTTCCGCAAAATTCGCTCAGGCGCATTAAAGCTTGACCAAAAAATTCCAGTTTCGGCTTTGGCGCATTCGCAACCTGCCAGCCACACAGGTCTGCCAACTGGCACGATGGTGACAGTCGATCTCGCTCTTCAGGCCATGCTGGTCTATTCCGCCAATGACATGGCTTACGTGTTGGCCGAAGCCGCCAGCGGTAGCGTCAAGAATTTTGCGAAAGATATGAATGACGTGGCCAAGGATATGGGATTGTCCGCCACGCATTTTGAAAACCCGAACGGTTTGTTTGATCCACGCCAAATCACCAGTGCGCGAGATATTGGCATCATTGCAGCATTGATCATCAACCAATTTCCTGAACACTCGCATTATTTTGCACAAGAAGCTGTGGTGATGGGCAAGCGCCGTCTGCCAAATCATAACAGTCTCATCCGCATCATGCCTGAAGCCGTTGGCATGAAGACGGGCTTTGTGTGTAACTCTGGTTATAATCTGGTGGGCTCTGCCATTAAGGGCGGTCGTCAACTGATCTCGGTGGTGCTTGGTGCGCGTAATGGCGGCCAACGCGCAGCGCTTTCGCAATTTCTTTTGCAATCAGGCTTTGAGCGTCCTTCTGATCCTCAACATCCAAAAGTCGCCGAAATTGTTGATCAAAATTATGGTGCAATTGTCCCGGCCGATATGACAACAACCGTATGCAAAATGAAAACACCCGTCACTCCCGCTAATGCCAATAGCATGGCAGGTTGGGCAGTTTCATTTGGAACTTATCCTGATGCGATGAAGGCTGATATGGCTCTGCGCGGTCGTTTGATCAGCCCTGCTGGCATTGATGCAGGTGGTGTGGGCGGCGTTATAAAGATGCCAAACAAGGCTGGTTATGCTGCTATGTTGTGGAACCTCGAAATGGCGTCCAGCCTTTCGCTTTGCAACCAATACAAGTTGGATGGTGCCACATGTGATGTGATGCCTGAAACCTTAATCCAACAAATGGCAGCTGCATCACCGCCTGATCAAAATAGCAACCAGCCTGTCACAGACCAAGGCTCTGATGATGACACGACTGGCTTCAGACCTCCTCCGAAAAATTTCAAACGCAAAAAACCTTAAATGACTTTAGCCGCTACTTCCCGTCGAAGCGGTTATTTTATCGGTATTGTCTTTGCTCTTGCGGCTGCAAGTTTTTATGGCTGTGTGCCAAATTTTGCGCGTGCTGCTTTCAGCAACGGTGTGCCAGCCATTGAAACTGTATTCATGCGCACCTCGGTCATTGCTATTGTTCTCAGCATTGCGGCAGTCATCGGAAATGAAAGTTTTGCTATTCCGCGTGCTGCATGGAAAAGCTTTTTTGCCCAAGCGCTTGCCACCTTTATTGTGTCGGCAAGCTATCTTGCATCCGTGCAATTCATCCCAGTTGGCTTGGCCGTCATCATCTTCTTTGCCTTTCCCGTCATCGTCGTTTTAGCCTCTCCCATCGTGGAAGGTCACGCGCCAAGCCTGGCCCGTATCGGAATTGCGATACTAGCGTTCATTGGTCTTGGCATTGCGGTTGGTCCCGGTTTTGAGACATTAGATATTCGCGGCGTTTTGCTTGCTTCAGCCGCCGCTCTGGGTTGCGCACTACAATTTTTCTCAGGCCGCGCCCTGGGGCAATATCTTTCGCCCGCCGTTTTCGGAAGCCTTGTTCATCTCGCCATCTGGCCTCTGGTTTTGGCAGTCGTTATTTATGCAGGTGGCAGCCAAATTAAAATGCTGTCAGGTTTGCCCTCCACGCCGGGCCTCTGGTTTGTTGCAGCTGTATGTCTGGTTTATGTCGGTGGATATTTCTTTCATATGTCATCACTCAAAGCCGCACCAGCTTCCGTGGTTGCACCCTATTTCAATTGGGAACCGATTTTGACAACTATCATTTCTGGTTTGTTGCTTGGCGAAACCCTAAAGCCCAATCAATATGGCGGTGGCGCGTTGGTTCTTGCCGCGCTTGTGCTAGCGGGTTTTGTTGAGAGTAAGAAAGTTAGTTTATGATTGATCGTACTCCCATCCCCACTGCCATCCTCACTGGTTTTTTAGGTGCGGGCAAAACCTCTTTGCTCAATACGCTTCTCAAAGACCCGATGATGGTGAACGCCTGCGTCATCATCAATGAGTTTGGCGAGATTGCCATTGATCATCTGCTCGTTGAAAAATCGGACGATAATATTATTGAGCTCTCCTCCGGCTGCTTGTGCTGCACCATACGTGGCGATCTCATCAACACCATCGGCGAACTTCTGGCCAAGCGCGATGCTGGTGAGATCAAAGCATTCGACCGCATCCTGATTGAAACCACAGGTCTTGCTGATCCGGCTCCTGTGCTCCACGCTTTAATGCGCGATGATTTATTGTTGCAACGCCTGCGTCTCGAAGGTGTCATCACAGTTGTCGATGGCGTGAACGGTTGGGCCACGCTTGATGCGCATCTCGAAGCTATAAAGCAAGTGGCTGTAGCCGACCGTATCGTGCTTACGAAACTGGATTTGCTCAACGGGCTTCAAGGCGAAGAAAAAATGTTCGCCATTATCGGTCGCTTGCGCAAATTAAATCCCAGTGCCCGCCTCCTTACCACTCACCGTGGTGAAGCCAATGCGGAGCGCTTGTTCACCATGGGTCTTTATGATCCCAAATCCAAAACGCCCAATGTTCAAGCCTGGCTCAATGATGAAGCCGTGCTGCGTGCCGAGCATCATCACCACCACGATAAATCTCGCCATGATGCGCATATTCGTTCTTTTGCGTTTAAGGAACCACGCGCCATTTCTCCGCAAGGGTTAGAGCTCTTCTTAGAACTGCTCACCTCTTATCACGGTGCCAATCTGCTGCGCATGAAGGGGCTCATCAAAACCTCTGATGATCCAACGCGCCCCTTGGCCGTACATGGCGTGCAGCACGTGTTTCACCCTCCCGTCCGCATGCCCGCATGGCCAGATGGGGTGGAAGAAACCCGTTTGGTGTTTATCGTGAAAGATATTGAAAAGGCCGAAATCGAAGGCCTGTTCAAAGCCTTCACCGATCAGATCAGCGGCGGTGCCGATGCGTTCACGGATAAAACATTGTCATTAAACAGGTGATAGAATGAAGATCAAAGCTTACGGCCTCAAAAAATGCTCCACGTGTCAGAAGGCCTTAGAGTTTCTCGCCGAGAAAAAAGTAGGCGTCGAATTCTCAGATTACTCGGTTGAAAAGCCCACAAAGGAACAAGTCACCCGTTGGTCGAAATCCCTTGGCGGCTGGGAGAAAATGATCAACCGTGCCGGCTACACGTGGCGCGGATTGCCAGCCTCAGAAACCGAGAACCTAACCGAAGCCAAAGCCGTAAAGCTCGCCATGGAAAACACAAGCCTCATCCGCCGCCCATTAATCGAATACGAAGACGACAGTGTGACGGTTGGGTTTACAACGAAAGTTAAAGAGCTGTTTTAAACTGTGCTCTATCGCGTCGCGGGAGAAGGCGTTAACCTCTGACTTGACGGCTTACCGACTGGTTGGTATGGAACTGTTCCATGCAAATAGATGCCGTTCCAACCAAAACCAAAATCCTCGGCGCTGCGCTGCAGCTGGTGCGCCAGAAAGGTTATGACGCCACCACGGTAGATGATCTGTGTCGCGCCGCGGGTGTGACCAAAGGAGCGTTCTTTCATCATTTTGAAAGCAAGGAAGAACTTGCCGTTGAAGCCACAAAATTTTGGACCGAGGTAACAAGTCAAGCTTTTGCCAACGCATCATATCATCTGTTTGAAGATCCGCTGGATCAACTGATTGGCTATATCGATTTTCGTGTTGAGCTTTTGAGGGGCCGCAGCCTGTCCGAATGCACATGCTTTCTCGGCACCATGGCGCAAGAGCAATATGAATCGCATCCCTCGATACGCGAAGCTTGCTATCTAGGCATCGTCACACATTCGGACCAAGTTGCACATATGATAAAAGCGGCGAAAACAAAACATGCGCCCGAGGCGTCATGGTCGGCAGAAAGTCTGGCTATGCACACACAAGCCGTTATTCAAGGTGCTTTTGTTTTGGCCAAAGCAAAAAATGACATGGCGCTAGCTGCTGACATGATTGTGCAACTACGCCGCTATATTGAACTTTTATTTCATCACGCAAAGGAGGACTGAAAAATGCAAAATCCATTTATTTGGCACGACTTAATGACGTCTGATGTAGAAGCCGCAAAGAAATTCTATGGCGAGGTTGTAGGCTGGACATTTGCAGAGCAGATGCCTGACTACACAGTCACGCTTGCCAATGGCGCAGGTATGGGCGGCATTATGGCTATGCCAGAACACATTAAGGGCATGCCGCCATTTTGGTCTGGTTATATTCATGTGCCCGATGTTGAAGCGGCTTTAGCCAAAGTCAAAAAACTTGGTGGTGTTATCAAGCGCGACGCATGGGACGTGCCAGAAGTAGGCCGTATCGCCGTGATCGCTGATCCCACAGGTGCAATATTGAACATTATGACACCAATGCCCCGCGAAGGCAGCGATCTGCCAGCATCGTCTGTCATGGGTGCAGTAGGTTGGAACGAAGCCCATGTGGGTGATCTTGATGCTGCGTGGAAATTCTATTCCGACATGTTTGGATGGACGAAGGGAACTGTGATGCCCATGGGCGCTATGGGTGACTATGTGTTGTTCCAGATTGGTGGCAACGATATTGGCGGCATGATGAAGCGTCAGGAGATGCTGCCCACGCCAATGTGGCTCTACTATTTCAATGTTGATGGCATAGATTCCGCTGTCGTGCGCATTACCAAAGCTGGCGGCAAAATCGCCATGGGGCCGCATCAGGTTCCAGGTGGGCAATGGATTGTCTCCGGTTTTGATCCACAAGGTGGTAATTTCAATCTACTAAGCGCAACGAAATAAGAGGTCGTCATGCCCTACACTTTGAATTTTCACCGCGTATTGAAAGCGCCGCCCTCGCGCGTCTACAAAGCTTTTCTTGATCCTGCGGCGATGTGTAAATGGTTGCCCCCTGCGGGTTACACTTGCACAATTGATCATATGGACGCCAAAATTGATGGCACGTTCCGTATGAAATTCACCGAATTTGACTCAGGCGGCACCAACGCGTTCGGTGGCACTTATCTTGAACTCGTTCCCTATGAAAAACTGCGCTATACTGACAAATTCGATGATCCAAATCTGGCTGGCGAAATTATTGTCACTGTTGTTCTGAAGAAGGTTTCATGTGGGACGGACATAACCATCACACAAGCTGGCGTGCCCGATATCATTCCGGAAGAGATGTGTCATTTAGGGTGGCAGGATTCGTTGAAACAGTTGGCACAGTTTGTCGAAACCGGAGCGATGTGATGGCTCAATCGCAAAATTTGAATTTCACCCTCAATTATCAGGCAATATCTGTTGATCGAATACGAAGACGGCAGCGTGACGGTTGGGTTTACAACGAAGGTGAAGGGGCTGTTTTAAACTGTGCTCTACCGCGTCGCGGGAGAGGACTTTATTTTTCGTCTTCCAAGACTTGTTGATCCCAATTCGAGCGATTATCCACCACCCGCATAATCTCAACATTGACTTCTCTTACGCGATACAAAAACGAAAACGGCGTGCGTGAAATATGAAACTCGCGCGCGCCACTTACTGTTTCTGAAATGTGTCCGGCCAGCGGGTTTTGGCTTAAAACTTTCAACGTTGTTAAATAACGTTCATCGGCTTTCGCTCGACCCATTGGAAAAACGGAAATATAATACTTTTTGAACCATCGCAAATCATGGTGCGAACTTGCTAGGAAAAGGACTTTCATTTTTCTAATTGCGATTTAGAAAAACATCAGGCTCAGGAAATGGCATTTCGTTTTCGGTTTCAAGCGACAAGAACCATTCCGTCATTTTTTCTTCCGAAACAAACACACCTTTATCTGCTTCAGCCATTGCATCACGGATCATCTGGTCGCGGGCCTCGGTGGAACGCTTAGTCTGCTCCATAGATTTTACAACCATATAACCCAAAGAACGATCCTTGAGTTTGGCCTGCTGTTCAAACCAATGTTTCAATTCTGGTTCGACACGGATGGTAATTCTGTCTTCTGCCATGCCATTACTCCTGTCAGCGTTTGTCAGACAATGTATGCTCTGCGCTGCTATTTGTCAATCGAGCCCATTCCCCTCAACGTCGTCTTCGTTCACCTTGCAAGACTTGTTGGAAGTTCGGGCCCAATTGTGGAGTATGGCAATAGATAGCAGGTTCACCGTACGGTGTCAAGCTTTATTCCTGATAAGATAAAAATATTTCTAACCTCTGACCAAAGGCCTGGTCATACAGGTCGGCCCGCCTTCGCCTTTGCGGCAAATATCCGTGCCCTCAATCACATCCACACGCACCCCCGCCGCCTTCATCCGTGCCTCAGTTATGGGGTTTCCTGCCACCACCATGGCGTGGCGCGGCCCCATGGCCAGAACGTTGCAGCCCATGGTATCAAACTCAGATTCTGGCACCTCCACAAATTTGATGCCGCGAGATTCCAGAAACTCAATCAAACGCCCAGCCATCAAAGGCAGATAAACCACAGCCAAATCTTGGTCGAGCGGGCTCAAGCAGCTCATCAGGTGAAACACATCTGAGCGACCTTTATAATGCGGCATGTCAAACCACATCACATTCACCTCAGGCCCGCAAATCGCCTGCAACTGCCGCACACCCTCAAGATTGGTACGATAACCGATGCCCGCCAGAAGTGTATGCTGGTCGATCCACACCAGATCGCCACCCTCAATTTTGCCGTCACCTGAAATCTCACCGGCAATCGGAAAGCCCAATTTCTCCAATTGTGCGCCATTAATGGCAGCTTCATTGCGCCGCTGCGGTTTGCCCATGCGCGGGCGCACCAGGCCTTTGGGCGTCACAATCAAAGCATCATGGGTGTAAAGACTATCCAGCGTTAAGCCTTCAGCAGCGCCCAGCGCAATCACCTCAGCGCCGGTGCCTTTCAGGATTTTCTCGACGGCTTCAAATTCATGCAATGCATTTTTCAAATCGGGCCGCGAATGGAAATTCAAATCTTTCCATTCAGCGTCAATCTTGGCATCTGACACAAAAGCATCAATGGGTTTGCGCACAGCCACTTTTTTCAATTGGCCCCAATTGTTAAATGCGCCGAAATCATAAGTCATTTTCTTTTTATCCTGAATCGCAAAACCGCGCCTGTTTTGGATTGCTCCAAAAGCTGGTGGCCTTGCTCGTTGCAAAAATGTGGCATGTCGATAGCAGCCATAGGGTCAGTCGCCAGAATGACCAATTCAGAGCCTGAGGGCAAAGCCAATAACGCCTTGCGCGCCTTCAAAACCGGCAAAGGGCAGAGAAGGCCAGACAAATCCAAAACAGTTTCCGGGTGGTCAATGTTCATCAGGCTGCTATAGAGTGCAAATTCAATTCGGAAAAGTGCCATGCCTCTGCAAACCAAATTATCATTCACCGGAAAGGTAGAACAGCTTCTCGCGCGCGAAAGCCGTGATGACGGTTTTGATAAGCAACAACGCCAAAACCTGTCGCTTAAACTTTCCGGCCCGGAAGGCGATTGCCACACAGGGCTCACGCGTTTGTCCGATAGCCGCACATTGCTGACCTATAAGCGCAACACGGTGATCCGCAATGTGCGCCAGCTCACCATGATTTCGGTTGAAGAAATGGCCGATGTGGCAAAAGCCATGGGTCTGCCATCGATCAGCGCATCTTGGCTCGGTGCAAATGTTGTAACCTCAGGTATTCCTGATCTCACCTTATTGCCGCCTTCCACGCGTTTGCAATTTTCATCAGGTGCCACTGTGGTGGTTGATATGGAAAACATGCCGTGCCGCCAGGTGAATGATGAAATTTCAAAAACTCATCCCGAGCAAGGCCCCACATTCTTAAAGGCCGCAACCAATAAGCGCGGCCTCACGGTTTGGGTTGAATGCGAAGGCGATGTTAAAATCGGCGATACAATCGCACTCTTTATTCCACCACAACGGATTTACAAACATTCATGAATATTCTTGGCGTCATTATCGCAGGCGGAAAATCTAAACGCATGGGTGCGGAAAAAGCCTTTTCTAAATTGGGCCGCAAAACCCTGATCGTGCATGTGGTTGATCGTCTGATGCCGCAAGTCGAAGACATTGTCATCAACGCCAATGGCGATCCAAAACGGTTTCAATTTTTAGAATTCGATATTATCCCCGATATCGAAACGGAAATTGATACGCCACTGGCCGGAATTCATGCAGCACTCAGCTATGCTGATGAAGAAGGTTATGACGCGGTTGTCACAGTTCCATCTGATTCACCATTTTTGCCGCATGATCTTATTCGTAAACTTGCGGGCACCAAGCCCGCCTTTGCAAATTCCAAAGGCCAGGATCATTTCCTCACAGGTTTTTGGCCCGTCAAACTTTTGGCCAATCTGGAAAAAGAAATGCACAAGTCAAACCGCGTGCAAGATTGGGTCTTTAAAATTGATGCGGCCAAAGTGAATTGGCGCGCTGACGATTATGACCCGTTCATGAACGTCAACACGCCAGCCGATTTGACAGCCGCTTTGAAAATTTTACCCAAGGTTCGCTGAATGCAAAGAGTGATCGGCGTTTGTGGGTTTAAAAATTCCGGCAAAACTACACTGGTTGAAAAGCTGGTGCGCCATCTCACAGAGCAGGGGTTCAAGATTTCGACTGTCAAACACGCTCATCATGATTTTGATATTGACCATGAAGGCCGCGATAGTTTCAGGCACCGCAAAGCTGGCGCATCGGAAGTGGCAGTGGTGTCGCAAAACCGTTTTGCCATTATGAATGAGCTTCGCGGAGCAGAGCCACCGACGCTGGATGAAATTCTGGCAAAGCTTTCACCTTGTAATCTGGTGATCGTTGAAGGTTACAAGCGTGACACACATGACAAGATCGAAGTGCGCAACTTAGAGCTCAACCATCCGGAATTGGCGGGAGCTGACCCGACGATAGTCGCCATAGCTGCCAATAGTAGGATCGCCAATGCCGTCGTTCCTGTGTTTAACCGAGATGATGTGTCCAATCTGGCGCAATTCATAATAGAGCACGTGGGACTGGTCGTGTCGTAATCAGCTATACCGTCGTCGCTCAATTCTCACCTCTGTTGAGTTTTGCTCACTATTGTATACAGGATAGTATTTTATTGACCCACCTTAAAGCCGTCATCCCCGCGCAGGCGGGGACCCAACTTTTCCGTTGCTTCGGTGAAGTGAAGTTGGTTTCCCGCCTGCGCGGGAATGACGGCCAAAATGGGGCTTGGGCCAGACGAGAAGGAATTTGAGATGAAGAGCAAAGCTAAAGTCGTTGTCATCGGGGGTGGTGTGGTGGGTGTTTCAACGCTTTATCATCTGGCCAAGAAGGGCTGGAGCGATGTTGTATTAGTTGAGCGTAAGGAATTGACATCTGGCTCCACCTGGCATGCCGCTGGTTTGCTGCCGCTGTTCAACATGTCTTACTCAGTTGGACAGATCCATAAATACTCGGTCAAACTTTATGGCGAACTCGAAGCTGAGACCGGCCAGAATGTGGGTTTTAAGAAAGTCTCCAACATCCGCCTTGCCCGCACCAAGGATCGTTGGGATGAGTTTATGTATTATGCTGGCATTGCCGAAACTATTGGCATCAAAGTGAATATGCTCACACCTGCACAGCTCAAGGAAATTTGGCCCTTATGCAACACCGATGGAATTTTGGGTGCCATCCAACATCCCGATGATGGTTATATTCAACCAGCTGATTTGACCCAAGCTTTAGCCAAGGGCGCGCGTTCTAAGGGTGCTGAAATTTATCGCAACACGGCAGTGACAGCCATAGAACAACTGCCATCGGGCGAGTGGTTGGTGAAGACTGATCAAGGCGATATTACGTGTGAACACATCGTTTCATGCTCAGGTAATTTTGCGCGGAAAACGGGTGCCATGGTTGGGCTTGATATTCCGGTCATTCCGGTTGAGCACCAATATATCGTGACTGAGCCGCATCCCCTGATCAAAGAACGCCAGGCACAGGGCCTTCCCGAAATGGGCGTTTTGCGCGAAGCGGATTCGAGCTGGTATATGCGCGAAGAAAATGGCGGGCTTCTGCTTGGGCCATATGAGAAGGGCGCACCGGTTTGTTATGTTGATGGCCCATCAGACCAATCGGAATATGAATTGTTCCAGGAAGATTTGGACCGCTTGGCGCCACACATTGAAACCGCCATCACCCGTGTTCCGGCCTTTGGTGAAGTGGGCATCAAGAAAGTTTATAATGGTGCCATTGCTTATACGCCGGATGGTTCACCGATCATTGGCCCTGCCTGGGACAAGAAAAATTTCTGGCTGAATGAAGGCCATAGCTTTGGTGTGACTGCGGCTGGTGGTGCTGGCTGGCAATTGGCTGAATGGATTGTGGACGGTGAACCCACCATTGATATGATGGGGGTCGATCCACGACGCTTTGGGCCTTATGCCACGAAGGGCTATCTCAAAACCAAAAACGAAGAAGCTTATGCAAATGTTTTCACGCCGCATTATCCGGAGGAAGAACGCTCTGCTGCCAGACCTTTAAAGCGCACTGCAATTTATGACCGCATGAAAGATTTAGGCGCAGTGTTTGGTTCGGTTTATGGTTGGGAGCGGCCAGGCTGGTTTGCGCCCAAAGGTTATTCGCTTTCTGCTGCTGATCTGAATTCAGATGATACACTCACCAACCATAACCATGCGCCTGCAACAGATGATGGCCGCGTTGTTGAGAAGTGGTCGTTTCGTCGTTCGAACTCCTTCAAGTTTGTGGGCGAAGAATGTTTGAACGTGATGAACAATGTTGGCATTCAAGATATGTCAGCGTTTGCGAAGATGGAAGTTTCAGGGCCGAAGGCCCGCGATTGGTTAGAATCCATTCTCGCCAATAAAATTCCAAAAAAGCAAGGCCGCATTGCGTTGTGCCATTTGCTTTCACCAAATGGTGGGGTTCGCGCCGAGTTCACGGTTTATGAATGGGCGCCGGGCCGGTTCTATCTGGTGTCGGCTGGTGCTTATGAACGTCATGACCAAGATTATCTCCGCAAGCTTGCGCCAAACGATGGTTCAGTGCGTTTGAATTCGATCACTGCCCGGTTGGGCGTGATTGTTCTGGCGGGTCCAAAATCGCAAAAGGTTTTGGCGAAGCTTACTGAAGCGAATTTAAGCAATGAAGCTTTCCCTTGGCTATCAGGCAAAGAGCTGGCCGTTGGCACCGCCACTGCGCATGTTTTGCGCGTCAACTTTGTGGGCGAGCTTGGTTATGAATTCCATGTTCCAGTTGAACAGCAGGTTGCTCTGTTTGACCAGCTGATGGAAGCAGGCCAAGAATTTGGCATCAAGCCTTATGGCATCAAGGCCATGTCATCACTTTCAATTGAAAAATCATATCGGTTGATTCCACGCGAACTGTCGATTGAATATTCAGCTTATGAATCTGGTCTTGATCGTTTCGTGCATCCAAGCAAAGGCCCATTCATCGGGCGTGATGCTTTGGTGGCGGGCAAAGAAAAAGGCCTCAACTGGAATTTCGTGACCATGGAAGTTCATGGCGTGACGGATGCTGATTCCGATGCACGTGGTTCTGAGCCCATCTATTCAAACGGCAAACTGATTGGCCGCGCGACTAATGGTGGATTTGGCTGGCGCTGTCATAAATCATTAGCACTTGCTATGGTGAAACCAGAATATGCTGCTGTTGGAACGGAGCTTGAAATCAAGATATTGGGCAAGATTTTCAAAACGACTGTGATTATCGAGAGCCCATTTGATTCGGAAAATGTAAGGTTAAGAAACTAATTCGGATAAATTCTACTAAAGGTTGATTTTTTGAGGTAACTCAGCTTGCGGGAATTTTTGCTTTAGATAAAGTGGAAAAGCGAATCGGAGCTGAAATGGGGATTAGCAGACAAGGATTTGGAGCAGGGGTTTTCTATGTCCTGATCGCCAATTTCGGCTGGAGTCTTTCTGGCTTGTTTGTGCGTTTGATTAATTCCAGCGACGCAGACCGATTGACTGGCTGGCAGATTAATTGCTGGCGCGGTTTTTGGATGGCTGTGGCGCTGCTGTGTTATTCTGTGCTGCGCTATGGTTTTGATACGGCCAAGATTTTCAACAGCATTCCGCGTTTTGCCCTGATTATATCTGCGGTGTGTTTTGCGGCTGGCACAACATTCTATGTTACATCGCTAACGCTGGTGCCAACGGCAACCGTATCGGTGATCGGTGCAACGTCGCCGTTGTTTGCCGGATTGTTATCCGTTTGGATTACGGGTGAACGCCCAACTGTTTATGCCTGGATTGCTGCGGTTGTTGCAATTGTTGGCACCGTGATTATTGGATGGAATGGAATTCAGACAGGGCAGCTGGGCGGGTTATTGTTGTGCTTTGGTGTGCCGCTCACTTTTGCTGCGCAAACGTTACTGCTCCGCCGCTACCGCGCCTATGACATGATGCCGGCGATTTGTGCGGGTGGTGTTTTATCATTTCTTGTGGCTGGAACTGTGAGCCTGTTCAATTTTGCAGGGCCTTCTGCTTTTGATATCGACTTTCACGATTTCTTTTTGCTGATGCTGATGGGGCCACTCCAGCTGGCCATACCTCTCGTATTTTACGGGCTTGGTGCCAAAACTGTTCAGGGTGTCACGTTGGCTTTGCTGGCCATGATGGATGCAGTCATCAATCCGTTTTGGGCATGGATATTTGCTGGTGAGATTCCGGAACGTTCCTCGATTATTGGTGGCGCTATTATTCTGACTGCGGTTATTCTGAGTGTGATGGGCCAATCGTGGCAAAATAGACGTGACCTTGCTGTTGCATAAACGCCGCGCAACCTTGGTTGGTTTTTCTGCGATTCTAATGTGGGCTTTGTTGGCACTTCTTTCTGCATCGTCGGGCGCTGTGCCGCCATTCCAATTGGTGGCGATGACATTTTCAATTGGCGGACTGATTGGAATATTAACCTGGCCGTTTCGCTCAGCGGCCATTTCCAAGCTTCCCACAGATTGGAAAGTCTGGGCTTTGGGAATTGCGGGTTTGTTTGGCTATCACGCAGTTTATTTTGCAGCCATTCGTTCGGCGCCTGCCATTGAAGTCAGTCTGGTTGCCTATCTCTGGCCGCTGTTTATCGTTGTGCTCTCAAGTTTCTTGCCGGGCGAAAAATTGCAAGCGCATCATGTGATAGGTGTGGTGCTGGGTCTGCTGGGCGCGGTTTTTGTAATCAGCAAAGGGCAATTGTTTACCGTCATCGGTAATTTCAATATTGGGCATGCGCTGGCATTTGCGTGTGCGTTGATCTGGTCGAGCTATTCCGTGCTGTCGCGGCGCAATGCGCATGTTTCAAGTGATGTGGTTGCGGCGTTTTGTTTGGTGACAGCTTTCCTGGCGTTGGTTGCGCATCTGTTGTTTGAGACAACGGTTTGGCCCGTGGGGCAAACGCATTGGTTGGCGGTGCTGGCATTGGGCGTTGTTCCATTGGGGCTTGGATTCTACGCGTGGGATTACGGTGTGAAGCACGGTGATATCATGGTGCTGGGTGCCACATCTTATGCAGCGCCGCTTTTATCAACATTGGTTTTGGTGGTGGCAGGGCAAGCGAGTTTGTCTTGGCCCATTATCATTGGCTGTGTAGCGATTACAGCGGGTGCGATTATCGCCGCCAAGGATATGATTTTTAAAAGAGCTACTTGAAATTGTTTTTGCGGGTACGAATTTCGGCGAAGACCTCTGCATCCGTTGCAGTTTCCATGCCAAGATTTTTACGAATTTCAGGACTGTCGCAACGCAGGTATGGATTGGTTTTCAGTTCCTCGCCAATTGTAGTGGGGCAGGTCATTTCGCCACGGCTACGCATAGCGGCAACGGCATGAAAGCGATTTTGCAGCGCCTTGTTTTCAGGCTCGATGGTGAGAGCAAACCTCACATTGGCTTCGGTATATTCATGGCCGCAATACACATAGGTACTGGTTGAAAGTGTTTTGAACTGGTTTACGGATTTATACATCTGCTCCAATGTGCCTTCGAGCACACGGCCACAGCCAACGGAAAATAATGTATCGCCCGCAAACAGCGAAAACTCGTCTGGTATGCTGAAGGCGATGTGGCCCAGCGTATGGCCAGGGCAATCATGCACAAATATTTCGCGGTTCGACCACATGAATTTTTCACCGCCAGAGACTTGAATATCAATGCCGGGGATGCGGTCAGCTTCGGCTTTGGGGCCGATGATTTTGCAGCCGTAATGTTCTTTCAACATCATATTGCCTTGCACATGGTCAGCATGGTGATGGGTGGTAAAAATATGGGTGAGCTGGCGGCCAAATTTCTTCAACTGCTTTTCAACAGCGTCAGCATCTGGCGCATCAATGGAAGCTGTAGCCCCGGTCACGCTGTCGTGGATAATCACACCATAATTATCTTCCAGACACATGAACTGACGCATATCGATGTGAGCCATTTAGAAACCCTATTCAAAGCTTTGAGTGACCCAAAGCGCATTTCGCGCTAAAGACCGCAATTATGGATGTTGTTGATCTTCGCGAATACTATTCCAGTGCGCTTGGAAAAGCCACAAGGCGTTTGATTGCGGCCAAGCTTTCGGGCCATTTGCCGCAAGATCCGCAGGCCACGGTTTTAGGCTTGGGTTATGCCACGCCATTTCTCGATTACCGAACTGACAATACAGCACGGCAGTTGGCGTTTATGCCAGCACGTCGCGGGGTTATGCATTGGCCAGAACAAGGCCCGGTGGCATCGGCATTGGTTGATGAGCTGGATTTGCCGCTGGGGGATAATACAGTTGATGTGGCTTTGGTGATCCACTGCCTTGAATTTACCGATAGTCCTGAAGAGCTGCTGCAAGAGGTATGGCGGGTTTTAGCACCGCAGGGAAAATTGTTATTGGTCGTGCCTAATCGCAGCAGCTTATGGGCGATGCGCGATATTTCACCCTTTGGTCATGGCCAACCGTTTTCGCGCAGGCAATTGCAGGGCCTATTGAGGGCAGCGCAGTTTTCCGTCACGCGCTTTGAATATGCATTGGTCATGCCACCTTCGAAAAGATTAGGCAGTTCGGCTTTTGCAAGGGGGCTTGAGAAGCTGGGCGGATCTGCGGCGCTCCGCGGCATTTCTGGTGCCTTGATTATTGAGGCGCAAAAACAAGTTTATGCCTATGCGCCGGGGCGCAAAGTGAAACGCGTCCTGCCACGGTTCAAGCCAGCGTTTATGCCAGCACCGAATGCGTCGCACAGTAAAATATAGCCGCTTTGCATTTATCCCAGCTATTCCTTATGAAGCTTCATGACGGCCTTTTGACAAGCTTTGGACCCACCTTATGAATACTGACGACCCCCATTTTTCACCAGCTCCCAGCTTGGGTGCGGCCCGCAAGGCGCTGGACGCGATTGATGACCACATTCTTGAATTGTTGGCCAAGCGCATTGACATTACGGGGCAAGTGAAGCGCGCCAAGCAAAATGAGCTTGAGGTTTATGCTTCCCCACTTCGGCCTACGCGTGAGGCGGCCATTATGCGCAGACTGCTGACGCAGGCCAAGGGAACCAATGTTTCGTCCACTTTAATATTACGTCTTTGGCGAGCCATCATCAGCGATTCCAGTTTGCGCCAAGCGCCCATCACTTTGCATGTGAGCAAGCATTTGAATGCCAATATAGCACACCGCCTGCGGCTGCGGGATTATTTTGGAGCCATTGAAGTGGAAGAATATCGTGACGAGGCTCAGGCCTTGATGCAGATTGATTCCTCCCCCGGCGATCTCTGCGTGGTTGAAACCGGCCAGCCATGGGTTGAAGCCTTTATGGAAGGGCATGGCGGCAAGGCGCAAGTGATTGCCAGCCTGCCGATTTTAAAAGAAGACGAGATGCCGAAGCTGCTGCTGATTGGCCAAGCGCCTGTGGAAGCCAGCGGCTTTGATGAAACACTTGTCATCACTGATGGCAAGCTGCCGCGCGATTTCACGCCACAACCGATCTGGCAAAGCAAGATTGGCAATTTGCGGCTTTCGTGTTTGGCTGGATATTTGACGGAGCATGAAGGGCCGCTAGTGGGATTGATGCGGTCTAATGCTTCGCTCAAATTAAAAATTGCTGGTCGGTATAGCAGCGCTATTGAGGTGGACGCTTAATGTCTTCATTTGCGGGGCCGGAACCAAAACCGGGCATATTGGATATTCATGCTTATGTGCCGGGAAAATCTGGCGCGAAGACAGGTAAGACTTATAAGTTGTCTTCAAATGAATCGCCTATGGGCCCAAGCCCCAAGGCTGTTGCTGCTTATCAAGATGCTGTGGCGCAAAATTTGGCGCTTTATCCAGATCCAAGTGCGACCAAGTTGCGCGAGGCGATTGCCAAGCGTTATGGTTTGAATGCGGCCAATATTGTTTGTGGCGGCACGGGGTCTGACGAGCTGCTCCAAATGTTGGCGCATGCTTATTTGGGCGTGGGTGATGAGGCGATTTATTCGCAATATGGTTTTCTGGTTTATCCAATTGCGATTGCGACCAATGGTGCGACAGCCGTGGTTGCGCCGGAAAAAAATTATGTAACTGATGTGGGCGAGATTTTATCGCGGGTTACTTCTGCAACCAAAATTGTGTTTTTGGCAAATCCGAATAATCCAACTGGAACTTATTTGTCTTATTCAGAAGTAAAGCGCTTGCATGCTGGCTTGCCGTCAACGGTGTTGCTGGTGCTTGATGCGGCTTATGCCGAATATGTTATGGCCAATGATTATAATGCTGGTGTTGAGCTGGTCGAGAATAACACCAACGTTGTGATGACGCGCACGTTCTCCAAAATATTTGGGCTTGCTGGGGTTCGCATTGGCTGGGCTTATTGCCCGCCAAATGTTGCTGATGTGCTGAACCGGATTCGAGGGCCTTTCAATGTAAGCACGCCTGCAATTGCGGCTGGCACTGCGGCTATGGAGGATGTCGGGTTTATCGAGAAGGCCATTGCGCACAACACCAAATGGCTGGAATGGGTTTCAGCTGAGGTGCGGAAGCTTGGGCTTGAGGTGACGACGAGTGTGGGCAATTTTGTTCTCATTCATTTTGCTTCGGCTGAAAAAGCTGCGGCTGCGGATGCGCATTTGATGGCGCGCGGGATTATTGTGCGCCGCGTTGACTCTTATGGTTTGCCGAAAGCATTGCGCGTTACCATTGGGTCTGAAGAGGCTAACAAAGCGTTTATCTCTTCTCTGACGGAATTTATGAAATGAGTTTTATGTTTGAAAAAGTGGCTGTCTTAGGGCTTGGCCTGATCGGTTCTTCATTGTGCCACGCCATGCGCAAAAAAGGTTTGGCCAAATCCATCGTTGGTCATGCCAAGAGCGAAGAGACGCGCAAAGTTGGAATGGAAATTGGCTTGGTTGACGCTGTTTATTCAAGGGCTGCTGAAGCTGTGCAGGGCGCTGATCTGGTGATCATGTGTGTGCCTGTTGGGGCGTGTGGGCCGCTGGCTGCGGAAATTGGCCCGCATTTAGAGCAGGGCGCAATCTTGACTGATGTTGGTTCTGTGAAAGGGGCTATTGTTCGCGATTGTGGGCCGCATGTTCCCAAAGGGATTCATTTTATTCCCGGTCATCCTGTTGCAGGTACGGAGCAATCGGGCCCGCGTTCGGGTTTTGCTGAATTGTTTGAAAATCGCTGGTGCATCTTAACGCCCCTTGAAGGTGGTGATCCCACTGCCACCGCAAAATTGGAAGCCTATTGGCAGGCCTGTGGTTCGAATACGGAGTTGATGACGGCTGATCATCATGATCTGGTTTTGGCTATCACCAGCCATTTGCCGCATTTAATTGCTTATACAACTGTGGCCACGGCGTCTGATCTTGAAAATGTAACGAGCTCTGAAGTCATTAAATATTCGGCCAGTGGTTTTCGCGATTTTACGCGCATTGCTGCATCTGACCCCACCATGTGGCGTGATGTGTTTTTGAACAACAAGGAAGCGGTTCTGGAAATGCTCGGGCGCTTTACCGAGGAACTTGCGGTTCTGCAACGCGCGGTGCGTTGGGGGGATGGCGAGACTTTGTTTAATCTTTTCACGCGGGCGAGAGAAGCGCGGCGGAATGTTATTGCTGCGGGCCAAGACACGGCTGCACCCAATTTTGGACGTGTGCCCACAAAGAAATGAAGCCGGAAGACTGCCATCATGTTTTTGCTTATGGCTCGCTGATGTGGCGACCGGATTTTGAATATGTGAAGTCTTCTTTGGGCACGATTACGGGTTACCACCGACGCCTCAGTATTATTTCGCACCACTACCGCGGCACACCTGAAAAGCCTGGTTTGGTTTTAGGTTTGGATGTTGGTGGCAGTTGTGTGGGTGTGCTCTATGAAGTGGCGCCTGCAAAATGGCCAGAGGTTTTAGCCTATATCCGAAAGCGCGAATTGATCAGTGATGCGTACCGCGAAGTTGTTGAGAATGTTCGACTTGCTGATGACCCAAAATCGATTCAAGCTTTGACCTATGTTGTGAATCATGGCCACGTGCAGTTTTTTGCACCTCAACAGTTTGCAAAATCTCTGGCCATGGTGAAGCAAGGTCATGGCCTGGCTGGCAGTTGTGTTGATTATGTTTTAAACACAGTAGCGCATTTGCACGGCTTTGGAATTCATGAGGCTGAGCTTGAAGAGATTGTTGCGCATCTATAATTAGAACATCACAAACAAAAATTAACCCAACCCACAATCGTCATCCCCGCGACGGCGGGGATCCATCTTCTAAAAAAGTCATATGCCGCCAAGTTGGTTTCCCGCCTATGCCGGAATGACGGGATTATTCATAACTTAATCTCCGGTGATCAGTCTCTAAGCAGCGCGAACCCAGGGTGATCTGGTTTCGTTTACGCCTTGTGGGCTGCGTGTTTCACTCAATGCTGAATTCAAATCTTTCATAATCGTATCTGCGGCGTCAGCGCCGCGGGCCAAGAGATGCACATGAACTTCATCAACGCCCAAGCGCTGCAACCGGGTTGAATCCTTCTCTGGCAAGGTCTTGTCCCAAAAGGGGGCAAAGCGGCCCACGGTAACGGCGATGCGCAAGTGGCCGGCGCGTTTGACGCCCACATAAACGGCACCCGGCAGAGGCGGGCACGAGTCCACGTCATAGACAGAATGGATGTATTTTCGCCCCGATGTGCCTTGCCAATACCAAAAACGGTCGGCCATATCAGCGTCTTGCGGGGAGGTGAGGGTGATTGGGGTGCCATGTATTTGCATAAGAACAAACATGGAACAAAATTAAAACCAAGTCAAGCACTATTTCAGCCGCATAATGCAAAGCCACAATTTGTGCAGGATTTGCAGCCTTCCTTGGCGACCAAATTATCGCTGCCACAGGACGGGCAAAGTTCTTTGGCTGGGGATGAAACGAGAATCGATCCGGTAATTTCGTTGGGTCTGAATGTGGTGCAGCCCTTCAAACCAAGTGCATAGGCCTCTTCATAAACCGAAGTGAAGCTTTGGAAATCGATCATCTCCGGCACGTTCACGGTCTTGGAAATTGAGCTGTCGACATAAGGTTGAACGGCTGCAGCCATGTTGAGATGATCAACGGGTTTCAAATCGTCGACGGTTACAAAAGCGGGCGGCAGTCCTTTAGACTTTGAGCGCCATAAAGCCACTGCATAATCTTTGAGTAATTCTGTGCGGTGGGTGCCGTCGGGATTGGTTATGTTGCGTTCATAGCCCGCATTGAAAATGGGTTCGATGCCGCTGGAAACGTTTCCAGCCAATAATGAAATTGTTCCGGTTGGAGCAATCGAAGTCAAGAGACCGTTGCGCAAGCCCTTGGCTTTGACCAGCTCGTGCTGAGTGACACTCAAACTCCGCGCGTATTCTGTAGTGAGATAATCATTGACATTGAAAAATGGAAAGCTGCCCTTTTCTTCTGCCAAGGCGGTGCTCGATTCCAAAGCTGCATCACGAATTGTTTTCATGCACAAAGCGGCAAGTTCAGTCGATTGCTTCGAACCGTAACGCAAGCCACACATCAAGAGCGCATCTGCTAAACCGGTTACACCCAATCCCAAGCGGCGCTTGTTAAGTGCTTCGGCTTTTTGCTGTGGCAATGGATAGTTTGAAACATCAATGACATTATCAAGAAAGCGAATAGCCAGAAGTGTTGCGTTGTGCAGGGCTGTGAAATTAATTGAAGCAACATCTTCAAATGGCGCGCTCACAAATTTGGTCAAATTCAGTGAACCGAGCAAACATGCGCCATACGCTGGCAGGGGTTGCTCGCCACATGGATTGGTGCAGGAAATAGTTTCGCAATAGGCCAATGGATTTTTCGCGTTGATGCGATCAATGAAAATCACGCCGGGTTCAGCGCAATCATATGTGGCCTTCATGATTTTCTGCCACAGGCTGCGAGCGGAAATGGTTTTGAAAACTTCGCCATCAAAAACCAGTGGCCAGTCGGCATTGCTCTTTACAGATGCCATAAAAGCATCCCTTACCAAAACTGAAAGATTGAAATTGCGCAGTTTGGTTTTATCGCGCTTGGCTTCGATGAAGGCCTCGATATCTGGATGGTCGCAGCGCAGCGTTCCCATCATGGCGCCACGTCTGGCGCCTGCGGACATGATGGTGCGGCACATTGAGTCCCACACATCCATAAAGCTCAATGGACCTGAGGCATCAGCGCCTACACCATGGACTAACGCGCCCTTGGGCCTGAGCGTTGAAAAATCATGACCGATGCCGCCGCCCTGCTGCAGCGTTTGGGCTGCTTCATTGAGGCCGTTGAAAATGCCGGGGATGGAGTCGGCAATTTTGTCCATCACGAAGCAGTTGAACAATGTTACAGCGCGGCCAGTGCCAGCGCCCGCAAGGATGCGTCCTGCTGGTAGAAATCGTAGATCGGCCATGAGTTCGAAAAACTGACGCTCATAAGTTTCGCGGAGTTCCGGTTTTTCAGCGGCGGCGACTGCATGGGCCACGCGGTGGAAGCTGGTTTCGAGCGTGGCTTCAGAGGCGCCCAAGCGATATTTCATCTCCCAAATTTGTTGGGAAATGGCAGGCAACTGGCCTTTCAAAGATGGGAAAATCGCATTCATTTTTGAAACCGATTAGAACAAGAAAAGAAACATAACACGAACAGAGATCAGAGTCGAGAGACTGTTCTATTTTTGTACTGTTGTCACTCGTGCTTCAGATATAAGTTTCGTTGAACAGTTTTCAATCGCCGTTTGCAAGCGCTGCTGGAATTCCTTGCGTGGAAGGCCCGCTGGGATGGCGGGTAAAAACTCAATTACAATGGTCCCGGGGTTGCGCAAAAATTTGCGTCTTGGCCAGAACAGGCCGGAGTTCAGACCAAAGGGCACGCAAGGTACGTTTAGAGAATTATAGAGCGCAGCTGCGCCGGGCTTATAATCTGGCTTGTCATCAACGCCGCGTCTTGTGCCTTCGGGCATGATGATGATGGCGCGACCATGTGCAATTTCTTCCTTCCCGCGTGCAACGAGTTTGCGTAAGGCCGCACTTCCAGCGCTGCGTTCAACGGCGATCATTTTAAACTTCAATGCGAACCAGCCGAAGAGGGGGATGAAAGTGAGTTCACGTTTCAGCACCATGCATGGATCGTCAAACAATGGCAGCACAGCAAATGTTTCCCACGCAGATTGATGTTTGCCTGCGACCAAGCATGGGCCTGCCAAAATATTTTCTTGCCCACGCACTTTTATCTTAATGTTGCAAATAATTTTCAACCACCACAGTGATGATCTAGCCCAAGCTTGCAATGCGCGAATGGCCCAGATGCGTGGACATAAAAAAAGCCATGAACCTAGAATTAGAAATAATGCGAGATTCACATAAAAAATAATGTTGAAGATGATTGAGCGCGCAATGATCATGGCGCTGCTCTTAACATGTGAGTCAATGTCATGTTGGCGGTGACGAGGGCGATGAGTGTTGCAATCAGCGGCACGGCTGTTACGACAAGCAGGGTCGATACGATGTCGCCATGTGGAGCAAACAGAAGGCTGAAGCTTGCAGCGGCAACCCCATTGCCAGCGGCTTGGCCGGTTGATCCCAGTCCTAAGAATGTGATTGCTGCTAGGATGATTCCAGCACAACCGGCAACCAGTCCGGTAATTAAAAAGCGTTGCGAAATCTGGCGGGCGATGAAACTGTTTTTGGCCCCCACCAGTCGCAAGACTTCAACCACCTCGCGATTGGCATCCAGGGCGGCACGGGCTGCGAAGATGACCATGGCGATGGCTGATCCGCAGATCAGCGCCAATATCCACCAAGATAAAAGTGTGAGGCTGTGGGCCATGCGGGCGAGTTCAGCTTCCCAGCGACGATGCGTATCGAGGCTTGCGCCTTTGATATTGGCCACAAGATTTTTTTCGAGCGATTCAAAGTCTGGTGGATTGGCTTCGTCTATTGTTACACGGATCAATCGTGGCACGGGGAGTTCGTCGAGATTGGTGCTACCCAGCCATGGTTCTAAGAGTTTCAAGCTGGCTTTGCGGTCCAGGGCTTCGACGGAAATCACGCCTGTGGTGGTTTGTAGTAGAGCAGTGGCTTTTTGCAATTCGGCTTCGGTATCAATATTGCTGATTTGCTGGAGTTGAACGGTGACTTCGCGCGAGATGCCGTGGGTCCAATCATCAACGGCGCGGTTGATCAAGATCAATGCGCCGATGGCAAGGCAGGCGAGATAGCACATCACCGTCATGGTCACAGTCATGGTGCGCAGTGAAGCCACACCTTTTGGAATGATGGCTGATGGCTTGTCGTTGATTTCGTCCATCACAGCGACTCATCCTTCAATGTTCCATGCTCCAAACGCAATATCGCTCCCTTGGCCTGTTTGATCAAACTCAAATCATGGGTGGCCAGAAATACTGTGGTGCCGAGTCGGTTCAGTTCCAGAAACAAATGCAGAAGTCTTTTTGCCAAAACCGGATCGACGTTTCCGGTTGGTTCATCTGCCAAAAGAATTTCAGGTTTTGAAACGACGGCTCTGGCGATGGCTGCGCGTTGCTTTTCGCCGCCCGATAAAATTTCAGGCCGCACGTTGGCTTGATCTTTCAGGCCCACCCAATCCAGTAAATCCATAACGTCACGGTGATATTCTTCTGGTTGCTGGCCAATTACGCGGAGCGGCAGCGCCACATTTTCAAAAGTGGTGAGATGATCAAGCAGTCTGAAATCCTGAAACACCACGCCAATGCGGCGGCGCAGCAGTGGCAGGTCAGAGCCCCATAGCTTTGACGTGTCTTGATCAAAAATCGAAACCAGGCCTTTGCTTGGTTTGAGCGCCATGAAGAGAAGTCGTAGCAACGAAGATTTGCCGGCACCTGAAGGGCCGGTCAAAAACCGCATATCGCCTTGTTCCATTTTGAAGTTCACATCCTTCAAAATTTCAGGCCCATCGCCATAGCGGAGGCCCACCCCCTGCAACTCAATCAATCAATTCTCTCCGGTTCTCACGTTTGTTAGATGCAAGGGTCTTAACCGCGCATTAACCACGTTCGTTGTTAGGCTCTAGCAGAAGATTTCGGCGTTTTGGAGAGTCTATGATCGTCCGCTGCCCATCCTGTGCCACGCGCTATGACATTGCTGATCACGTTCAGGGAAGCTCGTCATTTACGGTATCATGCCGCTCATGCGGGCATAGCTGGAAAGAACATGCCGTGGTGGACATCGTTGAAGTGCCGCACCGCGCTGTGGCCCGGGTGTTTGATTACCGCGAAGAGCCTGAATTTGACGTGCAGCGCCTGGTTGAGGCGGCCAAAAATGCGCAAGAGGAATTTGCTTTAAAACGTGCTAACAGGATCAAGCGAGCCGGGGGATGGGCGTCTTTGGGGCTCTTGATTTTAACACCTTTTGTGACGGCAGCTTTCTTGCCTGAAGCTGTTGTGATGGCGGCTCCTGCCACCATCAAGGTTTATGAGAAGCTGGGCTACACAGTAAATGTGTACGGCCTGGATATTCGCCATGTTGAGCAGCAAAACACCATTGTCGATGGCGCACATGTTTTGATGATCAAGGGTGAAATCAGCAATTCAACCGATTCCGTTCGCAAGATCCCGTCCATGCGCTTTGCGCTGGATGGCGGTAATGCCACGGAACTCTATAGCTGGACATTGGACACCTCGGCCAGGCCGCTTCGGCCCGGTGAAACCACCACTTTTACCACGCGTGTGGCCTCGCCGCCGGAACTTGCGAAGAACTTGAAGATTCGCTTTGCACATTTGG
>CAXTKH010000048.1:0-27068 GCA_964244815.1 uncultured Aestuariivirga sp. | reverse complement strand
GACAAGGTTCTAGTTGCTGTTGTGCTTCTGGTTTTGGCAGCGGATGGCATTTTGAAAGATGGGCATATGTGGGCTGCTATCATCATTATTTCGCGCGAGGTGTTGGTTTCGGGCTTGCGGGAGTTTTTAGGTGAACTCCGGGTTTCTGTGCCGGTTACGAAGATTGCCAAATGGAAGACGACGGCGCAGCTTCTGGCGATTGGGTTTTTGATTGCAGGGCCAGCAGCAGATCGATTTGTTCCTCACACCACGCAAATCGGCATTGTTCTGTTGTGGATTGCGGCGGCGTTCACACTCTACACGGGTTATGATTATTTCCGCGTCGGTGTGCGCCATGTGGTGGACGAGGAATGAAAATTCTTTATTTTGCGCGGTTTCGCCAAATCATTGGGCGGGGTTCCGATAACATTGAAATTCCTGACGATATCAAAAACGTCAGTGCACTGATTGATTTTTTGAAGGCGCGCGATGAACGCGTTGCTGAAGCGTTTGGTGATCTGCGGACGTTGAAAGTGGCGATCAACCAAAACCACACGTCGCTCAACGCGACCCTCGACGGCGCAACTGAAGTGGCGTTCTTTCCACCTGTGACAGGCGGCTGAATTATGCGTCTTAATGTTTATCTGCAACGAGCCGGCATCGGCTCGCGCCGCGAGGCAGAACGCATGGTGGCCGAAGGTCGCGTGTTTGTGAATGGCGCTGTGGCGCTGCCTACCACGCCAGTTGAAGACGGCGACCAAGTGACGTGGGACGGCAATGCGGTTGCGCCAGATTTAGCTGCAACGCCGCGGCTTTTCTTGTTACACAAGCCCATTGATGTTTTGGTCACAAACCGAGACCATAAAAATCGTCCGACAGTTTTTGAATTGCCCGCACTCAATACGCCGGGCCTGCCTCGTTTGATGGCGGTTGGAAGGTTGGACGTGAACAGCGAAGGTTTGCTGGTGCTTTCAACTGATGGGCCACTTGCTCAAGCCATGATGCATCCTGATACGGCGATGCGACGGGTTTACCGCGTGCGTGTGCGCGGGCGGTTTACGGACGATCAAATTGCCTCTCTGGCGCGAGGCGTTGTGGTGGACGGCATCGAGTATCGTGGTGCTGAATTTACGGAAGAGCTGGAAAAAGGTGGGCGGACCAATAGTTGGTACCGCGTGGTTTTGACTGAAGGTAAAAACCGCGAAATTCGCAAACTGGTGCAACATTATGGTGGCATGGTGAATAGGCTTATTCGTACACAGTATGGGCCTTTCAAGCTGGACAAAATTGAGTCTGGCGAAATGATCGAAGTGCCGCAGAAGACGGTGGCATTGCTGGTGCATAATTTGAAAGCTGATGGTTCGTTGAAGTAAGCGAACTTGATGTAGACTGATCTCACCGCTGGGAGAGCAAGATGAGTGACGAGACCGAACCAGATGTAAAAAATGCTGCTACGAGCGGTGAAGCTGCCCGTCCAACCTGTTCAATCTCTGGCAAGCCATTTCCAATGCGTTCATTGCAGTCGCTTGGAAGTTTGCGGCCATCTCTAACTGAACAGATTATGCGCGATCATCCCAAGCTTTCGCATGAAGCTTTGATTAGCACAGTTGAGCTCGACAGATACCGTATGAAATATGTTGAAGACATGTTGCTGGCAGAGCATGGCGAATTGACCGCACTTGACCGCGAAGTGGCCAAGAGCATTGCAGAACATGATACGATCGCGGAAAACATTGAAGATGTTTATGAGGGTCATCGCAGCATAGGTGACCAACTTGCTGACAATCTGGCAAAGTTTGGTGGCAGTTGGTATTTTCTGATTGGCTTTGGAATATTTCTGGCCTGCTGGATGGCACTGAATGTTTTGATTTACGCCAAATGGTCTTTCGATCCTTATCCATTTATTTTTCTTAATTTGATGCTGTCGTGTCTTGCAGCGATTCAGGCGCCGGTTATTTTGATGAGCCAGCGCCGCGCTGAAAAGAAGGATCGTTTGCGTGCGCAGAGCGATTACCGTGTGAACCTTTAAGCCGAATTGGAAATCCGGCACTTGCATGAAAAGCTGGATTATCTGGTGGGCAAGCAATGGGAGCGGTTGATGGAAATTCAGCAGTTGCAACTCGAAACGCTGCAAGAAAATCGTCCGAAATCTTTGGTAAAACAAAGGAAAGAAAAATCAACGCGCCATGGTTTGGTTAAAAAATGAGCGCCTTGCGGATTTGAATGTTACAGACAGATGTCCAATTCATTTCATTTTTGACATGCGGAAATTCGCCATAATTTCTGCACGGCCTGTACACAATTGAAGATCAATTCTTTGTTATCGGCGCGAGTGTCGCGCCGCTTAACAATGGAGAAGTAAAATGAAAACTCAAATTCTGTTCGCAAGTGGAATTATTCTCATGGCTCTTTCAACTTCAAGTTTTGCGGCAGTGGATAAACCAATGGAGCATAATCTTGCGAAGAAGTGCGTTACAATGACTTTGAAGCATGGTGGCAAAACCTGTGCGAGTGGAATAGTTTTGAAGCACAAGAAAATTTCTGTGAAGCCAACTCAGATTCATTTACTAAAACCAAAAGTAAAAATAAATTATGGCGCTGCAACACATTCATAAGTTTTTTTCAGTGTAATTTTAAATGCGGCTTGTAAAGGCCGCATTTATTAGCGCCAACCCCAGCAATTCGCCAGTCGTAGACATTCTTTCCAATTCTCTACAGCGCCCGTGGTTGATTCGTGGCGCATGCTGGTTGCGGCGCTGGCGTGAGCCAATTTCAAAGACTGCATGATTGGCCATGCTTCGTGGTGGCCGAGTAAAATGCCTGCGGCAAAGGCATCGCCTGCGCCGTTGGAGCCGATGACTTCTGATTTTGGAATGTTGACTGAGGGGTGTTCAGCGACTTCACCGCTTCGCATTACGACGATCCCACCCATTGGGAAATGGATTGCACAGAGTGAAAGATTGCTACGCTCCATCAAAACTTCTGCGGCCTCTCTGCAAGCCTGCGCATCGGCCACGCCGTTTTTTATGGTTTCAATTTCTGCCAATGCGCCAGCCTCGTAATCATTGACAATCAATGTGTCGAGGTAGCCAAGGAGAGGCAGGGCTGCGGCGCGGATTTTTTCGGGTTCTACGGAAACGAGTTCGATATTTGGTTTGAGGCCTGCTGCGCGGGCTTTCTTGAGAACGGCCACCCAGCCTGAAACCTCATTTTTCCAAGTTGCATCTAACTTCTCATGAATGCCTGGCATGCCGAGATGAACAATGCGTGCGGTGGAATTTGTGAAATCAAAATCATCTGGTGTTTGCTGCGCGTGAGCGCCAGGGGAATAGAAAAAAGTTCTTTTGCCTGTGTCTTTTGCATTCATTACAAAGGTGAAAGACGTGGATACATCACTGCGTGATTTTAGTTCTGCGCTTTCGATGCCATGCTGTTCGCAAATTTTTCTGAGTTGTTTGCCATCATCATCCTCACCGATCAGCCCTATGGCAGAGATGGGAAAGGGGGCACCGAGCTTTTTTAAATCCACCGACATGTTGTGACCAGGACAACCCCCGTGGCGGCGCTCTGATAACATTGTGGATACGGTTTCTTCCTGCGGCCAGTGATTGATGCTGATGTTGCGATCAATGCACCAGGCACCGCCGCATAGAATTCCGCTGCGCTCCACGTCAGCTCTTTAACGTTGGATCGGTGATTTCATTGTCCGCAGCGATTTCACGATCACAATGAATTTTATTTTTGATCATATAGCCATGATACATTTTGACAGCTTCGCCCGGCGAAACACTGCGCTCGATTACAGCACGCATTAAACGCACCAGTTCCAAAGGTGCTTCGGCGAAGTTGATCTTGCGACCAAATAGGGCAACGCGTGCGCCATATTTTTCGGCTTGGCTGATCAGTTCGAACGTGTCGCGCGTTGTGCCGCGCGCGCCGCCCAAGATGCCAACCACCAAACGCTGTGGATCATAGCTGGCGAGTTCTTCCATGGCTGCAGCGCCATTATATTGCATTTTGAGGAATACGGGTTGTTCCGCGCTCAACACGCCAGCCAAGCAGCGCACGATTGAATCGTTAATGTAGTAGCCGAGTTCAGATGGGCTTACGCCAATATCCATGGCTGGGTTAAACACTTCAAGAAAATGGCGCATTTTTGCTTTGGTCGCTTCTTCGCGAAATTGACGGTAATTTTCCAATGACCACAAATCCGCATCAACATCGTTGCTGAAGGTTACGGAATAGAGGCCAAGATCGGAAATGCGTTTCACTTTTTCTGGGCGAGCGGTGCGGAAGGGTTGGGAGAAATCCGCCTTATAGTTTTGGCCACGTTGCGACCAGATATCTGTGGTGTCGTTCAGGCGGACTGCGGGTGTGACTTTGCTTTTGGTGAACAGCTTTTTCTCGTGAAGGGCTTCAGCGGAAGAGGCGGACATCAACATGATGTCGACCAGGCCGGATTTGGTCATCTCGGTCATGGCTTCGAGATATTGGGCTTTGGTCTTCAGTCTATCGGTGCCACGCACAGGGCCAGGGCAGGTGGTGCCGAAACCCATATCGCCATCCTTTGCATCCGCGATGATGAAATCCTTGGGAGTGTATTTTCCAGCATGGATGTGGGCGAGCTTGGTATCGAGAATTTTTGTCATCTGAAATCCGATCTGGATGGGTTAGATACATCTAGCTTCAAAACCCACCTCTGGCTAGAGCATCGAAATTTCCTTGGCGAAGGATATAATTGCATGACCGCCTTGTTCGGTTAATTGATAGATACCGCGATCGGCTTTTACAAACCATCCGTAATAATCGGCGCGAAGTATTGTGGCGCTGCGATCAACGTTCGTAGCTTTGCGTAATACAGAAATTTTAGTGGGGCCGTTCTCGTGCAGATGACGCAAACAACGGAGCGCGTCTTGTTTATAGGCGGTCATTAATTTGACTCTTGTACTTCCGCCGATGTTTGGATCGCCTTTGCGTTTGTGAAATTCTTTGAGCAGTGCCAATTTGCGATGTTTGTTTGGGCGCGGTACGTAGGGAACGGGCTCTGCCAGAATATCTACACTGCCCGATTTTGAGATCACCAGCAGACCTAGTCCAAGTCTTTTGCAAAGCTTTTGCGCCGCCAAAGGCACGGCACGTTTGGGTTTGGCGACGGCTATGTACACATGTTCCGTGATGCTGAGGCGGTCGATGGCTTGATAGATGAGTTGCAGCGTGAGGCCATTTTTAAGTTCGACAATAACTGGTGGTTCATTACCGCGCACTGCCATTACATCGCATGATTTTACTTCTGCCTTAACCATATAGCCTTGCGATTCCAGCAGCCGCTTGACCGCGGGGTAAAGGTCAGTTTCTTTCACGGCTTAATCTCTTTGCGAAATTCGAGGATGTCGCCAGGTTGGCAGTCTAGAACTTCGCAAATTTTTTCCATGGTTTCGAATCTTACGCCGCGCACCTTACCGGACTTTAGAAGCGAGATATTTTGTTCAGTGATGCCCACTAATTCGGAAAGCTCCTTTGAACGCATCTTGCGCCGTGCCAACATCACATCCAGATTCACGATAATTGGCATGGTTAGACAATCAACTTGTTTTCTTCGGCTATGCGATTTGATTCTGCCAAGATATGGCCGATCATAAATAACATGCCGGAAAACACCAACAGGAAGCCGTCGGTTGAGGAGAAAGAAATGACCAATATTTTTTGACCGGGTGGATTGAGCCAGGTTATGATGAGCAGAGCGATCATGCGGATGATTGGATTGGCGATTGCCAACCACAAACACAAGCGGCCGATTGATTTCAATTTCTGACCGCTGGTTTCAGGAAAAAGCTGGCCTGTTGCGTAAAAGTCGAAAAACTGTTTCGCATGGAAGAGTGCCGCAGCGAACATCAGACTTGGCGCTGCACCTATTATGAATAGCAAAATATTTTGCCACTGTGTGAGTTGCGCTGGCAAATCTGGAAACGCGTTTTGCGATACCACCTGGTATGCCAGCTTTGTGTTGGTCCACACATATGCGTAGCCCAAAAGGCTTAAAATAATCACTGCAATTGATATGCGTGACAGCCACTTTGCCAGGTTGGCGATTTTTGTCGGCGCATCATTCATGCTTGACTCTCCATATTTTACGTATATTAATTATTGTAGTACAGTAATTAATTTATGTAAAGGTAGTGAATTTGAGCCAGTTGCGCAATAGATTTCTTGGTTTGTTGGCGATTTTTGGTTTGGTCGGCTGCACATCAGTGCCACTTACCTCCATTGTCAAACTAAGTTCCGTGAATATGGGCAGCACCCAGCCGGAAGGTATTCGTGTAGCATTTGTGACGCCCAAGATTTTGCGCGTGGAGCAGGGTGACTTGTTTATGAATGTTCATTTAAAGACTGGAGATGGTGCAACAGATGTTCAAAAGAAACTGGATTTGTTGGTTGATGAATCTGCTCCGCCAGCAACTGTGCTTGCAGCCAAGAGCGCTGATGATGATATTCACATTTTAAAGCTTCGTTCCGAAGATGTAGTGCTGTTCAGGGGGCTGCAGAAAACCGTAAATGAATCGCAGCAGACTGGAAAGAAAGGATCCTTAGAGATAAACTTTGGTTCTAAGGCCTGTGCAACGAGCGAAATCATTGGCCCACTTTACATCTCCGTTTTTATTAAAACCTCTGAACTCTCTGATTACATATTGCTTTTGAGTAGAGCAAATTTAACCGAGCTTGCCATAGAGGGTGGTGAAGATCCGCAGGTGAAACCATGTGGAAAATGATCTCGATGATTACCTGCATAATTCTGCTGGCAGCTTGCAGCCGCGGACAAATTCAAAATGGCATCACTGCCTCGCTGCGCATGCGCCCAAAACAGCGCGAATTGCACCGTCCACTGTCCAATGGGCGAGGTTGGTGACCAGCGAGGCGATTTTCGCAAAGAGCCATGAGTTTGTGCTGTCTTGAAGCATATCATGCTAACTTGTCATGATTCTGGCGGGGAAACTTATGCAGGGCAATTTACAGCAAGCGCAAAATTTCAAAGCGGCACTCGGCGCGATTTTGGCTTCTGCAGTTTTTGTGAACGCGGCCAGAAGTGTTTCGCAGTTTCTGCGTGAACCTGATCTGTGGTGGCACATAAAAACGGGTCAGATGATTTTAGCCAATGGTTCAGTGCCTCAAGTGGATTCATTTTCGCATAGTTTTTCAGGATCGCCATGGATTGCGAAGGAATGGTTGGCGCAAGTAATCTATGCGCTCAGTTATGGCATTGGGAATTGGGCAGGCCCGCTGTTTTTTTCCGCATTTGTGATCGCTCTTACTGCTTGGCTTATGTACCAGTTTCTCACGCGAAACTTACAGCCGTTTTTTGCAGTGTTTTTGGTTTTTATTTTGCTGCTCATGGTGCAGGGTGTTACGGTGGCGCGGCCCCATCTGCTTACTTTTCCAGTTGCTGTCGCTTTAACCTGGTTCATGTTTGACGCATCGCGGCGCATTGTTCGACCATCGTTTTGGTGTTTGGGATTAATTGTTGTCTGGGCCAATTTGCACGGGAGTTTTCCTGTTGCGTGGTTGATTGCAGGTGCCGCATTTTTAGACTTTGTGGAGCGCAGTGGATTTAAAAACAATGCCAACCTCAAATATTGGATTGTGTTTCTCGTTCTTTGTCCAATTGTGCCGTTGATCAATCCAAATTTTATTCAACCATATCTTATCGGATTAAAACTCGCGAGCGGCATCGGTGTAATGGGGCAAATTTCCGAGTGGGCCGCTTTCACATCACCGGCAAATCGAAACATGGAAATTGGCCTTCTTGCTATTTTGTTTTTCATTATGTGGTCGCGCGCGCGGATTACCATAGGGCAGATGCTTTTTGTTTTAGCCACTTTGCATATGATGCTTGACCATTTGCGATTTCAATATTTGTTTTTCTTGTTGGTGCCGCTTGTGGTTATGCCCGAGATTGTAAAGGCGCAACCCTGGTTGTCGATTTCAAAATGGCAAGAAAAAGAACGTGATGAACTTGAGGTACTCATGTCGAGGGGCAAGAATGTTGTATTGGGCTGTTCATTGTTAGTGGTTTTGGCGGCTGCAGCATTTCTGCAAACACAAAATTTGGTTCAACCACCAGAATCTTCGTCGATTTCTAACGCGATCAATTACGTCAAGGTTCATTCTCCCGACGATCCTTCGCTTAAGATGAAAGTGTTCAACGAATATAATTTTGGAGGCCCACTTATTCTTGCCGATATCAAAACTTATGTTGATGGTCGCGCTGAACAGCTTTTTCTCGGTCCATTCATGACCAATTACCTGGCGAGCGGAGAACCCGGAAACATAGTGGCGCTGAATAAAATTCTTGCAGACCCTATGATTGGCTGGACTATATTTCCACCAGGCGATCCCCGAAACATGGCATTATCGCAACTCCCAAACTGGAAGAAAGTTTATCAAGACAATTATGCAGAGATATACGAACGCAGTTTAGGTAATTAAGAAGAGCGCTACAAACCAAATAGAGACTGGCTTTTGTTTGAACTCTTTTCCGGCACTACAACACGTGTTCCTATTTCCACTCGGTCGTAGAGATCGATCACATCTATATTTAACATTCGGAAACAGCCTGATGTCGTGGCTTGGCCTATGGTTGATGGGGCAGGGGTTCCGTGGATGCGGAAGCTTTGGTCTATACCACCATCTTGGATGAGATACATGGCGCGCGCACCCAATGGATTGTCTGGGCCACCTGGCATGCCATCGATCCACTGTTTGTAGTTTTCGTGGATCGCTAACATTTCTGGGGTGGGCGTCCACTTCGGCCATTTGGCTTTGCGTTTGATGGTAGCACCACCTGCCCATAGCGCGCCTTCGCGGCCCACACCTATGCCGTATCGAATAGCGCGGTTGTTGCCCGTCGTGAAATAGAGATATTTGTGCTTGGTATCGACGACTATCGTGCCTGCAGGTTCAGTTGTTACATAACTTACTTCGCGCTTACGAAATTTGTATTCCACTTGTTCGGCATCAGATGCGAAAACTGAAAATGGCTCTTCAGCACGTAAAGAAGTTACAAGTAAACTTCCAATTGGTATGGATGCCGCAATTTTTATAAAGTGTCGCCGTTTCATAAGAAGTGCCATAGCATTTCATCCATGGCAAATCTATGTCGGCATTTGGTTGAAGTGTTAAGCCCGCACCGCGTTGGAATATGCATCCATCAATGTGCGGCTCATGTTGCCAGGCTTGAAGGTGTAGGGGCCGATTTCTGCGACGGGGGTGACTTCGGCGGCGGAGCCTACGATGAAGCACTCGTTATAGGAACTCAGCTCTTCTGGCATGATGCGGGTTTCGATGACTTCCATGCTTTGCTGCTTGGCGATTGCGATAACGGTTTGGCGGGTCAAGCCATTAAGGAAGCAATCAGCAATTGGTGTGTGAATTGCGCCGTCTTTTATAAAGAAAATATTGGCACCGGTGCATTCAGCAACTCGGCCTTGCCAATCCAGCATCATGGCATCGGCATAGCCTTTCTTTTCGGCTTTGTGTTTCGAGATTGTGCAGATCATATAGAGGCCCGCAGCTTTGGCGTGAACAGGCGCGCACATTGGATCTGGCCTGCGATATTCAGCAATGTCTAATTTGATGCCTTTCATTTTTGTTTCAGGATCAAACATGGAGGGCCAGGCCCAAGTGGCTATGGCTACGTGAATTGTGTTGTTCTGGGCTGATACAGCCATCATTTCTGAACCGCGGAAGGCAACGGGGCGCACATATTGATCGCCACCACCGCTGATGCGTACGATTTCATCTTTGGCTGCGTTGATTTCATCGTCAGTAAAGGGCAGGTCAAAATCCATGATATTGGCAGATTTGCGGAAGCGCTGGGTGTGTTCTTTTGACTTGAAAATCTTGCCGTTATAGGCGCGCTCACCTTCGAACACCGAAGAACCATAATGCAGGCCGTGCGTTAGGACATGCACATGCGCATCTTTCCAGGGAATGACCTTGCCATTCATCCAAATATGGCCGTCGCGTTGGTCAAATGGGATGATAGACATGGAAATCTCCTAAACTGTTTTGCATTGGTGTTCATGATTGCTAGAACAGAAGCGACGCTAACAGAAGTGGAATATATGTCAATATGGCTGACATAAATATAAATCAGGGCTTGGAGGACAGCGAAGCAGTAGCTTTGGTAGAGCTTTTGTTTTTTGCTTACCGTGATTTTGTGGCCGATCCTGATCATGTTCTGGAAGGTCTGGGCTTTGGCCGTGCCCACCACCGGGTGGTGCATTTTGTAGGACGTGATCCTGGCATGACTGTAGCAAGTTTGTTGGATATCCTACAGATTACCAAGCAAAGTTTAGCTCGGGTTTTGAAGGAATTGATTGATAAAGGCTATGTCTTTCAAAAAGAAGGCGAGCAAGATCGGCGGCAACGATTGTTGTATTTGACAGCTATAGGCGAAACATTGCGGCAAAAACTTATTGCACCACAGATTGCGCGGTTCAAGCGGGCCGCGCGTGAAGTTGACGGTGGTTCTGGCCAAAATTTTCGCGAACTTTTGTTTCATTTGATCAATCCTGAGAATCAGAACGCGGCCAAACAATGGATCGAAAATTGACATGACTGAAACGCCACATATTTTGGTTGTGGATGATGATCGGCGAATCCGCGAGCTGCTGAAGTCTTATCTCTTGGAAAATGATTACCGTGTGAGTGTGGCTGCTTCTGCTTTAGAAGCACGTAAACAAATGCAGGGCATTGCTTTTGACTTGATCGTGCTCGATGTCATGATGCCAGGCGAAACTGGTTTGAGTTTTATGAGTTCACTGCGCGCTGAAAAGCTGGAAGTTCCAGTGTTGATGCTTTCAGCTTTGGCTGATACCTCCGACCGAATTATTGGACTGTCATCAGGAAGTGATGATTATCTCGCGAAACCATTTGAGCCCAAAGAATTGTTATTGCGTTTGCAATCACTACTCCGCCGCGCCGGGCCAAAGGTTGCGAAACAGAAAAAAATCACTTTTGGTGATTGCCAATTTGATCTTTCCATCGGCGAGTTTTTGCGCGGAGGCGTGCCGGTTAAGCTTACATCGCGGGAGAAGGATATTTTGCGCACCCTTGCGCAAAAGCCTGGCGAAGCTTTCAGTCGGCTGCAACTGGCGCTGACGGGCGCTGAAGAAAATGAACGTAGTGTGGATGTTCAGATCAATCGTCTGCGTCAGAAAATTGAGCTGGATTCAGCCAATCCCAAATATCTGCAAACTATGCGTGGTGCTGGTTATGCATTGTTTATAGATCAGTTGTGACAATGCAGTTGAACCCTAAGCCGACATTTTATGATCGTTTCAACGAAGTGCTGGAGCGCTATGCTCCTGCTGGCCTTTACCGCCGTGCAATGGCCATTCTTATTATCCCCGTCATTATTTTACAATTGATTGTGGCCAGCTATATTCTGCTACGCTACTGGGACAATGAAACGCTCGTCTTGGCTAACACGCTTTCAAACGAGATCGGGCTTTTGATCAGCAGTTATGAACATTCCGACAAGTCAGATGAGGCGTTAGAGGCTATCAAGAAAACCGCAGTTGACCAACTGCATATGGATTTTGATTACACGCGTGGCAAAAATGTGCCGGCAAACTTTGAACCGAAGCTTTCACTTTTGGACCAGCGCATACAGCACTATCTTAATAGTGATAAATCTCGTCACTATTGGGTCGAAAGTGCAGCGGCCGGCGGCAAGGTTCAAATTCTGGCTGAAGTCGAAAAAGGGTTGGTATTTTCTGCGCGCGTAGATACTGACCGTAGCCGCGTGGTGGGTGCTCCATTTTTGCTGATTTTTATGTTGGTCTCGACGACTGCACTTTTATCAATCGCGGTGATATTCTTGCGCAATCAAATCAACCCAATTCTGGATTTGACTCAAGCTGCGCAGGCGTTTGGCAAAGGCAGAGATGCAGATTCCTTTCGTCCGCAAGGTGCCACAGAAGTGCGGCTTGCTGGTGAGGCGTTCATCGATATGAAACGCCGCATTGCCCGGCATGTTGATCAACGCACGACGATGCTGGCAGGAGTTTCGCATGATTTGCGTACGATTCTGACACGCTTCAAGCTTGGCCTTGCTGTGCTTGGTGAGAATGCTCGCACCAAGCCATTGCATGAAGACGTATTTGAGATGCAGCACATGCTTGAAGATTATATGGCCTTTGTGCGAGGTGACGGTGGCGAACAGATTTCGTCCGTTGAAGTGCAAGAGGCTGTGAATTCAGTCGTAAAGTCGTTTGAACGTGAGGGAGCGAAGATAAGAGTTCTCAACGTTCCTAAACTCATTCTTCAATTGAAACCTAATGCGTTTCGCCGTTTGCTTACTAATCTTATCAGCAATGCCGTGCGACACGGAACGCTCGTCGAGATATCAGGCGAAATTCGAGAAGAACGACTTTGGCTTTATATCGATGATGATGGGCCAGGAATTCCGGTACATTTGCGTGATGATGCTTTCAGGCCTTTCGTGCGCTTGGACAAGTCGCGCAATCTGGATAAGACGGGCACAGGGCTTGGCCTTGCGATCGCGCTTGATATTGCGTTGGCGCATGGTGGTGATATTCAATTAAGTGAAGCCCGAATGGGTGGGCTTCGCGCGGCAATCCGACTTCCGATTTAGTTCACCACATTGAGGTTTTGGCACGGATCGGCCAGTTGGTGTTGTATTCTTCTGCGTTGATTTGGCCTTCGGTTACAGATTCGAGCATTTCACCAATGGTTGGAACTTCAGATTTTTCGACATGCTTCGAAGAATCCCAAAGGCTAGCTCGCAAAATGGCTCGTGCGCATTGTGTGTACGCGGCTTCAACTTTGATGATGACCACCGTGCGTGGAAGATTACTTTCCATTTCAAAAGATTTGCAAAGCTCTGGGTCAGTGGTCAAATAGGCCTTTCCGTTCACTCGGAAAGTTGTGCCACTGCCGGGAATGAAGAACAGCAGTGCCACGCGCGGATCCGCCACGATATTGCGCAAACTATCAATGCGGTTGTTGCCGCGTCTGTCCGGCATGGCAAGCGTTTTTGGATCAAGTACACGCACGAAACCCCGATTATCGCCGCGCGGGCTGCAATCCAAGCCGTCTGAACCGATTGTTGCCAATGCGACGAATGGCGAAAGTTCAATCAGCTTCTGATATTGTGGAATCAGATAATGAGTTTCTTTGGCCGTTGAAGCTAAAGCGGGCGCTTGATGATAGATGGTTTCAAGTTCGGCTATGGTTTTGATCTGATGCATGGGCTTTGCCTTTCGGGTTGAAGCCTAACAGAATTGGCGATCAGAACAACTTGCCACCATTGGGCACGGACAAGCTGGGCCCAATGAGCACCACACCGCCTGTATCGTCGGGGAAACCAAGTGTCAAAACTTCCGACATAAAAGGCCCGATCTGGCGCGGAGGGAAGTTTACCACTGCTGCAACCTGGCGGCCGATCAAGGCTTCTATGGTGTAATGTTTGGTGATCTGTGCCGATGATTTCTTGATGCCAAGTGTTGGGCCGAAATCGATTTTTAATTTGAATGCGGGCTTTCGCGCTTCGGGGAATGGTTCAACACTGATGATGGTGCCGATCCGGATATCGACTTTTTCGAATTCATCGAAAGTGATTTGGCCGCTCAACTGGCCAGCTCTTTTGAACGATCTGCAGCTGCTTGGATTGCTTTCTCAAACAATGGTTTCATTCCATTGTCAGCCATGAGAACTTGAAGTGCGGCGTAGGTCGTACCATTTGGCGAAGTTACGTTTTGGCGCAGAGTGGCGGCGTCGATGCCAGTTTGGCGCATCAATTCGCCTGATCCCGCAACTGTAGCACGCGCCAATTGCATGGCGAGGGCAAGGGGCAGACCAATTTTTTCACCAGCATTGGCCAAGCATTCGGTGAGGTAAAACACATAAGCCGGGCCAGAGCCTGATACGGCAGTGACCAAATCAATCATGCTTTCATTCTCGACTGTCACAACTTCGCCAGTTGAAGATAGAAGCGCGTTCGCCAAATTCATTTGCACTTCTGAAACATTGGCATTGGCCGACATGGCCGTTATGCCGCGACCGATGGCCGCCGGCGTGTTGGGAATGGTGCGGATGATTGCAGCATCGGCACCAAAGTGCTTGGCAAATGTTGCAATGGTTTTGCCAGCAGCCACGGACAGGATCAATGGTCTGGATGATTTCAAAACAACCAAATTTGGCAGCACATCTTCCATCACTTGAGGTTTAACGGCTACCACAATGACTTCAGCATCCTTTATGGCCGACAAATCTGGATTATGGCGAATGCGGTGCTGCACCAAAACATCCATCACTTCGATTGGCGGTTTGGGGTCAATTGCGATAATTTTCTTCGGATCAGCACCAGCCTTTAACCAGCCTTCAAGCATGGCTCCTCCCATTTTGCCGCATCCGGCCAAAACCAACGTACCAGTCAGGGCAATACTCATGCTTCGCCCATGGTCTCAAGCAATGCAGATTGCAGGGCATCCTCGGCAGAATGGCCAGCCCACACGACAAATTGAATTGCCGGATAATAGCGCTGCGATGATTCAACGCCAACACCAATAACGGCTGCACATTGTGCATCATTAGCCTCAGCGCCACCTGCCAATATAAGTGCATAGCGGTAGACGATTGAACCATCAGTCCACAAATCAAAATGTCCATGCATCATTTGCGAGTTGATAATTGCCAAAAGCTTAGCCACTTCATCGCGGCGTTTGGGCGGCACGCGCAAATCCAGCACACATGCAAAATGCAAAGACTCTAAATCGTCACGCCAGGTGAAAGACAGATTGAGATCAGCCCAGCCACCGCCTACTTGCATGACCACCTCATGGTCATTGGTACGATCAATGCTCCAATGATTGTTTTCGGCCAAGCGTTCAACGCGGTCGAGTGGATTGGGGTGTTGTGCCTGAAAGGCCGTCATATTCAAATTCCTTCGAGGGCGTCACGAATCGTTGCGCTCTCAGAATGTAATTTGACGCGTTGCAGCTGCTTCGGCAACCGCGAGACTGATTCCTCCACATTAATTTTACATGGAAGAATCCCAAGTCGATTTAATAGAGATTATTTCTTGAGTAAAGCTTCAAGCGCCGCAATGCGCGTTGAGAGGCGATCATTCTCAAGGCGGGCTTTTTCTGCCATGTCGCGTACCACATCGAATTCTTCACGCTTTACAACATTCAGATTATTCAATACGCGTTCGACCTGAGTTTGCACCAAACCATCGACTTCCTTGCGCACACCTTGGGCCGCACCTGTGGCGCTGGTCATCAGTTTTGCAAGTTCGTCAAAAAAGCGAGAAGAATTGGACGTATTCATGGTGCAAGTTCCTTGTGTTAATTCATAGCTAAGCACTCTCGCCGCTCGTTTCAAGACCAATCTGACATCTTGCGATTCAAGAGTTAATGGGGCACAGAAACACCCATGTTTGCAGCCCTTCCATTTCCGAATATCAGCCCGAACGCTGTTGAGCTTGGCCCGTTTATCGTCAAATGGTACGGCCTTGGATATGTGGCGGGTATGCTGTTTGCCACATGGTATATGAAGAGGCTTGTGGCAAATTTGAAACTGTGGGGCCAGCTAAAACCCACTATGACAGCGCTGCAGATTGACAGCATGTTTGTCTGGTTTTTTCTCGGTGTGGTTGGCGGAGGCAGGCTAGGATATGTTTTGTTTTACAATCTGCCGAAATATCTGGCCTCGCCATTAGATATTTTCAAATTCTGGGACGGCGGCATGTCGTTTCACGGCGGCTTTCTGGGCGTTGTCGTTGCCTGTTATTTTTATGGCAGAAAAGTTGGCATGGGCCTCGACAGGATGTTGGATTTGGGCGCCGCCTCGGTGCCGCCGGCACTTGGCTTTGTGCGGGTTGCCAATTTCATTAACGCCGAACTTTATGGCCGCGCCACTGATGCGCCATGGGGCGTCATATTCCCAGGCGAAACTTTCGGCCGCCATCCAAGCCAACTTTATGAAGCTATTCTCGAAGGACTTCTATTGTTTATTGCCGTGCGCATCGGAACACATAAATATCAGGCTCTGGCGCATCCGGGCCAGGCCTCTGGAATATTTGCGCTCGGCTATGGATTGTCTCGCATCTTTGTTGAGTATTACCGCGTTCCAGATCCGCAACTGGGATATTTGTTCGGCTTTATGACGATGGGCATGTTGTTATCTTTGCCATTGGTGCTTGTCGGCATTTGGCTTTTGCTGCGGTCGCGCAACACATGACGAAGCTTGAAGAAATTATAATCGCAATGATTGAGGCCGAAGGGCCGATGCCGCTGGATCGCTATATGGCTTTGTGTTTGAGCCATCCGGTGCATGGCTATTACATGACGCGCGATCCCTTCGGCGCATCGGGCGATTTCACAACCTCGCCGGAAATTAGCCAAGTGTTTGGCGAGTTGATTGGGGTTTGGCTGTTGAACAGTTGGGCGGCCTTGGGCTCGCCTAAAAGATTCGCTTTAGTTGAGCTTGGGCCGGGCCGTGGCACATTAATGGCTGACATCTTGCGCGCCGTAAAAGCTGTGCCTGAATTTGCCAAAGGTGCAGAAGTCCATCTGGTAGAAACCAGTCCGGCTTTACGCACTTTGCAGAAGGAAAAATTGGGCGACGTCATTTGGCACGATACGGTTGAGTCTCTTCCAGCCATGCCATGTTTTATAATAGCCAATGAATTTTTCGATGCGTTGCCCATTCAGCAGTTTGAAAATAGGGCAGGGCGGTGGTTTCAGCGCAGCGTTGGATATGGAGACGGCACATTGAAGATGGGGCTGGTTCCGTTCGCTCCGATGGTAGGAGAAGAGGGCCTTTACGAAGTGTCACCTGTTTCGAAAGCCATCGCGGAGGATGTGGGTGCGCATATCGCCAAATATGGTGGCACGGCTTTGGTTGTTGATTATGGCCATCTCAAAACTGCGGTGGGTGATACGTTGCAAGCCCTGCGCAAACATGAATTTGTTTCTGTGCTCGATCAACCGGGCGAGTCCGATATTACAGCGCATGTCGATTTTGAAGCTTTGGCCAAGAGTTTCATTTCTGGAGGCGTAGACTTATTGCCGATGCTTACCCAAGGTCAGTTTCTGAAAGCCATGGGGCTTGATCTGCGCACAGAAAAATTGGCCGCTAAACTTGTCGGCCAAACCAAGGAAGATTTGATTGCAGCCTCGCGCAGGCTTGCGGATACTGAGCAAATGGGTAATTTGTTCAAGGTGATGGCGGTGGCGCAAAAGATACGCCAGCCAATTTATCCGTTTGAGGCAACATGATCACTTCTGATGCATTGCAAATTCCGGCTATCAACCACGGCTTTGCCACGCGCCAAGGCGGATTTTCGACTGGCATTTTTTCATCGCTGAATTGCGGTTTAGGATCAGGTGATGACATCACATTGGTCACTAAAAATCGGGCCAAGGTTGCGGATGATTTGGGCGTTGCACATTCGAATTTGGTGTCGGCTTACCAAGTTCATTCTGCAGATGTGATGATCGTTGACGCGCCGTTGTCCGAACGGCCGAAGGTGGACGGACTGGTAACAAACAAGCGCGGAATAGCGCTTGGCATTCTCACCGCTGATTGCGGGCCCGTGTTGTTTGCCGATCATAAAGCTGGTGTGATTGGTGCATGCCATGCAGGATGGAAGGGTGCATTAACGGGTGTGACGAACAGCACGGTTGAGGCGATGGAAAGTTTAGGTGCGGCACGCAAAAACATAGTAGCGGTTCTTGGGCCAACAATTTCACAGAAGGCGTATGAAGTTGGACCTGAATTTCCAAAGCCGTTTTTGCAACAGAATTCTTCACACCAAAAATACTTCATTTCTTCTGTAAAGAAGGATCATTATATGTTTGATCTACCAACATATTTGATCGACCGTATGCAGGTTTTCGGAGTGGGGCAGGTGGTTGATTTAGCGCTTTGCACCTATTTAGATCAGGAACGTTTCTTCAGCTATCGCCGCACGACACATCGTGAAGAAAAGGATTATGGTCGATTGATTTCGACCATTTCATTGCGCGAATGATGCTGGCGCGTGTGCTCCTGCTATTAGCTCTGGCTGTTCTTGCAGGCTGTGCATCAAACTTGCCATTAGCAAAAGAAGCGCCACTGCCGGCTTCGCAAGATGCTCTCGTTCGCCCGCCCTGGGAGGCTTATGTGAAAGCTGGCCCCGATGCCGAAAACGATGTTGATCTGGAAACATTGGACGGCCCACAAGTGGCAGCGGCGGCACCAGCAGAAGCAGCTGTATCTGAAATTCAAACTGAGCCCAAAAAGTATGATGCTTCGCCAACACCCGGCGCTGAGCAAATCAAAGCTGTAGCAGTCTTGCCCGTGATCGGTGGCACTGCAAAAGGTAATCAGCAACTCACAACTGCGATGCGCAAAGTTTTGGCTGATGCAGGTTGGGACGTTCTGGAAAAACCACGCAAGGATGCACTTTCGATCCAAGGTCGCGTGGCAACGGATCCACCTTTGGCAGGGCGGCAGATGGTGCATTTGAAATGGTTGGTATCCACGCCTGCGGGTAAAAATTTAGGCGATGTAAAACAGGATAATGCAGTCCCGGACGGGTCGCTGAATGCAGGTTGGGGCGAAAATGCCGGATTTGCAGCACAAGGGGCGGCCGAGGGCATTTTCAAACTGATTGAGAAATTTCGTTAACCCCATTGTCCACATGATAATTGTGACATTTGCGCAAACGTCAAACCATCGTTATAGAACGGCCTTATCGGCAGACTAAAGGTAAGACTCACATGATGAAAATCGTTTCAGGGAACAGCAATAGGCCCCTGGCGGAGGCGATTTGCTCCTACCTGCATTTGCCCATAACAAAAGCGGTGGTGAAGCGCTTTAACGACATGGAAGTGTTTGTTGAAATCCAGGAAAATGTGCGCGGGCAGGATATGTTTATTATCCAGTCGACATCTTTTCCAACCAATGATCACTTGATGGAACTGCTGATCATCACAGACGCGCTTCGCCGCGCCTCAGCAAAGCGCATTACCGCAGTTATTCCTTATTTTGGTTACGCCCGCCAAGACCGCAAGCCCGGCCCACGCACGCCGATTTCCGCCAAGCTCGTTTCAAATCTGATTACACATGCTGGTGCTGACCGCGTTCTGACCATCGATTTGCACGCGGGGCAGATTCAGGGCTTTTTTGATATTCCGACTGACAACTTGTTTTCCGGCCCAGTCTTTGTGCGCGATATCAAGCAGCATGGTGATGTGGCTAACACGGTTGTTGTCTCGCCAGATATTGGTGGTGTGGTTCGCGCGCGCGCATTGGCGAAGCGCTTAGATACACCACTTGCCATCGTTGATAAGCGCCGGGAACGGGCGGGTGAATCTGAGGTCATGAACATCATCGGCGAAGTGCAGGGCAAATCATGCATTTTGATCGACGATATTGTCGATTCAGGTGGTACACTTTGTAACGCAGCTGAAGCGTTGCTGGCTCAAGGTGCCAAGGATGTTACGGCTTATATCACGCACGGTGTTCTCTCGGGCGGTGCGGTATCGCGCATTACAGCTTCGAAACTCAAGAACCTCGTGATCACAGATTCAATTCAGCCAACTGAAGCTGTAAAGGTTGCACGTAATATACGCGTTATACCAATTGCTTCTCTACTTGGCGAAGCCATTGGCCGCACCAGCCGCGAAGAGTCGGTATCGAGCTTGTTCGAATAGGGCCATTGCTGCTATTGAGACGGCATGAAACCCGCAATCAAGATTTCTAATTTATCGAAAACCTATAAAACAGGATTTTCCGCGCTCAAAGACATCAATCTCGAAATTCGCAAAGGCGAAATTTTCGCTTTGCTCGGGCCTAATGGCGCTGGCAAAACAACGCTGATCAGCATCATCTGCGGAATTGTCAACAAAAGTGCTGGCGAGATATTGGTTGATGGCTATGACAATGTGACCGCTTACAAAGCAGCGCGCTCGTTAATTGGCCTCGTTCCACAAGAACTAACCACCGATGCTTTTGAAACACCGTGGGCTACCTTCGGTTTCAGTCGGGGATTGTTTGGTCTACCGCCCAACCCCGGGCATATTGAAAAAATTCTGAAGCAGCTTTCGCTTTGGGACAAGAAAGACGAGAAAATCATGCGCCTTTCCGGCGGCATGAAACGGCGGGTGCTCATTGGCAAGGCATTGGCCCACGAGCCGCGCATTTTATTTCTGGATGAGCCAACGGCGGGTGTCGATGTGACCTTGCGCAAAGACATGTGGCAGATTGTGCGTGATCTGCGCAGCTCCGGCGTTACGATCATTCTCACAACACATTACATCGACGAAGCCGAGGAGATGGCCGACCGCATTGGCGTGATCAATAAGGGCGAGATGATCCTCGTCGAGGATAAGGCAACTCTATTGCATAAGCTTGGACAGAAGAAGCTGACGATCCAATTGGTCGAGCCGCTGAAAGCCATTCCGCCCAAATTGAAAATGCATGATTTGCAAATCGTTCGAGAGGGCAGGGCGCTCGTCTTTAATTATGACACGCATGCTGAGCAGACTGGTATCGCATCGCTTATGGATGATTTGAAATCCGCAAAGCTCGCCTTCAGTGATCTTGCAACAACCCAGTCTTCGCTTGAAGATATTTTTGTCGATTTGGTGAAGAAATGAACCTTTATGCAGTTTGGGCAATTTACCGATTTGAAATGGCGCGTTCGCTGCGCACAGTATTTCAAAGCATTATTTCGCCAGTTATTTCTACCGTGCTTTACTTCGTTGTTTTTGGCGCTGCCATGGGAAGCCGCGTGACGGAGATTGATGGTGTGGCCTATGGTTCGTTTATCGTGCCTGGTCTTATCATGCTATCATTACTCACACAGAGCATCGCCAATGCCAGTTTCGGAATTTATTTTCCGCGCTTTGTCGGAACGATTTACGAGTTGCTTTCGGCTCCGATTTCTTATTTTGAAATGGTCCTGGGCTATGTTGGTGCTGCTGCGACCAAATCAATCGTCCTTGGACTGATCATATTGGCGACTGCGGCATTCATCGTGCCTATTCACATCGCGCATCCGTTCTGGATGTTGCTGTTTTTGGTTTTGACAGCGGGCACATTCAGCCTGTTCGGTTTCATTATCGGTGTGTGGGCTGACGGATTCGAAAAGCTGCAAATCATTCCATTGTTGATCATCACTCCACTCACATTCTTAGGTGGCAGTTTTTATTCGATCAATGTGCTGCCGCCGTTCTGGCAAAAAATCTCGCTGTTCAATCCTGTTGTCTATTTGATCAGCGGTTTCCGCTGGAGTTTCTATGAAGTTTCCGACGTCAGTGTTAGCGTGAGTTTGGCCATGACTTGCGTGTTTCTGGGCATTTGTCTGATCACCGTTGCCTGGATTTTCCGCACGGGTTATAAAATTAAAAATTAGTTGAATTGCTTGTCAGCGCCTTGTCATCACTGCCCATACTATAAGTGGCCCGTTGATTAATACTGATGAGGTTTCTATGAAAATTTTTGCGCGTTTTGCTGGTTTGTTGATGTCTTCGGTGGCGTTTTTTAGCACTGCTCAATCTGCTACGGTTCCACAAGTTATTGATCCGCAAGCAGGTGTTGATCCCCAAGTTCAAACTGTTGCTCTTCATGATGGTACATTTATTGGCGGCACATATGATGCTTATTATGGCACAGTGCAGGTGCAGGCCACGATCAGCAATGGTGCGATTACCAGCGTAAAAGCTTTAAAATTTCCAAATCATTCTGGCACCAGTCGCTCGATCAATCGTCAGGCACTCCCATATTTGTTACAGGAAGTGGTGGCCAAGCAGAGCTCAAAGGTTGATATTATCGGCGGTGCAACACTAACCAGTCGCGCTTATGTCAAGTCATTGCGCGATGCATTGGTGCAGTCTGGCAAATAATGCGCGACACTCGCATTTTAATGGGGATGCCGATTACTGTCGAGATTGTGGGCGCGCGCGATGCCACTACAATTGAGGCTGTGTTCGCCTATCTCCATCATGTTGATGCGCGCTTCAGCACTTATAAAGATAACAGTGAAATCAGTGCATTCAACCGCGGTGAAGTCTTGCCAGCTAATTTGAGCGCCGAGATGAAAGAAGTTCTACGGCTGTCCGCTATTACACGCGATCAGTCGAAAGGTTTTTTCGAAATTCGAAAGACGGATGGCTCGCTTGATCCTTCAGGTATTGTCAAAGGTTGGGCCATTAACAATGCTGCGAAAATTATTCGCAGCAGCGCCCATAGTGATTTTTTTATTGAAGCTGGTGGCGATATCCAATCCGGGGGGATGAATATGGAGGGCTGCGAGTGGCGTATTGGAATACGCAGCCCCTTTCATTCTGGCGAGATTATAAAAGTCGTCACACCACGCGGGCAGGGCATGGCGACATCTGGCACCTATGTGCGCGGCCAACATATTTATAACCCGCATGAACCGGCTAATTTGATTGAAGATATAGTCAGTCTGTCGGTGATCGGCCCTGATATTTTAGAAGCTGATCGGTTTGCCACAGCTGCCTTTGCGATGGGTGCGCAGGGAATTTACTTTATTGAAAATTTGTCCGGATTTGAAGGTTACATGGTGGATGCACAAGGCATTGCCACGCAAACAACGGGCTTTGGAGCTTATGTTTTATCATGATCAATTTCGTTGATGGCTTTCTCGATCACACCACGATGTACCGTCTCGTATTGTATTATGTATCTGCGTTATTGGTTGCCGCATTTGGCTTGGGATTTTTTCAGTTGGTTCCGCATGATCCTTCCGCGCTGGCGTTTTCGACGGTGTTTATCACCATGGTTTGTTGGGTAACAAACAAGGCCATGGCTTGGGCATTCAAAATTCCTGCAAATACTGAATCAATTTATATCACAGCTTTCATCGTGGCGTTGATCATGCCGCCGGTCATGGCCACAGACCTGCCAGGCATTGAAGGTTTGGCTTTAGCTTCCTTTGCTGCAATCGCTTCGAAATTCATTCTTGCCATTTACCGCAAACATATTTTCAATCCCGTAGCGGTCGGTGTTTTAGCATCATCTTTCATTCTCGATCAGCCTGCCACGTGGTGGGTAGGCGGCAACATGCAATTGCTGCCGCTCGTCTTGATTGGTGGATTGCTGATTTTGCGCAAAGTGCAGCGCTTTAAAATGGTTGCGGTTTACATGTTTGCCAATCTGGTAATGACTATGGCGACAACAACACCTGATATGTATACTGAGGCGTTCACGCAATCGCTGGTTTATTCACCGTTACTCTTTGCAGGATTTGCCATGTTGACCGAACCGCTGACAGCGCCATCGGCTTTGCTGCCAAGCCTGGCTTTTGGCTCAATCGTTGGCGCACTTTCCAGCCCTTCGATTCATATAGGTGAATTCTATTTCACGCCAGAGCTAGCCTTCCTTGTTGGTAATGCGTTTGCTTGGTTGGTCAGCCCCAAATATCGGTTCAAGCTGACACTTGAACGGATCGAGAAGAAGGCTGCCGGTTGTTATGATTACGTGTTTGCCAGCAATCACATCGTAACCTTCGCGGCTGGTCAGTATATGGACTGGACGATGAATGTTCGCTCCCCAGATAATCGTGGTAATCGTCGCTCATTTACTGTCGCCTCGGCACCATCCGAAAACAAAGTACGCTTAGGAGTGAAGTTTTATCCAAATGGAAGTGCTTACAAGCAATCCATGCTGTCGATGAAGCCGGGAGATGTCGTTTATGCTTCACAGCTCGCTGGTGAATTTACGATTCCAAAAAATGCAAACGAGAAATTGGCGTTTCTGGCCGGTGGCATTGGCGTCACACCATTCCGCAGCATGATTCAGGAAATGGTTTTGACTGGAGATAAACGTGATGCCGTGTTGTTTTATGGCAACAACAAGGCTGATGAGATTGCATATACTGACGTGTTTGACAAAGCCGAGAGTGAAGTGGGTTTGCGAACAATTTATGCTGTAGCCCAAGGCAATCCCACCGACACCAATTTGCATCACGGCTTCATTGACGCTGACTTAATCACCCGCGAGCTTCCCGATTATAAAGACCGCACTTTCTATATTTCTGGCCCCCGCGCCATGGTCACGCGATTTGAGAAAGTATTGAAGGAACTTGGCGTTGGCCACCGCCGCATCAAAACGGATTTCTTCCCTGGGTTTGCTTAATTGCTTTTTTTGCGGATGCTAAAGTAACACAAATGCGCTAGCAACATGGAACCTATCTGATCTTTTCGCGTTAATTTCACTATATCATATGATCATTCAACCGGTCACAAGGATAAAATGAATTTACGCTCAATCGACCTCAACCTGCTTCTTGTTTTTGATGCTGTGTTTCAAGAAAAAAACATAACTAAAGCAGGGTCTAGGATTGGGCTAACGCAATCATCTGTATCAAATGCGCTTGCGCGGCTCAGGGGTCATTTAGGCGATGAGTTGTTTGTGCGCGCTGCTGAAGGCATGCGGCCGACGCCTCGCGCCCTTGAACTGGCGGAACCAATTCGGTCTACACTTTTTTCATTGCAAAATATTCTTGACCCTAAAAGGTTTGATCCAGCTACTGAAAGTCGCGTATTCAAGATTGCGGCTGTCGATTATTTTAGCGTTATTGTGGCACCACGTCTTGCAAGTTATTTAACGCAAAATGCGCCAGGCATAGATGTTAGAATTATTTCGGGAAACAATAGTGCACCCGAACTTTTAGATAAAGGCGAAGTCGATTTTGCGGCCATACCATTTCATAATCAGAGTGATAGGTTTGGATCGCAACTGTTGATTTCTGATACTTGGGTTTGCTTGACCAGAAAAGATCACGCTTTTGCTGGAACAGTACCCACAATTAAACAATTTGCTGATGCACAGCACCTGGGGCTTAGTCTGACAGGAGACCCACATAATTTTATCGACGATGAGTTGACAAAGCTTGGCCATTCAAGACGGGTGGTGATGACTGTAGACAGTGCTGCTGTTATTCCAGCAATTGTAGAAGAGAGCGATCTTATCGTTACTGCTCCTCGCAAAGTCATCCAGCGCTACGCCAGCTCGAATAGCTTTATGTTTGAATGCCCAGTTCCGGTTCCCAATAGATCCATTCATCTGGATTTAGCATGGCATAAAAGGCTTTCAGTACATCCTTCTCAGAAGTGGTTTAAAGAAACACTTTTAAGCGTGGCCTCAACGCTTTGATCAAATTAACCGAAAATCGGTGACCGGGCTTCCCCCCGGCCACTGATAATCATAGCACTAGTAAGGTGCAACATCGTGGTTATCGCCACCCTTTTCCAAGATACGATCTTTCTCAGAAACGTTACCTGTTTCACCAAATGAATTGATAGTAGAAGTAGACTCGCCATACAAAAATCTTTTCTTGGCAATATTTGGTGTTACTTTATTGCTGTAAGACTGAACGTCATATTGGTGTCCTGTGTAGGGCATACTGTCATCATTTGAGGCAAAAGCCCCTGTTGACAATGCGCCTACTGCCACTGCCGCAAGCAAAAATTTCTTCATGATTGATCTCCAATGTTGGTTGTTTTTCATAACGCGAGTTATCCGCGCTCTGATAACAAGTAGGTGGGCATCGAAGTCTCTTTTTTGAAATTGCGAAAACCAACAACGGTTATTAATGTCATGAATGTGATTATTTTTAAGGCATTCATTTTTTGCATAGTCACGAGATCAATAAAAAATGAAAAAGCGGATAGGGGGGCCCATCCGCTTTAACGTACTTTATCTAAACGTCCACCGTCGAACGTTCAGCTTATGCACGTGAGATCAACCTGAATGATCTTTTGAAAACCGTGTATTGCGAAGCCGGGGGCGACCTCCTCAATGACTGCATCCAAATAAACCCCTCAGGAAATCACTCTCATATTTGCGATGGACTCGGCAATTTCATGAGTCTCACTTTGTCCAACCACATGAAAAATATAACACAAATACTAATAAATTGATCATAGGATCAAATATTTTTCTTTTGATCAAATTCTTATCGGATGGTATAATTTTTATCATAAGGTCAGAAAAACTACTAATTCACCTGCTTATTGCATCTAAATCTTGACCAACTGATCAGTAATGGCCCAAACCATTTTTCGATGACAACGACTGAGATTGATTCGCTTCCGAAGAAGACACGGATTCAAGAACGCCGCGAAAGATTGGTGCTTGATTGTGCTCTGGATGTATTTGCCAGCTTTGGATTTCATGGCTCTACTATTGATCAAATCGCTGCGAAGGCGGATTTGTCAAAACCAAATGTGCTATATTATTTTAAAAGCAAAGAACACATTTACACGGCGCTTTTAGAGCGTACTTTGCATGGTTGGCTTGATCCTTTTTTAGCCATTGATCCGGCAGGTGAACCAATGTCGGAATTGAAAAGCTACATCTCGAAAAAAATGGATTTGTCTTTTGAAAATCCCTTGCCTTCCAGACTATTTGCAATCGAAGTCATGAGTGGTGCGCCGCACCTCATGGACACGATGAAAACATCGTTGCGGGCAATAGTGGATGAAAAGGCTGCGGTTTTTCAAAAATGGATGGACCAAGGTCTCATCAAACAAATTGATCCGCATCATCTTATTTTTTCAATTTGGTCAGTCACTCAACACTATGCTGATTTTGCTATTCAAATTGAATGTCTGTTTGGAAAGCCACCAAACCGTGCTTTGGCAAAAGAAGCAGTTACAGAAATACTGACTGGAAGTTTGAAAATTTGAAAAGCGGTGCTGGTGAAGGCACCGCTTTTCTTAAATATTGAAATAGCAGGTATTAACGGCGGTTTTCCCAGCCGCGGCGCGCTGCTTCTGCATGGCCTTCAGAATCACCTGACCAGCCACCATGTCCACTTGACGAACGCTGGTTAGATGAAGACTGATCGCGCGAAGACTGACCACCACGTGATGACGAACTTGAGTTACTGCCCGAACGTTGCCTTGCTGCTTGTGCGTGACCTTCGGGATCTCGGTGCCAACCACGGCCATCACCTTGACCCTGGTTCCGATTTTGGCCTTGCTGATTGCTTGAACGTTGCCTTGCAGCTTCCGCGTGACCCTCAGGGTCGCCATGCCAACCGCGTC
>CAXTKH010000047.1:0-27330 GCA_964244815.1 uncultured Aestuariivirga sp. | reverse complement strand
GCAAGCGTATTACGATTGCTTCCATTCGTTTGAAGGTTGGCGATGTGGTTGAACTGACTGCAAAAGCCAAGGAAATGGCATCGGTTTTGGAAGCGCAAGCTTCTGCTGAACGCGATGTTCCAGATTACGTTGAGTTGGACGGCAAGGGCACAGCCAAGCTGACCCGCATTCCAACACTGACGGACGTTCCATATCCGGTGCAAATGCAGCCATCCCTCGTGGTGGAATTCTATTCACGTTAATTCGTGAATTCATGTATTTTGAAGGGGCTCGCAGAAATGCGGGCCCTTTTGTTTGGGAGAATCAGATGAATGAAAATTCGCGCTTGGATGCTTTGGAAATCCGCTTTGCTCATCAGGAGCAAACGATTACTGATCTTAACGAAGTGATCACCTCGCAATGGAAGCGCATTGAGAATTTAGAGAATCAAATCAGACGTTTGGGTGAAGAGTTTCAGAATTTAGATCAGGGCCGAAACGCGCCAGAGCCACCGCCGCCGCATTATTGAAATGCTTCGGCTACCTTGGCATCAGCCAATGCAAAGCAGCCCGCAATCGTTGGGCTGAGTGGCAGGTTGCGATAGCTGCCAATTGCGCCGTTTTCCTTCAGGCGTCCCGACAAACCAATCTCATCGGATGTAACCACCCATATAAAACCAAAACTGGTTTGGCGGATGGGTCTGGCACCAGCATTGATAATCGCAGCGAACACTTTGTCAGATGGTGTGGTGGGCTCGAACACCGCGAGCATGGTTCCGCTTGCTTCAGGCGCTAGAGCGCCGGCGCGCATGATAATGGCCATGGCAATAAGCCAAAGCGCAATTACTGATGCAAAAAATGTGAGCGCAAATTTATGCGATGGGTAGTTCACACCACTGCAAAGGCGGGCGCCTTTGCCTCACGAATCGGCAAATGCACAAGGAATGCGAACACGCCAAGTCCCACACTCATCCACCACACCGGATTATAAGATCCAAACACATCATACAGCTTTCCGCCCAACCACACACCTAGGAACGAGCCGATCTGGTGGCTTAAGAATACAAAGCCATAGAGTGTTGCCATGTAGCGCGTGCCAAACATCACGATGACCAGTTGCATGGTGAAGGGCACGGTGGAGAGCCAGAGAAAACCCAGCACGGCAGTGAACAACAGCGTACTGACTTGCGTGATCGGAAAGCTGATGAACAGAACCGTCGCAATCGCCCGCAACAGATAAATCGCACTCAGTGGAAAGCGCTTGTCGTTGCGGCTGCCCAATATGCCAGCAGTGTAAGAGCCGATCACATTGAACAAACCGATGAGGCCCATGGCCAAACCAGCGAATTCCTTGGTGATGCCATGCTCAGCCAAATAGGGCGGCAGATGCACTGTCACGAATGCGAGTTGAAAACCGCAGACAAAGAATCCTGCGACCAACAGCAAATAAGAACTATGACCGAATGCCAGCTTGATGGCTTGGCTCATGCTCAAATCAGTTTCGCCAGCATTGGCTTTGCTACCTGCGGAGTTTTGCACCAGTAGCGGCATGGCAAAGGGGATGATCAACAATGATGATGCGGCGAGGATCAGGAGAACAGTTTGCCAGCTATAAACTGACAACATTGCGCCCGTGAATGGCGAGAAAATGAATTGGCCGAGTGAGCCCGAAGCCGTCGCCAAACCAAATGCCCATGATCTTTTTTCTGGCGGCACAATGCGGCCTAAAGCAGCCATTACAATGCCGAATGATGAGAGCGCGATACCAACGCCTACAAATATGCCCGCGGCGAGGTTGAATAACATTGGTGTGCCCGCATAAGCCATGCCTACAACACCAATTGCGTATATCACAGCGCCAATCATTAACACGCGGGCCGAGCCATAGCGATCCGCCATCGCTCCCGCAAAGGGCGTTGCAATGCCCCACATCAAGTTTTGAACGGCTAATGCAAATGAAAATGTTTCGCGTGGCCAGCTATAGGCTTGTGAAATTGGCAACGTGAATTGGCCGAATGTAGAGCGCACGCCAAAATTAACGATGGCCACGCAGCAACCGCAAATCAAAACAGTGATTGCAAGGAAGTACCATGGTGTTGCTTTTGTAACTGTGTTCATGGCTGCAATCTAGCGCATCTGAAGGATAAATTACACCAGGCTTTTTTGCTTCACCTGCGATCCAAATTGCGCGACGGCAACACCCAACAAAATTATAGCACCTGCCAAAAGCGTTGAAATTGTAAGTGCTTCGTCGAGCAACATCCATCCAGCAAGTATAGTAAGTAGGGGTACTAAATAAAGTGATGCGCCCACGGTTGAAGACTTCAACCGCCCCACCGCATAGTTCCACAAAATCAGTGCAATGAAAGTAGCAATGACTGACAGGAAAAATAAAGAAGCCCAGTCTTGCGCACCCAATTTTTGTGCCGCCCCCAAGGTGCTTGACGAAGCGAAAACCAAAGATGGCGGGCCGCAGAGAATAAGTGAATAGGCCGTAATTTTCAGCGTTCCATACTTTTCGATGAGGGGCTTGGAGACCACCACATAGACCGCCCAACACGCGCCACTGAAGAAAATCAACAGCCCGCCAATGATCAAGCTGGATTGGTCAGTTGAGATGTTGGTGTTGGCTCCGCCAAAAAGATAAATCGTTCCAGCAAAAGAAATCAGAATTCCAATAGTCACACTAATTCGTAATTTTTCGATGCCCATGGCAGCTGCCAATAGAGCTATGAGCAGAGGCTGGGTTGCGCCAATTATGCCGCCCACGCCAGCGTTCAGCCGCGCGTAGCCAAAGATCGTTCCAACGAAATAGCCAAACATGCCAATCACGCCAGCGATCAACATATTTGGAATATCGGCGCGTGCGATTTTGAAACCAGAATAAGCGAGGAGGGGGATGCAAATAATTGCAACACTCCACATACGAATGATGATTGAATCGGCTGGGCCAGTCACAAGTGCCAGCGAGCGCACAAATACGGGCGAAAGCCCCCATGTGAATATCGCAAATGCGAGTGCAAGATAGGGGAGCGATTTAGAGGGCATTATTATCCCCCATGTTTCTCCATCGCAGCTTGCACAGCAGGTCGTTCCAACATTGCCGCGCGGTGCGCCAGAATTTTTGGAAACTTGGAAGTGTCCACGCCATCACCTTCAAGCCAGTTGGCAATGGTAAAAAGATAAGCATCCGCCACCGTATATTGTTCACCCATCACCCATGGGCCTTTGAGATATTCGCGTTCAATATACGCACAGCAATCTGCCATGTTCTGCGGCACTTTAATTTTCATGCCGTCTACAACGGTGACATCATCTGACCAGCGGGCACCTCGAACTTTATGGGCGTGGTTTGGGTGCATCGTGGATGAGAGATATGAGTTGAATGCCTGCATCTGCGCAAATGCAAATGGATCAGAACGCGAGAGGCGCATCTTGGGATAAACATCGGCAATGAAAGCCAAGATGGCCACGTTCTCTGTCAGCACACCTTTATCTGTTTTCAGTGCAGGCACGCGGCCCTTCGGATTCACGTATTTGAAGGGAGCCGTATTTTGCTCATTCTCAGCAAAATTCACTTTGTGCGCTTCGTATTCAGCGCCCGCTTCTTCAAGCGCAATCATGGGCGCCAGCGAACAGGTTTTAGGCGCGTAATAAAGCGTGAGCATTAAACGCCCACACCCTTGTCAGCCATCAATTGCTTCAACTCGCCTGATTGATACATTTCCATCATGATATCAGCGCCGCCCACAAATTCGCCCTTCACATAAAGCTGCGGCACAGTTGGCCAATTTGTATAGTCCTTGATGCCTTGGCGAATTTCATCGCTGGCCAGCACGTTCACATCTTTAAACGGCACGCCAAGTTGGGTTAGGATCTGCACTGAGCGCCCCGAAAAGCCACATTGCGGCATATCGGCATTGCCCTTCATGAAGAGCACAACATCATTGGTTTTTACGGTGGTGTCGATTTGGGTTTTAATGTCAGTCATTTTTCTTGCCTTTCAGATTCAATTTGTTTTTTTGCTTTCACCACAATACGCCGAGAAACGATAAATGGCAAAATGATCAATGCAAGTGCGCCGATGATGAGGAGGGCGGGGATCATCACTCCTCCGGAACACTCGTCTGCAATGCCAAGGCATGAAGCTCGCCGCCCATGCGGCCTTTGAGGGCGGCATAAACCATTTGGTGTTGCTGCACGCGGTTTTTGCCTTTGAATGCTGCGGCCACCACATTTGCCGAATAATGATTGCCGTCGCCTGCCAAATCTTGGATTTGCACCACTGAGCCGGGGATGCCTTCCTTGATGAAGTTTTCGATGTCGATAGCAGTCATGGCCATGCAGATAGTTCTCCAATAATTGCTACATGTAGCAACTGTTGGGCGCATCTTCAACGCTTGCAAATCAACATAAAAAAAGCCCACGCATTTTGGTGCGCAGGCTGTATTTTTCGATTAAGACAAACCTCAGCCAGCTCGCAAATTCAAGCTCGCCACGCCAATTGCAATATTCAGCCCGGTTTGACCTTGCACGCTGATTGGCTGGAGGTTGATATTATTCTTGAACCCACCAACCAAAACATTGGCACCAAGTCCCACAATCACGGATGCTGAAGCTTGACCGCCAACATATGTGCCCGAAAGTGCGCTGCGGCCCACATTACCTGGCGCAAACACCAGCCAAGCTGCACGACCGCGGCCTGTAACGCCAAGATCCAAGCCAATTTTATCGATACTGCCGTGATAGCGCTCAAGGCGACCAGTTCTGTTTCTGAATGTGCATCTCACATTTTTGGATGAGCCGATGAGCACCCCAACACCAGGTGCGATATCGCAATTCAAGATGCCAAGTTTAACACCACTGGTGCGTGCATCGGCTGCTCCGGCTACAAATGCCAAGGACAATCCCAACAAGCCTGCGGTTACTGTTTTCTTGTTCATATTCATTCCTTTTGAAAGTGTCAGCACGATCTCAATCATGCAATAAAATTGGGAATCCAATTTTGCTTACAGAACTACAACGTCCTCATGGCGCTTTCGTTCCTCCTCTTGCTCTGTTGACGAGGGAACGAGCAATTAGCCCTTCATATATTTAGGGAACCAGCTTTCGTGCGCGGATTTCAGTTCTTCAACATCGATTATGATACCGCCTGTTTTCAGTGTTGGTTCAGAGGTCACGGTACCAATTTGAACAGCGTGGCCAGTTGCAATGATCATTGCAGCATCGCCAGGCGAACATGTCACAACATAGCGCGATTGATCTTCGGCAAACATTTGGATGTGGTCGAGCTGATCGAGCTGGGCACCAAACCCTGTCGGCATCGCCATTTCGATTACGGCTACCAGCAACCCGCCATCGGAAATATCGTGTACGGCTGTGAGTTGCGCGGTGTTGATCAAGCCCCGAACAAAATCGCCGTGCTTGCGTTCCAAGCCCAAATCCACCGGCGGAGGAGCGCCTTCTTCGCGGCCTTCAATTTCACGCAAATAGATTGATTGGCCCATGTGATGGCCATGCCCGCCGACGAGTAATATCACATCGCCCACATTCTTGAATTTAATCGTGGCCATTTTCGAGAGATCGCGCAGCAGGCCAACGCCACCAATTGTCGGTGTTGGCAAAATGCCCTGGCCCATGGTTTCGTTGTAAAGCGAAACATTGCCAGAGACGACGGGGAAATCGAGCGCGCGGGCAGCCTCGCCAATGCCTTTAATGGCGAATACCAGTTGCCCCATATATTCGGGCCGTTCGGGGTTGCCGAAATTCAGGTTATCCGTGAATGCGATGGGTTCAGCACCAACACAGGTTAAATTGCGCCAGCTTTCGGCCACCGCCTGCTTGCCGCCTTCAAATGGATCGGCCGCCACATAGCGCGGCGTTACGTCAGATGAAACTGCGATGGCCTTCTGGCCTTGAATGCGCACCACGCCAGCATCGCCTCCTGGCAGCTGCGCAGAGTTGGAACCGATCATCGTATCATACTGTTCCCACACCCAGCGTCTAGAACACATATCGGGCGAACCAATAATTTTTAGAATTGCGGCTTTCAGGTCAGCAGGCGGTTTGATGGAAGTCGGGTCGATGATTGGCAGCTTTTTGGGCTCCACCCACGGCCTGTCATATTCAGGCGCGTTATCACCCATTTCCTTGATGGGTAAATCGGCTTTCACTTCACCTTGATGTTTAATAACAAAGCGCAAGGTGTTGGTTGTCTTGCCGATAATGGCAAAATCCAATCCCCATTTAACAAATATGGCTTGCGCGTCTTTTTCCATTTCGGGGCGCAGCACCATCAGCATCCGCTCTTGGGATTCGCTCAGCATCATTTCATAAGCGCTCATGCCTTCTTCGCGGCAGGGCACTTTGTCGAGATCAAGCTCTATGCCCAGATTGCCCTTGGCACCCATTTCAACGGCTGATGATGTCAGGCCAGCAGCACCCATATCCTGAATGGCGATTACTGCACCGGAAGCCATCAACTCCAGACAAGCTTCGAGCAAACATTTTTCAGTGAACGGATCTCCCACCTGCACAGTTGGGCGCTTTTCTTCGGCATCTGCCTCAAATGACGCCGAAGCCATGGTGGCGCCGTGAATGCCATCGCGGCCGGTTTTGGCACCGAGATAAACCACAGGCAGGCCAACACCTTCAGCCTTGGAATAAAAAATCTTGTCGGCATCGGCAAGGCCAACCGCCATCGCGTTGACCAAGATATTGCCATTGTAACTTTTGTGAAAGTTCACTTCGCCGCCCAATGTGGGCACGCCGAATGAATTGCCGTATCCGCCTACACCCGCCACAACGCCTGAAACCAAATGGCGGGTTTTGGGGTGTGATGGTTCGCCAAACCGAAGCGCATTCAAAGCTGCAATTGGCCTTGCACCCATTGTGAACACATCGCGCAAAATGCCGCCCACTCCTGTGGCCGAGCCTTGGTAGGGTTCGATGAAAGAGGGGTGGTTATGGCTTTCCATCTTGAAAACGATGGCTTGGCCATCATCAATATCAATCACGCCAGCATTTTCGCCCGGACCCTGGATTACGCGAGGGCCAGTGGTCGGCAAGGTTTTCAGCCATTTTTTCGATGATTTGTAAGAACAGTGCTCGTTCCACATGGCCGAGCAAATGCCAAGTTCAGTCATGGTTGGAACGCGGCCAATCAGCTCTAAGAACCGATCATACTCATCTGGTTTGAGGCCATGGCTGGCTACGAGTTCAGGAGTAATGGCGGGTTCGCTGGTGGCATGTTTCATCATGCCTGCCGTTTAACGAAACCGCAAAAGATTCACAAATCCTATTCTTGGTGTGTGGATTTGGCGCAAAGCGGTCGTTCCGCAGTTGCATTTTTGTCGCCATAAGGTTTTGGACTCAAAGCTATTGCAAGCCGTCGCAACAGAGCTTCTCGTTCATCATCTCTTGTCGTTTCAAGAAAAGGCTTGCCACGCATCATATCTATCCTATCGCTACTGCCCCCCGGCATTGACGTAGTTGTAGGCCAATGCAACTTGCCCGAACGTTAATTCGAGCAAGCCGATTTTAGTGATGTGCTGTTGTTGGTTGGGATAGCTTGAACGTTATGCAGCAAATGCGCGACGCAATGAAGAGTTTTTCTTAAGCAAAATTGATCGTGGTTCTTTAACTACCACAGGGGTTTTGACTTCCAATTTATAGATGCGAGCCGCTAAGTTTTCCACACGTATCATGTGATCCATGCGGTCGGCCAAAGCATTTCGCGCTTGGGCCGAAACTTGATTTTCATGTGATGTGGCTTTGAATGCGTTGATGATGCTGTTGAACATTTTTTGATTCTTTCAAAGTTTCTGCCGTTGTAATCGCCCACACCTGATCCGTGTGGGTGATTGCATTCAGCCAAAAAAAATGACGTTAATCTAGTGTTAACAGATACGAGAGTGAACCACTTGTTAATACTGTGATGAAGAGTTTCAGAAAAATTACTTCAAGCTGCAATCAAACTTTCGAATAATGGTCTGCAATCTATTTTGCCATGCAGCGGCTCAATCATGTTCTCGGGATGGGGCATCATGCCGATCACATTGCCCGCTTCGTTGATAATTCCGGCAATGTCATTGGTGGCACCATTGGGGTTAGAGCCGTCGGCATAACGGAATACAACGCGGCCTTCGCCTTCCAGGCGTTTCAAGGTTTCGTCATCACAAGCGTAATTGCCTTCGCCGTGCGCCACCGGGCAGGAAACGATTTGACCTTTGGCCATTTTATTGGTGAAGAAGGTTTGGTTGTTTTCGATCTTCAACTTCACTTCACGGCAGACAAAATGCAAATCGGCATTGCGCATGAGGACGCCTGGCAGAAGCCCCGCCTCAGTGATGATCTGAAAACCATTGCAAACACCAATAACTTTGAGTCCTTTCAAAGCCTTGGCTTTAATTTCTGACATAATAGGTGAGCGCGCGGCAATTGCGCCACAACGTAAATAATCGCCGTAAGAAAAACCACCTGGCACGACCACGAGATCAACATCAGGCAGGGTGGTTTCGGTATGCCAAACGGAGATAGGTTTATGGCCTGTCGTGGCCTCAAGGGCCAACAACATATCGCGCTCGCGGTTGATGCCTGGGAAAGTGATGACTGCGGATTTCATTGTTTTATAACCTGGTGATATTCTGCAATTGTTTAAGTCAATGGGTTTCGCGACGATAGATCCAAACTTGGGCTGGGGGGATATTTCGAAAGAAAATATCGAAGCGTTTCACAGTAAAGTGGCCTGTCTTTTCTGCAACTGGTGCAAATGGTCCATATGAAAATTGAACAAGCGGTCGGCCTAACGGGAGGCGGCTCAACACATCCTCGATAAATGCGATGCGTGTAGTGGCCGGAAAGTTCAAGAGTGGCAAACTTGATATTGCGCAATCAAAATTTATCTGGTTTTCGCTGCCCAATGATTTGCCAAGATCAAACGCGTCGCCCTTGATCAGTTTTATTTTTGGAAATTTAGTGCGCAGCATATTGAAAAAATCTTGCGTATATTCAATTGCATATAGTTTCTCGGGATTTAGTCCCGTCGCCAATATAGCCTGGGTGATTGCCCCTGTGCCAGGGCCCAATTCAAGAACAGGTAATCCAGAATTTAGATTGATGACGCTCGCCATTTTCTTGGCCATGCGCGAACTGGTTGGCCAAACTGATCCAACGGTTCTAGATTTTCCCATCCATGTCTGGACAAACATCAGGCTCATTTGAATTAAGCCAGCTCAATCTCATAATTTTCAATCACGGTATTTGCTATCAGCTTGTCGCACATAGATTTGAGAGCGGATTGTGCTCTCGCCTTATCTGTCTCAGCCAATTCGATTTCAAAATATTTACCTTGGCGTACGCCATTAACGCCGCCGAATCCTAATGAGCCGAGCGCGCCTTCAATGGCTTTGCCTTGTGGGTCGAGAACACCGTTTTTAAGAGTGACTTTTATTTTGGCTTTCATTACTTTTTCTTTCTCAACTGTAGCCAAGAGCCCTCATCCGGCCTTCGGCCACCTTCTCCCATTTGCCAAGTGGCAAATGGATAGAAGGCATTAATTGTTATTCCCCTTCGCCCGTTTCGCTTTAGCGAAATGGAAGAAGGTACCGAAGGGAGATGAGGGCCTCTTTCTAACTCAATCGCTTTTGACCAGTTTCGGTTTAGACCGCTCTGGCGTTTCATTGGCGTGGATAATCCCCAAGCGGCGTGCAACTTCCTGATACGCATCCACCAGATTGCCTAGATCGCGGCGGAACACGTCTTTGTCCAGCTTCTGATTGGTTTTCATATCCCAAAGTCTGCACGAGTCAGGGCTGATCTCATCAGCCAGCACAATGCGCATCATGTCGTTTTCAAACAGGCGGCCAAACTCAATCTTGAAATCTACAAGCTTGATGCCGATGCCCAAGAACAATCCGGTCAAAAAGTCGTTTATGCGAATCGACATGTGCATAATGTCGTCGAGTTCCATGGGCGTGGCCCAGCCAAATGCAGTGATGTGCTCTTCGCTCACCATCGGGTCGCCAAGTGCATCGTTCTTATAGCAAAACTCAATAATCGAGCGCGGCAGAACTGTACCTTCATCAATGCCCAAACGTTTGGCCAAGGAACCAGCGGCCACGTTGCGTACGATCACTTCAAGCGGAATAATCTCAACTTCGCGCACCAATTGTTCGCGCATATTGAGCGAGCGGATGAAATGCGTGGGGAGGCCCAACTCATTCAATTTCGTAAAAAGATATTCCGAAATACGTTGATTCAGAACGCCTTTGCCTTCGATTACAGCTTTCTTTTCTGCATTAAATGCAGTTGCATCATCTTTAAAATGGACAATCACGGTGCCGGGTTCAGGCCCTTCATAAAGAGTCTTGGCCTTGCCTTCATAGATTTTCGTCCGTCTGCTATTCATGGAAAGAATCCTTGTGGACACTTGTTTACTCACTTCTGCTTACACGCCATGCTGGGCCTAATACAGTGCAATTCCTTGGCGGTGGATAATAGAGGCTGGTTCTAGTCCTTTATGTTGCATTGCACAATCAATAATATGGGCATCCGGCAGTTGATTTGCGAGGGCTGCATAGCTAATTGATTTGCCATTGATTTGATCACGGGAGCGATAGATGACCACATTTGATAAACGCGAAGCCGGATATGAAAACAAGTTCGCTCACGACGAGGAGCTGCGTTTCAAGGCAACGGTGCGCCGCAATAAACTTTTAGGCGTTTGGGCGGCCGAAAAATTGGGGATGTCAGGCACGGACGCTGATTCTTATGCCAAGGAAGTTGTTGCTTCAGATTTTGAAGAAGCAGGTGATGACGATGTGGTGCGGAAGATTGTTTCTGATTTTAAAGCCAAAAATGTCAGTCAATCTGAACAGCAAATTCGCACAGCAATGAGCGAATTGATGGCTACGGCAATCGCACAAGTCGAAGCCAAGTAAGCCTATGGCCCTGCATTTGCGCGAACGTCTGGCAACGGGAAAGCCGTTTTTGTTTTCATGGATGTCAATGGCTGGCGCGCAATTGGCGGGGCAGTTGGCCCGGTTGCCTTTTGATGGTGTCACGTTGGATATGCAGCATGGCATGATCGATTTTGGGGACGCTGCAGCAATGATTGCTGCAATCTCGGCTTCAGGCAAGCCAGCCATTGTGCGCGTGTTGTGGAATGATCCGGGCTTGGTCGGGCAGGCGCTAGATGCGGGCGCCTCTGCTGTGATTGCTCCGATGGTTAACAGCCGTGCGCAGTGTGAAGCCTTAGTGAAGGCTGCAAAATATCCACCCATGGGGCAGCGCAGTTGGGGCGGATATACCATGGTGCAAACCGCGCAGATGACGCCGGGCGAATATTTGGCCATGGCCAATAAATTTACTTTGGTGTTTGCAATGATCGAAACGCGCGAAGCTTTGGACGCAGTAGAAGATATCGCATCAGTGCCTGGGCTCGATGGATTATTTGTAGGCCCATCGGATTTATCCATCGCACTTTCCAACGGCGCAGGCATCAACAAGACAGCTGATTACACTTTATCTGCTATGGATAAAGTTGCAGCAGCGTGCAAACGCAATAATTTATTTGCTGGCGCGTTCGCTGGCGATGCCGAAGTGATGAATGAATATATCTCGCGCGGGTTTACATTCCTGGCTGCCGCAGTTGATGTTGATCTGATGCGCCGCGGGGCTGCAGATATTTTGAAAGATGTTAAGTTATGAATGTTATGTCGCCGCTCCTTGAACCATCACATGCGGCGATTCTTGACCGTCTGATTGATCTCATCAAAGCAGCTGGTCCAATATCAGCGCAGACTGATAAGTACTTCACCAACACCTCGCGTATTGTGGCGGCGAATGGTGATGAGCAAGTCACCTTCGCTGTGTTCATGCGGCGTCGTGTGGTGGCAGCACTTGAACCTGCGCTGCGCCTCGTCAATCACTTCGTGCCGGATGCAAAGGTAAAACGCTTTGTGGCTGAAGGCCAAGTTGTTCCATCAGAACAAAAGCTACTCGAAATTACCGGTTCGATGAAGGCGCTTTCAGAAATTGAAACTCTGTTGCTGCAGAAGATCGGCTTTCCCTGTGTGAGCGCCAACAATGCTTACGAAATGAGCCGCGCTATCCCGTCTGCTGGTTTTATGGATATGCACGCGCGTCATGGTTCAGGCGCTGAGATGAACATACTGGCCGCTTACGGTGCCATGGTGGGCACACATGCGGCGCGTAAAGCTGATCCCAAAGTCAAAGGCTTCATAGGCTCGTCGCAAGATTTAACGGCGCCGTTTTTTGGGGCAGGGCCCGGCATGGGCACAATGCCTCATGCACTGGTGGGTTACACTAAGGGTGATGTTTTAGCGGCCATGAAAATGTTTGCCGAAACTTTGCCTGAAGCAAAGTCACTCATTGCGCTGGTTGACTACAATGGTGAAGAAATCAGCGATGCGCTGCGGTGCGCCAAATGGTTTTACGATGAAGCCAAGCTCGATCAAACTGGCAAGAGTTTTGGCATTCGGTTAGACACCCATGGCGGACGCTTTGCGCAAGGGCTGGACTATGAAAAATCAGTCGAGATCGTAGGCCAATGGCTGAATGTGATGGGTGAGTATTCTATTGTTGAACAAGTGCTGGGTGGCCGCGCGTTTCAGATGGACCCCAACAATATCCTGGTCGATAAAGTGCGCCGCATATTGTTTGGTAAGGGTGTGTCCGTGGCCAATATCATCCATGCCCGTCAGGCGCTGGATAAGGCTGGCTTTGATAAAGCAACCATCGTTGGCTCATCTGGTTTTGACCCGCAAAAGTGCCAGATCATGGGCGCTGCCAAAGCACCAGTTGATATGGTAGGTACGGGCAGTTTCCTACCTGCCACATTAACTGAAACATACGCCACCGCCGACATCATTGCTTATGGCGATGTGAAGCGCGTTAAGGTTGGCCGCGAATTTCTGTTGGATTAATTTCAATTTTTTGTAATAATTGACTATCATGAAGAAGTCTGTTGTTGCGTTTTTGAGTATTTTAGCTGTTTGGGCCACTCTGGTTGCGCCAGCGCAGGCCCGTGTGAAGCATCATCGCAAGCCTGCTTTGCCGCCCATCGTGGTAGTTAATATCAGCATTGCCTCGCAAACGATGTATGTTTCAATCAATGGTTGGCCGGAAGGTTATTGGCGGATTTCGTCAGCGCGAGAAGGCTATCACACACCGCGCGGAACTTACCGGGTCACGCGCATGGCGCGGGTTTATTTTTCCAAGAAATATGATGATGCGCCAATGCCAAATGCCGTGTTTTTCTATGGCGGTTATGCAATCCACGCCACAGGTCAAATTTCCAAATTAGGCAGGCCCGCTTCGCATGGCTGCATTCGTCTGCACCCAAGTGATTCAGCGGAGTTTTTTGAAATGGTCGAGCAGTACGGAATGTCGCGCACGCGCATTAACATTATCTAGAAATGGCCCGCGTCGCTCTCATAACAGGTGGTGCTCAAGGTTTAGGTGCAGCCATTGCCATGCAGTTTTTGCGTGATGGGTTTGCTGGCGTCGTTGTGCTTGACCGCAATCAAGAGCGATTGACCAAGCAAGCCAAAGAGCTTTCAAAACTTGGTACAGTTCACACTTTCGTTGCTGATCTGCGCGATGATCAAACTGCCGCCAAAGCTGTTTGCCTCACCATGGAAAAATTCGGCCGTATAGATGTGCTTGTCAATGCCGCGGGAAACACCGAGCGCGGCGGCATCACTGATACAACGCCCGAAGCATTTCACCGTCTGTTTGATGTCAACGTAAAAGCGCCGCTGCAAATGATGCAAGAGGCAACGAAGCACATGGTTGCCGCAAAGTCCGGTGTGATCATCAACGTAACGTCGATGCTCGCGCATGGCGGCCCGCCCAGCATCGGAACTTACTCTGCTTCAAAAGCTGCATTGGTGGCACTTTCAAAAAACGCCGCCAATGCTTTCAAGCGCGAAGGCGTGCGAGTATTCGCCATTAATCTAGGCTGGGCACTGACCGAAGGTGAGCAAGCCTTGCAAACCGGTTTTCATGGGCTGCCTGAAGACTGGCATAAAGATATCGCCGCTCGGATGCCCTCCGGTCGATTGATTACGCCAGAAGACGTGGCTGGCCTCTGCGCATTCTTGGTCTCACCGCCAGCACAAATGATGAATGGCGTAGTGATTGATTACGAACAAATGCCGATTGGGGTGTATGATGTGCATCCGGCACTCAAAGTGGATTGATTCACCCCAATTCCAACACAACAATCTCCGGCGGCATTCCGAAGCGGATAGGGATGATGCTGCAGCCCAATCCGCCTGACACGATCAGATGTTTGCCATTCTCCATCACATGCCCATAAGCAAAGCGGTTGCCGAAGCTAGATGGCACCACGAAGGATTTTCCAAACAAGCGAATTTGGCCACCGTGGGTATGGCCACTTAATGTCAGCGAAACACGCTCTGGAATATCAACAAACAAATCCGGCTCGTGGGCCATGTGGATGATGGGCGCATCGTCGGTAATCATCGCCATTGCAGCTGGAATATCGGCCATGCTGTCAAAGTCGCCCATGCGTAGCTTTTTGATGGCCACCATTGAACCTGTGCCAGAGAGCCAGAACGGCAAGCCATCTTTCTTTAGTTGTACGGCGCGGTTTTCAAGCACCGGAATGCCTGCATCTTCAAATGCTTTTTGCGCGATAGTTGGCCCGTGTTTATTTTTCTGAGCCGTCCTGTCGTCCCACCAATCATGATTTCCGCAAATTGAAAATGTACCAAGAGGAGATTTCAATGCCTTGGCTGCTTCAGCTGCCAGATGCACTGGAACAGTTCCAGTGCGGAAAAAATGTCCCGCAACATAATCGCCCAGCAACAGATGTATATCAGGGTGCAACGCATTTGCCGTTTCGATGATCCTTTCCCAGCGCCGAAGCGGCATATGTGGTTCTACCAAATGTGGATCAGCCAACAAAACAGCACGTAATTTCAAACCAGGTGTCCAACGTGGCGGTGTGAACTTGTAGGTCACAGTGTTTAGCCGAAACCCCGGCTCAATCACGGCTGCATAAGTGGCCGAGGCCAGACCGGTTAAAGCGCTATACCCAATCAAACTGAGAAATGTTCTCCTCGAAATCATGATCTGCTTGTCGTTTCCTTTGCTTCAAGCAAAGCCCAGAGCCGAAATGCCTCTACCAGCGGGTTTTGCGTTGTGTCGATAGGTGAAACTACATGATAGGCAAATTGTGACGGGGCTTTCAGTGAAAGCTCGAACGGCTTCACAAGCCTGCCTTCAGCTATATCGTCTGCCACCAAATTTGAATCGCCTAACGCCACACCATGCCCGTCAATTGCGGCCTGCACTGTTAAAGACGTTTGGCCAAAATGCAGCCCACGCTTGTCGTCAAAGTCAGTAATGCCAGATGCCAACATCCACATTTTCCAATTTGGCCAAACCACGCCCTGCGCTTCATAATCGAGATGTATCAAAGTATGGCGCAGCAAATCTTTTGGCTGGGCGAGGGGCTTGTCCTTGGTGATAATGCGCGGGCTGCAAACCGGAAAAATCTTGTCGGTGAACAGCAGGTCAGATTTCAAACCCGGGTATCGCCCTTGGCCAAAGCGAATGGCAATGTCTACATCATCGCGCTCAAAATCCAGCGCCGTGGTTGAAACATCAACTCGGACTTCGGCGCCAGGCGCCTGGTCAAGAAAGCGGTCGAGCCGTGGTACCAGCCATTTGGCCGCAATAGATGGCGAAGCAGAAACTTTCAGCACCTTGCGGTTTTCCAACCGTTTGATGCGCTTCACCGCGCGGCTGAGGGTTTCAAGGGTCTCAACAGCCGCTGTTGAAAGGATTTCACCTTCTCTCGTCAGCGCCATGGAACGGCTGGTGCGCGTGAACAATGCCACACCAATCTGGTCCTCTAACTCTTTGATTTGATGACTGATTGCGGCGGGTGTTACGCCCATTTCATCAGCCGCTTTGGTAAAGCTCAAATGCCGCGCTGCAGCATTAAAAGCACGAAGAGAACGAAGACCGGGAAATTGTTCAAGCATGATGATCTTCAAATTCTATTTGATGATGAGAATAGAATTAGTCGTTTGTTATTGAAATAACAAGCAACTATATATTCATCATCAACAAAGTTTAATGAAAGATTAATGCCGTGACCAAGTTCCTTAACCGCATCCGCGCTGCTTACGAAAGCGCTACAACAGTAAACCCATTGGCCGCCCGCCTGATTGAAGATAACAAAGCCTTTATGGCGTCTTCGCGTGGTTGGAAAAGGGCGAATGTTCTTTAAGTTTATCCTCGACCGAAAGACCAAACTAGCCGCTCGTTTTCGAGCGGTTTTTTTTTGGTATAGGTGTAAGATTTAGAACTTGGTCACTAACTCGAAAGTGCAGATCAGGCCAGCTGGTTGCCAGTCAAAGCTGATTTTGCCGCCGCCACCTTGTATGGAGCTGGTAAGCATCTTGTGGCCAAATCCACGTTGCGAAGGCACAGACGGAGGAGTGCCGCCAGACTCGCGCCACGTAAATACATCACGGTGGCCATATCGTTCCAATATCCGATTAGCACCGACGAATACTTGACCTTGCGGAGATTTAAGTGCGCCGTATTTAATTGAATTGGTCAAAAGCTCATGAATGCAAAGTGCCAAAGTTTGTGTTAGCTGCGACGGGATTTTTAATTCCGGCATTTCAATTGTAAACCGATGCTCGTCAAAATCCTGGTGTGCACCTATTACAATTCGAACAATGTCGCCACAGTTTGCGCCCAGCCAAGCATTTTCAACCAATTTCTGATGAGCCACAGCCATTGCTGTTAATCTTGCAGTTAACGCCTCAACATATTCGACTGCTGACTGATCTTTCTTAACGCTGGTTCGAGCCAAACTTCCAATTGTCGCATAGAGATTTTTGGTTCGATGTGACAACTCATCAATCAACAGTTTGCGATCCATTTCTTCGCGATGAAAATTGATTTCATCCATGATGATTTGTGCAAACTGCGTGAGCCTTCGCTTTAATCCTTCATCAAAATCAGGGCGAGGGCGAAAATCATGAACACAAAGCATTCCAACTTTGTGCCCGCTTGCCGTTATCAGTGGCGCACCGCAGTAGAACCTCAACTTGGGCCCGTTTACTACAAATGGATGCGTTGCAAACCGTGGATCGGCGAGAGCGTCAACAACTATAATTGGCTTATCGTTTTTTTCTAAAATTGCGTGTGCACAAAATCCGTTTTCACGATCAATCTCAACGATGTCCGTACCAACACCCGATTTAAACCATTCGCGAGATTCATCCACCAGCGACACCAACACAATTGGAACATTCAAAACTTCCGCAGCGAGTTTGGTGATCCGGTCAAAGCGATCATCTTTGCCTGTATCGAGAATGCATAACTGACGCAGTTGCAAAACGCGTTCGACATCATTTTCTGGTATTGCCGCTGGCACCGCCCCGTCAGCACGTTTTTGTCGAATATCCATCGTCTTTCCAAAAGCCATGCCAATGCAGGCCATCAAGCTATCAATCTAGCTTTAAAATGGCGTAATTCTCAAGGCTTAAGAAGGGTCGAACATTAAACATTGCAACACCGTTATTGGCCACTAACCGGGAAGTTGCATGGCCCGCAAACAATGCCAACTATGTTGTATTCACTGTCCCGACGTCGTTTTCCTGATGGGCTCAAAACTATTGTTGGGGCAGAGGGTCTCACAAGTGGTCACCCAGTTGTGGAGTATGGCGAGAGATAGCAGGTTCACCGTACGCAGTCAAGAAATATTTCTATTCTAGGAATTATTTTTTAAACGCCTGATTTTACTTGCCTTTCCAGACGGGCTTGCGTTTTTCAGCAAAAGCCATTGCCCCCTCCAGCTGATCTTCGCTGGAATAAAGCGCATCCACGGATTTCAATTTCCGCTTTGTCACCATCTCAAACGCTTCCGAAACTGTCAGATGCGCTGTTTCTCGGTCAATTTCCTTAATCGCCGCAAAAACCAGAGGCGGGCCATCAGCCAGTTGCTGCGCCAGTGCGCGTACTCGGTTCATCAACTGGTCTGCTGGAACCACTTCATTGACCAACCCCCAATGCTTGGCCTCGGTTGCGTCAATCACACGCCCCGTAAACAACAGTTCCATGGCCACATGATAAGGAATACGGCGCGGCAGTTTGATGGTCGCGGCATCAGCCACAGTGCCCGACCGAATTTCCGGCAGCGAGAAAGTGGCGTGCTCAGCAGCGATAATCAAGTCGCATGAAATCATGATCTCAAACCCGCCGCCAAAGGCCAATCCATTGACCGCGCAGATCACCGGCTTATTCAACCCCTTCAACTGTTGAAGCCCGCCAAATCCGCCCACGCCATAATCCGAATCCGGTGCTTCCCCCGCCGCTGCCGCCTTCAAATCCCAACCCGGGCAGAAGAATTTATCACCCGTTGAAGTCAGGATCGCTACGCGCAATTCTGGATCATCACGGAAGCTTGCAAAAACATCGCCCATAATGCGGCTGGTTGCAGCATCAATGGCGTTGGCCTTGGGACGGTTGATGGTAACTTCGAGGATCGCGCCATTGCGCGAGGTGTTGATAGGGGAGGTCATATTAGTTCGCTGATGCTCCATAGTTTGAGAAAATGATTTTCAAGCGATTGTCTTCTGCAATCGATGCTGGGGTAACCAGAGTTTGGTCTAATATCTTTGGATAGCAAGACTCAAAGGTTTCGCCAGTAACTTGGCAAAGTGGGTGTTTCGTCCATCTGCGTTTGATTAATCGCTGCGCTAAAAAACCGTTGACATTTAATTCGCGCACAGTTTGAATTTTCCCAACCTCAATCTTTGCAGCATCCTCGAAGGCTGATCGAACAAGTTCACTACAATAAATATGTTCTCTATCAGGCAAAAAGAAAATGTCATAAGGCAGCCCATCATACTTATGAGCTGCGGCCAATATCTTTTTGGCGTGATCTGGTAGTAAACCTTCAAGTCGTTTTATCATAATCCGTCCACCCAAGCCACGCTTGATCCATTCAGCAATAGACGCAAGTTTTACAGGCCCAGTAGCCTCTTGAACGAATGCGTTTCCCATAGCATCCAGTTCTATAATGCCCATGTGCGAATAGGGGCTGCGCGAAGCAAATAGAATGGCGGAGCTTTGAGAGCTGCGCGAAGTATGAAAAACAATGTCGCCATTTTGGAGAGAAGGTAAATCAGCTGCTGAGACAGATGTAAAAGAAAGCCAGAGATAGACTGAAAGTGCCGCAATCAAGATTATTGCCAAACTGTAGCGAAGAAATTTTTTCATGATTTCAAAACTTCTTTGTGCTGCCGACCTGCTTCAAAATTGTATTGGCCATGTGTCGGCTATAAATATTATGTGGTACAGTAACGTTGGTGTTTGCGAGATCATTTCGCCATTTCTCATGTGAACCTTTCCCGCCTTTGATCTGCACAAACCCCAGAGTTAAGAGTTCAGCGATCAAATCCCGATAAAATGTTTTTGGCATTCAAGCGGCAACAGCATTTTCGGTTGGCCGCTGCCAGATTATAGTTGGAACCCAATCGCGTATTGGTAAAGACATCAGATCATGCGTTGCGAGATGATTGTCCATAATCATTTCAAGTGCCAGTGCATTCATAACTTCTTCAAATTCATCAAGCGTTTTAGTCTCAATATTGAGGCCAAAAATATCAGTCTCAGAATAAAAGACTTTCGCTTCAGCATCCCAAATTGCTCGGACGAAAAAAGTTCTCTTCATTGATCTATCCATCGGATATCTCCATTTTCAAATAGACTAACGTTTTATCTAAACTTAATCAATGCATCCGCAGCCACAGCACCGTTTGGCAATACAAATAGCGGGTTAATATCCAGTTCTTCGATCTGGTCTTTGAAGGCTTCGGCGAAGGCGCAGATGGATTGGATGGCGGCTATGGTTGCTTCCTGGTCGCCGGATTTTCCGCGGAAGCCTTCGACCAGTTTCCACACGCGGAGTTTCCTCAGTGCACGGATGATTTCTTCGCGCGACGTGGGCAAGAGCAAGGTGACTGAGTCTTTCAGCAGTTCTGTGAATATTCCACCTGTACCAATGACCATGGCCAAACCAAATTGCGGATCGGCTTTGAGCCCTACGATCAATTCGGCCACCGCACCTTGAACCATTTTTTCGATCAACAGTTCAGAGCCGAGGGTTGCCATGTGTTCAGCGGCAGATTTGACTTCGGCGGCGGTTTTGAGATTTAGGACTACACCGCCCACTTCGGTCTTGTGGAGAATCTTGTTGGATGAGATTTTAATTACCACAGGATAACCTAAGTCATCTGCGGTGCTAACAGCTTCGGTAATTGCGCAGATGCGGCCTTCTGGAATTTTGAGGCCAAACTTTTGCAACAACAGCTTGCCTTGATACTCCGTCATCACCCCAAATTCCGTCACCGCACCCCCATCCGTCATCCCCGCGAAGGCGGGGATCCAACTTTCTTCAACGCTCGGAGTTTGCGATAAAGTTGGGTCCCCGCCTTCGCAGAGATGACGATTTAATGAATGATCATGGTTTGAACTGGAGTTGCGCTCCCAATTCTCACCAATAAACGCAGCTGCTTCGAAAGCCGTCAGGCAATCATCAAGTCCCATCATCGGCGCCATGTTGCTTGCTGCCAAGTCATTTGCCAAATCGAGCGGCATGGATTCGTGCAAGCTTGATACGATCACAGCGCGCGCAGATTGAAGCTCACTGGCGCGGCGGAATGCTCTGGCGGTTTTCCACCAGGCTGCGGAATTCATGTGCGGGTGGGTGGGCAGATCAAGGATCAACATGCCAACATCAAAGCCACCGCCGAGTACGGCCATGAACATGTTTTGAAGTTTATCTTCATCGCCCCAAATGAAGGTGTGATAATCCAGCGGGTTATCGATGGAGACAAATTCATTCAGCGTTGCAGCCACCAGTGGTTTGGTTGTTTCATCGAATGGCGGAAACGATACATTCTTGCTTATGGCCATATCAGCCACCAAAGCAGCTTCGCCGCCCGAACAACTCATTGAAACCAGCCGCGCTGATTTCAGTGGGCCACCATGATGCAGAAATTTCAATGTCTCAGCAAAAGCGGTCACCGAGGTCATGCGTGCAATGCCGTAGCGCTCGAACAGCGCGTCATAAAGCGTATCAGCACCTGCAAGTGATGAAGTATGACTCATCGTGACTTTAGCGCCTTGTTCAGAGCGACCCGTTTTCAGCGCGATGATCGGCTTCTTATGTTTGCGTGCTAGGGCAGCAGCTTCTGCAAAGGCCCTGATATCTTTCAGGCCTTCAATGTGAAGGCCGATGGCCGTGATCCGGTCGTCCGTACACAGAGCTTCCACCATCCGCGCAATATCGACATCGGCTTGATTGCCAATTGCGAACACACATGCAAGCGGAAGTGCACGGTTGCTCATGGCGAAGTTGCACGCAATGTTTCCAGATTGGGTGATGATGGCAACACCAGATTCGCGAATTTGTATTCCATGTTCATCTGGCCACAGTGCTGCTCGTGAGAGCCCATTCACAAAGCCATAACAATTCGGGCCAAGCAGGGGCATTCCGTTTGAAGCTTTGAGCAACTCGTCTTGCAACGCAGTCGCTCCAGCCTCAGCAAAGCCCGCCGCATAGATCACAGCACCGCCGCAACCTTTTTTGCTCAGTGCACGGACGATATCGACAGTGGGTTCGCGTTTCACCGCAATGAACGCCGCATCAATTTCGACTTCAATATCTTCAACCGACTTGACGGTCGTAACCCCGCCCAGCTCTTCGCGCTTGGGATGCACCGCCCAAATTTTTCCGGTAAAGCCAAGCTCAAGGGTGCGCGTGATCGCAATAGCGCATTCATTGCCGCCGATAAATGCGATGGATTTGGGGTTGATGAGGCGAGTGAGGGTCATCAACCGCCCAATGGCCTCAAAAGTCCGCGCGATATGATGTGTCGCTGAATTTCCGAAGTACCTTCCCAAATCCGCTCAACTCTCGCATCGCGCCAGATACGTTCGAGAGGCAAATCACTCATGAGACCCATGCCGCCATGTATCTGAATAGCTTCGTCGGCGATCATGGCCAGTACTTCTGTGGATTTGAGTTTGGCCATTGACATATCCATTTCAGTGACGGTGCCTTGATCGAATTTCCATGCGGCTTCGCGCGTTAACAATTCAGCGGCCTTCAACTCCATGGCCATATCGGCCAATTTGAAACTTACACCTTGGAACTTCCCAATTTGTTGGCCGAATTGTTCGCGGTCAACTGCATATTGAAGTGCCAGTTCAAGGGCGCGTTCAGAGCGGCCCAGGCAGGTGCTCGCCACTTGCAACCGAGTTGCACCTAGCCACGTGTTGGCCACTTCAAACCCTTTGTGTAGTTCGCCCAAAATTTGGCTTTTGTGAATGCGGCAATCATTGAATTCTAAAATGGAATTGGGATAACCGCGATGCGAAACGTTTTTGTATCCATCGCGCACGGTAAATCCCTTCGTGCCCTTGTCGACCAAAAAAGCTGTGATCAATTTCTTTTTGCTGCGCGATGTTTCTTCTTCGCCAGTGGCTGCAAACAGCACCGTGAAATGCGCTTCTTCGCCATGGCTGATGAAATGTTTCACGCCATTGATCACGAAGTCATCGCCATCCTGTTTGGCAAAGGTCTTCATGCCGCGCAAATCTGAGCCCACGCCGGGTTCGGTCATGGCCAAGCAGTCTGCCTTTTCGCCACGCACTGCGGGCAGGGTGTAGCGCTCGCGTTGCTCAGTGTTACAAGCCATCAAAATGTTGGAGGGCCTTCCCACACAAGTCCAATGCAAGGCATAATTGGCGCGGCCCAGTTCTTTTTCATAAAGACACCAGGTTAAAGTATCGAGGCCAGCACCGCCCACTTCGGCTGGCATGTTGGCCGCGAATAGCCCGGCGGTGATGGCTTTGGCTTTCAACTCGTCGCGAAGCTCTGGGCGAAGTACGCCTGTTTCTTCAACTTCCTTCTCATGTGGATAAAGTTCGTTCACAACGAAATCCTTCGTTGTCTTGATAATCATGTGTTGTTCGTCGGAGAGGGAAAAATCCATGCTGTTACTTTATGTGAAATGTTTCAGTGTGACCATCCACGCCGATGGCTTGGCCGGAGACCATGCGCGCGGCGGGGGAGGCGAGGAATATGGCCATAGCGGCAATTTCTTCGGGTTCCACAAAACGCGATACGGATGAACCTTCTATGGTTTCTTTTTCAACCACAGCAAACGGCACACCGCGCAAATCGGCCTCACCTTGGATTACGCGGTTGATACGGTCGCCACGGACAGTGCCGGGGCAGATGGCGTTTGAGGTTACATTGAATGGACCTAACTCAATCGCGAGCGACTTTGTGAGGCCGATGACCGCCCATTTGGATGAGGCATAAGGTGTGCGATTGCCAAATCCGAAAAGGCCAGCAGTCGAAGAGAGGTTGATAATGGTGCCGGATTGTTGTGCTTTGAGAATAGGGGCGGAACGACGCGCACAGAGAAAATAAGAGTCGATGCCAACAGCCAAACATTCGCGCCAATCGGCAAAGTCGATATCGTCGATGGGAGCAGTGGGGCCTTTAATGCCCGCGTTATTCACCATCACATCAAGCCCGCCTAAATCTTCGAGTGCTTCGTCAAACCATTCTTCAACTTGCGCTTCGGAAGTGACATCAACATGGGTTGCGCCGATTTCGGGATATTCTTCGCGGAAGGTTTCAAGCGCTGCTTCGTTCACGTCGCAGATGTGGACATGTGCGCCTTCATCGTGGAAGGCTTTGGCAATGCAGCGGCCAATGCCCGTGGCGGCGGCGGTGATCATGACGCGTTGTTGCATTTTAGATTCTCCTAAAAGTCCTCTACCGCTTTAGCGGGAGAGGAAGGGGACCCATCGTTCTTACGATGGGGGAGGTGAGGGGGATTCAGGTTTGGGGTCACTTACCCTCACCTATCCCGTTGCTTTGCAACGGGCCCCTTTCCTCTCCCGCTTTGCGGTAGAGGACGTTTTTTTCTTGCCTTCTCTTCTCTATCCAACACCAGCCCCGCGCCAATCTTATGCTTTTTAAACAGCTTCATCATATCGACCAAAATCGCATTGCGCTTGGCTTCCATTTGGGCGACGGTTTTTCCGCCCGCTTGCGCTTCGCAGCCTTCGATCAATCTGGTTTCCAAAGCGTCATTCCATTTGGGGAATTTTAAATCTGTCCATGGCAGTTCCAAAGTTGGATCAAACTGTTTCATGAAATCGCGCATGCCGCCGGGGCCGCCGGCAAGGTGATAGGTTTGGAACGAGCCCATAAAGGCCCAGCGCATTCCGGCTGAGTAAACAATTGAGTCGTCGATATCGCCAGTAGTGCCGATGTCTTTATCCAAAATATGCAGCGCTTCGCGCCATAGGGCTTCCTGCAGGCGGTCGCAGATGTAGCCGTCGATTTCTTTTTTCAATCGCAGCACTTGCATGCCGATTGATTCAAAATAAACGCCTGCGCGGTCCATGGTGTCTTTGGATGTTTGCTTGCCGGGCACAGTTTCAACGAGTGGCAATAAATAGACCGGATTGAATGGATGACCGATGATCACGCGCTCGGGGTGTTCGCATTCCGATTGCAAATCTGTTGGCAAAAATCCTGAAGACGATGACGAGATGATCACATCGGGATTTGCGATTGCGTCGATATCTTTGAACAGTTTGATTTTGAGGTCTTTGCGTTCTGGCGCTGCCTCGTGAATAAATTGTGCTTTTGACGCCATCGCAGAGAGATCAGTTGTGTAACTGAGCTTTCCCTTCTTCTTGGGCTTGCCCAAAAGTTTTTCCATTGAAGGCCACGCCACTTTGATGGCGGCTTTGAGTTTGGCTTCAGCAGTGGGCGAAACGTCATAGGCGATCACATCGATGCCGCGGATCAACAGACGCGCGGCCCAACCTGCGCCGATCAGACCCGTGCCAGCGATGCCAACAGTTTTGATTTTCATTTTGTTAATCCCAGTATAGCGCGGCCTTCATCTGGCGTTGCCACCTTGGTTCCCAAAATCTCAACAATCTTCACCGCGCGTTCAACCAGCGTGCCGTTGGATGCGAACACGCCCTTATCGAGATAAAGATTATCTTCCAACCCCACGCGCACATGGCCGCCCAGCAGCACGGCTTGCGCCACGGCAGGAAATTCATTGCGGCCAATTCCGAAGGCGGCCCAGACGGCATCTCGCGGGAGTTGCGATTTTTGGTAGGCCATCGTTTCAGTGTTGAAGGGTGCACCCCAAGGGATGCCGAGGCAAAGCTGATAAAGTGGTGGGCCATCGATCAGGCCTTCCTTCACCAGCTGATTGGCGAACCACAAGTTTCCGGAATCGAAAATTTCCATTTCAGGTTTCACGCCATAAGATTTGATCAGGCGGGCTTGTTCGCGCAGCTGGGTTGGGGTTTGGATCATGATGGATTGGCCATCGCCAAAATTCAGCGTGCCGCAATCCAGCGTGCAGATTTCAGGGCGTAGTTCTTTAATGTGGAGGAGCCTCGTGGCAGGGCCAACCAAATCTGTGCCTTCGCCCCATTTCATGGGTTCTTCGCCGTCACCCACCATGAGATCGCCGCCCATGCCAGCGGTCAAGTTGATGATGACATCGGTGTTCTTGGCGCGGATGCGCTCCATCACCTCGGCATAAAGGTTCACATCGCGTGTGCCTTTGCCCGTTGTTAAGTTGCGGACGTGGCAATGCACCACGGTGGCACCCGCTGATGCGGCTTCCAGCGCTGAATTGGAGATTTGCTCTGGGCTGACGGGAATGGCTGGGTGCTTGCCCACGGTATCGCCAGAGCCGGTTACGGCGCAGGTGAGGATGACTTTTGATTGCATGGCGTTTTCTCCTGAATCTCAAGATACTTGAAGCCAGCGAAAATGGCAGGGGGAAAACGCCTGTGACCACATAATTTCCGACACTGGTTCAGGCTTGGCGCTTTGGCCAAAATCCTGTTAGAGTCGATTCACCGGGCGGGGGCCCCATGGAGGAGCATCAGATGAAAATTGGATTTTTAGCTATTGTCGGCCTTTTCGGTCTTTCAGCTTTGTTTGGTGCTGCGCAAGCATCTGAACAAACTTTTGCCAAGCCGAAGGCTGGGCCTTTCATGATTGATTGGTGTTTGCAAAATGGAACTCTTTGCGGAAAACCAGCGGCTGATAAATTCTGCCAGACCAAGGGTTTTCCTCAGTCGAACGATTTTGTTCAGGCTGCTGATATTGGATTGACCACGCCGACTATTGTTCAGGCTACTGGCCAAATTTGTAATTCTGATTTTTGTGATGGCTTTACTTATGTAACGTGTGTGAAGCCAGACGGCCCACCGCCACCGCCTCCCGAGGGGGACCCTGGTGCTGGTGGCGCTGATGAACGCACCTACTTCAAGCCAAAGATTGGCGGCTATCGTCTCAACTATTGCGAAACCAAGGGCGCTGGCTGTGGCCAAGATGCTGCGGATGCGTTCTGTGATGCCCAAGGCTTTGATGAGGCAACAGACTTTGTGCAATCAGCCCGCGTTCCACCCGGTGTCAAGCCATCGCGGTTTATTGGCAATAACAGACTTTGCAAGGGTTCCGGATGCTATGCCTTTAATTCGATAACCTGTGAGCGGCAGCCTTGAATGAAAGTGGCGGCGGGCTTCAAGCGCCCGCCTGCCAATGTTTGATCGCTTCTAGTGGATAAAGCAGCATGATGATGTTGAGGGTCAGATTATCGCGGATCACGTAGAGCGCCAAGAGTTCCATAGCGATTGCAGCGGCAAGTGTGATTTTCCATGGCAGTTTTGATGCGATGAAAAAGCCCGCGATCATAAAGGCGATATCGCCTGTTGAGTTGATCACGCTGTCGCCAAAATAATCCAGTGAGATTGTGCCTTCGCGGTAGCGATTGATTATGAAGGACGAGTTTTCGAGAAGCTCCCATCCGCCTTCGATGAGTGTGGCGGCAAGTAGTTTGTAAGCCAGCGGCCATTTTCGCACCAGCAACCATGTGAGGCCGAAGAAAATGAAGCCATGGATGATGTGTGAGAGCGAATACCAATCGGCAATGTGTTGCGAATTATCCGAACTGTTGACCACGCCTACCCAAAGTTTGACATTGCCGCACTTGCAGATGAGCAGGCGGCCCTGGGCATATTCGATGAGGGCTACGGCGATGATGGCGAGGGCGGCGGGGAAGTAGGGGATGGCTTTTTTCATGCCAGAGTTTTAAAATGGGGATGGTTAATTATTTAGACATTATTTAAATATTTGGAACTATCGTCCCCCTAAATCGTCATCCCGGCGAAGTGTTTAGCCCGGGGACATAGCTGACATATGTTCGGG
>CAXTKH010000046.1:0-28398 GCA_964244815.1 uncultured Aestuariivirga sp. | reverse complement strand
CCGCGCACATCTGGTCAGTGTGCTGGCAGGTAGAGCAGCAGCGGCTGCGAAGTAAGTTTAGACTCCTCAACTTCAAAGCCCGTAAGATTTCCTTGCGGGCTTTTTTATGGCTGTTGCACTTGCTCCCAACACCAATGTCCTATTCGGCACCAACGAGATTCAGTGCAACATCGACCCGTCGTGACGATCGATAGGCGGGGACTTAAAAAACACGCAGTCTTTCTGTCACTTAACTTGGGGGCCTTGGGGGCAACAAACCAAATGCGAAACATCGCTTGGTAGCTCTGGGGCAATCACAAATGGGAAGAAGCAAAATGAATATTATTACTGCACTCGCAATTGTCATCGGCGCGCTGGCGGCTGTTGCAACTTATCTTTGTCTGGGAACAGGTCTTGGCCTGCAAGTGTGGGCTTTGTTTATCGGTTGGGGCTGCTTTTTCCACGCAGGCGGCAAGGAAGCAGGTGTTAAAAATTCTGCAATCAATCATATCTGGGGCGCAATCGTTGCGGCCATCGCTTTAATCTTGGTTGCAAAAATCGGTGGCGGAACTTTGGGCGCTTCCATCATCGTTGGCGTGTCAGTTGTCGTCTTGGTATTGGGTTCACATCTTCCATTGCTGTCAGTAATTCCAGCTGCTGTTTATGGTTATGCTTCAACCGCTGCACTGTGCCTGTTATCGGGCGTGGCGCTTGGTGAACCAAGTGCCGTTATCAAAGCCGCGGCAATGGTTGTGATCTCGATGATCATCGGCAATTGCTTTGGTTATGTTTCTGAGAAACTTGCTGGCTCATTGGCCAAATCATAATTTCAAACGCGAGAGCGGGCTAACCCCCGCTCTCAAACTGTTTGCGTGAATATCATTTTCATGCCCGGCGACAGGGATATCTCGCCATCTTTGGTCACTACAAGAATGTTCACATCTTTAAGTGTGGCTGCCAGCTGCAATGAGCGGTCACGCCCCATCACCATAAACGCCGTCGCCAATCCATCAGCCCGAGTCCCTGAAGTTGCATGAACCGTAACTGCCGCCAGCTCACGCGGTGATGAGCGCGTCGATGGATCAAATATGTGGTTGTGTGAATAGTCCGGCGTGAAACTGGTTGCATAGTCTCCACTGGTTGCAACAAAGCCACTAGTAATATTCAATTCACCTAAAATTGAATCTGGCTTGCGCGGATGTGCAATGGTCAATAAGGGCGCAACATCTTTCGAAATACCAAACTCACCAGTATCAATGACTGTACTTAAACAGCCATACGATTTGAGAGTAGCCAAAACCCGGTCCGCTGCATAACCCTGCGCAATTCCGTTTAGCGTTATTGCGCTGTTCGGATTTTGAAAACGAATGACGTTTTCACTCATCGTTACGTTTTTCCAGCCAATAGCGCCCGCCGCAAATCGCATATCAAATTCACTGGGTTCCAACCCGTAAGACGCCGCGTTTTTCCATATCTTCCACAACGGTTGCACTGATGGGTCAAAGGCACCCCATGTGAGGTTGAATAACGCATCAGATTTCAAAACCAGTTCAAGCATCATTGCCGATGGTTCGGATAAATATCCGTTGCGGTTCAGTTTGGAAATTTCGCTCTTCTCATCAAACAAATTGAAAGCCTGCTCGATGGCGCGAACTTCTGCAAAGCCTGCGTCTATCGCACGTTCTGCTGTCTGCTGATCAACAGCAGTAACTGTCAACCGAACTGTCGTTCCAAATGCTGTAGCAGGCCGTGTTGCCGTTGCATAAGATTTTTGCGGCAATAGCGCGCCGCCGCCCGCAGCAACGATTCCAAAAACTGCATGTCTGCGCGAAAGTTTCATGCACGCGCTCCTATGAGTGTCCGGTTGCCGGGCTTGTTTGCCAACACCAATGGTACGCAAGTTTTCGGGTCTTCAAAAATCTGCACGCAATCCAGACATTGGAAGCACTCATCATATTTGATAGCCCCGGTCTTTTCGATGGCACCATAACGACATTTTACTTTGCAAAGTTGGCAGGGCGAGCCGCATTCGATACGCCGCGGAATCCATTCCAGCATCCGCAACTTTCCACCAATCGCCATCATGGCACCGAGTGGGCAGACATAGCGGCAAAAGGCCTTGAAGACGAAGAGGTTCAGAACCAGCAAGCCCACTGCATAAACGACAAATGGCCAGTGGCGCACGAACAGCAATGTGATCGAGGTTTTGAATGGCTCAACTTCCGCAAATTTTTCAGACAGTGAGGACGATTGGAATGCCGCAAGCAAGATGACAGCAAGCGTGACATATTTCAGTTTGCGCAAGTAGAAATCAAGTTCATCAGGAACACGCCATTGTGGAATACGGAGCCATTTCGAAATTTCAGCTACCAATTCCTGAATTGCACCGAATGGGCATAACCATCCACAGAATACCCCGCGCCCCCAAGCAACAAAAGTTGCGATCGTGAATGCCCATAACAATAGTGATGGCGGATCCCATAACAGGAATGAGAAATCATGCGTATAGACCGCGGCCTTGACCAACCCTGCAAGAGTAACCACAGAAAGCTGCGCCTGTGCGTACCATCCAATGAAGCCAAGCGTGAAAATCAAGAAGCCAAGTCGAAACGCTGTGAAGAGATTTTTATTGCGTGTCACTTGTTTCTGAAAAATAAGCGCTAATGTTAGAAGCGCCAAGGCTGTTGATATGATCGCCAAGTCAATCCAGCGCTGTTTCCAAATTGCTTGCCAACCCTGAACATCATTGTCAGCCTCTGAAACCTTGTAAAAATTTGAAGGCCACTGAACTTGCTGCGGTAAATCTATTGAGACACGTTCGGGATAGATGATGCCCTTAGCGCGCGTGATGTGGGGCACGACTTCAAATGGCGCTGCAGGATCAAAACCAGCAGTGGCCGGAACTTTTAAGATCACGACTTCCTGCGATGGCACGCCATCAAGCGGCAGCGTTTTCGAAAACGCCATATCACGAATGACAATAGGCAAGTTCGATTGCCGGATTTCCACACGGTCTGGAACTGAACCCGGCGTCCAGTTTTCGCCTTGCACACTCCATTGACCCGCAGAAATAATCAGAAGAGCAGGTTGGCCATCCGTGAGGTCTGACAATAATTTTGCATAAGACTTTTCGCCAAGAAGGGCGCGGCCAGTGGAAGGCACAAGCGGATCTGCAATGTAGAGTTCAACAGCGTTTTGTGCAGGCGCAGCGAGCACCGCTGCATCAAGCCCTTCGCCAATGGTGCCTTTGAATTTTTCCTCAACCTGTTGGTTGCTGTATTGCACGCGTTGAACCAAGCCGCGATCCAAAAGTTGCTGCCATGTAAGATTTTCATATTTCGACGTATCGGGCCTGGCAGGGTTTGCAGAAGTTGACGCGCCTGCAACACCCAGCTTGGCTTTGGCCACTTTGATGGCAGAAGCCAATACTGTTTGATTGATAATCAGAACCGATGCCGTGGCCTTCAACACGCCATCTATATATACAGCAGTACTCGACGACTTATCGGCACTATTGATGTTGGAGCCAACCTTGATCGGCTTACCAAGATTGAGGCCACGATATTGCTCCACATAGTGGGTAAGGGGTTCGGGTCCCAATCCATCTAAAAAAATTGGCTCATGATGTGAAATCACGCGCACATCAAGAAATGTTCCGTCAGGAGCCAAAGCCACCAATAGATTAGGTGGCGTGCCGGAAAAACCTGGAATAGGGGCGAGGTCAGTCGTTTCAAATATCCAGCCTGCAAGATTGGCATTGCCACCCCCGCCATTAAACAATGGCCAAACTGGAAATTTCCCATCTTTTTCGCCAATTTCCATTGGAGCTGGAAATATCTTCGCCAAATCTTCGCGTGTTAACTCACCGCCAAGCGCAACTGAAATTGTTAAAAACATCAAGGCCAATGCGAGAATGAAACACCGCATTTTTTTGGCCACAGACATTACTCCACTATGGCAGGCGGAGAATAGGTGAGGCCAAACTGCTCATAGATCGCTTTGATGCGGCCGTCGGCCATTGCGGCATTGATGATTTCTTCAATTGCATAAAACAGCTCATGATAATTCACCCGCACTGCAAAACCAAAACTCCAATTACCTTGGGAAAGACCAGGCGGTGTTACAACCCCTACGCCATACTTGGCGCGGTCTACACCCGCTTTCTTGAGTTCATATTCAATCTGCGCCTTTGGCCCCATGACTGCGGAGGCATCGCTCTCAATCATTTCTTTCATGGCAGCAGCAAATGTGGGCTTATGGATCATGTTTTTAACAAGCGCGCCGCCCGCAGTTCCTGTCAGAAAGAAATCTGCCATGGAACTATTTTCAACGGCGATTGAATGGTCTGTAAAACTTCCCATTGTAGGCACATCACCAAGTTGTGACTTGCGCCAACCCAACACAATTTTTTCTGATGCATAAGCACCGCCCATCACCACCATGTCGTTTCGAACTGAAAGCTCATGGGCAATTGGCATATGCAAGAACACGTTGACCACGTCTTCACCTACAGACGAACCGCGCCACACATGATCGCGCAAATCGGCATCCACGTCCTCATCGGCCAGACGCAGTTGCAATTCAGGCTTCACTTTAAGACCAGCTGCAATCAGCTTGGCAATTTCAACGTCCGTGCCTTTGATCTCGCCATTTTCGAGAAATGAATAAGGCGCGTAATCACTGTACATTCCAATTACAATGGAACCGCGTTTGATGATCTCATCCAGCGTATCGCCGGGATTGCTAACCATCGCAAATGTGGGGCCAGAAGCAACGCATGCCCCGATCGCCCCCGAAATAAACGAACGCCGATTAGTGCTAACTACTGCGGCCGGTTTTCGATATACGAACGAATGGCCCACATGGCCTCCTGTGAGAATATGCCTTCAAATTTCGGCATCTTGGTTACGCCGTTTTGCGTGTAACCGTTGCGAATGCGAGTCATAAACCATTCATCGCCAAGCTTGCCCACTTCGAGATAGCGCAAATCTGGCGCAATACCACCTGAGATAACTTCCAAGCCATGACAACGGGCGCAGTTTTGATTGTAACCGCTTGCTCCAATTGTCTTGGCGATCTCATATTGGGCAGGGTCATTGCGGTACGGATTTTCAACTAACCAATCAGCCCCGAGTGGCTTTAATCCACTTGCATCAATAGGTTGTGGAGTAACATTACCGTGGCTGTAAGCATAACCGCCAATCATGGCCAAAACTGCCAAACCTGACGCTAAACGCAAAGTAAAACTCATAAACATAGTCCTCCCGGGCTTATGGGTTAGCATTGCCATTTGGAACTGCTCTACGGCACTTTAGTATAACCTTGAAAACATCAACTTGCGTGTTAGCATTCAACATGTTTCGTATTTTGCACATTCAATTTTCTTTGTCTTTGCTAATGTTACTTGGCATTCCGGCTTATTCAGAAAATTTAAAGATCCGCATCCTTTATGCCGAGCAACAAGTGGAGCGCCCTGCAACCCTTTCAGGCATGCATCCAATACCTTCCGATCAAGGCTGGCGTGGTGCTGAACTCGCATTGGCAGACAATAATGAAGGTGGCAAATTCACGCGTGATGAATATGTGCTCGACAAAATTATAGCGCCAGCGGGCAAGAGTTTGAGTGAAGAAATGCGCGACCATACCGAGCTGCTTGCCGATTATGTAATTGTCAATGCGCCTGCTGCAGAGCTGCTGAAGCTCGCTGATCTTCCGGAAATGAAAAATAAAATCATTTTCAACGCGGGCTCGCGTGATGAAAATTTGCGTGAGGAAGATTGCCGCGGCAACATGTTTCACACACTTCCATCACGTGGCATGCTGACAGATTCACTGGCACAATTCATGTTGAAGAAGAATTGGCTGAAGTGGTTGCTGTTGCCCGGTTCTAGACCAAACGATCTTCAATTTGCTGATGCATTGCGTAAATCAGCCAACAAGTTCGGTTTGAACATCGTTTCAGAAAAGCCATGGTCGCTTGAAGGCGATATGCGCGAGACTGCGGCAACTGAAATTCCAATCATCACTCAAGGCAGTGAATATGATGTTGTGATGGTGGCAGATGAGAATGATGATTTTGGTTCTTTAATCTCTTACAATACTGATCTCCCGCGCCCAGTGGCCGGCACCCATGGTTTAGTCGCAACGGGCTGGTCAGATGTGATTGAGCCGTGGGGCGCCATCCAGTTGCAAAACAGGTTTGTGAAACGAGCTGGCAGGGGCATGAACGAAATCGACTTTGCATCGTGGCTGGCGGTGCGCGTGGTTGGCGAGGCCGTAACACGCACCAATTCAAGCGATCTCAAAACCGTGCGGCCATACATTTTGTCAGATGAATTCAAGCTCGCGGCGTTCAAGGGCAGGGCCGCAAGTTTCAGAACCTGGAACGGCCAAATGCGACAAGTAATTCATTTGGTAAACAAGGAAACTCAAGTGGCCACGGCCCCGTTTGATGATTTTCTGCATGAGACAAATGATCTGGACACTTTAGGATTTGATAAACCAGAAACAAAATGCAAAGCCTTCGAGGTAAATGCGCAATGATTTCGAAGATAGCCATCGCTTTTTTACTTTGTGCAACGATGGCTAATGCCGACGAAGTCTATGTGAGCAATGAAAAAGATAATACCATCACCGTGTTTGATAGCACCACGTTTGAAATCAAAAAAACACTAGACGTTGGCAAACGCCCGCGCGGCATTGCATTTTCGAATGACTATAAACTTCTCTATGTTTGTGCGTCTGATAATAACGCAGTTCAAGTGTTGGATGTGGCGACTGGCAAAGTGCTTTATGATCTGCCTTCTGGTGAAGACCCCGAAGTTTTCGCGATTACGCCTGATGGCAAACGTTTATTTATCGCCAATGAAAATAACGCTGTAACAACAGTCGTTGATACAGTCGAAAAAAAAGTCGTTGCACAAATAGACGTTGGCGTGGAGCCAGAAGGCATGGCCATCAGCCCTGATGGCAAGTTGGCCGTAACGACGTCTGAAACCGCCAGCACGGTTCACTGGATTGACACTGAAACTTATAAGCAGATTGCAACAACGCTCGTGGGTCAGCGGCCACGCTCCGCGAAGTTCACGGATGACGGCACCAAACTTTGGGTTTCAGCCGAAGTCGGCGGCACTGTGCATGTGCTTGACGTTGCTACAAAACGGCAGTTGCAGGAAACCAAATTCAAAATCAAAGGTGTTGCCCATGATAAAATTCAACCCGTTGGCATCAAGTTAAGCAAAGATGGAAAATATGTGTTTGTAGCTCTCGGGCCATCAAATCATGTGGCAGTTATTGATGCAAAAACCTACGAGGTTTTGAAATACATATTGGTTGGAAAGCGCGTGTGGCAACTGGCATTTACGCCTGAAGAAGATAAGCTGTTCACAACCAATGGTGTTTCAGGTGACGTCACTGTAATTGACGTTGGAACATTGGAAGCAATTAAAAGTGTGAAAGTTGGCCGTTACCCCTGGGGTATTCAGGTCCTGCCAACAAAATAGATACTGTAAAAACAACTCGGTTCTTCTCTAGTTTTCGCCTAAGGTCAATCCATTCCATTCTAAAAAGGCAAGTGGCATGAAAAGTTTTATCGCAGTTTTGTTCTTGGTTTTAACAACGCAAGCGCAAGCCGAACAAACCATCACGGATGATGGCACCACCAACCCTGAAGAAATGACGCTTGACTATTTTGCCAATACCTATGATTTCAAAGCGGGCAAATCTACAGCGTGCGTCTATGGCTATTACGCCACAAAGTCTGGCGACCATGCATTAGCAAAAAAGATTTTTGATAAATGCGTTGGCGCAAATGTCGATGCCGCGCTGGTATGGCAATCATACATGGCGCAAAATGGTTTTGGTCAAAATAAAGATCTGGGCATTGCTGCCGAATGGGACAAACGTTCCGCAGATCGCGGTTACAAAGTTGGCCAATTTAACTATGGCCTATCGCTATTGCGTGGTTATGGCGTAGAACAAGATGTGATAGCTGGCAAAGCGCTTATCGATCAATCAGCCGCACAAGGTTTTGCCCCAGCTCAGGATCTGGCCCAATCAGGATATGACCCACAAACAGCAATTCCAGACGCAGATGAGCGAAAGTATTGGTAATCTGATTGAGGGTTGAAGCCAATGCCGTATCAGGCAATAACAGTGATACTGTGAGGCACCATCACCATCCGATGAACACAAAACCATCACTTCCATCTAAAAAGGCTGGGTGATTTCTCAGCCCAGCCTCTCGAATTTTTAGAGTTCAGCAGGCATGTAATCGTTGATTTCCATGCCGATGCATACTTCAGTTACCTTAGGTGTTGTCCACTTCATGGCAGTCTCCTTACGATGAAAGCACTGCGAAACATTGCACGATGGTAAGTGTCTCGCAACAAGACGTTGGTCTGGTGTTCAAACTTATAGCACTTCCACCACTAAGGTACAATTGCCGCAGTGCGCCTTGCGAGAATAGGTTTCCAACCAGAATGAGAGGCATGAAACAAGTGCACCATTTTTTCGCCGACATAGGGGTCGGCTTTGCGGGAGGAACCGACATGAAGAAAACTTTTTTTGCAGCAGTCTTACTTGCGTCTGTAACAATGAGCTTTCACACAGCCACGGCAGCTGGTGTGACAGATGCTGATTTGGCGAACGATCAAGCCACAGCAGACAATATCGTAACCAACGGCATGGGTCGCAACGCCCAACGCTTCAGCCCACTCAACAAGATCAATCGCGACACGGTTAAACATCTGGTGCCAGCTTGGTCATTCTCCTTCGGTGGTGAAAAACAACGCGGACAGGAAAGCCAGCCATTGGTTTACGATGGCATCATGTATGTAACTGGTTCTTACTCCCGCATGTGGGCCATCGATGTACGCACCGGAAAAGAACTCTGGCAATATGATGCGCGTTTGCCAGAAGGCATTCTGCCTTGCTGTGACGTTGTAAATCGCGGCGCTGCCATTTATGGCGACATGGTGTATTTCAGCACGCTTGATGCCAAGCTTTTGGCACTCGACCGCAAGACTGGGAAAGTTGTTTGGAAAGCTGATCTTGGTGATTTCACTGCAGGCTATTCAAACACAGCAGCACCTTTGATTGTTAAAGGCAAGGTTATCACCGGGGTATCAGGCGGTGAATTCGGCATCGTTGGCCGTATTGATGCTTGGGATGCAATGACTGGTAAACAAGTGTGGTCACGTCCAACTGTTGAAGGCCACATGGGCATGCTCGACGGTAAGGAATCAACCATGACAGGCACGATGAATGCCTCATGGAAAGGTGACATGTACAAGTTCGGTGGCGCTGCCACATGGCTGGGTGGCACTTATGACGTTGAAACTGACACGATATTCATGGGCACTGGCAACCCAGCGCCATGGAATTCACATTTGCGCGACGGTGATAACCTCTATTCAACATCACGCTTGGGCATCAATCCAGATACTGGTGAAATCAAGTCACACTATCAAACTACACCACATGATGGTTGGGATTATGATGGCGTGAACGAAGTTGTGTCATACAATGTTGGCGACAAGAAAATGGCCGCCAGCGCTGATCGCAACGGCTTCTTCTATGTGTTTGATCGTACAGCCGGAAATTTGAAACTGACGAGTGCTTCACCGTTCGTTGAGAAAATTACATGGGCCAAGAGCATCGATGTCGCAACTGGTCGCCCAGTTTATGATGATGCAAATCGTCCTGGTGATCCAACCGGATCAGCTGACGGCAAAAAAGGCAGCCAAGTATTTGCAGTGCCATCATTCCTCGGCGGCAAAAACTGGATGCCAATGGCCTACAGCCAAAAGACTGGATATTTCTATGTGCCTTCAAATGAATGGGGCATGGATATCTGGAATGAACCTGTATCTTACAAGAAGGGTGCCGCTTATCTGGGCGCTGGCTTTACCATCAAGCCAATTTTCGAGGACCATATTGGTTCTTTGAAAGCGATTGATCCAGCAACAGGTGCTGTAAAATGGAACTTGAAAAACCCAGCTCCACTCTGGGGTGGCGTGATGACGACTGCAGGCGGCCTTGTATTTACTGGCAACCCTGAAGGCGAATTCATGGCGATCAACGACGAAACTGGTGAAGTTGTCTGGAAGTTCCAGACAGGTACAGGCATCGTCGGTCAACCCGTTACTTATGAGGTTGATGGTGAGCAGTATGTTGCAATTGTTGCAGGCTGGGGCGGCGCTGTGCCACTTTGGGGCGGCGAAGTTGCTGAACGCGTAAAGTTCCTAAATCAGGGCGGCAGCGTTTGGGTGTTTAAGCTAGCTAACTGATCCCGCGGCTGGCATAGTGATCAGACAGGAATGGCAAGCATTCCTGTCTGATATCTGCTGTAGGGGGCCATACAAATGATAACTTTTCTGATTGTTGACGACCATCCACTATTTTTGGAAGCCCTTCAGTCTGCAATAGAAGTTGGCTATCCAGGCGCTCAAGTGGATATTGCTGAAACGATAAAGGGCGCGATGGCGCAATTGGCCGCCAAAAAATACAATCTCGTTTTGCTGGACCTGAAAATGCCCGATGCCTCAGGTCTTGATGGCCTGATGGAAATCAGGCGAACTTTTCCCAAGCTACCCCTGGCTGTCATCTCGGCATCATCCGAATGCGATGTAATCGCAAAAGTCAAAAGTATCGGTGCTCAAGGTTTCATAAACAAAAGCCAACCACGCCTTGGAATATTGCTTGCTGTTGCACAGCTGCTGCAAGGCAACGCTACATTTCCAGAGTCTTTAAACGTTGAACAGAAAGTCAGCCCCGGTTCATATGAGGACGTTGCTGAAAAACTGCGCCAACTCACGCCGCAACAATACAAGGTTTTGAATAAGGTTTGCGAAGCCAAGCTGAACAAGCAAATTGCTTTTGAGCTTGGTGTAACCGAGACGACGATCAAAGCTCACATCACAATCATATTTAAGAAATTTGGCGTACACAGCCGCACTCAAGCTGTTCTGCTGATGCAGCGACTGCGACCAGAGCTCGAGGATTCAAAATTTGCCTCGCTGGCAGGCGGACATTAATACATGTCTGTGCGTCAAGGATATTCCGACGCGCTAAGTGCACGAGATGCTTTTATTGCATTGCGCAAACAGATTTCGCAGCCAGATGTTGAACTTGTAGTGTTCTTTGCATCACCCGATTATGACCGCGATGAAATTGAGCAGGCAGTCGGCATTGAGTTTCCAAACACTAAAGTTATTGGCTGCACAACGGCAGGAGAAATTACCTCTGACGGTTATAAAGAAGGCACAATCACTGGGATCAGTTTTTCAGGCCAGCATTTTAAAACCAACACAGTTCTTGTGCCGTCAATTAAAAGCTTCAACATGGAAGACGGTGAGAAGCTGACAGAAACTCTGCTTAGAAATTTGGGGATGAACACCCCGTCTGCAAAGTCAATCCCCACCCAGACCTTTGCAATGCTGTTGGTCGACGGCTTGAGCAAACAAGAAGAGGTGGTGGTCTCATCGCTCAATCGCTTTCTTGATCCCATTCCGCTTTTCGGCGGTTCAGCAGGCGACGGCTTGAACTTCGGTAGCACTTATATTTATTACGATGGTCGGTTTCACAATGACGCAGCAATCATAACGCTGTTTCATACAGTCTGCCCTTTCAAGGTTTTTAAACTTGATCATTTTAAACCGACCGACCAAAAAATGGTAGTTACCGAGGCAGACCCTAATGCGAGATTGGTGATGGAGATCAACGCTGAATCGGCAGCTCCTGCCTATGCGCGTATGGTCGGTCTGGAGGCACAGGAACTTTCCCCGCTGATTTTTGCGGCTTATCCTGTTGTTGTGAGAATTGGTGGAGAATATCATGTGCGATCAATTCAGAAAGTTGAAGAAGATGGTTCTCTCAGGTTTTATTGCGGCATTGACGAAGGCCTGGTGCTGACAGTTGCAAAAGGTGAAGACATTGCCGCGAATTTGTTAAACAGCTTGAATACCATTCAAAACCAATTGGGAGAGGTCGATCTGATTTTAGGTTTCGATTGTATATTGCGCAGGCTTGAAGCTGAACAAAAACAACAAACACGCGAAGTATCGGCCGTTCTCAGCAAACATAAGGTTGTTGGTTTCAGCACTTATGGTGAACAATTTCGGTCCATGCACGTCAACCAAACTTTTACAGGTGTGGCCATTGGTGCACCTAAATCAAAGCTTGTTGAACAAGCCGCCGAATGAAAAACAATGGCTTCATAGAGATCCCGGTTGTGGACGATCCTGCTGTCCAAATAAAACGACTCGAGAAGATAAACCGGGCCCTGATGGGCCGCGTAGAACGATCAATGGATTTTTCAGGCGGCGCGTTTTCCTTGTTTCAAACGGCAATATTACTCGAAGATAAAGTGCGCGCTCGAACACTTGACCTGGAGCGGACGCTTGAGGACTTGTCGGATGCCTATACACGCCTTGAAGACGTGCGCGACGATGCCGAAATGGCAAAGCAAAATCTGACTGCCGCTATCGAAGCTGTCAACGAAGGTTTTGCACTGTTCGACGTCGAGGAAAATCTGGTTCTCTGCAATGCGCCATTTAGATTGCTGATGCCCGATATTAGTGAAGAGCTGATGCCTGGCACATCATTTCAAAACATTGCTGGAATGTTTGCCAACAGCGAAAATTTAGTTCTCGGTATCGACCAGACACGCGCCCAGTGGAAATCATCGCGTATTGCGTTGTTTCGCAATCTTCACGCATCATTTATTCAACAAGTGTCCGGCGATCGCTGGTTGCAGATTTCAAACAAGAAAATGGCGTCCGGCGCCACCGTCATTTTCCAGACTGACATCACCGATACGGTTCGCAATGAGCGCGTGCGCCATGAGCGCGAATTAGATGAGCAATCAAAATTGTTGCGTGCCACAATAGATAATCTCCCTCAAGGTATATGCATGTTTTCGCCGAGTATGCAGCTGAAGGCCTGGAATTGGAGCTTTGTAAATTTACTGTCATTGCCCGTTAAGATGCTCAACACTCATGTGAGCATCGGTCGAATATTCAAAACACTTCGTGCTCCAAGCTTTGAAGTGAAGAGTGACTCACAGAAGCGAATCTCGGAATGGTTGGAGAGTCCCGCCACATATTCATTGGGCGATGTCGAGGTAACAAGAAGCGATGGCGTGATTTTGGGGTTGAGTACAAAATCAATGCCGGACGGCGGCATTGTCGCAACTTTTACTGACATCACCAAAGAAAGACAGGCCTCGTTTGCCCTGCGTGAGGCCAATGAAACATTGGAGCAGCGCGTCGAAGAGCGCACAGCTGAACTCTTGCGAGAAGTGCAAGAACGTCGGCAAATTGAAGTTGAATTAGTGCAAGCCAAAGAGGCGGCAGAAGAAGCAAACAAAGGTAAGACCAGGTTTCTTGCGGCTGCGAGTCATGATCTGTTGCAGCCACTAAATGCTTCACGCATTTTTCTGTCATTGCTCCAGGAAACTGAACTGAATGTTCGTCAGACCCGGTTTGCAGGTAATGCCGATAAGGCATTCGCTTCTGTTGAACAGCTACTGGAATCCTTGCTCGATATTTCGAGGTTTGAATCGCGCAGTGTGGAAACCACAATAACGTCATTTCCTTTATGTGACACTTTTCAAACCCTGCTTGCTGAATTCCAACATGTCAGCGAACGCAAAGGCTTGGAGCTTCGCTATGTTCCAACTTCGCTTTGGGTTCGCAGTGACGTTGGCTTGTTGCGCCGTATCATCCAAAATCTTTTATCCAACGCGATACGCTACACTGACAACGGGGGCGTAATCCTTGGTGCGCGCAGGCGTGGCGACCACGTTGTAATTGAAGTGTGGGATACTGGCCCCGGCATTCCTGAAGATAAACACGAAGTGATATTTGAAGAGTTCAGACGCCTTCATATTCCGAACGGTAACGAATTAAAGTCCATGGGACTAGGCCTCGCCATTGTAGACCGCATTGCAACTCTATTGGGCCATTCAATTTCTTTACGATCAAGACTGGATAAAGGTTCATGCTTTTCTGTTCGTGTTGAACGGGCAGATCGTGTTGTTCAAGATGTTCCATTGCAGAAGTTTTCAGCACAACAAAACAAAATAACCAGCGAGCGCAAAACAGTAATCATCATCGAGAACGATTTGCAAATCCTAGAAGGCATGGTGGAGCTGCTTGAAGCGCGCAACTTCAATCCAATCCCAACTGTGAGCGGAGAAGAAGCGCTGGAAGCATTGGAAACCTTGGATCATCTGCCGAGCCTGCTATTAGCCGATTATCATTTAGACGAAGGCACTGGCCTCGACGCCGTACGCAACATCAGACGCTGTTGCGGCGCAGACATTCCCGCAATCATCATCACCGCCGACCACACATCCACGTTGCGCACAGAACTCGCAAAACAAAACATATCTTTCCTTGGCAAACCCTTGCGCCCTTCGAAGCTGTTCGAAAGCATGTCAGCTCTGGTGAATTAAAGTCTAAAAACATACATTTTTAACGACACTCATTTTCAGGTGAGGTTTTAAACCTCACTGCGCCAGACTCGTGCTTTGCTTGTTCACCAGTGCGTTCACACTCACAGCTTTCCCTCCGCCATTTTCGGGAAATGTCAACGAACGCAGTTGTAGTTAAGCGCAGGGGCAAAATAGTTTCGTGTTCCCGCATGCATTTTGCAGCGCGTTTGTTAATTGATGGTGGCACTTATTGATGCAAATTGGCCAAGCTGAAAGTGCAATGAAACTGACTTCTAGCCTCGCCTGAGATCACAAAGCTTTTCCATAAGGAGAAATTCAAATGTGCCTGTAAGAAATAGAAATACCCGACACATTGCTTACGCGAGCTCGCAAAATATTTCGAAATCATCGCAGAAATACAGTAAAATGCTCAATTTTCTTAAAGTTAATGTCGCACCCGAAAGGGGTGAGCGGGGTGATTGGATTTAAGGGGTTAGGTTGACCAGCCGGAGAAAGGTAGCCTCTGATATCATTGCGGAAATTTTAGTCTAGTCCAACCTAATTGTATGAGTTGATATCCAAACTTTCAATAATCCATTCTAGTTTCAACACAACTCATCAGTGAATTATCAACCATGCTCTAATAAATCCAATTTAGTAAGCATTCAGGCGGATTTTTTTAATTTCAAACCAGTAAATATTATTGCGACGAGAAACATATCCAGTTTTGGGGGGATTAAAAAATGGCAGTGGCACCTCTTCCAAGTATAACGCAGGCGATGGTTGTTCAGCAGCTTGACAGCGGGTACCATTGGTTCGGTCCTAGCATCAGTTATAGTTTTCCAACAACAAAACTTGGCCTCATCGGTACAACGGAACTGAATAGTTTTTCATCTTTGAATGCAAATCAACAATCGAAGGCCATATTAGCCCTCAGCCTGTGGGACGATTTGATTTCAACAAGCTTTGTCAGCGGAACACCAGGTTCCAGCAACATCGAATTTGCCAACACCAGGTTGGCAGGCGTTTATGCGCAAACCTATTATCCAACGGATGGAACGGTATGGTTCAGCTCAGCCGCAATCGGTGCTGATCTCGTAACACCTGTAATCGGTAATCATGGATTTCTGACATACATCCATGAGCTCGGCCACGCGCTGGGTCTCAATCACATGGGCGACTATAATGGCGCTGGCGCAAATACCCCAAAAAGTTATCAAGACAGCACAGTGCTCTCAGTCATGTCCTACTTTGGCCCGAGTTGGGGATCAGGAGCCACAAACGGAGAAGGCCGAGTAGCCTGGGCCGATTGGGTTGGCGCTGACAACAAACTCTACGAACCACAGACACCGATGCTCAACGATATCTATGCGATTCAACAAATCTACGGAGCAGATCCGAGCACGCGCATCGGTGACACAGTCTATGGCTTCCATTCCACCGTCGGCGCAGCTTCAGGCGGGATCTACGACTTTACATCAAACCTGAACCCGATCATGTGTATCTATGATTCATCTGGCATCGACACGTTGGATTTAAGCGGCTGGAGTACTTCTTCTACGATCAGTTTGCTGCCTGGAACATTCTCGTCTGGCAACAGCATGACGAACAATATTTCAATTGCGTATAGCTGCGTGATTGAGAATGCGGTGGGTGGAGCTGGCAATGATGTCATTTATGGTAACGATTTTGAAAACTTACTTTCCGGTGGGTTAGGAAACGATAATATTGATGGAGGCGTCGGCAACGATGTAATAATCGGCGGAGCTGGCGCGGATACAATAAACGGAGGGCTTGGATTTAACACGGTAGATTTTGTTAATTCTCAAGAGGGTGTTACAGTGCTTCTTGGATACAATTACGCAGCTGGCGGTGATGCCCAAGGAGACAAAATATACAATTGCCAAGCGATAATTGGATCAAACGCCGGCGATGACGCACTTTTCGGAGATGCTAATGTTAATTTGATTTATGGAAATGGATGCAATGATACTATTTCGGGTGGATCAGGTGCGGACACTCTCGATGGTGGAACCGGCAACAATTCTCTTTACTACTATAGCTCAGCTTTTGGAGTAACGATTTACCTGAATTCAAACTATGCCGCCGGTGGCGAAGCGCAAGGTGATAATTTTACTAATTTTCAAAATGTTATCGGTTCCAACTCTGGGGACGACGCAATTGTTGGCGATAGTGGCTACAATGCAATATTGGGTTATGCAGGAAATGACACTATCGGTGGAGGAGCTGGCGGCGACTACCTCGATGGTGGAGCGGGCAACAACAGCGTATGGTATTATACGTCCGTAGCGGGAGTTACAGTTTACCTCGGATACAATTATGCAACGGGTGGAGATGCAACCGGTGACACTATTCTAAATTTCCAAAATGTTTATGGATCAAACTTAGGTAATGATCTGCTCGTAGGCGACGCTAGGTCGAGCACAATATACGGATTTGGAGGCGACGACACGATTGGTGGCGGAGCTGGGATTGACTATCTGGACGGCGGTTCGGGAAACAACACAATCTACTATTATAATTCGGCTTTAGCCGTCTATGTGAACCTAGCAGTAAACGGTGTTGGCGGCGGCGAAGCGCAAGGCGATACTATTCTCAATTTCCAAAATATCATCGGTTCGAATGCTGGGTCAGACTCCTTGTGGGGTGATGCCGGATCAAACAGGATTTTTGGCTACGGAGGAAATGACACAATTGGTGGTATAGGTGGAAATGATTATCTCGCTGGTGGTGCCGGCAATGATACATTTGTTTTTTTTGCTGGAAATAACGGCGACGACGAAATCGCAGATTTCACAATTGGCCAAGATCATTTGCAGATTTCGAATTCTTTGGCTGCTAACTATGGCTCACTAGTTTTGACACAAAATGGAAATAATACAATTATCACCCTCGGAGTTGACAGCATCCAGCTTGACAATATCATAACAACAAACTTGCATGCATCAGACTTTATTTTTTTCTAGATTGAAAACGTATTCGGCTTTTTAAGGTCCTTGCAATATAGTTGGTGGCAGTTCAATCGATTTTTGCTAATTCTAAACTGCAAATGCTCTGATACCAATTTGACAGGGTTAGGTTCAGGGTCGCGTCAAAGTCCCCGCATAAGCTCCATTCCATGGAATTCATCGTTAAGATCAGGCCAAACGCCGTCCTTCTCAGAAATTTCCTCTGGTTGCTTTGGCCACTTTATACCGATAGTGGGATCATTCCAGTGCAAGCCGCGCTCAGCTTGAGGGTTGTAAAAATCACTCACAAGATAAAGCGCCTCAACATTATCGGTCAACGTTACAAAACCATGCGCAAAGCCGCGCGGCACGTAGTACATCAAGCGATTTTCAGCAGTGAGTTCAACGCCATGCCATTTGCCGTAAGTGGGCGAACCAGCCCGCATATCCGTAATCACATCCCATAAAGCTCCTTTGACGGCGCGAACGAGTTTGACTTCCGCTGAGGGTGGCAGCTGATAGTGCAACCCGCGCAATGTTCCGGCCTTAGCACTCAATGAATTATTGACCTGCACAAAATTGGTATTAAGGCCCTGGGCCGCAAATTCCTTTTCACAGTATACCCGCGAAAAAAATCCGCGATCATCGCCGCGCCGTTCAGGCTCGATTACGTAGGCACCTTCAAGTGGCGTTTTGTGAAACTTCATGTTTAGGTCTGAACGCTGCGCCAACGTAGTTCGTCGGAGAGGCGGCCCTCGGTCATGTGCTTTTCCAAAACTTTCAAACGCATGAAGGTGGAATTGCGGAAATCCTTATCGGAAAATACCATTTTGTTAAGGCCCTTGTTCAAACGGTCGATTGATTGATCCAAAGTCACTTGTGGAATAGCATCTGGTGCCAAAGATTTGAACAATGCAAAATTGACTTTATACGAACGCTTGTCTGGAGGTGCATTGGTGTTGATCGATACCTTCGTGCCTGGTACATGCCGCGCCACGGCATTTGCCAGTTCTGCAACTTGATAATTGCCTTCGTCGCGGCCGGCATTAACAGATAAGTTTTGACCACCTTTGCTGTCTTTACGCGATACTGCCCAGTGAATGGCTCGCGACATGTCTTCCACGTCAATCAGCGGGCGCCATGGGGTGCCGTCGCTCAATACTGTAATTTCTTTTGCCGCCACGGCACAGGCAACGAAATCATTGAGCACAAGATCTAATCGCAACCTATCGGACATGCCACAAGCTGTTGCAAATCGCAGGCAAGTTACATTCATCTTGGCCAGTTTGGCTTGCGCAAGACCCTTTTCGGTTCCAATTTTGGAACGGGCATAGGCGGTAAGTGGATTAGTCGGATCTTTTTCGGTGCGCGCTCCGCCTTCAGCAAAACCGTACATACTGCAACTTGAAGCAAATACAAAATTCTTTACACCTTTAGCAGCGGCCGCTTCGGCAAGGCGAATAGATACCCGTTCATTAATATCTTGAGTTACGGCTTCAAACTTATTTCCCATTGGATCATTTGAAATGGCACTGAGATGAACCACCGCATCTACGCCTTCCAGTAAGTCGACCGGAAAATCTCTGACGTCTCCGAAAACCTGTTTGTTATATGCAAGTTCGGGAAGGGTATCAGAGGCGGAAAGGCTATGGCCGAAGAATCCCGTATCGTAACCAATCAAATCAAGGCTAGGCACATTTTTACGCAAAAATTTTCCGAGTACCGGGCCGATGTAACCCATGTTTCCAGTCACAAGAATACGCATTTTTCCCCCTGTCTAATTTCAAATTTCGAATGGCGCGGAAGCCATACCCATTTCCCAAAATTGTTCAAGTAATCTTTTGGATTGATAATTTACACCCTGATCCAGGGCAAATTAAATCGCAATAGCAAGCTGAGATTCTCGCTAGGATGATTTGCACAATTATTAGGAAAATGCAAACGCATTCCTATCTGCTACATCCTCAAATATTGTAGTAACGATGAACACGGCGGCCATATAAATCGTCAACACTTTGCAAAGTCCCACAGTCGAATTTTGACCGAAGCTGAAATAAAACGTAGCGGCCAATGACCCCAAAATTGAAAAATGAACGAGATAAAGAGAAAAGCTGATACCTCTTAAGAACTAACATGTTTTGGATCGAAGCAATGTTTGAATTACAGTTGAGCGCAATATGGCCAACACAATGAGTGTGGCCGCCCCGTCGTAACAACGAGAATATTGCGTCGTAAAGACTCTACAAAACTGCCAAAAAGCATTGGATAAAAAGAGTTGTCTGGCATTAGAAACTACGACTTCCCACCAAGCAGGCAACTGACGTCCAATACGACTGTTGCGAACAAATTTGAAAGCTCAGGTGAGTTTTTATTTCCCAAAGCGCCACGACAAGGATGAAAACGATACAGAGCGTTGACCTATCTCAACGTATCATTATCAACATGAGCAGAGCCAAACCTGGAATTGCTGCAAGAAGGTGCTGTTTTTAGTTGAAAAACGGAAAAACACAAAACACGCGCAAGACGCATAAAGCTCGGCATGGATAGTCCAAAATGGCGGTATGAAGTTTGTGGCCCCGTAAAATATAACGCCCTAAAAGGTCGCCATATTGATTTGCGAAATGCAAGACATCTGGTTTGTAATTTAGTTTGATCCACCAACAATCAAACAGGGGGTCGATGAGATGCAGATTCAACGCCTTAAATTCAAATAATATCATCGCGATGCCCACTGCAAAAGCAGCTAGAACATTGAGCCGAAGAAATCTCGCGACTATCAAATTATACAACGGGTTGGAGCTTCTCTCAGACGCGCCAGAAATTACAAAACCACTCAATACCTTAAAGATATATACAGAAAATGAGCCGTTGATTAGCAGGTAACCCCCACTGGCCGCGAAAGCTGCTTGCCAATTTTGTCGTTGGCTAAAATCGGAACCAAATTGCAATGAAGGAACAAATGCTGCAAAAAAATGCGCAAAGGCTACCGTCAAAGCAGCGAGTCCGCGCAGGCCATCGAGATAAGCTAGTCGATTGGCAGCAGGCTCAACTCGCATTCAACATATTTACCACATGATTTGCAATCGCCAGCGAACTTGTCAGTCCGGGAGACTCTATCCCGTAGAGATTGACTAAGCCTGATACACCGTGAACTTGATCCCCTTGAATTAAAAAATCTTGTTTGGCGATACTGGGTGGCACAATTTTGGGACGAATGCCTGAATAGGCAGGCTGAAGCGCACCATCTTTTAAGCCTGGCCAATAGCGTCGAATAGATGAACAAAATTGGTCGGCACGTGCAGGGTCGACGACATAATCAATTTGATCGATCCACTCAACATCGGGGCCAAAACGCGCATTTCCTGCAATGTCGAGCGTTAAATGTGTGCCCAAACCCCCTGGAACTGGCACCGGATAGATGAGCCGCGAAAACGGCGTGCGACCCGTCAGCGAAAAATAATTTCCTTTGGCATAGTAGCTGATTGGAACCGAAGCGGTTGGAATACCTTCTATCGCACCAGCAACATTTGGCGCATAAAGTCCGGCTGCATTTATACAGAACTTGGCCTGCAAAATAGTCTGATCAGGGTCATCGATCTGTAGCTCGATGCCACCAGAAATACTGCGTCCGCTCTTAACGGGTGAATTATAAGCCACAGTCGCCCCATGCGATTCTGCCTCGCCCAGCAGAGCCCGCATATAGCTATGGCTGTCGATAATTCCGGTTGAAGGTGATACAAGAGCGCCTGTGCAATAAAGCGCTGGCTCAAGGCGGCAGGCCTCTATAGCACTAATTTCAAAAAGATCTTCAACACCATTGGTGCTAGCCTTAGCTTTGATTGCGGCAAGTTTACTTTGTTCCAACGGATTAGTCGCGACAATAAACTTCCCGCAGCGTCGGTGAGGAACGCCGCGTTCTTCGCAAAATTTATAAAGTGCATGCCGTCCTTCGACGCAAAATTTGGCCATGTAGCTGTTTTGATCATAGTAGATGCCTGCATGTATCACCTCACTATTACGCGACGATATACCACTCCCGAAAGTGTCAGTCTTCTCAACAACAATGACCTCTATACCAGCTATGGCCATTGCCCGAGCTACTGCAAGTCCAATAACACCTGCACCAATTACGACACACTCAACGGAATACATTTCAAAGAACCCCATGCATTTTGTTCCACAGAACTAAAGGTCTTAGTTCCGAACGCCCAACAAGTCGAGGTTCAAAAAACCTACTCCAGCTGGGATAGTACGCCGAATTTCCTCGAATTTTATTTCTCGGGCTTCGCTTGACGTGATTAGTGCTCGCGTTTAAAGCGAACGGATTATTGGCTTCAGGCTAACGCTTGCTGCCAAATGACAAAAGACTACGAGCTGGGGGCAGGGTTTGGTCGATTATCAGTACAAGCTGACAAGGAGCGATTTGAGGTCAGACTCAAATTGGGGTGGCACAAGGCAATTTGCATACGTCATTCGGGACTTTGAATAGCTGTGGACTCATATACTATTTTTGGCGGTTTCGGTTTTGTAGGTTCGGAATTGGCGCGCCAACTCGAAGCGTCTGGTCATAAGGTGTTGCGTGTTGGCCGTGATAATTGGCCAGATAAGGGCGCTAACCTAGGACAAGTGATTTTTTGCATTGGCATGACAGCCGATTTTCGCAAACGGCTGATTGAAACTTTTGAAATTCAACTCTTGCGCCTTTACGAGGCCCTTACAAATTATCGCTATGAGAGCTTTCTTTATCTTTCTTCAGCGCGAATTTACAGCGATGCAATTTCGACTCATGAAGATTCGCCTCTTTTGGTGCGCCCCACGACAAGTGATCATGTTTATAACATATCTAAAATCGCTGGAGAAAGCCTGTGTCTAGCTTACGATAGCCCAAAAATTCGCGTCGCGAGGCTCTCGAATGTTTACGGAATGCAAGATCGCTCTAATTTGTTTATGACGGCAGTGATGCGTGAGGCAGTCGAGCTAGGCCAAGTTACGATCGGCCAAGCACCTGAATCGTCCAAGGATTACATTGCAGTTGAAGATGCAGCCGCTTTACTCATAGCCATATCCAAGGCAGGTCAGATGCGACTTTACAATGTCGCCTGCGGCAGCAATTTCACGCATCGACAAATAGCAGATCTTTTGGAAAAAAATGGCTTTAAGGTGCACTTCAAGGCCGAGGGTTCAATTGTGACATTTCCGAAAATTGACACGACTAGGGCTATATGCGAGTTCAATCTAAGTCCAACCACGCCGGCTTTGCGTCTGCCGGACATTCTCAACCATTTAAAACAACAACCAAGGTGAATGATGATCGTATTTGATGACAAGAAAAACTATGTTGCTGAAATCGACGACAACGGCAACGAGATCGCAAGACATGCGTTGACAACTCCAGAGGCCTTCGAACTCATCAACCGGGCTTGGCGTCGCGTCAGCTGGGATGTCAAATACATTTATGCGTTCTCTTGGATGGGTCGGCCGCTTATCCAGTTGCCTGAGGACGTTTTACGTATTCAGGAAGTGATCTGGGACCATCAACCTGACGTGTTTATCGAAACTGGCGTTGCCCATGGCGGCTCACTCGTGTTTTATTCGACATTGTTCAAAGCGATGGAAAAGGGTCGCGTTATCGGCGTTGAACTAGAATTGCGCCCTCATAACCGCAAAGCGATTGATGCCCATATATTGCGCCCTTATATCACATTAGTGGACGGTTCTTCGGTCGACCCAGACACAGTTGCCGAGGTTAAGAGCCACATTAAGCCGGGCGAAAAAGTCATGGTTATGCTCGACGCCAATCATACCAAAGAGCACGTGCTCGAAGAGTTGCGCGCCTATGGGCCGATGGTTTCTGTTGGGTCCTATATCGTGGCGTCTGACGGGATCATGGAAGAAGTGGTGGGTGCTCCACGCACTAAGCCTGAGTGGAAAGACTCAAATCCTCAACAGGCCGCCTTGGCTTTCGTCGCAGAAAACAAGAATTTTGTAATTGAAGAGCCTGTTTGGCCTTTCAACGAAGGTGTTGTGCGTGAACGTTTGACCTACTGGCCTAACGCATTCATCAAGCGAATATCTTAGCACTGCTGGAAGCGGGTCACGATGGTAAGTAAGAGTCGGAAAAAAGCGAGAAGCAAATCCGCGGCTGCTCTCTCGATCTTGGCCGATCGGCCAGTCATAAGCGTGGTCATACCAACGCGCGAACGGCCGGAAACACTTCGTTCTTGTCTTGCTGCTCTGGCCCATCACAAGTCAAACCGCATTGAGATTGTTGTTCAAGATAATTTTAGTGCCGTTGAAACTCTTAATGTGGTTTTAGCGGCTCAAAAAAAAGACCCTCGTATACGCTATTCGCGAGCGCCTTTTGCAACAAGTCAGCGCCACAATTTTGAGTTGGGACTCGCGGCCGCAACAGGCGAATACATGTCAATTATTGGCGATGACGACGGTTTTTGCCTCGGCTCCCTCGATTGGCTCGTGGATCATTTGAGCGTGACACCTGCCGATGCTGTGCGTTGGCATCTTGTACATTATGTTTGGCCATCACTGAGCACTGATCAGGAAGGGTTTGTTCGTATTTATACTTCGCATTACTACGGTGGCTGGCGGCATGGATCAGCTGAGCATATAGCAAAAGCGACAATCACTGCCAAGAACATTGGTTCTTGGGATAATATACTTATTTATCATGGCATGGTTTCACGCAAACTATATGATCGAGTGCGTGCCAAGTCTGGCGGCGTATTTTTCCCTTACCTCATGCCAGATGTATACGCTCACAACCTCATCGCTTTCCATTGCGACAATCTGCTCCAAGTTGATAATCCGGTATCAATTTATGGAACTTCCGGTCATTCGGCTGGCGTATCTTGGTCGAGGTCGATGGAGGACAAGTCAAATGAAGCAGCTGAAGGTCAAAAATGGATTAAGGAGACCAACGTCGATCCGTTGGCAGCAAAATCCGATTGGCTGCCCAACATCAGAACTCTACGATATCATGATCTGCGAGGGCTGGAACTTGCAAATTCTTACGGTTTACTGCCGGAAGGTACAATTGTCGACAGAAAATTTTTTATTAAAGCGATCCTTGACGAAATCCAAAAGCAGCCTTGGACACTTTCGCCATGGCTAAACACAAAACCGCTGAGTGCAGCTGACAGAGAACTATTTGGCATCGTTAAGCGACACTTTGCGCATATAGCCCAGAAGATTCCCCTTGCGCCCCCTGCCAAATATGCGCCTGACTATCCGGACACTCTTTTGCGAGTGCGATTCGTAGATGGCCAGTTGAAAGATGACGTAGAAGGCGCCATGTTAGCCCTGCAAAAAGTGGTGTCAGATGGAAAGTCAGTGTACGATATTTCTACTCATCCTCACCCAATCCTTGCGGCGCGGTTGTCAGATTCCAGTGTTTTCGTCGAGCGTATAATTCGCTTTTTACCACTTGGTTTGCTCACGATTGCACAGCGCATCTTGCCAAATGAACTACTAATCCGATACAATCTCAGTACAGAAGAACTCAACGTTTCACGGAGTAAACAGCTCGCCAAACGTTTGACGAAATTGCGCGAATCAAACAGGCCTACTTCGGAAACTATCCTAGCCTAGACAAAGCTCGCGTAAGCTGTAGTCTGGCCTTGTATTGATCACGCCAATTGCTAAAAATTCCACCCCCCGTATTCCAGTTTGGAATCGTCGACGTGTAAGGCAGGACCATGCCAAGCAGCCGTGCCGCAGCCGCAATATCTTCGATACCAAATGTCGCGGCATCGAGGCGCAAATCACTGCCTCGAATAAAATCCAATGGATTACGGAACGTCTCTTTTGGTGGAACCCAAGGCTGAATAGATTTGACACGATTGTCGAACCAATCCATCAGCGCTTGATCATCATACAGTGAAGACCGAATTTCTTGAATGAATCTAGGCCATTCTTGCAATGTATTGATTGCGGGTTTTCCAAGCAACGTATTGATGAACTTTTTACGGTCAAAATTCATCATGGAGTCTGTCGAAAACAATTCCTCGCGCGCGGTTAGATATGAATCTGCGATGCAGGCCCAGCCTGTTGGCAATTGCGGTACCATCGGGTGCAAAGTGAGGCCACTTCGTGCATTGTCTTCTCGGTAACCTTGGGTATTGGGGTGATTTCCCCGAAAAAAATGCAAAGCGATACTGTGACTTTCTTTTGAAAATCCGGAAATTGTGATCGGAATTCCAAGATGCGCATAGCGCTCGGCAAAATAAGCAATTGCAAAACTTGAATAGGTATCCACCATGTATCCGCCAAAGATGTGACCTGACTTTTTTTTGATTTCTTCAAGCACGGAACGTGCCGCCAGACCATGATAGATATTGGGCAGCAAATTGGCCGGTATACGACTAGCGGTAACATCTGCGATTGCCTTTTTGCCTTCATACCATTGCAGACGCTGTGAAATAGGAATCTGCAAATAATTAGCCAAATCACTCCGACCAACATTTGGCCAAGCATAGACCGCGCACCGCCAAGTAAGAGCCAAGGCATTATGTTGCTTTAGAAATTCTTCGAGCCGTAATAAAGCAAAAGGCGACAACGCATCATCATCTCCAATAAACATCACATATTTGCCACTGGATTTGCTGTAAGCTAACTCCCAGTTTTCGCGCATACTGAGTGGCTGCGAAGATCTAAAATGAACAATGCGCTTTGAATTGAATTCTTCCACAACCCTTTGCGTTTCGGGCGGACTACAATTATCGCAAACGACTATTTCGTAATCTTCGCAAACTTGGTCGAGGCAAGTTTGCAGAGTGTAACGCAAGGTATGCGGCCGCGCGCGCGTGGGAATTACAATGCTGAACTTAGGCCTCACGAATTCTACCTTCAAAATCAATTGAACTTTAGATCTCGCTTTTGGCAAATCAAAATCTTAAACCATCTATAGCACGCAATTAAGGAACCGACAATCAGCGCAGCCCAAAGGAGAACTGGAGATATTGAACTGATCTAGAAACCATGTATAGAATGCTGCAAATTAGAAGCTGGCTTATTTGGGCCATAATATATTGCGAGTAAAATTCGTGGTTGAATACGCTGACAAGCCTAAGTCTTACGGAACTCTCGCATCAGCACGTGAGTTTCTGACCAAGAACAAAGAAGCACGTGACGAGATCATTACATGTTTGCTGAAAATTGAAAAGAAATACCAATCTGGCACGGATCAGAACCTCCGCGAGGTTTTGAGTGGCCCCATCGTTGACATGCTTGTCGACGAAAACTCAATTCATACGCGCCAAGTATCCAACGGGCTTAAGTTTAATTTCCGCTATTCCTCACGGATTGCTCGCGAATTTCTAATGGCGCATCCGGCAATTCCGGATCATGTCTGGGAACCACAGACCACGCGTTCGGTTGTGGCCTTGTCTGAAGGCGGATCAAATGTAATCATTGGCGGTGCGTATTTCGGAGACCATGCACTTTTCGTGGCGAAAGCTCTGGGTCAAGGCGGCGTTTGCCATTGCTTCGAACTATCATCTGAAAATATCGAAGTTCTCAAGCGCAACCTCTCAGACAACGGAATTTCCAACGTTGTGGTCAATGCCGAAGCACTCTGGTCAAGCGACGATGTGCGTATCGAGCTTGGCGGCGATGACTCTCATGCCACCCCAAAACTGGGTCAGGGTGGAGCTGGTATGTCATATCCGTCGCGCAGCATCGATAAATATATGCAAGCTAACAAACTCGATCAAGTCGATGTCATCATGCTGGATATTGAAGGCGGCGAATATGAGGCGCTACAAGGTGCGCGCAAAGTTCTAGCTTTGACCGGTGATAAAGCGCCTGCGCTCATTTGTGAGATTCATGCAGCCTATAGCGATTGGAGCCGCGGTTTACGACATACGACTTTGTGCACTCTGATGATCGAGAACGGCTATGAAGTATTTGCCATCCGCGATTATCAAGGCAACGAAGCCATGGCTGGCCGTAAAGTGGAGTTGGTCGACATTGACAGCGCAGTTATTTCGGGCCCGCCTCACGGCTTCAATCTGTTGGCGGTCAAGGATCGCAACCGGCTTGATCCAAAAATTTTCGAATTAGTCCAAGGCGTAAGCCCCAAGCTATTGCACCACCGTGATCAAAAAATATATGGGCCCACGACTTGAGCGACGGCAAAAAGTACCAAACTTACAGATAGGAGTTTGCTATTTTGGAAAATCCAAACGAGCCAAACGTTTACGAATTACTTGACATTCAGCGCGTTGAAAAAATTAATTCGCTGGTCGCTTTGGATATTGAGCGTGTTAACACGATCAACAGCCTTAAAGCAGAGTTGGAAGAAATAAGGCGGGCAACTCAAGATGGTATGTTAATTAACGGAAGAAACCAAAACTTCTTAGATGAACCAAATTTTGCGAAGGCTTGGGCGTTAGCGCGCGAAGCAAATTTGGAAGGTTGGCCCAACGGCGTCGCAGATGTACGTTGGCGTGCACGTATCGCTCTTTGGGCGGCGGAAATTGGAATGAACCTCGAGGGTGATTTTGTCGAGTGTGGTGTTCACACGGGGCTCTTCTCGATGACTATTTGCCACTCATTAAAATTTGCAACATTAAAGAAGAAATTCTATCTGTTTGATACCTTTGACGGGATACCACTTGCTGGCCTTGACGGACAAGAACTATCAAGAGCAAAGGACTCAAATCGGGATTTTTACCACGATGTATTTTCCCTTGCTCAGCGCAATTTCGCGCCATTTCCGAACGTATATCTGATCAAAGGCGTATTGCCTAAATCACTTTCTGCGGCGCCAATTAAGCGAATAGCTTACCTTTCTATTGACCTAAATAATGCACCTCCAGAAAAGCAGGTCATAGGAAAACTTTGGGACTTAATTGTTCCCGGTGCTGTTGTATTGATTGACGATTATCTTTGGCAAGGGCATGAACCACAATTCAAAATGTGGAATGCTTTTGCACTGTCAAAAAAAGTTTCAATCGCCCCTCTACCCACTGGTCAAGGCGTGATTATCAAACCCTG
>CAXTKH010000045.1:0-29030 GCA_964244815.1 uncultured Aestuariivirga sp. | reverse complement strand
GGCGCACTTCGCGCATCGCCACATCCACATCCTCAGCCGAAAGCGCACCGCGACCGGTGATCTTATCGAATATGCCAGAGAGGCGGTCGCTTAAAGTTTCAAACATTCTTCTTCATCTTCATCCCTCCCCCTTTGCGGGGAGGGTGTCCGGCGTAGCTTCTTAGCGAAGACGGACGGGTGGGGGCCGCATTCCAAACGAAAAATCACCCGGGAGCGAAACTCGCTGCCGGATGTGGGCTCAGTGCCTCCCGGGAACAAGTGCCCCATGTGCAAAAAGCCTCGAGACGTTTGAAAAGCGTCTTAGGATGTGGGCGACATAGGGGAAGTGGCGGCAGAAGTCAAATATTGACGACACTCCCTTCCTCAAGTCTCTCCGCCCCGCCGGAGAGACAGACTTGCGAAGCAAGTCAGCAGAGGGCCGCCTTAAACGACAAACACATCCCTAGCCGCACCATCTCCCCTCCCCTGTCATCCTCGGTACAAGCCGAGGATGACGGCCCACTCCCGCAAGGGGAGTGGGTTGGTTGATTCTGTTCCCGCTCGGCCAAAACCCGAATAGCCAACGCTTCTGCATTGGCAATTGCTTCAAACTCTGTGACCCCATAAGCCAGCACACCTGCAAGTTCCGGCACTTCAGCAATCCAACGACCGTCAGTTTCAAGTTCAGTTTCAAAAGTTAAATTCATGAACTGCAAATATCACCAAATTCATTAGAGCCATAGCCCCGCTCCCCACTCCCCCAAGTCTCTCCGCCCCGCCGGAGAGACAGACTTGCGGAGCAAGTCAGGAGAGGGCCGCCTTAAACCTCAAACACCGCGCATGCCGCACCACCACCCCTCACCTGTCATCCTCGGTACGAGCCGAGGATGACGGCCCACTCCCGCAAGGGGAGTGGGTTGGCAGTTCCTCTGCGTGGGATGACGCGTATGACAGAATCGGGTATGTGAAAATTATGCCCCAACCCATCCGCACCCTAACTACACCACCGCTCATCCTCGCTGGCCGCAACAAGACTTATAAGGTTGGCCCTGATCCGGCCATGAAAGAGCAATGGGCGAGTTTTATGACCGACTTTGGCAAGATTGATGGCCAAGTGGGTTTTGCCGCTTATGGCGTGTGCCATTCATTCGGCGATGGGCTGATGGATTATCTGGTGGGCGTTGAAGTGAAAGATGCGGGCCAAGTGCCGGGCTATATGTACACCCTCACCATCCCAAAGCGCAAAACCGCAGTGTTTCTGCATGAGGGCGATATTGCTGGGCTGCCTGCAACATGGGGGCGGATTTTTGATGAGTGGTTGCCCGCCGCCAAACTGGAAGTGGCATTAGGCCCGCAGTTTGAAGTTTATGGCGAGGAGTTCAACAATGGCGACGACCGCATTGAGATTTTCATTCCGGTGAAGTGAACGAACTCCAGAGCTTGGCAGGCTCCCCCTCTGCCCTTCGGGCACCTCCCCGAGCAAGCTGGGCGGAGGGTAAAAACAATACGCTCCCCCAACTTGTTGGGGGAGCTGTCCGAAGGACTGAGGGGGCCTTGTCTCTAATAAAGCCCGCGCAGCAGCCGATCTATATAAGCCCGCTCGCCCGAACCTAAATTCGGGTCGTCATATTTCTGGCGCAGCGTTTCTAAAATCTCACGCGCACGGCGCATGGAAAGTTCAGACGGCACCATGTTTTCTTTGGGGCCATTATCAGGATTGCGCGTGGCGCGGGGGCGTCCCAGCGGATCGTTATTGTCGCCACCCGCTTCACCTTCTTTACCCTGCTGGCCAGATTTGCCCTTGCCCTGTTCAGCCAATTTCTTGCCAAGCTTCTGCGCACCATCACGCATCTGCTTCATGGCATCGCCCTGCTGACGCAGCGCATCATCACGTGAACCATCTTTAAGCGAACCCTTGGCACCTTTCATGCTTTTGCTTGCATCACCAAGCTCGCCTTGCCCATCTGGCCCCAATTGTTTGTTGAGACTGTCGAGCATGTCCGAAAGTGCGCCCTGCTTATCCGCCAGCGCGCCCGAACCATCATCAGGCTTGTCAGGTGCTTCTTCACCTTCACCAGGCCGTGGCAGCTTTTGCGTTTGGTCCATCAGCTTTTGCTGCTTGCGCATCATGTCCGAAAGCTCGTCCATCTTTTGCTGCAATTCGGAATCACCCTCTTTGCCCGCTTGATCAGAAACACCGGGCTGCAAATTTTGCAACAGCCGGTCAAGCTGCGACAACATATCTTGCGCCGCATCTTTCGAGCCGCTCTTATTCAACTTTTCAATATCATCGAGCATTTTTTGCAAATCTTCGCGACTGATTGATTTGCTGTTGGGGTCTTTTTTGAGGCTGCCATCAGCCAAACGCTTTTGTGCATCTTTGCGCATTTGGTCCATCAGCTTGTCCAAGCCTTTGCGCATTTTATCCATCAGCTCGGCAATGCGTTCAGGCGGTGCGCCTTCTTTTAAAGCCTGCTCCAATTGCTGTTTCAAATCACGCAGCTGAGCGCGAATGTCAGACAGTTCCCCATCTTCAATGGCCACAGCCAAAGCCCAGATATTGGTCACGGCAGTTTTAACTTCGTCCTGTTCGGTGGCATGGGAGAGGCCTGCCCTGATTGCGGCCATCTGCAAAATCAGTTTGCTTTTATCATCAATGGAATAGGGATATGCCGAGAACGCATCCAGCATTGTTGCAACATCAGGAGCCGTATCAGGATCCAATATAAGTTTTTTGCGTTGCTCAATCAGCGCCTTTGCAAGAAAGCGGAAGAACCCGCGCTCTGGCAATTTAAAGCGTTTGGATTCTGCAATCGCTGTATGCCCTGCAGCGTCCGTGGCAGTCAGCGCCATGGTTACATAGAGACCGGCCCAAGGATGCGAACTCAAATCCTGCTTTGAAGTTGTGTCTTCGGCTTTTGCGTTGGGCTTTTGCATGCCAACTTTGAAAACGGGCGCGTCATATAAAAATACGCCATTGCTATCAAAACCGGTTCCATTCTCCTGCTCATCGGCCAGAGAGATTTCAGCGCTGATCGCTTTCACGCCATAATCATCAGACGCTTTCCAATGCACATTAAGCGCACCATTTTCGCCAGCTTTGGGTTCATCCACAAAAGCAATCTTGGGCGCTTCATCAGGAATGAGTGTGATCGGCCATGAGGCAAGCTCAGTCGTGTCATCAAACAGTTTAACCGTCACAGGGCGATCAAGCTTTACCTCAGCTGTAAAACCTTTTTCAGTATTAGAAATTTGCGAAGTGATAGATTTGATTTCCGTTTCCGCGCTGGGTGTTGTCCCCGGCGAATAAAATGCCAGCCTTGGCTTTGCCGAGCCAACAGCACGAATACTCAAACTCGAATTCTCAGGAATTAAAATATCTGGCGAGGTGCTCAGCTTATCGCGCATTGCTGCACTGGTTAGCAGGATGGGTTGCTTGCCCGTATAAGCAGGTGGCTTCAACCAGGCATCAAGCGATGGCGGCGTAGCAATAACCGGAGGCGCAAAATTCAAGGTGTTGCGGGTATTGGAAATCAGATCGCCAGAACCCAGCATCAATGCCGCGAAAGCCGCCAAAGCCACAGGCACCCGCAAAGCCATGGGATCAAATAACCGCCAAGCTGATCTCGGTGGCGAGAGCTTCACATTTTCCAAAGCCTGCAATTGACGGCGCTTGTGCTCTTCCCACAAGGTCTGAGTTTTTTTATCGCGACCTTCAGCCACCAAATTATCACCATGGCTGGAAAGGCTGCGGTGGCCAATTGTGGAGTGCTGCTCCATGCGGCGCATGGCAACGAGACGGCCAGCGAATTTAAGGCCTAACAGGTCTATCAAGTTGTATAAAAATGCAACGACCAGCAAACCTAAAGAAACTAGCCCAACCCACTTCGGAAACCAATCGAGCGCACCTGACGCAACAACGCCAACTGTAACACCCACAACAAGCAAAGGCTTTTGCACACGGTGCCACAGGTTTTCCCACAACAACAAACCGCGTTGCAGGTCAATTTTTCGGTCCAGCTGGTTGTTTTTTTCAGAATTCATCGGTTCTGACTATAGCATGATTCCACCAAAATCATGGCATTATTGCCAAGGGGCAAGTCTGTCCAATCCGATCAATTCTTCATAAGTTTGGCGCGGGCGCACAATGGCAAACTGGTCATCTTTAACCAAGACTTCAGGGATCAGCGGCCTGGTGTTGTAAGTGCCCGATTGCACAGCGCCATATGCCCCCGCCGTCATAATCGCAACAAGGTCACCCTGTTCAAATTTGGGCAAACGGCGCGATTTGGCAAAATAATCGCCAGTCTCGCACACAGGCCCAACCACATCGGCTTCGAGCGCTGTTTCATTACGACGTTCTTCCACCGCCAGAATTTCATGATACGCGTCATAAAGTGTCGGGCGAATAAGATCATTCATCGCAGCGTCCTGCACAACGAAAGTCTTGCCTTCATTTTCTTTCACATAAATCACCCGCGAAACCATGATGCCAGCATTACCCACGATCATGCGGCCAGGTTCCATCATATACTTGAGACCCAAATGCCCCAGCGTGCGCTTCACCATGGCTGCATATTCATCAGGATGCGGCGGAATATCATTATCACCCCGATAAGGCACACCAAGCCCGCCACCTAAATCCACATGGCGAATATTATGGCCCTCGGATTTCAACCGAACCACCAACTCACCCATCAGTTTGAACGCCTGTTCAAAGGGCGCAAGTTCTGTGATCTGGCTACCGATATGCATATCAACGCCAGTCACATCAAGATTAGGCAGTGCAGCGGCGCGGGCATAGACTTCCGAAGCACGCAGATAAGTGATACCAAATTTGTTGTCAGCCTTGCCCGTTGAAATCTTGGCATGGGTTTTTGCATCAACATCGGGATTAACCCGAATAGAAACCGAAGCCCGCTGCCCCACACGTTGTGCCACGTTTGAAAGCAGCTCTAATTCTGGTTCGGACTCGACATTAAAACACGCAATGCCTTCGCGCAAAGCATAAGCCATTTCCTTGGCGGTTTTGCCCACACCTGAAAAAACAATTTTCCGCGCTGGCACTCCAGCAGCCAGCGCCCTGCGGAGTTCGCCTTCAGACACCACATCCATGCCAGCACCCAATGCCGCCATAGTCTTGATAACGGCTTGGTTGGAATTGGCCTTCATGGCGTAGCAGAGCAAATGATCTGTATCTTTAAACGCGCCGTCCATCACGCGGAAATGCCGCTCTAACGTGGCCGTCGAATAGCAATAAAACGGCGTTCCCACTTCTTCAGCGAGCGCCTGCAAATTCACATCTTCGGCATGAAGCACGCCGTTCTTGTAAGTAAAATGATGCATTTATTTCGTCACTGGAGCGGGGGGTGCATAAACCGGATCATTGCGGATGCCGCAGCCAGCAAGAGAAAAGGTGGAGACGATGATGGCCAAAAATATGGCGTTTCTTAAGTAATACACCATCGCTCACTTTCCTTTCGGGAACTTTAGCCAGCGTTTGGCTGCACGGCGCACATTAACCGGTGCAGTGCCACCAAAACTGGTTCTGGAGGCCACCGAAGCTTCAACAGTTAAAACCTTGAAAACCGCTTTGGTGATGCCAGAAGATATTGATTGCATGTCTTCTAGCGAAAGTTCTGACAAAAGACATGATTTTTTTTCAGCCAGCGCCACGATCCGACCTGTGACATGATGCGCATCGCGGAATGGCATTTTTAGGTTCTGCACCAACCAATCGGCAAGATCTGTGGCTGTGGAATATCCCGCGTTCGCGGCGGCTTTCAGAACCTCTTTATTGGGATCTAAATCCCGCACCATTCCGGCCATGGCAGCAATGGCCAAAGCCAGATTATCCAAAGCATCGAAGGTCGGCTCTTTATCTTCCTGCATATCTTTGTTGAAGGCCAACGGCAGACCCTTCATCATCACGGCAACCGAAGTGAACGCACCGATGATGCGTCCAGGCTTGGCGCGGATCAGTTCTGCTGCATCAGGGTTGCGCTTTTGCGGCATAATTGATGAGCCGGTTGTGAATTGATCTGAGAGCTTCACGAACCGAAACTGCGAAGAACACCAGATCACAATTTCCTCGGCAAGGCGCGAAAGGTGGATGGCACAAATGCTGGATGCTGCCAGCGTTTCTAAAATAAAATCGCGAGCCGATACCGCATCCAAAGAATTGCGCATGGGCCGATCGAAACCTAAATCCTTGGATGTCATATGACGGTCAATCGGAAAAGACGTTCCAGCAAGAGCCGCAGCCCCCAATGGATTCTCATTCAGGCGTTTGCGCGCATCGCTAAACCGCCCACGGTCCCGCGACAGCATTTCAACATAGGCCAACATATGATGACCGAAAGTGACAGGTTGTGCTGATTGCAAATGTGTAAAACCAGGCATGATGGTGGCAGCATGAGTTTCAGCTTGGCTGGCCAAGGCCAATTGCAGATCGGCCAAGCCAGCATCAATATGATCAATCGCATCGCGCACAAATAATCGCACATCGGTGATGACTTGGTCGTTCCGGCTTCTCGCCGTGTGCAAGCGGCCCGCAGGTTCGCCAATAATTTCCTTCAACCGGCTTTCGATATTGAGATGAATATCTTCAAGCGCTTGGCTGAATTTGAATTTGCCAGTTTCGATCTCGGTTCCGATCTGATCCAAGCCTGAATGGATGGCTTTCAGGTCACCCTTCGAAATAATAGCTTGCTTGGCCAGCATGGCAGCATGCGCTTTAGAGCCAGCAATGTCTTGGGCATACAACCGTCGATCAAAATCAATTGATGCATTTATCTCTGCCATTATGGCAGAAGGGCCTGAAGCAAACCTGCCGCCCCACATTTTATTGGTCATCAAATATCCTTTTTCGAACTGGACATTCCAAATATGAAATCGAAATTCCTGCCCGTTTTGCTGATAGCACTTATAGCTCTTGTCGCCGTTTACTTGTTTCAGGGGGGCGGGCGCAAGGTGGCTGATGCACCAGCAGTTGAAACAGCGTCAACTTTGGCAGCCTTTATTAAACATCCAGCCCCCAAAGACATAGCCGCCTTTTCTTTTGCTGACGGAAAGGGAGCACCTTTGGATTTGAGCCATTGGAAAGGCAAAGTGGTTTTGTTGAACCTCTGGGCCACATGGTGTGCGCCTTGCCGTAAGGAAATGCCTGAACTTGCTCAGTTGCAGAAATTGCTGGGCTCAAATGATTTTGAGGTTGTAGCCATTAGCGAAGATTTAAAAGGTGCTGAAGCTTCAGCCGCATTTTTAAAGGATTCAGGCGCAGAAAATTTGGCCTTATATGTTGATCCAAAAATGACCGCACTAAGCGCCTTGCAGTCCATCGGAATGCCAACCACAGTATTGATCGGCCGCGACGGCAAAGAAATCGGCCGCTTGCTCGGCCCCGCAGATTGGGCCTCAAAGGATGCGCAGGATATGGTGAAGGCGGCTTTGAAATAACCCAAGCTTTGAAGCAGTTAACAAGGTTTAGAAAATTTATTCGACGATCTAGATTCAAGGCATGAAAGCTCTAACTATCTCATTCCCCATTAACACGTCATTCCCGCGAAAGCGGGAATCTCCGTTTCCTCGGCAGCAAAACGCAGATTCCCGCTTTCGCGGGAATGACGTTTAAAATTGTGGATTGATCAAATATTATCAACGACCAGCAGTCAAACAATTACCGCGTCGGAACCGGCGTCTCGCCCCGGTAATCATAAAACCCGCGCTTCACCTTGCGGCCCAGCCATCCGGCTTCAACATATTTGACCAGTAAAGGGCAAGGCCGATATTTTGAATCCGCTAAACCATCATGCAACACTTGCATGACTGATAAACATGTATCGAGACCGATAAAATCTGCAAGCTCTAGCGGCCCCATAGGATGATGCGCGCCAAGTTTCATGGCGGTGTCGATAGCTGTCACACTGCCAACACCTTCATACAGGGTATAGATCGCCTCATTGATCATCGGCAACAAAATACGGTTGACGATGAAAGCTGGATAATCCTCCGAGATCGCGGTGGTTTTGCCCAATGTCAGTGTGAACGCTTGAATGGTTTTAAACACAGTCTCGTCGGTGGCAATGCCGCGGATAAGTTCGACCAGTTCCATCACCGGAACCGGGTTCATGAAGTGTATGCCCATGAATTTTTCGGGGCGACCTGTGGTTGCGGCAAGGCGGGTAATCGAAATTGAAGAGGTATTAGAGGCAATGATGCAATCAGCCTTCAAATGCGGTGTTACGGCTTCAAAAATCTGCCGCTTGATCGCCTCGTTTTCAGTGGCCGATTCAATCACCAGATCAAAATCGCTAAAACCTTCAAAACCAGTCACCGGAACGATCCGCGCCAAAGTGGCTGACTTAGCGTCTTCAGTTAGTTTGCCAGATTTCACACGCCGCGAAAGGCCTGCATCAATGTTACCAATACCAGCTGTAATGCGGTCGGCTGCTGCATCATAGACGCCTACATTATAGCCAGCCGCCGCGCAGACTTGTGCAATGCCGCAACCCATCTGGCCCGCGCCAATGATACCCACCTTTGCAATTTTCATATTGGACATTCGCCTTCGTTCAATTCATCATTTGGACTGAGCCTATAACGCTGTTGCAGTGCGGGCAAGAACATTTCGCAGTTGCGAAAAGGGTGTAAATGACGGATTGGCGGGTAAATCTGGCTTTATGGGCCATGGTGTTTGGTAATTTTGTCATTGGCACAGGCGTACTTCTGCCAGCCGGGCTGCTCAACCAACTTTCATCCGAGCTCAATGTGGACAACGCAACAGCAGGTTTACTGCTTCTAGTTGGTGGCGTGGTCGTAGGTATCGGTGCGCCTGTATTGGCTATGCTGACCACCCGCGTTGATCGGCGGTTGCTACTAACTCTTTCAATGCTGCTTTATGCTATCGGCCATTTGGCCTCAGCTTTCACAAATGATTTTTGGTCTTTACTCATCGTTCGTGCCTTGATGATCAGTGGCGCTGGTATTTTTTCACCCCAAGCCGCAGCAACTGTGGGATTATTGGTTTCCAACGAACGCCGCGCTTCGGCCATTGCATTCATCTTCATCGGTTGGTCGGTGGCCTCCGTAGGCGGCATTCCAATTGGCGCATTGCTCGGCGATTGGATTGGCTGGCGCATGGTATTTGCTTTGATGGCCGTACTTTCATTGCTGAGTGCTTTGGCAGTCTGGTTTACCGTTCAGCCAAAGCTTTTTGGTGTTCCGCTTAATCTCAGCTCTTGGATATCAGTTTTCACTTCGCCGGCCTTGCTTTGCGTATTGTTCGTCACCCTGCTCAGCATGTCAGGCCAAATTTCAGTGCTGGGTTATCTTGGTCCTATCCTCAAACAATCAACAGCGGCCACAACAGTACAAATTTCTTTAGCCTTTGCCATTGCAGGTGCAGCTGGTGTCTTGGGAAATACAATAGGCTCAAGAATGGTACGAACCGTTGCCGTAGACCGGGTCATTGCTATGGCACTTTTCAGCCTCTGCATTGGATTTACAGTCTTTACCCTGATGTTTGGAAATTATTGGGGTATGATTTTAGGGATGGCGCTCTGGGGGCTGGGAACTTTCTCATCAAATTCTCTGCAGCAAAGCCGCTTGGTTCAGCTTACCCTACCTTTAGCTTCCGCCACTGTCGCATTGAACACCTCTGCCGTTTATTTGGGCCAAGCTATTGGCTCTGGTGTCGGCGGGCAAATCTTGAAAACAGGCGCTTCACCTATTTCTGGCTGGACCGCGCTCGGATTTCTAATTTTAGCTTTAATTACATCAATTTACGCAAATAGGCTCAAAGTCTGACAAGACAAAAAAATGACTTGGCCGGTTCGGGGGGAGGAGCGGGCCAAGTCATCATTGAACACATCAGGTTGTGCTGTGGTCAAGGTTTGGCATTCACGGGGGGGAAAGCTTGCCTTCGCATTGACTACGCCTAGATAACGAACCCACCTGAAATTTGGTTCCGCAGTATTTCAAAATTTTTTAATTTATTTTCCGAGTTCTTTTTCCAGCTCAGGAAGAGCGGTAAAAAGATCAGCAACCAACCCATAATCAGCCACTTGGAAGATCGGCGCTTCATCATCCTTGTTGATGGCAACGATGATTTTGGAGTCCTTCATACCAGCCAAATGCTGAATGGCACCGGAGATACCAACAGCAATATACAAATCCGGCGCAACCACCTTGCCCGTTTGACCAACTTGATAATCATTAGGCACATAGCCAGCGTCAACAGCAGCGCGTGACGCGCCAACGGCAGCATTAAGTTTTTTGGCCACGGCTTCAAGCATCTTGAAATTTTCACCAGACTGCATGCCACGGCCACCCGATACAATAACTTTGGCAGACGTAAGTTCCGGACGATCAGATTGTGTCAAGTTTTCACTGACGTAAGACGACAGTGCTGGATCAGCAGCCGCATTGGCATTTTCAATCACAGCAGAACCTGTTTCATCCGCAGCCGCAAAAGAAGCCGTACGCACCGTGATGATTTTCTTGGCATCTGTCGATTGAACCGTTTGCACGGCATTGCCCGCATAAATGAGACGCACAAATGTATCAGCCGATTTCACCTCGGAAATATCCGAAATTTGCATCATGTCTAAAAGGGCTGCAACGCGTGGCATGAAGTTTTTGCCATTGGTGGTAGCTGCAGCAACAATGTGATCATAAGCTGGAGCCAAAGCCACAATCGTGGCCGCCATTGGCTCGGCTAATGGACGCTCCAAAGCCTTTGACTCAACATGAAGAACCTTCTTCACACCAGTCAGTTTGGCAGCATGTTTGGCCGCAGCGCCAGCGTTGTTGCCAGCAACCAAAACATGCACTTCACCACCCATTTGAACGGCAGCTGTCAATGCTTTGTGGGTTGCATCTTTAACAACGTGATTATCGTGTTCGGCAATCAGAAGAACGGCCATGTTTAGATTGCTCCTGCAGTTTTGAGCGCGCCGACCAGCTCGCCAACGGATTTCACTTTAATACCAGCCAAACGCTTTGGCGGCTCTTCGGTTTTGATCATCTTCAACCGTGGCTTCACATCCGCGCCATAATCAGCTGGTGTTTTTTCTTCCAATGGCTTCTTCTTGGCCTTCATGATGTTCGGCAGAGAAGCATAACGCGGTTGGTTCAAACGCAGATCAGTGGTGATGATCAGCGGCATCTTCACATTCAAAGTTTGCAGACCGCCATCGATTTCACGCGTGATCGTGGCTTCGCCTTGACCAGGCTCAAGCTTGGAACAAGCCGTGGCTTGCGGCCAGCCTAAAAGGGCGGCCAACATTTGGCCAGTCTGGTTGCAATCATCGTCAATGGCTTGTTTGCCGAGAATCACCAGCTCCGGCTTTTCCGCTTCAATCACACCCTTCAGAATTTTGGCAACACCCAATGGTTCAACATATTCATCATGCTTTACCAAAATTGCACGGTCAGCACCCATGGCAAGTGCGGTGCGCAAAGTTTCTTGAGATTGTGCGGGGCCGATTGACACCACGATGATTTCCGAAGCAATGCCCTTTTCTTTAAGACGAATAGCTTCTTCCACACCGATTTCATCAAATGGGTTCATCGACATTTTGACGTTCGCCAATTCAACGCCAGAACCATCCGCCTTCACGCGAATTTTCACGTTGTAATCCACCACGCGCTTGACAGCGACAATAACTTTCATGAGAACCTCTTGAGGGTAAAATTTGGCCGGACACTAGTGTTGAGGCCCTTGATAGTCAATTCTGGGAACGGCGTGGCCCCGTCAAATGCGACCATTTGGCGTGAACAGGAGGCGCTTGCGGAGGATCAATGTAATAATCAGCCCAAATATAAACCCGCCAATATGCGCCCACCAGGCAATGTCTTCGCCGGGCATGGCGGCCGCCACGTGGAAAACCTGCAGCAAAAACCATCCACCCAACACCACAACCGCGGGCAACGGAATTGGCACTGGAAAAAACGGCAATATCCAAATCCGCGCCCTCGGATAAAGCACAAGATAAGCAGCAATTATCCCCGATACTGCCCCTGATGCTCCAATGAGTGGGCTATCGGAATTGGGCATCATGACAACATGGGTCAGTCCCCCAACCACCCCACACAGAATAAAGAAAATCGCAAAGCCAACATAGCCATAAGCATCTTCGATATTATCAGCAAACACCCACATGAACAGCATGTTGCCAATCAAATGCATCCAACCGCCATGCAAAAACAGATAAGTCAAAAGCGTGAAGGGTTCGGCAATCGGATCACTTGTCAAAAGAGGATGCAGCAATTGAGCGGGGATAAGGCCGAAATTACCCTCAGCGCTCGCCAATACAATGTTGCTTCCCAAAGGGCCAGTATATAGGAAAATCAGAATATTTAACGCGATGATAGCCATGGTTACATATTGAAAGCGGATCACTCTCAGCGGCGTATCATCATGAAGCGGTAAGAACATTGAAGTAGTTTAGCCGATCAGCAATTTATAAGCGAGATAGAACATGATCGCTGCAATAAGAAGATCAATGCCACGCCACACCAATGGTTTTGAGAGAGGCTTTCGCAGCGCCTTGGCACCATAACCAATGCCAAAGAACCACATGAGCGAAGCAAGGCTGGCACCCAAAGCAAAAGGCGCTTGATCACCTTGAGGCCTGCTATTGGCGATGGTGCCGACCAAAACTAATGTATCCAAATACACATGAGGATTAAGCCATGTGAAGGCCGCACAAGAGGCCAAGGCCATAAACAAGCTCGTCGTGGTTTTGCCTTCCTCATTCAGCACTTCGGGATTAAGCACACGGCGCAACGCTTTGATGCCGTACCAAATGAGAAATGCAGCGCCACCGTAAGTCAACACAGGGATGAACCATGGCAAGGTTTCAACCACCACACCCATGCCATATACGCCAGCCCAAATCAGAATAGCATCGCTCACCGCGCAGAACAGGCAGATCCAGAAGATGTGACTATTCAGAATGCCCTGGCGAATGACAAAAGCATTCTGCGCGCCAATCGCCACGATAAGTCCGCCGCCAAGAGCGAAGCCTGCAAGAATGGCCGCCAGCACTAACGTGTCTTTCCCGGCACCCAGAGCACGTCGCCGCTCCCAGCTTTAAAATTCACCCAGCGGCTGGCCACGAAAAAGAAATCAGACATTCGGTTGATATAAGCAATAGCCCCTTCGCTTACATGCTCGCCTTCAATTGCCGCAAGTTCAACCACCAAACGTTCAGCGCGCCTGCACACTGTGCGGCACACATGAAGTTGGGCTGCAGCGGCATGGCCAGCTGGCAGCACGAAGGAACGCAGTGGCGAAAGCTCGGCGTTCAACTCATCAATCTCAGTTTCAATGCGCTCATATTGTTTTGGCAAAATGCGCAACGGTTCGAATTCCAATTTCTCACCTCGATCAGGCACACACAGATCTGCGCCCAAATCAAACAGCTCGTTTTGAATGCGCGCCAACATCGCATCGAGTTTTGGCATGTCGCCCAAATGCAAACGTGCAACGCCAATCGTGGCATTGGTTTCATCCACCGTACCATATGCTGCAATGCGGATATGGGCTTTGGACAAGCGCTCGCCGGTGCCCAATGCGGTTTCACCGGCATCGCCGGTTCTTGTATAGATTCGATTTAAAACAACCATGAAGCCTTATTACTCATTTCTCAAATAGAAGGAAGGCTTCACAGAAAGGGCGCGCGCACTTACGCTCAGACCCGCCGCTACAGTCAAAACCATCGCAATCAATGCTGTGATAATGGCTGTTACGGCCGAGAAGTGCCATTGCAAATCCAGCACATAATAGGCCAAAAACCACGACCCCAGCGAACCGACGACAATTCCAAAAACCGCCGCCACTAGCCCAAGCAATGCATACTCAATTGTAAAGGCCCCCAGCAATTGCCCACGTGTGGCACCATAGGTTTTCAAAACCACAGCGTCATAACTGCGCGAAGAAAGCCCGGCAGCAAGTGCGCCCGCCAACACCAAAATGCCTGTGAGAAGCGTAATGATATTTGCACCTCGAACGGCCGTCAGCATTTGGCTCAACAGATTACCCACAGTGGCAAGTGCGTCCTTCACTCGAATAGCAGTGACAGCAGGATAGGCTGCGGCCATCGTATTGAGAAGTTTGCCCTCATCACCGCCGTTCATTTCAACTGTCACGATTTCAGAATGTGGTGCGGCTTTTAACGTGCCAGGCGAAAACACCATCACAAAATTAATCCCAAATCCGCGCCAGTTCACCTTGCGCAGATTGGCAACTGTGGCTTCCACTTCCCGGCCTAAAACATTGACGCTGATTTTATCGCCGATTTTTAAATCAATACCTTTTGCAATATCATCGCTTATGGAAACCAGATTTGGCCCAGCGTAATCCTTGGCCCACCATTGGCCTTCAACCAAAGTTGAGCCCTTTGGCAATTCGTCTGCGTAGGTAAGACCCCGGTCACCTTTCAAAGCCCAAGCAGAATCTGAATTGGTTTTAACAAGATCAGAAGCAACGCCCTTCACTTTTGAAATCCGGCCTCTGAGCATGGGAGCATGTGTAATGTTTGTAACGCCATCTTGAGTTTTGATTTTGGCGTTAAATTCATCCAGCAACGTGTTTGGAACATCAACAAAGAAAAACGCCGGTGCGCGGTCAGGAATACTGGATTTAAGTTCATTGCTCAAAGTCTGATCGGTCAACGCAAGTGTCACAAACAATGTAAGTCCCAAACCCAACGCCATGATTACAGAGCGAGCGGTGGCGCCCGACTTATGAAGACTCAGCACAGCCTGCCGCAACAGCAGGTTTCGAGGACGTGGAACCAAACTGGCACCTTTCACGATCAATGACGCAAGAACTCCCAAAAAAATAAAGCTCAAAACAAGGCCGCCAAGATAACCTGCCGTTACCCACATATCTTCAAAGCTCAACAAAATAATAAGCGACGCAATTGCCAATAACACCAGCGACGCGGCCACGTAACGCCAATTGGCCCGCCCCGCTTGCTCCATGCTGTGCGAGCGAAACAGAGCAGCACCTTGGATGTTCGCAATCCGCGACAAGGGCCACAGCGAAAACGCTATGGTGATCAAAAGCCCAAGCACCGCCGCAAAGCCCAGGGGCATCCACATGATGCGTGTTGAGATCGGTAGCGGCAAAGTCTTCTGAAAAATAGCATGCACCACAAAAGGCGTGACGGCCCCCATGCAAAGCGCAACCGCAATACCAAGAATACTGACGGCAATAATCTCAGTTAAACTAATGCCCACCACGTCGCGGTTGGCAAGCCCTAAACATTTGAGAGTAGCGATGGCATCACGCCTGCGATTAACAAAGGCCGAAACTGCATTGGCAATACCTGCCCCCCCAATGACGAGTGCCGCGATGCTCACAAGTGTCATAAAATAACCAAGCTTGCCAACAAACTCGTCGGCACCTTGCGCCGCCTTGTCAGTGGTACGCGTGCGCCAACCAGCTTCAGGAAATTTAGCTTTTGCCTCCTCGACAATAGCCTTACTTGCTCTCAAACCAGAATTGTCTTTCAGTTTGAGATGATAGTTGTAATTCACCAATGATCCCGGTTGAACCAAGCCCGTTGTCAACATCGCATCTTGCGACATCATCAGACGTGGCCCAAATATGATGCCATTGGCAAGGCGGTCTGGTTCCTCGTCGATAACAGCACGAATGATTACATTTGCTTGGCCCAGTTTCAGCGTATCACCAAGTTTCAAATTTAAACGCTGCAGCAAAAGCGGATCAACCGCCACCCCAAATGATCCGTTGACGGATGAAAATGTATCAGAAGCGCTAGGCGATAATTTCAGCGCACCATAAAGTGGATAAGTCCCATCAATGGCCTTGATCTCAACTAAAGTCGAAGCGCCGTTGCTTTGGGCCATGGCGCGCATTGATAGTAATGTGCTGACATCACCTTTGGATTTTATGTAGGCCAACTCGTCAGCTTTAGCCGCCCTTTGCACGATGGAAAATTCAACATCGCCGCCAAGAATAAGTTGCCCCTGTTCGTCCAAGCCTTGTTGAACAGCACCAGCCAGTGAACCGATCATCGCAATGGCCGAAACACCAAGGGTTAAGCATGACAGAAAAATCCAAAACCCTTTCAGTCCTGAGCGTAAATTCCGGAATGCATATTTGACCCAAAGATCAACTCTCATTTGGAAGAGTCTCGGCGCAGATCACTCGCGCTGGCGTGGCCTTCTGTCACCTTGCCATCGCGCACTTCCAAAATGCGGTTGCAGCGCTTGGCCAAACTCTTGTCATGGGTGACCAACATCAAAGTGGCGTTTTCTTTTTCTTTCAGCTCAAACAACAAATCAATGATGGTCGATCCGGTTTCCTGATCAAGATTGCCCGTGGGTTCATCGGCCAATAAAATTTTAGCACCGGAAGTCACGGCCCGCGCAATCGCCACGCGTTGTTGCTCGCCACCTGATAGTTGCCCGGGATAATGATCCAAGCGGTGGCCGAGTCCCACTTTCTGCAACCCAGCACGTGCTCGGTCAAATGCATCCTTTGCTCCCTTGAACTCCAAAGGCACAGCCACATTTTCCAGTGCCGTCATGGTAGGTATCAAATGAAAAGATTGAAAGATGATACCAATATTATCGCGTCGAAATTTGGCCAGCTCTGCTTCGGAGCGATTGTTAAGCGATACATCATTGACCAAGATCAACCCCGAAGTCACAGATTCGAGGCCGGCAATCACCATCAACAAGGATGTTTTGCCAGAACCCGATGGCCCCACAATACCAATGGCCTCGCCTGCTTTGGCCTTAACATCGACCCCCCTTAAAATCTTAACTTCACCAGCTCGGCTGGAGAGAGTGAGGTGAACGTCTTTTAGATCAAGCGCTAATGTCATGAAGTTTCCAGATTGAGGCTTGCCAGAACTGGCAATGCTTTCCATATTAGTCCGATGAGAATTCTTATTACATGCTTTTGTGCAATTTGGTTCATGTGGGGGCAGGCAATGGCAGGCACAACTCATATTTTAGCTTTGGGTGATAGTTTAACTGCGGGCTATGGTTTAGATCCTGGTAAAAGTTTTGCAGATAAATTGCAGGAAGCCTTGAAGGCCAAGGGCCATGATGTCGTGGTCATTAACGCTGGGGTTTCGGGCGATACCATGGCTCAAGGTGCGGCTCGTCTGGACTGGGCTTTAACCGATGATGTGAACGCCGTGATTGTGGAACTCGGTGCCAATGATGTTTTGAGAGGGCTTGATCCAGCTCAAGTTGAAAACTCACTGCGCCAAATTTTGGACACACTCAAAAAGAAAAAACTCCCCACACTCATTCTTGGCATGCAGTCACCCTTAAATATGGGGGCCGACTATCAAGCAAGGTTCAACCCAATTTATGCCAAGTTGGCCAAGGAATATGGTGCCGAGCTGTATCCCTTCTTTTTGGAAGGTGTGGCCGCAAATCCGGAACTTAACCAGGCAGATGGCATTCACCCCAATGAAAAGGGCGTGGCTGAAATTGTTTCACGGGTGATCCCCTATGTCGAAAAACTCGTAACCAAGTTGCCATAAACCGCAGCTCATATAGAATAGCCGAATCACATTACGGGGGTAACTGAACATGTTGCGCTTGTTTACCGGAATAGAACTTCCCACACTTGTCACCGAAGATCTGGCCATGATGCAGGGCGGCATTATGGGGGCAACCTGGATTGACCCTGAATCCTTCCACATCACCCTGCGTTTTATCGGCGATATTGATTTAGGGCTAGGCCGTGAAGTAGCCTTGGCCCTGCACCAAAAAGAATTCAAACCTTTCTCAATCACTCTAAAAGGCATCGACGTGTTTGGTGGCAAGAAACCCCATTCAATCATCGCCCATATAGAAGAAAGTGCAGATCTGCGGCGTTTGCAACAATCCCAGGAACGCATTTGCCAATCACTGGGCTTAGAGCCGGAACCACGAAAGTTTGTGCCCCACGTAACACTCGCCCGCTTGCGTGATGCTGACCCAGCGGCCTTGCAGAGATTCATAGAGTCGCATGCTCTCTATAGAAGCGGCGCAATCCGTGTGGAGCAGTTTGTTCTTTTCTCCTCCAGGCCCAGCCGTGGCGGGGGGCCCTATGCAGTTGAGGAAACCTATGCGATGGCAGGCCTATGAGCGATAAGTTAAATGAAGCCGAAATTTTGGCCCAGCTTTCTGGTTGGACCATGGTTGAAGGCCGCCACGCTATCTTTAAAAGCTTTAAATTCAAGAGCTTCCACCAGGCCTTTGGCTTTATGACGGAGGTGGCCTTGATCGCCGAAAAAATGGACCATCACCCCGAATGGTTCAACGTCTATTCTAAAGTCGACGTCACGCTCACAACACATTCGGCTGGCGGGGTAACCATACTTGACGTAAAACTCGCCCAAGCGATGGATAAGGTCGCAAAAATCTAGATTGCGGATCTTGACGCTCGGGGGTTGAACTCCCATATTCGACACAGTTCTCAGGAGGAACATTATGGCTGATATTCGTGATTTCCAACAAACTGGTACCCGCACGGGTGCTGTTGTTGACCCAGGTCTTCGGAGCTACATGCTCCGGGTTTATAACTATATGACGGTGGCATTGGTGCTGACCGCTGTTGCCGCCTATGCGACGTTCAGCATGGCAGTCCAAGGCGGCGAGCTGACTGCATTTGGTGAGGCGATCTATACTGGACCAGCAAAGTGGTTGGTTATTCTCGCTCCGCTTGCCATGGTATTTTTTATATCGTTCAGACTACATACTTTAAGTCTACCAGCGGCCCAAGCCACGTTTTGGATTTACGCAGCACTCGTGGGCGTAAGCTTCGGTTCACTTGGTTTGATTTACACGGGCGCCAGCATTGCGCGCGTGTTCTTGATTACTGCTGCAGCGTTCGGTGCACTCAGCCTCTATGGCTATACCACGAAGCGTGATCTGACGGGCATGGGCTCATTTTTGTTCATGGGTTTGATTGGTTTGATCGTGGCTTCACTGGTCAATATGTTCTTTGCCAGCTCAGCCATGAGCTTTGCTTTGTCAGTGATCAGCGTTCTGATCTTCACAGGCTTTACCGCCTATGACACGCAAGCAATCAAGGAAACCTATTACGAAGGCGACGGTTCAACCGTTGCAGGTCACAAGGCGATTAAGGGCGCACTCCGCTTATACCTCGACTTTATCAACCTGTTCTTGTCGCTGCTCCGCCTGTTCGGCAACCGCAACTAGTTCGAAGTAGATTTCAAAATTAAACCACGGATGGAAACATCCGTGGTTTTTTATTGCCGTGTTTCTTATTTATCGTGAACTACCAGCCATTGTTTCATCGTAGCAATCTCGGCCTCTTGAGTGCTCACCACGCCCTCCGCCAATTTCTTGATCTCTGAGTCTTTGCCATATTGCAAAACCACTTTCGCCATGTCGATGGCACCCTGGTGATGCGGGATCATGCCCTTGGCAAAATCAATATCGGCATTGCCTGAGTAAGGCACCATCATATTCTTCATCATGGTATTCATCACAGCAGCATTGGCCTTAGCTGAATCAGGCACAGCATCAGCTGCCGTCAATTTGCTCTTGCCCAGCCAGTCATTCATAAATCCAATCTCGCCTGTTTGAGCAGCGATAACTGCATCGGCCAGCTTCAACATGTCAGGGTCTTTACCAAACTGTTTTTCAACCTTGGCCATATCAATGGCTGCCTGATGGTGCGGGATCAAGCCTATGGCAAAATCTTGATCAGGAATGCCTGAAGGCGTCATCATCATGGACTTCATCATTGTGTCCATCACCGCGCCATATGCTTTGGCCGAGCCGTCGTTCGCAGAGGCTGCCTGATCCATTTTTGACATATCATGGCCAGCGGGCATGTGGGCGGTTTGCATTTGCGTAAATGCAAATACTGCAGCAGCCGCAACAATAGCAGCACTTAAAACAACTTTGTTTTTCATTGAATTGTTCCTCTATTCAGATACCTGACTTGGCTAGCAACTATAGCTAAAAAAGCATCAACGCAGCCATCGCGGCCATACCCAGATTTTCAACAATCGTCACAACCGACATCGGCAACTTAAAAACCGTGCCCAAACAAGCACACTCAATTTTCTGTTTGTTGAGAGTGGTTTGGATCGCACCAACTGCGCCAATAATACTCAGCACCAAAGCGATCCATGCGGCAACCATCATGTGATAGTAAAACAGAAAAGCAAAACCTAAAGCCACCTCAATAAAAGGATAAGCATAGCCCCAAGGTTTGAAAACTTTGGCAATCACATCATAACGGGCATAGGAATTTGCAAAACTTGATATATCCAATAATTTAAACGCGCCAAAAACGATATAAAAGCCCGCCATAAAGCTCATCATCCAATCGCCACCAGCAAAACTGGCCAAAGCGATCAGGCCCATCACTAAAAGCAGCGGATAATAGGTTTTAAGCCAAGCGCCTGCATCTAAGGCAGGTCCAACTGTTTCAGCGCTCATCCGATATTTGCCAATTTTCGCCAATGCGTCATTTAAAACATCAACGCTTATACCAGTTTCAACTATTGCACGCGGCGGTTCGAGGGTCACATTCGTATTTGGCGAAATAGCTTTGAGCGTGGCCTCAACCTTGCGTGCGCAATTGGCACAGGTCATTCCTGATATGGCAAATGTGTTCATAGTGCCGCGCCCTAATTGCACAAGCGCTTGTAGCTGGATAACAAAGAGTTGACCGTTGCGAAATCCGTTTCCCAAATCCAAAAATGAACGAAGGACTTAAACATGAATCTGCTTGCGCCCGTTTTATTCTTCTTAGCTCTCTTCATTGCTTGGCCGGCCCAAGCTTCTTCGTGGGATGATTGCCTCGGTGATGATGTAGAGGTCAGTTTGGTTGCTTGCAGCGCAGTTATTGATGCAAAAACTGAGCTGCCAAAACAAATGGCGCTCGCCTATTATAATCGTGGCTTTGCCCATTCTCAGCAGAAGCAAGATGATTTGGCGGTTGCAGATTATTCGCAATCGATAGAGCTTGATCCCACCAACTTTGATGCCTTTAACAAGCGTGGATTTGTATATCTTTACGCTGACAAGAGTGATCTAGCCTTGGCTGATTTTGACAAGGCCATTGCCATTAATCCAGATCTATCAGAAATTTATTCAGGACGCGGCGTCGCGTTAAAGCATTTGAAAAAATATGAAGAGTCTATTCAGGCTTTTGACAAAGCAATCAGCCTCGATGAAGTAAGCGAATATGGTTTTAACAACCGCGCCAACACTTATGAATTGATGGGAAAACATGAAGAAGCAATTGCCGATTACAGCAAAGCCATCGCCATAAACCCTGACGATGGCACCTACCTCAATAATCGCGGCGTGATTTATTACAATCTAGGCAAAACAGATCAGGCACTCGCTGACTATAATATGAGTATCGAAAAGGATCCAAATTATGCACTCGCCTATTATGACCGTGGTTTGATTTACAAAGACCAAAGGCGTTTGGCTGAAGCCGAAGCAGATTTTCGGATGACCTTAAAATTACAACCGGGCTATGACCGAGCCATCACCGTATTGCAGGATATGGGGTTGGTGCCTTGAGGTCTTGGCTTGCCCAACCAATATTTGACTTAAAAGCGCCACGCGCAAAGATTGATCAAATCTCTGCTGAAGCCGCTGCCAAGCCATAAAGTTTTTAAATATTTTAACTGAAAGGACAGTTGTGAGACTGGCTATTTTGTTTGTGACTCCCTCGCGTGACAAGATTTGTGGCCTATGCTAAAATATATTCATGACCAAGCTCGAACAAATTGAAAAAGCTGTGACTGCGCTAAGCCCTGCCGAGATCAAGCAGTTTGCCAATTGGTTTGCAGAATTCCACGCCGATCTGTGGGATCAGCAAATTGTATCTGACGCTGAATCAGGTCGTCTTGATCAATTCCTGTTGGAAGCCAAAGCAGAAATCGCAGCGGGTAAAGTTCGCGATTTATGAAGCATCGGGCTACTGCGAAGTTCTGGAAACTTTACGATGAGCTTTCGCTGGAAACCCAATCAGTCGCCAACAAGAACTTCGCATTGCTGAAAGCAAATCCAAAACATCCATCATTGCATTTTAAAAACGTCAGATCGGAACTCTGGTCGGCCCGTATTGGTCTGAACCATCGTGCTTTGGCTCTTGAAAGTGCCAATGGTTTTGATTGGATTTGGATTGGACGGCATGAGGAATATGATCGTTTGATAAAGTGAATGAATCTGCAAGATGAAAACCAAAAAGTATTTGAAACTCTTAGGCAACTTCGAGGAGAGCCGATTCCAATGATGTAAGCCTTTTCGATTTTACGGCTTTACCATCAACCAATGACGTGTCTCAATTTCACCTTCAGGGGTTTCATCAATCAATACATCTTCCCGATCAACCCGCCAGCCTTGACGTTCATAAAATCGCCGACCAGCGAAGTTGCCATATACACAATCCAATTCAAAATGTGTAGCGCCCGTCAGCGCCATTTCGCGTTCGGCTGATTGGCAAAGTTTTTCCCCTATGCCTTGGTTGCGAAAATCACCCCTGACAAACAGGCTATTGAGCGAGCCGTTGGTCCAGCAGACAAAACCGATGATATGGCTATCTGCCAATGCAACAAGTGTTGTTTTCGCGCGTTGCTCAACCCGATTGCGGAAAAACAGAATTGGTCGATATTTTGCCTTGCGAGCGTCTTGTAAGGGTGCTTGCGTCTCGTGCCAAATATCGTGAAAAAACTGAGCGAGCTTTTCATTTTGGCCGTCGTCAAGGTTCTGATATCTCAGCATAACGATGATTCCGAATTCAGAACTGGCATTACCTATTTTTCTTCGTCGGAGAAAGTGGGGATGACGAGGGAGTGAATTGGGTACTATGATTTGACTCCCCCCCGTTAATTGCTAAATAGCGGCCAAGATTTTCACACGGATAATGACCATGGCAAAAGCACGCACTCTATATGACAAGATTTGGGATGATCATGTGGCCCATCAAGCTGATGATGGCACCTGCCTGCTTTATATTGATCGTCATCTTGTTCATGAAGTAACCTCGCCCCAGGCTTTCGAAGGCCTTCGGATGACGGGCCGCAAAGTGCGCCATCCAGAAAAGACGCTTGCTGTGGTAGACCATAACGTGCCCACCACCGATCGTTCCAAAGGCATTGCCGAAACCGAAAGCCGCCTTCAAGTTGAGGCGCTGGCCAACAACGCCAAAGAATTCGGCATCACTTATTTCGACGAAATGGATAAGCGCCAAGGCATTGTGCATGTCGTTGGCCCTGAGCAAGGCTTCACCCTTCCCGGCACCACTATTGTCTGCGGTGACAGCCACACCTCCACCCACGGCGCATTTGGCGCTTTGGCCCACGGCATTGGCACGTCGGAAGTCGAACACGTTCTGGCAACCCAAACACTGATCCAGAAAAAAGCCAAGAACATGAAAGTGGAAGTGAATGGCAAACTGGCCAAGCATTCCACGGCGAAAGACATCATCCTCGCAATCATCGGCGAAATCGGCACAGCTGGTGGCACAGGTTCAGTCATTGAGTTCTGTGGTGAAGCTATTCGCGACCTTTCCATGGAAGGCCGCATGACTGTCTGCAACATGACCATTGAAGGCGGCGCCCGCGCTGGCCTGATTGCGCCAGATGCAAAGGCATTTGAATATTTAAAAGGTAAACCCCGCGCGCCAAAAGGTGCTGATTGGGATAAAGCCATGGCTTATTGGGCCACATTGCAAACCGATGAAGGTGCACATTTCGACCGTGTCGTGACATTGGATGCAGCCAACCTGCCACCAATCGTAAGCTGGGGTACATCGCCAGAAGACGTGGTTTCAGTGGCAGGTGCTATTCCTGATCCAGCGCTTATTGAAGATGAAGGCAAACGCCAATCGAAATTCCGCGCGCTTGAGTATATGGGCCTGAAAGCTGGCCAGAAAATCACAGACATTGCCCTGGATGTGATCTGGATTGGTTCGTGCACCAATGGTCGCATCGAAGATATGCGCGCTGTGGCCGATGTGGTGAAGGGCAAGAAAATTGCCGCATCGCTCGATTACGCAATGATTGTTCCAGGTTCAGGCTTGGTCAAGGAAATGGCTGAAGCTGAAGGCCTCGACAAGATTTTCAAAGACGCTGGCTTTGAATGGCGTGAACCAGGTTGCTCCATGTGCCTGGCCATGAACCCAGACCAATTGAAACCCGGCCAACGCGCCGCTTCAACTTCGAACCGCAATTTTGAGGGCAGGCAAGGTTACAAAGGCAGAACTCACCTGGTTTCTCCGCAAATGGCTGCAGCAGCAGCACTTGCAGGACGATTTGTTGATATCCGGCAACAGAATTGAAAATAAAAAAATTTGAGTTTGACTTCTGTTTTCTTTACCCTATGTGAACCTCCGCACAGGTAAATTGAATCAATATTGAGGCAGTTTGTCAGTGAGTAATTGGGGGAGTTGTTATGGGTAATAATACTGTTGCGGATGCTAAGTTCTTGCGCCGCGTGTTTTTTGGGCTGATTGGCCTGACTTTGATCACCGGCGCTGCTGCCGGATTTACGACTGTTAACGCAATGAATGCCAATCCATCGGCATGTATTGCAGGTTGTAACTAGTCTCTAAACATTTGTTATTAAATAAAAAATCGGCCGCGGGGAGATTCGCGGCCGACTTTTTTTTGTTCTTTGCAGGGTAGCTAGAGATTAATAGTCGCCGCACACTTCAACACGCTTCCAAACCCAGATGCGGCGTGTGTGCCAGCGGTTCCAAACCTTGCGGCGAACCAATCGTGTGTCGCATCCATCATCATAACCAGTGTCGTAATAACCATGGCGATATCCATGGCCATAGCCGCCATATCCTGAATGGATGCCGAAGCTGCCAGATGTAATGCCGCCTGCGCCAAAGCCCAGGCCAATGTCAATGCTGTCAGCTTTTGCAGATGATGCACCAAGGCTGAGAGCGATGGCTGAAACTGCGGCGGCGGCAATAAGTGTCTTGCGGATCATGGTGTAATTCCTTCTGTTTGCGTTTCGTCTGTTTGGCGGTGTTCATCACCGTTGATGTGACCCTTATGAAGCATCAGCCCTGAACGTGATCTGAGGGGCTCGTTTATCTGCCGTTCATATTGAAATGGCTGCAGACTGCCTGTAGAAGCCCGCTCATGAACACCAAACCCACAATTTTTATCGACGGCGAAGCAGGCACCACAGGATTACAGATCCGCGACCGCCTGAAGAACCGCACCGATATCGAGCTGGTTTCAATTGCCGTCGATAAGCGCAAAGATCCAGAAACCAGACGGGCTCTATTGAATTCAGCCGACGTAGCAATTCTGTGCCTGCCCGATGATGCCGCAATTGAAGCAGTCTCACTCATTGACAAAAAATCCAAAACCCGCGTGATTGATGCTTCAACGGCTTATCGTATCGACCCTAAATGGGCTTACGGTTTTGCGGAGCTGGATGCAAAACAGCGCGCGCGCATTGCCAAGGCGAAATTCGTCTCAAACCCCGGCTGCTATCCCCAAGGCCTCATTGCCTCGATCAAGCCATTGCTGGATAAAGGCTTGATGCCCGCCAATTATCCTGTCACTTACAATGCGATTTCGGGCTACACTGGCGGCGGCCGCAAAATGGTTGAGGATTATGTGGCCAAAGGCACAAAAGCCTCGCCCTTTATGCCTTATGGCCTGACCTTCAATCACAAGCATCTACCTGAGATGAAATATTACACGGGCCTCAAACGCGACGTCATTTTCCAACCCGCCGTTGGTAATTACGCCCAAGGCATGATGGGCTGTGTGCCACTGTTTCTCAAAGGCATGACCAAGGGTACAACGCCTGCAAAGATTCACAAAGCCCTCAGCAGCTATTTTGCAAAATCAAAATTCGTATCAGTAGCACCACTAGAATCGCTGGAGCGTTCACCAGCGCTCGATCCTGAAAGCTTGAACAACACCAACCAATTGCGCCTGCATGTGCTGGCCAATGAAGCGCGCGGCCAAGTGTTGATCATGTCGATTTACGATAATCTCGGCAAAGGCGCATCAGGTGCAGCCGTCCAAAATCTCAACATCATGATCGGTGCAGACGAAGCGCTGGCCGTTGATCTCACCTAAGGAACCATTATGCAAAAATTTGATACATTGACCGGTGTTGCTGCACCCCTGAACATCACCAATATCGACACCGATATGATCATCCCAAAGCAGTTCCTCAAAACCATCAAGCGCACCGGTTTGGGAAAATCGCTATTTTATGAAATGCGCTACACCCAGGAAGGCAAAGAGCTGCCAGATTTTGTGCTCAATCAACCAGCCTATCGCAAAGCCGAAATTCTGGTCGCTGGCGATAATTTTGGCTGCGGTTCATCACGTGAACATGCGCCTTGGGCATTGCTGGATTTTGGCATTCGCTGTGTGATCGCCACAAGCTTTGCTGATATTTTTTATAACAACTGTTTCAAAAATGGCATTCTGCCGATTGTGGTTTCTGCTGAAGACCAGAAGAAACTTCTCGATGATGCGCAGCGCGGCTCCAATGCCACCATGACCATCGATTTGCCAGCTCAGGAAATCCGCGGGCCCGATGGCGGCACGATAAAATTCAACGTGGATGCCTTCCGCAAACATTGCATGCTGAACGGCCTCGACGACATCGGACTTACAATGGAAAAAGCCGATTCAATTTCCGCCTTCGAGAAAAAGAACACAACGAGCCATCCGTGGCTGTAACAAGTGTCCTCGCCCGTTTCTTTAACGGGAGTGGAAAGGGGCCCACCCGACGCCGCGCAGCGAAGTCGGATGGGATAGGTAAGGGACCGCGCGTTCCGAACCTGACACCCCCTCACCTACCCCAATGCTGTGCATTGGATCCCCTTCCTCTCCCGCTAAAGCGGGCGAGGACATCATGAACACCATCCTTATCACCGTTCTCCCGGTCTTCGGGATGATTGTGCTGGGCTATGGTTTTGCAAAATTCAATATCATTGATGGCGCAGCAAGCCGTGGGCTCAGTCTGTTTGTCTTCAACGTCGCCATTCCCGCTCTGCTCTTCAAAACCATGGCCACACTCAGCTCCGCCGATGCAGCGCCCTGGTCGCTCTGGGCCGTCTATTATGGCGGCATCGCTTGCACCTGGATTGCCGCTGCCACGGTATCGCGCTTTATCCCAAGCCTCAATTACAGTGGCGGCGCCACATCATCCATGGCCGCAAGCTTTGGTAATCTCGCAATGCTCGGAACACCTTTGGCGCTCGCCCATTTCGGCCAATCAGTCGCCGTGCCACTGGGCTTGATCCTTTCCATCCACGCTCCAATCCTTTGGTTCTCAGCCACCATACACCGCGAACTGGCGCGCCATTCCGGCAAATTCTCGTTTCAAAAAACCGGCCGCGAATTGGTTATTAATCTCGCACAGAACGCCATCGTCATGGCACTGATAGCAGGCAGCCTATGGCGCATTACTAACATAGGTCTACATCCTGTGGCCGATAAAATGCTGAGCATGCTGGCCGATGCGTCAATCCCCACAGCGCTCTTTGCATTAGGCTGTTCGCTATCTGCTTACTCTTTGCGTGGTTCTGGTTCTGGCATGTTTGCGCTTATCGGACTTAAGATGATTTTCATGCCGATCATTGTGTTCATCCTCAGTCATTACGTCTTTACGTTGGCTCCGCTTTGGTCAAAAATTGCTGTGCTGTTTGCCGCCATGCCTTCAGGTGCCAACGCATTTTTATTCGCACAAAAGAATGATGAAGCCGTTCCAGCTATTTCCGGTGCTATTGCCCTTGGAACAGGGCTTGCGGCCATCACCGCTTCTGTGCTGCTCTATTTGATGGATAGCGGGGTAATCTAACCATGGCGCGGGTGTTGGCAATTTCATCACAAGTGGTTTACGGCCCCGTTGGCCTCAACTGCATTGTGCCTGCCCTGCAAAGTGGCGGCCATGAAGTTTTGGCCATCCCCACTATTCTGCTCTCCAATCATCCTGGCCATGGCAAACCGGAAGGCCGAGCTGCCGCTCCTGCCGATTTGACAGCAATGATTGCGGCGTTGGAAAGATTGGGAGCATTGGAAAATCTCGATGCAGTCATCACTGGATATTTTACAAGTGCTGAACAAATTGAAATTGTTGCAACCTTCATCGCCAAACTAAAATGCAAAATAATTTTGATCGACCCAGTGCTCGGCGATCATGGCAAGCTATATGTTGGTCAAGCTGTGGCAGAAGCGATCCGCGATAAGTTAATGCCAATGGCAACGATCTTGACACCCAATGCATTTGAACTCTCATGGCTTACCGGACTTGCCACTGGCAACCGTGACGAAGCAGACGTTGCTGCGCGAAGCCTTAGCATCAACGAAGTGATCGCCACATCGATTGTAAAATCTGAGCACGAACTTTCAACACTCCGCATTACGTCTCACGAGGTCGAAGAAATTACATCGGCTATGGAAGCCAAAGTGCCCAATGGCACAGGTGATTTGTTATCAGGGCTTTATCTTTCTGGGATTTTATCATCATCGCCAAAAGCCGCATTCGCCGATGCAATGGCCAAACTTCAGCAGGTGATTAAGCAAAGCAAAGGTACGATGGTGCTGGATGTAGGTTCTTTGATTGAGGCAAATAAAAAATAGAAATCCGATTCAATTATCACAAATATCCGTCACCCCGTCGAAGGACGGGGTTGGGCTTATCGCCTGAACCCAAGCCCAATCCCGTCCTCCGACGGGATGACGATTTGGGTAAGTGGCAATTTTATAAATTAACTGAGGCGCAAAAACAGGAGGCCCTAACCTTCTCTCACCACATGCCCCACAAAAGGCAGTTCGCGAAACTGGTGCGCCATGTCCATGCCGTAACCCACAACAAACCTATCAGGACAATCAAAGCCGCAAAAATCAGCTTTGATGCTAGCCGCCAAATGTCCGGGCTTATAAAGCAACACTGCGGATTTAACTGACCGCGCACCGCGCGCCGAAAGCAAATCTTTCGCGTAAGCCAAGGTGCGGCCTGATTCCAGAATATCATCCACCAGCAACACATCGCGGCCTTCAACAATCGATTCAATATCGCGG
>CAXTKH010000044.1:0-29062 GCA_964244815.1 uncultured Aestuariivirga sp. | reverse complement strand
TGCTGCGCAAAAATCCTGATCCATCAGAAGAAGAAATTCGTTTTGGTCTGGCGGGTAATCTTTGCCGCTGTACGGGCTATGATAAAATCGTGCGGGCCGTTCAGTCCGCTGCAAAAGAAATGAGAGGATAAAATTATGCCACTCGATCAAGATCTCGTTCAAAAGCAATTTAAAGTTATCGGTACGCGCGTGCGCAGGCCGGACGGTGTTGATAAGGTAACGGGCCGTGCGCGTTATGGTGCTGACGCTTCAATGCCGGGCCAACTTGTAGGCCTTGTGCTGCGCTCGCCGCATCCCCATGCGATCATCAAGAAGATTGACATTTCAAAAGCTGAAAAGCTTTTGGGTGTGAAAGCTGTGATCACAGCAGCTGATTTGCCAGACCTTACCAATGGCGACCGGGGCATGCGCGATATTCTGGATAATTGCATTGCGCGCAAAAAAGTTTTGTATGATGGCCATGCTGTTGCTGCTGTTGCCGCTATTGATGCTGCAACTGCTAAAGCTGCTTTGAAGCTGATTAAAGTTGATTATCAAATTCTGCCGCATGTGACAGAAGTTGATGATGCTTTGAAACCCGGTGCGCCATTGCTGCATGATGATATTTTCACCGATGGCATTGAGCCAAAGCCGACCAAGGCTTCGAATTTCAACAAGCAAGCCGAATATGGCCATGGTGATCTGGATGCCGGTTTTGCTGAAGCTGATGTGATTATCTCAAAGTCCTACAAGACTGAGCAGACGCACCAAGGTTATATTGAGCCGCATTCCTGCCTCGCTTCAGTTTCGCCGGATGGCGCTGCTGAAATGTGGGTTTGTACGCAAGGTCACTTTGTCTATCGCAACCAATGTGCGGCTTTGTTGGGTCTTGATGCCAATAAGCTTCGCGTGACAGCTTCTGAAATCGGTGGTGGTTTTGGTGGCAAGACGCATATCTGGGCTGAGCCTTTGGCGCTTGCACTTTCACGCAAAGCCAATCGTCCGGTGAAATTGACGATGAGCCGCGAGGAAGTGTTCCGTTGCACAGGACCAACTTCGTCTTCAGTCATCGATGTCAAAATTGGTGCCAAGAAAGATGGAACGATTACAGCGGCGTTTGCTGAGCTTCGCTATCATGGTGGTGCATTCCCAGCAAATTGGGCCGAGTTTGGCGCGATGACGACTTGGGCTTGCTATGACATCAAGAATGTTAAATCGCTGAGCAAGGATTGCGTGGTCAACAGGCCAAAGTCTGCGGCCTACCGTGCGCCGTCAGCACCGCAATCATGCTTTGCGGTTGAAAATACAATTGATGAAGTGGCCAAAACCATTGGCATGGATCCCATTGATTTCCGCATCAAGAACGCTGCGAAGGAAGGCACCAAGTCATCCTACGGCCCAGTTTATGGTCCGATTGGTATTTTACCAACTCTGCAAGCGGCAAAGAAGCATGCGCATATGCATGCACCTTTGGGCAAGGACGTTGGTCGCGGCATGGCTTGCGGTTTCTGGTTTAACTTCGGTGGCCAGACTTGCGTTGATTTGAACGTGACACCTGATGGCAGCGTGACTGTTGCTGTGGGTACCATGGATGTGGGTGGTTCACGTGCTTCATTGGCACTTGCTGCTGCTGAAGAACTGGGTGTGCCTTATGAAGCCGTGCGGGTGATTGTGGCTGATACGTCTTCGCTTGGCCATAATGACATGACCGATGGCAGCCGTGGTACATTCTCATCTTCAATGGCTGCAGTGTTTGCTGCACGCAATGCTGTGACTGTGATGCGTGAACGCGCTGCAAAAATGTGGGAAATTCCAGTTGATGATGTAGAATGGGTTGATGGCCAAGCAAAGGCCAAGGGCACAAGCCGTGGTAACCTGGCGCCGTTGAGCGTTAAGGAAATTGCTGCTGCGGCACCTGGCACTGGTGGGCCAATTGCTGGTCATGCTGAAATTGTGGCTGATAATGCGGGTGTTTCGTTCTCCACGCATATTTGTGACGCGCATGTGGACAAGGAAACCGGCAAGACGACGATTACGCGCTACACCGTGATCCAAGACGCTGGCAAAGCCATGCATCCATCTTATGTTGAAGGCCAATATCAAGGCGGTGCCGCACAAGGCATTGGCTGGGCTTTGAACGAGGAGTATGTTTATGGCGCCAATGGGCGTTTGCAGAATGCAGGCTTCCTCGATTACCGAATTCCGGTTTGTTCAGACTTGCCGATGATTGATACACAGATTTTGGAAATTCCAAATCCGCATCACCCTTACGGTGTGCGCGGTGTTGGCGAGACTGGGATCGTGCCACCATTGGCGGCTGTATCAATTGCCGTCACAAACTCGACCGGGGTTCGGATGCATCATATCCCAATGTCGCCACCACGGATTTTGAAGGCGATCAAGGCTGCCAAAAAATAAACGTGGCGAAAATAGAAATCCATCTCTGGGGGGCGCTGCGGCCATTGGCTGACGGCGCCCCTTCGGTTTTTATTGAGGCTTCAACAATCCGCGAGTTGTTCCGAAAACTGAGTGAGCAATATCCGGGCATGGAGCCACACATCAAACGCGGGGTGGCGGTTTCGATTGATGGCAAGATTTACCGTGATCAACTCGATACGGATTTACCTGCTTTATCAGAGATTTACCTTCTTCCTCGGGTTCCGGGAGGATAATTTTATCCTACTTATAGGAATAACATTATTTCGCCATATTCCTAGTGTAGCTTTCTTTAATGAAAGGAAGTTGCATGGATTTAAGGACAGTTTTTGCGAGATGGATTTTTTGTTTTACGAATAGTTTTTTTGGATTGGGCCTTATGAAACTCATTCGACCAGAACATGATGTACCTGTGGATGCACAACAGAAGAAAGCTGTGGCACCCGTTATTTGCTATCCAGTTGATGATTTGAATCCGGCAGGTGTTGCAGCTTATTGTGCTTCACGTGTTGATTGGACACAGACGCAAGAGATCATTGTGCCGCCGCGCGAGGGCAAGAGTTTTCATGTGCCAGCAGGGAATTTTTTTCGGATTGTTTCTGTTGAAGGACCACAGGTTGGTGACCTTAACCTCTGGAATGCGGATGATCATACCGAGCGATTCTATTCGGGGAAAACGCGGGCTTTGCATGGCACGCATCTTTCAAAGGGTGACCGCATGTGGTCGAATTTTCCTTTCATGCGACCGATGGCAACAATTACTGAGGACACGCTGGATTGGTATGGCTTTGATGAATTTGGCGGCTCGGTGCATGATGTTATTGGCACGCGGTGTGATCCATATACGCACAAGCTTTTGACGGGCGATGATTATCATCATTGCTGTCATTCCAATTTAACCCGGGCTTTGGCTTCTGAAACAGGGCTCAGCCTGGATAAGGCTGAGCCTTTTATTCATGATGTGCTGAATGTTTTTATGTGTACTGGCTTCACACGCGATACAGGCCAATATTTCATGAAGCAAACGCCTGCAAGGCCGGGTGATTTTATTGAATTTTTTGCTGAAGTAAATTTGCTTGGTGCGCTTTCTGCATGCCCCGGTGGTGATTGTGGGTCTGAGCATTCGAGTGATGCTGCAAGATGTTATCCGCTGAAGGTTGAGATTTATCAGCCGAATGCGCCGCCGCGAGGTTGGATGCCGCTGTTGGTGAATGCTTATGATCGAAGTCACGGTAATTAGAGGTTTAAGCCGCGATGCTTGAGTTTATTTTTTGGAGCGCTTGCTTCAAAGCGGCAAAGCATTCTGCATCAATGGCGCGGCCTGCGTCTTCATTCATTATACTCAGCGCTTTGGCGGCGGGCATGGCGGATCTGTAGGGTCTGTCGGCGGTTAGTGCATCGAAGATATCGGCCACGGCGAGGATGCGAGATTCGAATGAAATTTGTTCGCCCGTCAGATTATTAGGATAGCCTTTGCCGTCCAATCTTTCGTGATGCGCGGCGGCGACTGGGGCCATTTTTTTGAAGACTGAGATGCGCGACAGGATCAATTCAGTTTCAGCAGAATGACGCCGCATGGCCACCCATTCGGCATCATCAAGTATGCCGGGCTTATCGAGGATGGAATTGCTGACGCCGAGTTTTCCGATGTCGTGGAGCAGGGCTGCGCGTTTGAGCCAGCGGCGATGGGGTATTGTCAAGCCAAGTTGTTCGGCGATCATATCAGAATAGAGGGCTACACGCTCGCTATGACCTTTAGTGAATGGGCTTTTTGCATCGACTACTTGGGCAAAACCTGCGGCAATATCATCAAGATATTCCTCATCGAAATTGACATCTGCGTTTTTGGGTTCAAGTTCCAAAATCATTTCGCGCAGATCATCGCTTTTCATGGCGTCCCAGAAGGAAGGCCTTGCGGCTACGGCTTTAAAGGCTTTGGCTAATGCAGGATCAAACCAAGTGCCGGAACGATTTTCGATTTCCTTGCGGGCGGCATCTTCGCCGCTCGACATGCGGAAAATATCGACGACCTGTGCGAGCAGGGCGATGCGTGCGTAGAGTGAAATTTCTTCGCCTCTGAGTCCATATGGTTTGCCGCTACCATCCCAATGCTCGTCGAGGTTATGGATGCCTTGGGCTACGGGTTCGCTAAAGCGCATTTTGCGTGCGATGTCGGCACCGCGGGTGCAGCGGGTTTCAACCAGCTCGCGCGATATTTCTCCGCCATTTTGAAAGATGTTGATGATGGCGCGAAAACGCTCCGCCATGCCTGATTGCAAACCAGTGTGCGACATGACAAAGCGCAGCGCTTGCGGCAGGCTGCCATCGACGAGCTTGAAATCTTTCTTGAAACTCAGATCATCAGCCAGATAAAGTTCGCAGACGCGGGCGGCATTGCTGCTGCAACCGAGGTCTTTCAGCAGCAGGGTGTAATAGAGTTCCCAAGTTTGTTGATCATTTAGTTTCAGTTCTTCGGCGATGAGAAGACCAATCCAACAGCAGCGCACTGAATGGCCTTGCGGTTGACCCTCGGTGATATCGAGCGCGTAGGTGAGGGCGCTCAATACTTCTGCGAGGCGCAGTTTTTCATTTTGGGCTTGATCGTTCTGGAATGAAATCAGCATGCGCCATTTTGGGAATGGTGTATTTAAGATTGGATTAAGATTGGAAGAGTTCACAAGGGTGTGAAGGGGAAGTACAGTATTTTTATTGGAGTCTGTAAGACGTTATGCCCAGCGAAACTGGGCATCTGTGTTTGTTGCAAATGAAACAGAGGTTCCCGCTTTCGCGGGAATGACGATATTGAGGGGAGTCGGTTTGGCCGAGTTTATCTTTTCTCACTCATCAATTTGTTGGCCCATGATCGCTATGGCTTGTTGATACACCGTGGCGGCATTCCAGCCTTGGATGGCGCGGAAGTTTGCTTCGCCTGGTTGGTAGCCTGCACCTGCGCGCCAGCCATGACCGCGCAGGAAATTGGCGGTTGAAGCCAAGGCATCATTCTTGTTGTTGAGATTTCTGCCGCCAACACCATAGAGCATGATGTTCTTTGGCATGAATTGGGTTTGGCCGACTTCGCCGTGCATTGCGCCGCGGGTGGCCGAGGACATGGCGCCGCCGTCTACCAGTTTCAGGGCTGCCATGAGTTGTTCAGTGAAGAATGCTGTGCGGCGGCAATCATAGGCCAGCGTTGCCGAAGCTGAGACTGTGGGTTGATTTCCAGTAACGGCACCAAAGCCTGTTTCCATGCCCCAGATGGCAAGGATGGGGCCGGGGGGAACACCGTAACGGGCTTCAAGCGAGGCGAAAAGGGCGGCATTAGCACGCTTTAAACTTTTAGCACGGGCGATGATTCCGGCGGAGCCGCGCTTGGCCATGAAGGCGGAAAGGGAAAGTTTGAAACTTTTTTGATTGCGGTCCGCACGGATTGTGCCTGTTGAATAAGATGTCGCGGCGAGGGCTGCGAGGCCTCGTGAGCCGATTCCGCCAGCTTTGGCTTGAGAAGCAAAAGCGGCTTTCCATGCGCCAAAGCCTGAAGCGGTATTGCCGCATTGGGCTGCTTCGGCTGCTGTGCCGCCTATCATGCATGACGTTAACGCGATAACAATAAGCTTTAGTTTCAATGACATGATCTATTCCCCTGATGAAGATCCCGAAGCTGTTAAACTGCGCTGGAGCCAGATTCAAGTCAAGGCTCAGCCACACTGAATTGTGACTTGCGAAAACGTTCGGACTTATCTAAATATCGTTCTTTATAACGAACGGTGATGATATGTCGAACATCCATTCTGAACGCGTGATTGAAGTGCAACATTACACAGATCGGCTTTTTCGGTTTCGGGTGACGAGGCCGCAGTCCTTGCGCTTTCGTTCGGGCGAGTTTGTGATGCTGGGACTGCCAGATGAGGAGAAGCCTGTGATGCGCGCTTATTCGATTGCGAGCCCGGCGTGGGATGAGAGCCTGGAATTTTTCTCAATCAAAGTGGCTGGTGGGCCGCTGACCGAGCGTTTGCAAAAAATCAAAGTTGGCGATGAGATTTTGTTGCGGCCGAAAACGACTGGCACATTGGTGAATGATGCATTGTTGCCGGGCAAGCGGTTGTTCATGCTTTCTACGGGGACTGGTGTTGCGCCATTTGTTTCACTGATCCGTGACCCTGAGACTTATGAGAAATTTGAACAGGTGATCCTGACGCATACATGCCGCACTGTTGGTGAATTGCAATATGGGTTTGACAGTGTGGCTGCTACGCACGACGACCCGCTGGTGGGTGAAGAGGCTATGTCACGTTTGCTGCACTTTGCATCAACGACACGCGAACCAAGCCAGCATAATGGTCGAATTACAGATTTGATTGCGTCGGGCGAGTTTTTTTCGAGCTTGGGGATTGCCGGGTTTGACGCTGAGCACGACCGCATCATGATGTGTGGCTCAATGGGCATGATCAAAGATATTCGCGACATGCTGGAACCAAAGGGCTTTACTGAAGGATCCAATCACCATGCCGCCAATTTTGTTGTTGAGCGGGCTTTCGTGGGATAAATTTCGCCACATAATCATCATTTTTTGGGCCTTATCTCAAAGTCCGGCAAGAACTGAAAAATCTCAACAAGGGATATGTCAGGATGAATGATGGTGATGATAACTTTCTATGGTTTAGCCAATATGGCAGGTCTTCATATAGTTTTGTATTGAGCCTGTTTTCAACGCGCATGAATGCTTTTACCTTCATGCTTGATTTTTATACTTATCCGGTTTTCATTTTCATTGCTGTGAGTATTGGTGCATGGGGCCTGCGCTATGAAGCTTGGTGGACTGGCTTGGCGTTTTTGATTCTGGGTTATGGGATTTGGACAATTGTTGAATATGGGATGCACCGATTTGCGTTTCATCATATGCCTTTGGTAAAACCCTTGCATATGGCGCACCATGCTGATGCCGATGATTTTATTGGAACGCCCTCAGTTTTATCTTTTACTTTGATTTTTGTGTTGGGATATTTGCCTGCAGCATATATTTTGGGCGTGTATCAAGGCTGCTTTGTTTTTGCGGGATTGATGGCGGGATATCTGGCTTTCTCGGCAGTTCATTTTATTGTGCACCGAGCTGAGCACAGCAGATTTAAATTTATTCGCAAATTGAAGCGCGGCCACGCCATACATCACTATGGCAACAACCAATTTAATTTTGGTGTGACCACGCTGTTATGGGACAGGGTATTTGGGACATATAGCGATAGAATGCGGTGATTATTGTGCTGATTGTGTAGCTGAAAACCACTTTGCGTAAAGTGCATCATAGGTTCCATTTTCACGCAAGGTGAGGAGGGCTTCGTTGACGGGTTTGCGAAGACCGGAACCACGCGGAAATAAAATTCCGTAATTTTCTTTACGCAACATTGGACCCACAATTTGCACTTTGTTGCGGCCTTGGGTAGCTGCGTAATAAAGCAAGACGGGCGAGTCAAAGACCACGGCATCAAGCTGTTTATTTTCCAAAGCTGTGAATGCTTCGTTTATTTTTTGAAACTCAGTGGCATTCACATTCAGTGTTTTCAAAAAGCTGATTGTTGTGCTGCCCGCTGTGCTGCCTACTCTGCGGCCATTTAGATCGTCGGGGCCGTTTATGTCACCTTTCAAAGTTTGCACGGTGAGGGCTGATGTAATGGTGGCTTGAAAATAAGACATGAACACCATTGAAACCAAAATCGCCATGGCGGCGAGGATGCGGCCCCATTTGGAGGCTGGGCTATCAGGCTGTTGACCTGCTACAGCACCTATGGCCCACCATGCGGCTTGCCAGATTCCGGGGAAGTAATTTTGTGAAATGAAATGGCTTTCGCCGCGACGTTCAGCATACCACACCAGGTGAGAAGGGATGATGATCAAGGCTGCCATTAAACCCAGCAGGAATGGCATGGCACCTGACGAGAGAATATTCCAGATTTGCCAGAAGCTGAAACCGCCGTTGTTTTCCGAGCGCACCATGATTTGCAAACCTGAATCAAACATCGGCTGTGAAAAATCAAATTCTTGTTCGCGCTGCGACGTGATCGAAATTGCTGCAATTGCCAAATCGCCTTCGCTGGCTTTGACGCCTGCGAGAATTTCCTTGATGTTGGATTTTTCAACGAAGTGCGATGTGGCTTTGATCTGATTGGCGATTGCCTGCCAGAGTTCGACGGAGAAGCCTTGATATTGATCGTTATCTTTTAAAACAAATGGCGGCACCACGCGGGTGATCACTTTAAGATCAGTGAGATTAAGCGGTGCGGACGGGACTACGGTCTGGGAAAAACCAGGGACTGCAAAGACTAGCCAAAAAATGGCCAAGCAAAATCCTGCAATTTTTATATAGTGCGACACGTCGCTCCCCCCATTTTTCGGTGTTGTATATCAAGCAGAGCAGCCAATTGATAGGCTTTAGAGAAGTTTCCTGTGGGCTAAATTTCGCATCAAATCGCCGATACCAAATTGCCATGGTTCGGCTTTGTCTGTTGGGACAACGCGGTTTGTGAGAGCGCCCAGGAGTGGCGTGGAAATTTCGACGATATCGCCTGTGTGATGGGTGAAGCCCTTGCCTTTGGCACCGCGATCATCGGTGGGGGCAAACATTGTGCCGCAGAAGACCACAAGTCCATCAGGATATTGGTGGTGTTCGTTGATGGCTTGGGCGACGATATCAGCGGGTGCGCGGCTGATCTGGCTCATGTTCGAATGGCCCTGCATCACGAAGCCATCTTCACCTGTGACTTTCATCGAAAGCTCGGCTTGGCAAATATCTTCATAGGTGAAAGCTTCGTCAAAGAACCGAATGAAGGGGCCGATGGAGGTGGAGGCGTTGTTGTCTTTGGCTTTGCCCAGAAGCAAAGCGGACCTACCTTCGACATCGCGCAAGTTTACATCATTGCCCAGTGTGGCTCCGACGATTTTGCCGGATGATGCGACTACCATCACGACTTCGGGCTCGGGATTATTCCATGATGATTTAGGATGCACGCCCACATCCATGTTGCAGCCAACGGCGGAGAGTACGGGCCCTTTGGTGAAAATTTCTGCATCAGGGCCGATGCCCACTTCAAGATATTGGCTCCATGCTCCTTGCTTCATGAGTGTTTCTTTGAGGTCTGCTGCTTCTTTTGAGCCTGGCTTTAATTTACGCAAATCTCCGCCAAACATGTCGTTGATGGAGCCTCGAATAGCGGCAGTTGCTGCGGCATCGCCTCTGGTTTTTTCTTCAATCACGCGCTCCAGCATAGAGACTGCGAAGGTGACGCCTGCGGCTTTGATCGCTTGCAAATCAATTGGGGCGAGGAGCCAAGGGTGGGCAGCATTGCGATTGGTTGGTTTGGCGTTGGTGAGGATGTCTTGGAGTTTGCCGATGGTTTTGCCTTCAGCTGCTTTAAGCGCCTGCGCCGGATTTTTCATCTCGCAGAGATCACGCATGGTGGGGAATATGGCGGTGATGTCGATGAGTTTATCACCATCGACGCGGACGATCGCTGGGCCGATAGATGGGAGGTGGACGCGGCCTACGAGGGTGGCGTTGGTGGGAAGGGCGTGATTGGGCATGGGGCGACTCCAGTAGGGTTGCAGGATGGCAAGAGGAAACCGAAAGTGCAACGGTCTACAGCATGCTGCGCTTATGATTGGCTGGACTTCCCTTCACCTTTCCCATCTGTCTTCGCTGCGCTGCGCCCGATGGGCCGCTTTCCTCTCCCGCAAGTGGCGGTAGAGGACATTTAGATCACGCCCGCTTTCTTATCTGCTTCAACCATCTCCACGCGCCGGTTGCTTGATTCACCGAAGCCGCCGCCGCCTGGTAGATCCAGTATCAGGCTTTCGCCTTTGGGCACGATGTGGATGCCTTTGTCGGGCAGTTTAGTTCCGTTGCTTAAACGAGCTGAGCCCAATGAACCGGGTTTGCCGCCGTTTCGACCTTGGGCGGGGTTTTTGATGCGGTCGAAGGTGGCGGCTGAGATTGTGAAGGGGGCTTGTTCGCGGTTGCGGATTTCGAAGCGTTGCGAAAGGCCGCCGCGATATTCGCCTTCGCCGCCGCTGCCTTTGAGGAATTGTTTTTCTTTAAACCACAGTGAGCATTGGCTCTCGGTGATTTCGGTGGGGATGCCGCCGATGCCTGAGGGGAAAGCCATGGTGGAGAGGCCGTCTTTACCGGGCCTGCCACCGATGCCACCTAACCCAATGGCAAGCACGCCAAATTCCGATGTGCCTTCGAGCGTCGCACGCGGAACGCGGCCATGGGCAGAGCCCAATTGGATCATCCAGATGGAGCCGGCACTTTCGGCCTGCACTTTGCCGGGCAGCACTTGCGCCAGGCAACCGAACACGACGTCGGCCAACATTTGCCCCGTGACGTGGCGCGAAGTGACGGGCGAAGGGCGGATGGGATCGACAATCGAATGTGGTTCGGTGATGATGTCAAAACATGAAAGCGAGCCGATATTGTTTGGCACATGAGGGGCTATGATGGCTTTGAGTGCGAAGACGGAATAGGCCAGCGAATAGGTGCGCGGTGAATTGATGCCGTAGATTGAGGCAGGTGATGTGCCTGTGTAGTCGACAGTGATCTTGCCATTTTTGATGATCAGTTTGGCTTTGATGGTGACGGGGGCTTCGTAGCCATCCAGCGGCATGGCGTATGACCATTCGCCATCAGGGAGGGCTTTTATGGCTTCGCGTGCGCCCTTCTCAGAGGTTTTTAAAATGTGATCGCCCAGTTTATCGAGCGAGGTCATTTTGAATTCGGTCATCATCTCGACGAGGCGTCTGGCACCTGTGTCGTTGGCGCTGATGAGTGAGAGGAGATCGCCTTTTACCTCAACCGGGTTGCGGCTGTTGGCGAGGATGATGCTGAGCAATTCATTGTTCAATTTGCCTTGTTTGCGGATCATTAAGTGCGGGATCAGCGTTCCTTCTTCGAAGCTGGAATTGGCTTTGGCGGAAAAGCCGATGCCGCCAACGTCGATCACATGGCAGGTGGAGGCGAAGAAGGCGACCAGCTTTTTGCCGAGGAACACTGGGGTCATCATCACATAGTCAAACAGATGACCGGTTCCGAGCCATGGGTCATTGGTGCAATAAACGTCGCCTGGCTTCATTGTGCTTTGCGGATATTTTTCGAAGAAATGCGCAACGGCTGTGGCCATGGTGTTTACGTGGCCGGGTGTGCCGGTCATCGCTTGGGCGATCATGTGGCCTTGTGCGTTATAGACACCCGCTGAGAGATCACCTGCTTCGCGGGTGATGGTGCCGAAGGCTGTACGGAGCAGTGATTGCGCTTGTTCTTCGACCACGGCGATCAGGCGATTCCACATCACTTGGATTTTGATGGCTTCTAATGCGGCTTTGCTCATTTTGTTTTTTCCATCACGATATTGCCGAGTGAATTGATGCTCGCTTTGAAGTTTGCGCCGACGATTGTGGACGTTTCATGTTCCGCAATAATAGCTGGGCCTTTGAGGGACATGCCGGGTTTGAGATCAAACCGCCAATAGACGGGGGCGTTTGTTAATTTTCCGAGAGCTGCATCATAAATCTTCCGTGTACGGAGGGGTTTTATGGTTTTACGTTTTGCTGCGGCTTTGGCTGCCGTTGGTTTGCCCACGCGGAAAGAGCAGGTGAGTGACCAGGTGATGGCTTCGGCTTGTTGGCTTGGAATGGTGAGGCCGTAGATTGAAGCGTAGGTTTTCTCAAAAATAGCTTTCAGTTTTGCGCCATCCGAATTGTTCAGTGTACGGACGGGTATGGCCACTTGGATTTCGTGGCCTTGGCCGACATAGCGACAATCGGCAACAATGGTAAGAAATGGCTTTTCGTTTTTGAGTGCAGGTTTGACCACGGCTTCGGCATCGTGGGTCATTTGCTTGATGAGGGCGTTGACATGGGCCGCGTCAAAGTGATCGAGATTGACGGCGAATGATTTGGTGATTTCGTAAGCGACGGGGGCTTGCAGGAAGCCGATGGCGGAACCTACGCCCGCGCCGCCGGGCACGATGATTTTCGTGATGCCGACTTTTTCGGCCAAGCGGCAGGCATGTAGAGGTGCACCACCACCGAAGGCGACCATGGTGCATTTGGCGATGTCTTTGCCGCGTTCGATGGCATGCACACGCGCGGCATTGGCCATGTTTTCTTCAACGATTTCTGCCACGCCTACGGCTGGCCAGAAATCTTTGAGATTTAGTTTATCACCGATGTTGGTTTTGAAGGCCGCTGCGGATGCTGCTTCATCTAACCTAACTTTGCCGCCTGCAAAAAATTCGGGATCGATTTTGCCCAAGGCTACATTAGCATCTGTGACTGTTGGCATGGTTCCGCCGCGACCGTAGCAGACGGGGCCGGGGGTGGAGCCTGCGCTATCTGGGCCCACGGTGAGGCGGCCCAATTTATCGACACGGGCGATGGAGCCGCCGCCTGCGCCAATTTCAACCATTTCGATGACGGGAATGCGCACAGGAATGCCAGAGCCTTTCATATCTTTATATGCTCTGGCGATTTCGAACTTGTGAGCGCGGGCTGGTTCGGCGTTGCTGAGGAGGCAGATTTTGGCAGTTGTGCCACCCATGTCGAAGGACAGGACTTCGGGGAGTTTGCAGCTTTGCGCTATGCGTGATGCGAGGATAGCGCCGCCCGCTGGGCCGGACTCCACAAGGCGGATGGGAAAGCGACTTGCAGTTTCCAATGTGGTGAGGCCACCACCGGACATCATTAGATAGAGTGGGGCGCTGAGGCCCATTTCGCCAAGTGCCGTTTGCAATCGTTTGAGGTATCCCGCCATCAAAGGCCGCACGTAGGCGTTGGCCACTGTGGTTGAGAAGCGTTCATACTCTCGAATTTCGGGAGCGACTTCGGACGATAGGCAGATGGTGATGTGAGCGGGCAGAAGGGGCTTTAAAAGTTCAGCGATGCGTTGTTCGTGTTTTGGGTGGGCATAGGCGTGGAGCAGGCCGATGGCGACTGCGCCAACGTTCTCATCGCGGATGGTTTTGGCGAGGCTGGGGATTTGGGTTTCATCGAGTGCGATCAGCACATCACCATTCACTGCGAGGCGCTCTGATATTGTGAGACGGAGGTGGCGGTCGACAAGCGGTTTGGCGCTTTCGATCATCAGATCATAATGGTCGAAGCGCTTTTCGTAACCTTGCTCGATCACGTCGCGGAAGCCTTCGGTGGTGATAAAGGCGGTTTTGGCACCTTTGCGTTCGATCAATGCATTGGTGGCCAGTGTGGTGCCGTGGATAAAAACGGAAATGTCTTTCGCCAACATTTTTGATTCATCGAGGATGAGTTTGATGCCCTCGAGCACGCCAAGCTCTGGCGCACCGGTGGTGGTCAGGACTTTTCCGCTCCATCGTTTGGTGCCTTGTTCGAGGACGATATCTGTGAAAGTGCCGCCAATATCGGCAGCGAGTTTTAACTGCTGGGCCATGGTTTGGAATTGCCTTAGCGCGGAGCATTTGACAAGTGGCAAGCCTTCAGCTTCAAACGGGCTATGGTAAAAATTACGATTCAAGATGTGGCCCAGAAAGCGGGTGTGAGTGTTGCAACGATTGACCGGGTGTTGAACCGCAGGCCGGGGGTGAAAACACGCACAGTCGAGAAAGTTGAATCGGCTATTCGTGAACTGAATTATCAGCCCGACAGGATTGCGGCTCGGCTGGCACGGGGCAGGGAATATCGGTTTTGGTTTGTGCTGCCCAATACGGCCGGCGAGTTTATGAACCGTGTGGGTGGCGAGGTGGAGGCCACGGCGCAGCGCATGGCGGGCGAGCGGGTTTCAATTATGGTCAAACGCGTGGACGTGTTCGACGGGCCGCTTCTAGCCAAGGTTTTGGACGAGCTGGAAGAGGGCATTGACGGTGTGGCTGTGGTGGCGCTTGACCACCCGGCGGTGCGCGAGTCGATCAATGCATTAGTGGCGCGCGGTGTGACTGTGGTGACGCTGGTTTCTGATGTGCCGGGTTCCAAACGTTGGCATTATGCTGGAATTGATAATTCCTCAGCAGGGCGCACGGCGGCTGGATTGATGGGGCGGTTTTTAGGGAACCGCAAGGGGAAGGTTGGGTTGTTTGCAGGTTCATTGGCCTTACGCGATCATATTGAGCGGCAGTTTGGATTTGAGCAAGTGATGGCGCATGAGTTTGCTGATTTGCAAATTTTGCCTGTGCGTGAATCCCGCGATAATATGGAACGTTCAGAAGAATTGGCGCTACAGTTGTTGGCTGAGCATCCTGATCTTTTGGGGATTTACAATGTGGGCGGTGGCACGGCTGGAATTGTTTCAGCGCTTGATGGATCGCCTGCTGCAAAGGATCTGGTTTTTATTGCGCATGAAGTGACGGATGGGTCACGCCGCGCGCTGATCAAAGGCACGATTGATGTGATCATCAATCAGGATGCGGGGCATGAGGTGCGAAGTGCGGTGCGCGTGTTGTTGGCGAAGGCAGATAATATGCCGCTGGTTGAAGATCAGGAGCGCATTCGCATTGATATTTTTATGAGAGATAATTTACCTTGATGTTGTCGCCCGCCTCCGGCGCAAGATGCGCCACCTCCCCCGCGAGGGCGGAGGATAAGGGCGAGAAACAATCAGAGCTTCTTTAGCTTTGTTTCAATGGCGGCGCGTTTGGATTCGAGGAATGGTGGCAGGGATAGGGTTTCGCCCAGTTTGTCCATGGGTTCGTCGGTTGCAAAGCCGGGGCCATCGGTCGCCAATTCGAACAAGATTCCGTTTGGTTCGCGGAAATAGAGGCTTTTGAACCAGAAGCGGTCAACAGGGCCAGAGTTTGGAACGCGCATGGATTTCAGGCGGTCTGTCCAGGCTTCGTATTGGCTCATCTCGATGTTGAAGGCGACGTGATGAACGGCACCAGCACCTTGTTGGGCCTGAGGCAAGTTGGGCTCTACGCGCACGTGGAGCTCGGCCACGGGGCCAGTGCCGCTCATGTGGTAGACATGCGTGTCGCCGAAACGTGCGGCGGGTTTCATGCCCATGATCTGGGTTAGCACCATATCAGTTGGCTTGAGATCAGGTACGCTCAGTGTGATGGGGCCGAGGCCACGGATTTGATATTCGGGCGGCACCGGGCTTTGATCCCAGGTGTGTGAAATTGCATCACTCTCATCATCAACCAGACTTAAGCGTTGGCCTTCGAAATCTTCAAAGTGAATAACTTGGCGGCCGTTTTCTTCGGTTTGCTTTTCAGCGTTTATGTTGTTGGCTTTGAAATGTTCAGCCCAGTATTCGAATGCGGCTTCGCCTTTGATGCGAAGGCCCGTGCGCACCACTTCATGTGTGCCTCGGCGTTGGGGGCCGGTGGGCCAATCAAAGAAGGTGATGTCGGTTCCGGCGGAACCTTTGCCATCGGCATAAAACAAATGATAGGCGGTGGTATCATCCTGATTTACGGTTTTCTTGACCATGCGCATGCCGAGCGTTTTGGTATAGAATGCATGATTGCGTGGCGCGTCTGCTGTGACGGCGGTAAGATGGTGGAAACCGTTTAGTTGCATTAGTTTTGATCTTTCAAAAATTTCGTTGTTATCATGATGTCGGAGTGGGTGAGGCCGTGGCCAGTGGGTAGAATTTCGCTCGTTAGTTTGGCATTGCTATTTTTCAACGTGTTGACCAACTGGTTGGTTGCGGAGGGCGGAATTAAATTATCTTTCGCGCCGTTCAACAATAGAATTGGTTTTTGGTCGAGGTCGACATTTGGCATGAGCCTGTATGGGGCCATGGACCGCAGCAAGACTGCGCCACTTAAAATATATGGGTGCATGAAAAGCATTGCTAACGCGATATTGGCACCGTTTGAATAGCCTACAGCAATCGGTGCTGTGAGATTGTAAGCAGACATTGCGCCCGAAACGAATTGGCTGAGTTCATTGCTGCGAAAGCGCACATCATCTTCATCGAGTTGACCTTCGGCAAAACGTCTGAAAAAGCGAAGGTTGCCGCTTTCATTTACCAAGCCACGTGGGGAAATGATTGAACGATCGGGTGATACTGCCGCTGCTATTTCGAGCAGCGAATGTTCATCGCCACCTGTGCCGTGCAAAAGCAATAGCGGATGCTGTGCTGCGTTGCCTTGTTTGAAGATGTGAATGTAGGGTGTATCGAATTTCATGCCCATCTTTTAAGGGGTTGATGCATGAATTTCAATTGGTCACTTTGTCTGTTACAGTGCGATAACCGGTTCAGGTTGGCCTAGGATAAATTCTTTGCCTTCGAGTTTATAAACATCGGGCCGGAAATTGACGCGGCCATCTTCTGTGGCCCAGGCGGTTAGATACATGAAACGCACGTCGGTTTGACCATCAACTTTGGTCTCAATAGTCTCTTTTGCGGCAGTAATCTCGTCAATGCGGGAGATGTTTATGCCGTCTTGGCCATTGAGAATCCAATTGATCAAAATGGAAACTTTATCGACGCGCACACAGCCTGAACTTTCAAAGCGATTATTGCCGGCAAACAATTCGCGGTGCGGGGTGTCATGCATATAGACCATGAACTTGTTCGGGAAATTCACTTTCATAGTGGCCAATGCGTTGTGCTCGCCAGGGTCTTGGCGGAACTGGAAACGATCTGGTGCGGTTGTTTCCCAATCCACACTTGAAGGTTCAACCTCCATGCCATTGTCGCCATCTATTACGCGGATGCCCATCTGGTCGAGATAGGCTGGGTCTTTCAGATATTTTGGAATGATATCTTTAGCAACAATGGATGCGGGCGCGTTCCAGAAGGGGTTGAACACAATATTGTTCACGCGGCTTTTGAGCGATGGTGTTGGACGTTCCAGTTTGCCGACGACCACATTGTGACGCGAGTAGACTTCGCCCAACTCAACAGTTTCAAGCTGTGCTGCGGGAATGTTTACGGCGACATAGCGGGGGCCTAAATCTTTGAGATGTTCTGCAACGCGGGGGCGGTTTTCTTTCAGGGAATAAAGCCGCGCAGTGGCTGCTATATTTAATTCGGCACGGGTGCGCTCATCAATCTTGCCGCTGGGATTGGCACCGTGGTTGAATTGGAATGATTTAATTGCGGTCGTGAGCGTGGAATCGAATTTGTTGGTATCGGCGGATGCGAGGGATTCCAGTTCCAGATAGCCTTCGCGCACCAAGCGTTGGCGGAGGCGAAAAATATCGGCAGGCTTTGTCGTTTTATCAAATTTGATTTTTGGTGTTTGCGGCCAGCCACCGCCCGCGACGATTTCTTCATACATGCCAATCGCGCTGTCGAGGGCATTGAGAGAACCGAGGGTCAGCATTGGTGCTTGGCCTTGTCCCTGCACAATTTCAGTTTTGGAAGCGAGTTTGCCTTGCATGGCCAAGCGTGGTGCAATCGACGTGATGGAGCCTACATTAGCAGGATCTTCAGCGCGCGCCGCCGTTGCCACGGCAAATGGTGCAAAGGCAGCCAAAGACAGAAACGAACGGCGGTTGAACTTAGTAATAGACACGGGGGGTTACTTCTCACTCACTGGAATTAAGCGCGCAGACTCCCTGATCTTGGTAAATGGAGCCTTAATTATGACTCAGTTGGCGCTGTTTTTACGAAATTGTGATGGTAACGCAACGCAATGACAACAAACAATGACGCCGTCATGCCTTTTTCGACATCACGGCGTCGTCGTTTTGACTTGGTTTCAAGCAGCAGACATTTGAGCCTCGGCATTCTGCTCATCGATGAGGGGGACTTCAATCAAGTCCTCAGCTTTTTTGCGGATGATGACGATGCGCGAGGGTTCGGATGTGGAAGCTGATGCATCCGTGGTGGTGATCGCTATTGGTTCAGCCATGTCGGGTTTGACCGGATATGTGACCAGAGGTTCAGGTGTTTCGGTTTTATTGAGCTCCAGATGCTGGATGACCAATTTGGCACCGCGTGCGGCTGGTTCGACTGGTTTAATTGCTTTTACTTGTTTGATTGCAACAGGCGCTGGGGCAGGCTCGAAAACATCGTCATCCTGTTTGAAATATTGCGCAGCTGGTTTTTGAGCGGCGATAGGCATTGGCACCAATGTGGTGCCCAAATCTTGATCGAGATCGGCCACCAAGCGCAGGACGCGCTCAACACTTTTGGCGATGGCTGGTTCTTGATTTGTTGGATCGCTGAACGCTTTTTTCGACAGCTCGGCCAGCTTTGCAAATAATTGGCCTTCTGACGAGAGGGATGCTTTGCCTTGCTCTGAACTTACAATATCGGCACGCGCTTGGGCGATGTGTTGTCTGGCTTTTTGCAACAATGCTGTATCAGCGCCGGAACCGCTCATGGATTGGAGGCTGGATTCGAGTTTGGAAATTGCGGAAAGGATTGTGGATGTGCCGCCAGTCTGGACGCGGTTGGTGTAGGCTTCTAAGAACCAACGCCCGCGTGGTGTTTCTCTCACCACATTCAAGATTTCATCAAGAGATTCCGGAAATGCCGGTTGTTGCCCACTCATTACGCTACTCCACACACTCAAATTCACACAAACTAACTGGCCCCTGCGTCTAACGCAGACGCGCCTTGCAGTGATTATCGTGGAAAGTGGTGAATGTTTGGTTTAGGCCAAGGCACAAAATGACGGCAAATAAATTTAAAATACGATTCTCGGCATGTTATTCCTTGCTGATGATAGGCAATGGTGTGCAATTGCCTTTTTTGCCGCTTTGGTTGCATGCCAAAGGGCTGTCCGTTAGCGAAATTGCAAGCGTGGTGGCTGCGATGATGGCGGTTCGTATTTTGGGTGCGCCAATTTTCGCACTTTTGGCTGACCGAACCGGAAACCGGCGACTGGTTATTCAGTTTTGCTCGGTTATCGCACTCATAGGCTATATGGCGCTGCCGTTTACCAATGGTTTTTATCAGATTTTGCTGGTTTCACTTTGGGGTGCGTTTTTCTTTGCACCGGTTAATCCGCTGATTGAAGGGTTTGGTGTTGATGCAAGTGCGGCGCTGGGGCTCAATTTTGGCCAGTTGCGGCTTTGGGCTTCGCTGAGTTTCTTGTCTGGAAGCTTGATTGCGGGAGCACTGCTCACGAGGCTTTCTCCTTTAGAAACGGTTTGGCTGATTGCAGATGCGCAGGTGTTTTCGGTGATTGCTACGTTTTTGCTTCCGCAAGATCCGGAACGCGATAGTGTTCGACATCACACGAGCGCTGTGGAATTTGGGGCAGCCATAAAATTTCTCTTCGCTTCGCACTTCACTTTGTTTTTGTTTGCGGCAAGTTTGGCTAATTCCAGCCACGCCATGCTTTACAGTTTCAGTTCGGTCTATTGGACCAGCCTTGGCTTTAGCACTTTCACGATTGGGCTTTTGTGGGCTTCGGGGATTGTTGGTGAAGTTGTTTTCTTTGGCTTTGCACACCGGATCGTTGACGCAATTGGTGTTGAGCGTTTGCTGGTGATTGGGTTGGGTGGTGGCGTGGTGCGCTGGGTGGGCACAGCCTTTTTGACCAATGAGATTTTGTTGCTGGTGTTACAGCTTTCACATGCCATTTCATTTGCATGTGCGCATTTGGCATTAATGCATTTTATTCGCGCGCATGTGCCGTCCAATTTACGCAACACGGCGCAGGGGCTTTATGCAGCGCTTGCTGGTGGCGTGCTTCTATCTTCGATCACTTGGATGTCTGGCCCGATTTATGACGTTTATGGCGGACTGGGGTTTTTGGCGATGGCACTGATTTCAGCAATCGGATTGGTTATTGCGGTTTATTATATTCGCGCTAACCCCAAAGTGATGGGTGGGACGGCTGCATGATGCCGTTGTTAAACGCGATGCCGTGCTCGCGGTCTTTGCTCAGCAGCAGCGGGCCATCTAGGTCTACATAGTCCGCCAATTGGGAGAGCAGAAATGCCGGGGCCATGGCCAGTGATGTGGCCAACATGCATCCTATCATGATTTTTAAGTTTTGTTCTTTGGCGGCTTTTGCAAGAGCGAGAGCGGAGGTGAGGCCGCCGGTTTTATCGAGCTTGATGTTAATAGCATCATATTTACCGACGAGGTCTTTAAGGCCCGCCATATCGTGGGCAGATTCATCAGCGCAGATGATAGTGCTGCGGGGCATCTTACGCAGGGCTTCATCATTATCTGCGGGTAGGGGTTGTTCGACCAACTCGACGCGGTATTTTTGGCAAGCTTCCAACATGGCTGGCAGAATGGCTGGCGACCAGCCTTCGTTGGCGTCTACGATGAGGCGTGCATTGGGGACAGATTCGCGTATGGCATTCAGGCGTTCAACATCGCCATTACGGCCGAGTTTTAGTTTCAGCAAAGGATAATGCGCGGCGTTGGCGGCGGCTTTGGCCATTGCTTCTGGAGTGTTCAGGCTGAGCGTGTAGGCAGTGATTGTACTTTTTGGATTTTGCAATCCCATGAGTTGCCACGCGGGAGTGCTGGATTTTTTCGCTTCTAAATCGAGAAGTGCGCAATCAAGTGCATTTTGTGCGGCTTTGGGAAGGTTAAGGTTTTGTAGTTCGTAACGATCAATGCCGCCTTCGATTGCAGCGCGTGCTGCTTCCAAGCTGGCAATGCATTGGGGCACTGTTTCATTGTAGCGGCTGTAGGGTACGGCTTCGCCGTGTCCGGTAAAGCCATTTTCCCTCAAAGTGACGAGGATAATTTGAGCTTCGGTTTTGCTGCCTCTGGCAATGGTAAAGCTGCCCGCAATCGGCCAGCTTTCTGATGTGAGTTCGAGTTTTATGACTGGCTCGGCATGCGGCCCGCAGCTTCAGCGAGCATCACATAGATTCGACCTTGTTCTGAGGCCAAGACTTGCTCCATTACGGCTTCCCCGCCTTTGGATTCTGACAGAGTGTCGAGCAGTTTCTCGAACAGGCGGTTGTAGGCCTGTACGCGACCACGCAATAATCGTTCATCAGAATAGCGACCTTCGATAGCTTTAACCAATTTGCGGCTGCGGCTTTCATAAAGGCGCTGCGTGTAAACCGATTTATCTGAACCAGCGAAACGCTTTTCCAAATCGCGCGGCAAGCTGCCTTCAATGGCCTCTACCAAATCACGTGCCGAGACATGAAGTTTTTGCGTGAAAGAATCAACTTCCTTGGCCAGTGCGCCGTTGGACTGCGGTTGGCGCGTTGGTGGTGTGTCTGTCGATCGACGCGCAGGCGCAACTTGTTCGACGGCCCGGGCAGGGGCAGCAACACGTTCAACCTGACGCTCCACATTACGCTCCACTTGGGCTTTAATGGCGCTCATCGTTCCAATAATTGGAGCTTCGAACGAGGCGCCCTCAGATTTTCCCGAATTGGGCGCTCCGGAACTTCGCGGCGTTATGTAGCCGGGCCCCGAATAATCAAGGCCGCCTGATTGCTTGCGTACGACTTCGGCCAAGGCATTGAGAGCACTGATTTGATCAGCCACGACGCGGCGCATATTATCGGCGTTCACACGGGTTTCTTCAGGCATGTCTATGACGGCACGCTTTAACTCACCACGTGCAGCATCGATATCCTTCACCACTTGTTGTGCAGTGATGCGCATATCTTGTGCGGTTTGCTGGAAATCGCTTGCTGTTGAAGACAACATTTCATTCATGCTGGCCAAAGCGCGTTCATGTTGATCACGCAGCACACGAGCGGCTTGTTGTGCCTGGCCATTTGAGTTGGTTTCGAGTTTACGCAATTCTTCTTCCAGACGCGAGAGCGCAGCGGCGGTTTGATCCGATACGATGCGGTTAATGTTTTGGGCTCGGCTTTCTGCTGTTGTGAGCGACTCTTCAATCAGGTTGATGTAGCTGGTCATTACGCCATCTACTTCAGAAGCGCGACGGTTGGCATCGCTGACCAAAGTATCGAGCGAGTCTTTGCGGCTCTGAAGCATTTGCTCCATCTCGTTATTGAACTTGTCGATGGATTTTTCAACCAAGGCTGAAACATCATCGAGGCGTTCAGAGATGCGACTGCCGGTCATCTCAAGCTTGCCTGTCAGCTTCATTGAAACGCTTTCGAGACGGGTATCAACGTCAAGTGCTGCAGCAGCCAGTTGATCAGCAAGATACGTGTTAGCGGTTTCAACATGCTTGGCAAATTTCTTGCCGGCTTCGTCGAGTTTGCCGGATGAAGAGTTTGCAGCGCCGTCGAATTCTTGAACAGCGCGGTCAATGCGGCCCACGAGGAGGCCGGTTTCTTGTTCAAAGCGACCCGAGATTTGCATTGTGGTTTCGCCCAGACCTTCATGGAATGCATCGCGGGCTTTGCCGAGATCACTGAAGATTTGGCCAGACGCATCGGCCAAAACTTCGGCAAAGCGTTTGCCAGTTCCGTCGAGGCGCGACGAGATATCGCCAGTAACGCGTTCCAGATGATCAGTTGCAACGTCAAAGCGTTGGCCCAATTCACGCGTCGTGCCTTCGAGCTTGCCAAACATTGCCTGGCTTGCGTCTTCAATTTTAGATGTAACATCATTGCTTGATTGATTAAGTGCTTGAGCCGCGCGCACTGCTGTAGATGCAAATGTGCTGGTGACTGCTGTGGAGCTTTGTTCCAGCTGTTCTGTCATCATGCGCGTGTTTACATCAAACAAGGCTGCCAATTCTGTCGTTGCTTGTTCAAGTTGGTTGCCCATGCGCGACTCAGTAGTGGTGAGAAGAGCGCCAAGTTGATTTGACGAGCCATCGAGCTTGTTGGTCAACTTTTCGGTCACAATCGTAACGCGGTCGGTCACGTCTGCGGCTTGATTGATGATGTGATCAGCAACCTTCAATGACATGTTCTCAAGCTGGTCAGTGATGTGAGATGAGGCCTTGTCAATGCTTGTGAACATCAAAGAGGTTGAGCTGTTGAGTTTGCCGCTCAGCTGGTCTGCCGTGTTGTTGATGTACTGTGAAGCGGTGGTTGATGTTTCGTTCAACTGGCCAGTTACACGATCTGCAATGCTAGAGAGGTGCATGGCGGCTGTGGCTGATGTGTCGTTCAATTCAGCTGCAATGCGTTCGGCCACTTCGGCGAGATGGCCATTCATCTCAACAGAAGCATTTTGCAACCGTGTTGTGAGTTGCGACGTTGTGCCGGAAATCTGATCTGTTACAGATTTTCCGGTTTCATTGAGCTGGTTGTTGATGCGGCCTGAAATTTCGTCAAGCTGAGTGTAAAGATCGACAGTTGAATCTTGCAATCTTGTTGAAACTTCAGACGTGCGTTCAACGATATGGTCGGCAATGAATTTTGACGTTTCGTTGAGCTGATGGGTGATCTTGCCCGAGGCTGAATTAATCTGGCTGAAAATCTGGGTCGAAGTTGTTTCCAACTTGCCAGTCATCTCACCAGATACGTTCAACAATGCGTTGAGCATGTTATCGCGCGTGAGGTTGACCTTGTTTAAGAAATCTCCAGAAGCGTGGATCAAGCGATCCGTTACCATGCCGCCTGAGGTTTCAATGTTTTGCGACAAGGCCAAGCCAGAGTCTTGCATTTGACGGCCGACGATTTCGGAAGTTTCTTTCAGATGGGCAGCAATGGTGCCGCTGGTGGCAACAAGCAGATCGTTCACGTTAGCGCCCACCGATTGCATCTGACCCGTCACCAAGTTCGATGCATTGTTGAGGCTGTTGCTGATTGTGGCAGCAGAAGCATCAATTCGCGTACTGGTTTCGCTTAAACCGACAAGCGCTTGGTTCAAGCTACCATCCATGCCCATGGTGAAGTTTTGTGCGGTGTTGGCCAGAACCTGGCCGTGATTTTCTGCTGTTTGCTGAATTGTGGTTGCAAGTTTAGTAGTGTGATGTTCGAGTTGTGATGTGAGCTTGCCGCTGACTAAATCAAGCGCGCCCGTTAGTTTGCCAGCGCTTTCATCGACCAGTGAGGTTAGACGTCCGCTGGCTTCGTCGAAGCTTATGCTGAGGTAATTTGCATGACGGTCTAGTTGTGAGGTTACGCGTGCACTGGCTTCTTCCAGATTAGTTGAGGCGCGATTTACGTTTTGATCGAGTTGCGCTGTCAAGCGGCCACCAACTTCATCGATGCGAGTTGCATAGCTTGTGCCAGAGGTGGCGAGTTGGGCCAGCAATTGATTGCCGGATTGATCAAGCCCGGCCAACATTTGACTGCCTGATTGATTGATCCGTTCGTTGAATCGCGTGGCAGCAACGTCAACGGCCTGAGCCACCTGGTTGCCGGAATCGCCTACTACATTCAACAAGTCGGTGCGTGTGGCTTGGACTTTTTGAATGAAATCATTAGCCAGTGTTTGCAGACCGTGGGTTACCATTCCGCTGCTGGCATCAATGCGGCTTGCGGTATCTACACCTGAACGTTCGATCAGGGATGCAATCTCGTTCGATGTCGATTTCAGATGGTAGGTAATATTTTCTTCGATGGTGCCGAATGTTTCGGCGAGTTCAGCTGCCGTCTGCTTGGCGTTGGCAACTGTGCCAGTGCTCAGACGTTCAATAGTTTGGCCCACTTCCATATTGGCGGCAGTTAGTTGACTTGCACTTTCTTGAAGCAGAGTGAGCAAGCTGGTTTCCATGCCTTTAACTTCGCCACCGAATTTGCGGGTTTCATTGCCCAAATTATTGGCTGTGAAATTCAAGGTTTCAACATATTGTTGGAGCTGGTTTGAGAATCCGCGGAAATCGTTGACCAGTGTGGTCGACATGCGTTCAAATTGCTGGCTATGACCGCCGATTTCCTGGCCGGTCATCGCAGCGCGTGCTGCTACTTCTTCGATGGTGCGTGCGAGCTCGGTGGTTGAACCCTTCAAGCCATCTTCAAGTCTGGTAAATGTCGACAGAGCCAGATTGATAACTTGGCCCAAGTTTTGAGTGTTGGATTCCAGACGGTTCAACATTGGCCCCGCATCATTGGTGACAAGTGCGCTGGTTTGTTGAAGTGCGATGCGTTGGGTTTCAAGGCCGTTCACGAGACCACGGATACGGTCTTCATTGCCACCGAAGGCGCGTTCGACGGCTGAAATTTCTTTATGGACGATCTCTTCCAATGCGGTGGCACGTTGAAAGGCGTGTTCAACGCCGCCCACCAACAGGTCAACTTCTTCGCGCACAGCTTGAGCAATTGAAGTCAGACCCTCAGTTGCCAGGTTTTGCGGATGGATCAGGCGCAATGCTGAGTGCATCAGCACTTCAGACACTTGGCGCAGTTGTTGGGCGCGCCAATTGAAATAGGCAATTGCAAAAATTGCTATGATTGGCATGATCAACACTGCTGCGCCTTGCAGCAAGATTGGTGATGCACCTCCGACTCCAGTCAGATCAGCCGACACTTGAGCGCCGTAGGCCATAACCCAGCCAACAAACCATAATGCGGAAATTCCGGTGGCAAAATAATAGACGGCCATAGACGGCTGTTTGCGCAAACGGGCCAGCATTTGTGCCGTTGTGCGGTCATTCTCGTTAGCGGGACTCGCGCGCAACGTTGGCGCAGATGCCTCTTGTAGCAGTTCTGGGGAATCCAAAACTGGCGTTCTGCTTCTGCGACGATTATCCGTTGGTTTAGTTGCCATACCTGTTACCCGCATTTATAGGGTGTTCTTGCACCCGATTATTGGCTCCATCACTTATCCCAAATGTGCTTTCGCTCAACTGGGGGCCCATAAGCTTCGGAACTACTCAAATTACATATTAACCTAAATTTACCACATCTTGAACCCGTAATCCGGGTTGCCCACCGAGTAATTGAAGAAATGGTTAAAATTGTGGATCGAATTGAATCGATTCGAGAAATTGTTTGTTAGGGGTCTTTCTTCAGAACTCTGCATCACGTTTGCGCTAATATGCGTCAAGTCTATGCGGGAGAGTTTGGTGAGTAGGCAAGATTTTAAACACGTTCTGGTTGCGCCTGGGGTTGTTTTGTCCGAGACGGTTTTTGACCGTGTCCGATTCGCCCATAGCACGATGGATGACGTTGATTTGCAACGCGAAGTTATCGGCCTTTTTCGGGCTCAAGTGGCGGAAACCAAAGAACGTATCAAGCTTGGCGCGATTTCGGCTGAGGATCGCAAGTTTTTAAGCCATAATCTGCGCGGTGCGGCGGCGGCTGTTGGTGCGCTTCAAATTGAAGAATTGGCTAAAACCTGGGAAAATGTGAGTTTTGATGCTGCCGTGCTTGAAGCTTTATTAGATCAAGCCGAAGCTGCCTTTGTTGCTGAAAGCAGGGCTTTTCACAGCTAAGTCAACGGATTTGCTTTTCCGCCTTGCTTCTCTTATGTAACTTTGCAATCAAGGGATTAAAGGCAGACATGGCCAAAATTACGTTTATTCAACACAATGGCAATGAAATTACGGCTGACGGTGTTGCCGGCATGACCGTTATGGAAACGGCTGTGAAGCACCAAGTGCCGGGCATTGATGCTGACTGCGGCGGCGCTTGCGCCTGCGCAACTTGCCATATTTATGTCGAGCCTGATTGGGAGGCCAAAACTGGCAAGCGCAACCCGATGGAAGAGGATATGTTGGATTTTGCATTCGATGTGCGCGACAACAGCCGTCTTTCTTGCCAGATCAAAGTTTCAGACGCGCTGGACGGCTTGCGGGTTAAAGTTCCAGAAAAGCAATTCTAAGAAAGTTGACCTCACACATGTCTGACGTGATCACTACGGATGTTGTTATTATCGGTGCGGGCCCTTGCGGGTTGTTTACGGTTTTTGAATTGGGTTTATTGGACATCAAGTGCCATGTGCTTGATATTCTGGATCGCCCGGGTGGGCAGTGTGCTGAACTTTACCCGGAAAAGCCAATCTACGATATTCCTGCTTTGCCATTGGTTACGGGTGCGGATCTGACTTCACGTTTGATGGAACAGGCCGCACCTTTCAAGCCACAGTTTCATTTCAATCAAATGGTGACGTCACTTGATAAGCGCGGCGACAATGACTTTGTGTTGAAGACTGATGGCGATCTGGTTTTTAACTGCAAGGTTGTGGTGATTGCTGCTGGTGGTGGATCTTTCATGCCGAAGAAGCCGCCGATTCCTGGCATTGATGTTTATGAAGGCAAATCGGTTTTCTATTCTGTGAAAAAGATGGAAGCGTTTCGCGATAAAGATGTTTTGATTGTTGGTGGTGGTGATAGCGCGCTTGATTGGGTAAACAATTTGCAGCCCATTACGAAGAGCATGACACTTCTACACCGCCGTGATGAATTTCGTGCAGCTCCAGACTCTGTGAACAAAATGCGCGAATTGGTGGCAGCAGGCAAAATGAAATTGGCGATTGGTCAAGTGACAGGCCTTGGCGGCGCTGATGGTGTTTTGGCTTCAGCAACTGTCAAGGGTGCTGATGGCGCTTCGTTTGAGTTGGGTTGTAACACCATGTTGCCGTTCTTTGGTTTGACCATGAAGCTCGGTCCTGTTGCCGATTGGGGTTTGAACCTGACCGAGAATTTGATTTCGGTTGATACAGAAAAATTTGAAACCAATGTGCCCGGCATTTTTGCGGTGGGTGATATCAACACTTATCCGGGCAAGTTGAAGTTAATCCTTTCAGGTTTCCATGAAGCTGCACTGATGGCGCAGCAGGCATTCCGTTACATTAATCCGGGCGAACGTTTGTTGTTTCAGTACACAACGAGCAGCACGAATTTGCAGAAGAAACTGGGTGTAGCTTAATTCTTCAGGCGGTCGCGCAGAGACTTTTGGGTTTCTGCGAGAATTTTTTTGCGGTCTGGGCGTCCCAGCAGTTTTCTAAAACCATCACGGCGTTCGTGTACCGAAGCGATAGCCAAGCCCATTGCCACGCCAGTTTCTACAAGCAGCGCTTCGCCTAATTGCAGACTGGCTTCGATGGTTTCGGGCACAGCTTCGGTGGCACCTGATTCATAGAGTTGGATGGCGTGGGCTTCATCGCGAGCCCGCGCAACGATTTTCAGATCTGCGAATTCAGCTCGGGCGTTGCGCACGATTTCTTCCGCGCGTTCCGGGTTGTCCATGGTAACGGCCAAGGCTTTTGCGTTTTCCAAGCCACATTTTCTTAAAAACTCAGGATTACTCGCGTCGCCATAATAAGCCTGCAAGCCAGAGTTTTTTGCTTCTGTAATGACGGCGATATTGGAATCCAGAACGATATATGAAATTTTGTGCTCCTCCAACATCGAAGCCGTTAGCGTGCCGACACGACCATAACCAACGACGATCACGTGGGCGTTTAAATTTTCCGCGATATCTTGTTGTTCAATCATAATTTGAGCACGAGCATCACGCTGTTTACGCAACAAATGTTTGCTGAGTTTTGCCAGTAACGGAATCGCTATCATGCTGATTGCAACTGCGAGCAAAATATTTTCAGTTTCTCCGTTTTTAAATAATCCCGCGGATTTTGCAGCAGTGATGATGACGAATGCAAATTCGCCACATGGACCAAGCACGGCCGCACTTTCAAATGAAGTAGCGATATTTTGTTTAAACAGGTGACCCAAACCAAAAATGATGATTGCTTTGATTGCAATAAACAACGCGACCAACATCAAGATATGTAAAGGGTGTTGAAAAAACGCTGTCGTTGACATGCTAAGGCCCACGAGGAGAAAAAACGCACCGAGCAATAGACCCTTGAAGGGCTCAATCAGCGTTTCGATTGCGCGGCGGTATTCGGTTTCGGCTAGCATCAGGCCGCCTGTGAACGCTCCGAGCGACATCGATAGTCCAGCAGTCGTAGCCAATGCGCCTG
>CAXTKH010000043.1:0-29470 GCA_964244815.1 uncultured Aestuariivirga sp. | reverse complement strand
ACCGCACCATCAATATGGATTTCGCCCTCGCTCATTAGATCACCGTGCACAGTCGTGTCGCGAGCCACATAGGATGGCTCTGAACTGATGGCCGGTTGTTTTGCAACAGGTGGTTTCGCGCGTTTAAAAATCATGACGACCTAATCGATTCTTTCTCATTTAGTTGCCATCCAGGCCATATCCATAGAGCCTTCGAAGGCAGTTGTCATCGGGTAAGCTTTGCCTTTCTTTAGCCAAGCTTTGGTGGCCATTACGTTGAAATATGCGTATAAATTTCAATGTTGTGCGGCAGACCGAATCCCTTTTCAAGGCTGCGTTTTAGAGGACGATGAGTTGAGGCGGAAACTAGCGAAAATAACGGCTTGGAGTCTTCTGACCGTGTTTTCACTCATTCTACTGGGTGTTGGCGCCTTTGCTTGGAAACTCTCGCAAGGGCCGATGGCTATTTCATTTCTGAACAACCGCATTGAGCTTGCAATCAACGATCAACTCAAAGACATGAAAGTGAAATTGGGCACTGCTGTTCTGGAGCTCGATCAAAATTCACATGTTCCGCATATAAGATTTCGCAATTTGGTCCTTTCTGATTCGTCTGGCGCAGTCATAGCAAGCGCGCCACGCGCCGCTGTTACACTCGATAGCTCAGCGTTATGGAGTGGCCACATTGCTGCGCGCAGCTTGGAACTCATCGGACCTAAAATCAGTGCCAGACGAAATATTGATGGTTCGGTTGAACTTGGCGTGGGCGGCCAGGATACGGGCGAATTATCACCTGATCAAAATGGTAAATCCGACCGCGTCGGAAATGATACACCCGATGAAACCAATCAGACATCTGGCGCAAAATTGATTGCAATATTGGATGATCGCAGCGCGGATGGCGCTCTTTCTTCCTTGGAAGACATTCGGGTGAGTGCGGCCACCATTAGTGTTCATGACGATGCAAATTCTGCGAACTGGTTTGCGCCGAATGCTGATCTTACATTTCGAAAAATGCCATATGGTTTTGTGATTTTGGCCAAAGCTGAAGTGGATACTGCAAAAGATCCTTGGCACACCGAGTTTTCAGTGACCTATCATCACGAGCAGAAAAACTTTGCTGTTAGCGCCACTGTCGATAACGTGATACCGGCCGATGTTTCTGACAAGATATTTGCGCTTTCGCAATTTGCAAAAGTCCGCATTCCGCTTGCGGGGCATATAGAACTTGAAGCCAAAGACGATGGTACGGTGACGGCTGCTTCAGCAGAATTTACTGCAGGCAAGGGCCGCTTGAGTTTGCCAGACTTTGTCGCCCAACCGATCGACGTCGATAATGGCACATTGAATTCGAAATATCGGCCTAACCAAGGTAGTTTTGACATTGTAGACTCGTTTCTCGTACTCGGCGGTTCCAGAGCTGATTTGTCGGGCACGATAACACCAGTGCGGGCAGCAGACGGAAAATTATCTGCAGTTAAAATACAGATGAAAGCGCACAACGTCAGCTTAAATCCCGCTGACATAAAAACAGACCCAATCATTGTTGATCGTGTTGAGTTTGCAGGCCAAGCCGGTGTTACCGATGCTAGCCTTGAGATTGAAGACTTCGTCGTCATGTCCGGCAACACCGGCGTGCGCATGCGCGGTTCAGTCAGTAATGGCGAGAAGTCGCCAGCCATACATTTGGCGGGCAGGGTGCGCGATGTTTCAGCTGAGTTCCTGAAGACAATCTGGCCTCCTATCATTGCTCCAAACTCAAGACACTGGATCAGCGAAAATGTCGTTGCAGGGCGCGTATCTGAAGGAACGTTTCAGGTTAATTTGAGTGCAGACGCATTGGCCAAAGCCAAACTGGACAAAAACTTGCCAGAAAATTCGGTTGATTTCAGTTTCAAACTTAAAGATGTGAGCACGAAATATCTTAAAACTATGCCGATGCTTACAAATGGTGCAGGCGAAGGTGGGCAACACGACAATAATTTTCAGTTGAATATCAGTGCTGGCCAATCCAGTTTGGTAAATGGCCAGACTGTAAAATTAAACGGTGGCAGTTTTCTCGCAAAGAACGTGATGTTGGATGAAGTGCCCGGCATATTTGCGTTCGAACTCTCGGCACCTATTTCAACAATGCTGGCATTTGCCAGTCAGCCTGAGCTCGACGTGATGAAATTTGATGTTGACGAGCTAGGCAAATTAAAAGGCCAAGCTGAAGCTTCAATTGGCCTCAAGCTTCCATTAATTGATGATGTTCCAAAGGACAGAATTCATTTTAGTACCGATGTGAAATTGGTCGACGTAGAGCTTTCAGACATTGCACCTGGGCTCGATCTTACGAATGGTCAATTCAACGTTGATCTATTCCCGGACTCAATTTCAATTTCTGGACCTGCAAAGCTCAACGGTTTGCCCGCTCAGATTCAATGGCAAAAGCCGCGCAGTGGTGGGCAAGCAAAGGCTTCAGTCACCGCGACGTTGGATGAAAAGACAAGAGAAAAAATGGGTATGAAATTGACCGACTATATTTCCGGTCCGATGCCCATCCACGCAACGATAGAAAGAAACGAGAAGGGCGATGCTGATGTAGCAATTGATGCAGACCTTTCAGATGTAAAAATGAAATTGGCCGCTCTGAGTTGGAAGCGTGACGCAAAGCCTGGCACCAAAGTTACCTTTAAACTTCGCAGCACATCTGAAGGACGCAGCATTGATAATTTTGTTCTTGATGGCGATGGCCTTCATCTGCGTGGAAGTATTAAGACCAACTTGAAGGGCAAGTTGCAATCGGTCGTCATGGATCAGATCAAACTAGACGAAGACAATGTTTTTTCAGCACGCGTTGTGCCGGGTGAAGGCACAGTAGATTTAAACATTTCAGGTAAAAATTTCGACGCACGTCCTTACATCAAAACGCTGGCATCCCCTGCTTCTCAACCCCAAAACAAATCTGGGCCAACAACAGCAGAGGGCCAAGACTTCACCTTGACCGCTCATTTCGACCGCGTGACAGCCAATCGTGGCGAAACACTAACAGATGTGAACGCTGTTTTACGAGCCAGAGCTAGCAAGATCGCCGAAGCTGATATCAGCGCAAAGTTTTTAAGCGGCCAGGCTTTAAACGTGACGGTGGTGCCGCTGCCAACGGGACGGGAGTTTCGTGTTAGTTCTAATGACGGAGGTTCGGTTTTGCGAGCAGCAAATTTCTATTCGAAGATTGCTGGCGGCCAGTTACGCTTTTTTGCTTTGTTAGGAAATGAAGAAGGATCACCTGTGCACAAGGGCAGGCTTGATATTCTGAATTTTGATGTTCGTAACGAAGCTGCACTGGCGGAACTTGACCAACGGGGCAAACCCAAAAAATCAGGCCCGCGCAAAGAAGGCATTAACTTCGAGCGCTTGCATTTGCCCTTCACGACTGATGATAAATTTGTGCGGCTGGGCAATGTAGTATTAAAAGGCACTGATATGTGCGCAACCGCGGACGGTGTGATCCGCAAGTCTGACAATGCAATTGATGTGACTGGAACCATGATCCCCGCCTGTGGAATTTCCGGTGTTTTCAACAATGTACCGTTGCTGGGTGATATTTTGAGTGGCGGCAACAGCAACGAAGGCCTGTTTGGCGTGACTTATTTTGTGGGCGGAACGTTTGCCAAGCCCGACATCAAAGTCAACCCGTTGTCAGCGATCGCACCAGGTATATTCCGCAGATTTTTCGACTTCTCACCAAAGCGCGCGCCTGCTCAACGCACCAATTGATCAGCTATTCTTGATCAGAACGTGCTTCTTCTTGCCCATCGAAAGCTTGATGGCGGCATCAGCATTTAAGTCTGATTGCGATATCGTCAACTTCTCATCAGTTACCGTAACATCATTCACCTTAATAGCGCCGCCCTGGATCGACCGTTTCGCTTCGCCATTTGAAGTGGCAAGGCCGGCTTGAACCAAAGCTTGCAATATGCCGATAGGCTCTGAAAGATTGACGATTACAGTCGGTAGGCCAGCTGCGCTTGCCCCTTCTTCAAATGTTTTACGGGCGGTTTCTGCGGCCTCTTGAGCTACAGCTTCGCCATGTAAAAGGGCAGTGGCTGCGTTAGCCAAAACTTTTTTGGCCTCATTAATTTCAGCGCCGCCCAAAGCCTCGAGCTTGGCGATTTCGGTCATCGGTAAAATCGTAAATAATTTCAGGAAGCGTGCAACATCCGCATCTTCGGTATTTCGCCAGAACTGCCAGTAATCATAAGGGCTGCGCATATCGGCGTTCAGCCACACAGCACCTGACGCCGTCTTACCCATCTTCGCTCCGGATGAAAGCGTGATCAAAGGTGATGTCAAAGCATATAGTTGTTGCGTGCCCATGCGGCGACCAAGGTCAATACCATTGACGATATTGCCCCACTGATCAGAACCACCCATTTGCAAGTTGCAGCCATAACGGCGCGCGAGTTCAACAAAATCATAAGATTGCAGGACCATGTAGTTGAATTCTATGAATGAAAGTTCGTGCTCGCGCTCCAAGCGCATCTTCACGCTGTCCATTGCTAACATGCGGTTGACGCTGAAATGCTTGCCTACATCGCGCAGCATTTCAATGTAATTGAGCGTTGTCAGCCACTCGGCATTATCGGACATAAAGGCATCGGTGTTGCCTTTGCCGAATTTCAGAAATTTGTCAAAAACCGTTTGAATGCCGCGTTTGTTGGCTTCAATATCATCAAGCGTTAAAATCTTGCGACTCTCATCGCGGCCCGACGGATCGCCAACGCGCGTGGTGCCACCACCCATTAAGACAATGGGTTTGTTTCCGGTTTTCTGTAACCAATGCAACAACATGATCTGGACAAGTGAACCAACATGTAAGGATGATGCTGTACAATCAAACCCGATATAAGCCACAGCTTTGTTCGCAGCGGCCAAGGCATCAAGCCCCGCGAAATCGGAACATTGGTGAATGTAGCCGCGTTCGGTTAATGTGTTAAGAAATTCGGATTTATATTGGGTCATGATCCGAGCGTCATAACATAGTTGGATATCATGTCAAAAATCTTCACAAGTATTGGTTTGATGTCGGGGACATCGCTGGATGGTATTGATATTGCTCTGATAAAAACTGATGGCGAAAACATTGTAGAGCGTGGAGCTTCTGCGACCTTTGATTATGATCATGAACAGCAATCAATATTGCGGCAGGCGTTGGTCGAGGCGTTAGAAATTACCGAGCGGAATCAACGGCCTGGAGCGCTTGCGGAGGCGGAAGTAGCTTTAACGTATTGGCATATCGATGCAGTTCATAAGTTTCTTGATAAAAATGGCTTAAATCATTCAAATATAGATGTAATTGGGTTTCATGGGCAGACGGTTATTCACAAACCCGATCAACATTTGACGGTTCAATTGGGTGATGGAATTGCACTCGCCGATGCAACCAAAATCCAGGTTGTGTATGATATGAGAGCCGCTGACGTGGCGGCAGGTGGGCAAGGCGCACCATTGATTCCAGTATATCACCGCGCGTTGGTGCGCTCATCACCACCATGTTTTGTGAACATCGGCGGCGTTGGAAATGTTACTCAGATAGCTCCTGACGGTTACCTTAATGCGTTCGACACTGGCCCCGGCAACGCACTTATCAATGATTGGATGAAGAAACACGGTGACGTGGATTATGATGATTCTGGAAAAACCGCCGCGCGTGGCAAGATTTCTGTGCCACATTTGAAAGCTGCTCTCAGCAGCGAATATTTTTCCAAGCGACCTCCCAAATCTTTAGATCGTAACAGCTTTGCCCACCTCGATTTCAGCGGTTTGAGTTTAGAAGATGGTGCCGCCACTTTGACGGCCTTCACGGCTCATTCAATTGCGCGTGCAGCCCATTGGTTTCACGAACAACCTGAAGCATGGATCATCTGTGGCGGCGGGCGGCACAATGAAACGCTGATGCAAATGCTGCGCGAGATATTGCCCAACGTGCAAAGCGCCGAAGAGCTGGGCCTCGGTGGGGATAGCATGGAGGCGGAAGCTTGGGCCTATCTCGCCGTGCGCAGTTTGCGCGAACTGCCAATTACATTTCCGGGCACAACAGGTGTGAAGCACGAAATGACTGGCGGTGTTTTGGCTAAAAATCAGTGAATGGATAGGTTCGATCCGAAACTGCTCCAAGCCGTTTGCATCGCCAAGGCAGCCGCGCCGACCAGACCGGCATTATCGCCCAATTCCGCCGGAACAACTTGAATATCGCGGAAAGCTGGCATGGCGTATCGGTCAATCTGATTGCGAATGCCAGCCATCATCAAATCTAAAGCTGAAGAAAGACCTCCACCGACGACAAGGATTTCCGGGCTGTACAGGTGTAACAGGCTTACAAAAGCATAGCCGAGCCAAGTCGCTTCGGTATCAAGCAGAGCCAATGCTCGCGCATCACCACTTCGGGCGGCTTTCACGGCATGTTTACCGTCAACATATCCTGAACGGCGCGCCGCTACACCAAAGGCTGTCGCCGATGCAATGCCTTCAATGCAGCCCTTGCCGCCACAGCCGCAAATGGGACCTTCGGGATCAACCATCATGTGACCCACATGGCCCGCCATGCCGCGCCGCCCATGCATTAGATGGCCATCAACAACAACGCCGCCACCTATGCCTGTGCTCACGGTTACATAAACCAGATTATTCAGCCCGCGTCCCGCGCCGAATTTCCATTCGCCATTGGCCGCGGCAACACCATCATTTTCCAGAACGACGGGAAGCGATAATTTTTCCGATAAAGTATCGCGCAAAGGAAAATTGAAAAATCCTGGAAGTGTTGGCAATTCAGACGTTCGGCCATTTTCCAAATCGAGCGGGCCAGGTGATGATACACCCGCAGCGGAAATACGGTCCTTCAAACCTTCGCCAACCTCATCAAACAGTTTTGCCATTTGTGAGACGATTGCATTTGGGCCGCCTGCAACATCCGTTGCCACTGCGGCACGGCGCAGCAACGCGCCGTTTTGATCGATGATCGCAGCGCGAAGTTGCGTGCCGCCAAGATCAATGCCGAGGGTAAGATCGCCCTTCATTGCTGCGCATGCACCCAGGCAAAGCGCTCGCTCAAATCTGGAGCGCCAAAGGCCAGCGAACCCATCACGATAGTTTCCGCACCAGCAGAGCGAAGCTTTGGAACCGTATTGTCACGAATGCCACCATCGGCAGCCACGATAATGCGTCGACCAGCACAAGCAACCAACGCACGAGCTTCGCGAAGGCGAGCAGGGGCCTGATCATCTAGGCCAACGCCCTTGATGCCCATGCGCGTGCCCAGCAAAGTGAACATATCAATGTGTGGAACCAGATGGCCTGCGTCTTTCACTTGAGTATGAAGCTGCAAGACCACACCGGTTTTTAGGCCTGCCTTTTTGATTGCTAAGAGTGCCTCAATCGCATTTGCGTTTTCCGCATGGACGCTGATGAGATCAGCACCTGCTTCGGCAAATTGCGTAGCCTGATCCAGCAAAATTGCATCAGTCACCATCAAGTGAACGTGAATGGGCTTGGATGTAACTTTGCGCACGCTGGCCAACAAATCTGGAAAAAATAACATTGCTGGTGAAAAGTGACCGTCCGAAACATCAACATGAAAAATATCGGTGAAGGGCTCGATGCGTTTTGTATCATCAACCAAACGCCCAAGATCAGCCGACCACAGTGAAATCTCGGCCATCAGACGGTCTTTAGGTAGATTGTTGAACCAATCAGAGTGGGGTCGCATGCTCAATCTATAACCTCATTGCGTTTCATGAATTCATCTTGCCAATTGCATTTTCAGAAATGCAGCAACTGAAGGCGCTTCAGTTTCGCTTAAGCCATGTGTTACCAATGGACCATCAAAACCTGCTTGCTTCAAACAATTTATGAAATGTTCAAAATCAACAACGCCTGTTCCCACGGCAACAAATTCACCTAATGGATTGCGATCCTTTGCATGGGCCATGGTAATATCGCCTGCGAGAAGATCTACTGCGCATGCGATAATTTCCTTGCAATGTCTTTTGGTTTCGATCTCGAACAGATTTGCTGGATCGAGGACGATCTTGAGGTGCGGAGATTTGAGGTCATCGATCAATTGCTTTGCAAGCTTTGCTGATGAAACAATATTTGCAAGTTCGGGCTCGATACCTAATTTAACTTCATGCGCCTCTGCCAATTGCAACGCCTTGGCCATTTCTGTTCGCATGTCGCGCCATGCTTCTGGCGTGGAATTGTCTTTATGAAATTGCCATTGATCATTTACATCTCGCGTACCGGTGCACAGCGTAACCAAATTTGCGCCCATTGCTTTCGCATTTTCGATCAGCACTTGGAGGCGGCGCAGACCATCGGCGCGAAACGCAGGATCAGGATGCCCCATGTTATAAGTGCCAGATATGGCAGCAATTGAAACACCTGATGATTGGGAAGCTGCGGCAATTTCTGAAATGATTGAACCTGAAATTTCATCAGGCATCGACGGCAAACCAACGCAAGCCATATTGAATTGCGCTGTTTTATAACCAGCCGCCCGGACAGCTTTTAAAACGGGCGCCGCAGCTTGCGCCGCAAATGTTTTGGCGAAAATGCCAAGCTGCATCAGACGAGGCCACTCACTTCGGAAAGGCGAACTGATTTGCCCGTTCGTGCTGATTGCGCCACAGCCACCATGGCCCTCACCGATGCAATGCCGTCTTGAATATCAGCGCCGCGCATGGCCGCGCCATGCAAAATCACATCAGCAAAACCTTCGAGTTGACGGCGATAAAAATGTCCATCAGCACCAAGTGGCCTGCGGTAAGTTGCATCTTTCTCGTGGAAAATTTCAACGTCGGATGATTTGTAATACCACGGGTTATACGTTTTGGCGGACACGGTGCCATGTTCGCCGTATAGCGTCAGACCCTCGCTCCAGTCGGCGCGAATAGCCACAGTGAGATCCAAATGCCCCATGCAACCACTGGCAAAATCTACATCTATGAACCAACTGTAAGCGCCAAATTTTTCATTCAGGCGTGCGTTGACGGATGTGATTTCGCCGCAATAGTAGCGTGCCAAATCCAGCAAATGGCAGCCATGCGCCAGCATATAATAGCGTTTCAAATCTGCTTTGGGGTTTTCTGTAGGCTTGCGCGCGGAGACACTTAAAATTGGACTTGGCTGAATGGCATCGGTGTTAGTGTAGCGATGGGTTGAATCGCAATACCAAGCTTTGAAAGCCAAATGCTGACCCATCTCATTTTGTGCAAAGGCACGGCCTGCTTCAAGGCCTTGATCAAAACGGAGCATGTGGCCGATCTGCAAAACTTTGCCGGATTTTTTAACTGCGCCTGCAAGACCTTCAACTTCTTCGATGCCTACACCAATCGGCTTTTCACAAAGCACATGCTTGCCAGCATTGAGCGCCATGATGGAAGCCGGAACATGAAACCCATCGGACGTGGCGATGATCACCGCATCAAGGGCAGGATCATCCAACATTTTTTGATAATCATGAAAGCGCTTTTGGGGCAAATAAGTGTTGCCCATGCGCTCGACCAAATCTTCCGCCACATCGCAAATGGCATAAAGATCAGCATTGGAGGCTTTGACCGCAGATTCAAAATGGGCAAACTGAGCAATCGGGCCGCAGCCCAAAATACCAACATTCAATCGCCGATCTTGTTTCTTCGGCATCAGCCTAGCGTTCCATGGTTAAGCGCCGATCCACGTAGTCTGCGCAAATCTTGGTGAGCTCGTCAATCTGGCCTTCAAAGAAATGGTTCGCATCAGGCATAACGCGGTGCTCGATGGTGATGCCTTTTTGGGTTTTTAATTTCGACACCAAAGTGTGCACAGCTTCAGGAGCCGTAACCGTATCCTTGGCGCCATTCACAAACAGACCCGATGCCGGGCAGGGTGCAAGGAATGAGAAGTCATAATGCTTGGCCAATGGGGCAATTGAAATGAAGCCCGAAATTTCAGGGCGGCGCATCAACAGCTGCATGGAAATCCACGCGCCAAATGAAATGCCTGCAATCCAGCATATTTTCGACTCGCGGTTCAGTGCTTGCATCCAATCGAGAGCCGAAGCGGCATCGGCGAGTTCGCCTGCACCATTATCAAACAAACCTTGACTGCGGCCTACGCCACGGAAGTTAAAGCGAAGAACTGAAAATCCGCGTGATTGATAAAGTTGATAAAGCCCATGAACGATTGGGTTATTCATCGTGCCGCCAAATGTGGGGTGCGGATGCAAGATCAATGCGATCGGAGCGGCGGCGGACTTGCCTTGGTGATAACGCGCCTCGATGCGTCCGGCTGGTCCGTTGAAAATGACTTCTGGCATAAAATATCCCGTTTCTGTCGGTTCACGAAGTCACTGGCGCATGGCTGCCATTAGTTGACTCCGTTACTCGGATTTATTATATGAATTCCGAAGGGGCTCAAGTTTTGCTTGAATCCATTCGCCTTCACTGTTCCTGCGGGCTTTAGCACGGGGCGGGGGGCAAAAAGCAAGCTTTTCGTGATTGGGTAATGGTTTAGCCATGAAAATGAGCACCAAAGGGCGTTATGCCGTGATGGCGATGATTGATATTGGTGAATATGCCAGTGGCAAACACGTGTCCTTATCCGAAATTGCCGAACGCCAAGACATTAGCCAGGAATATTTGGAGCAATTATTCGTCAAGCTGCGCCGCGCTGGGCTGGTGAGGAGCGCGCGTGGGCCCGGCGGTGGCTATGTTCTCGCGCGCGAAGCTTCCGACATTAACATGAGCGAAGTGATTTTGGCCGTTGACGAGGAACTCCGCATTACACGCTGCGATGGTTCAGCCATTGATGGTTGTGTGAAGGGCACGCGCTGCTGTGCCCACGACCTGTGGTCGTCTATGGGACGGCAGATGATGGGTTTTTTGGATTCAATTACGCTTGAGGATGTTGTGTCGAAGCGAAATCTCGCATTGGCTGCATCGATCAAGCAAACCAAAGACCGCCATATCAGGCCGATTGCATGAGAACTTATCTCGACCATAACGCCACCAGCCCGCTTCGTCCCGAGGTGAAGGCGGCCATGGCGGCTGCAATGGACATATGCGGAAATCCGTCATCCGTTCACGGCGAGGGCAGGGCTGCGCGCAAAGTGATGGACGGCGCGCGCGACACGCTGGCTTTCAAGCTGGGTTGCTTGCCACAGATGATAACATTTACCAGCGGCGGCACGGAAGCCAATAACATGGCGATCCGTGGCGTTGCCGTCGACCGCATACTCGTCAGCGCCATTGAACACCCCTGTGTTTTGGCGGCGGCCAAAGCCAGTGGCAAGCCAGTCGAAATTATTCCAGTTGATGATCAAGGCCGATTGCGGCTTGAAGTGTTTGAAAAAATGCTGGCCGGGCCAAAGGCTCTTGTATCGGTGATGCATGCCAACAACGAAACCGGCATCATCCAGGATATAAACGCAATTGCGCAAACGATCCAAAACACTGAACATTTGTTCCACGTGGATGCTGTGCAAAGCTTCGGCAAAATTGGGGTTAACTTCGGAATGTTGGGTGTCGATCTGCTCACTGTGGCGGCCCATAAAGTGGGCGGGCCTAAAGGCATTGGCGCATTGGTCATCCGTGATGGCTTGGTGGTTGAACCCTTGCTGCAGGGTGGCGGGCAAGAACTTCGCCGCCGTGCTGGAACGGAAAACATTTTGGCCATCGCAGGGTTCGGAGCAATTGCCGCCCTTGAAAATGTCGATTGTAATGACCTGACCGATTTACTCGATACAGGCCTTGAAGGCCAAACTATATTCTCGAACCGCCATGCTCGCCTGCACAACACGACATGCTTCGCCATGTCCGCCATGAATGCCGAAACCGCTTTGATGAACTTCGATCTTGAAGGCATTGCGGTGTCTTCAGGTTCGGCCTGTTCTTCAGGCAAAGTGGGGCGCAGCCACGTGCTGGAAGCCATGGGTGTCGCACCTCACATCTCTGCCAACGCCATCCGCGTATCACTAGGATGGAACACCACGGCAGAAGACATTAACAGTTTCATCGCGGTTTTCCGCAAACTCAACCAACGCTCTAAAGCGAAAGCCGCATAAGCTATGGCCGACCAAGATACCATTGATCTCGTTAAAACGATTGAAGTCGATAAATATAAATACGGCTTTGAAACCGATATCGAGTCCGACTATGCGCCAAAGGGCCTGAACGAAGATATTGTGCGCTTTATCTCAGACAAAAAGGGCGAGCCACAATGGATGCTGGATTGGCGCCTGGAAGCGTATCGCGCCTGGCTGCACATGGAATATCCAACCTGGGCCAAAGTTGATTATCCCAAAATTGATTTTCAGGATTTGTATTATTACGCCGCACCAAAATCCATGGCTGCTCCAAAAAGCCTGGACGAGATCGATCCCAAGCTTTTGGAAACCTATGCCAAGTTGGGCATTCCGCTGAAGGAACAGGAAATCCTGGCGGGTATCAGGAAGCAAGGCGAGCCCAGCCATTTAGATGACGAAGGCAATGAAGTGATTGCGGGCCGCGTGGCCATTGATGCCGTGTTTGATAGCGTGTCGGTTGTCACCACCTTCAAAGCCGAGCTTGCCAAAGCTGGCGTGATTTTCTGTTCGATCTCGGAAGCGCTGCGTGAACACCCCGAATTGGTGAAGCAATATTTAGGCTCGGTTGTTCCGCAGAATGATAATTACTACGCAGGCCTTAATAGTGCGGTGTTCTCTGATGGCTCTTTTGTTTATGTGCCACCAGGCGTGCGCTGCCCGATGGAACTTTCAACCTATTTCCGCATGAATGCCAAAAATACGGGCCAGTTCGAGCGCACATTGATCATCGCCGACAAAGGTTCCTACGTTTCATATCTGGAAGGCTGCACCGCGCCAACGCGCGAGGAAAGCCAACTTCATGCCGCTGTGGTTGAACTCATCGCCCATGAAGACGCCGAGATAAAATATTCTACCGTGCAAAACTGGTATCCCGGTGATGCCGAGGGGAAGGGCGGTGTTTATAATTTCGTGACCAAGCGCGGCGATTGCCGTGGTGCGCGTTCGAAGATTTCTTGGACGCAAGTGGAGACGGGTAGTGCCATCACCTGGAAATACCCGAGCGTAATCTTGCGTGGTGAAAGTTCGCGCGGTGAGTTCTATTCAATCGCTATTTCCAATGGCAAACAGCAAGTGGATTCGGGCACTAAGATGATCCATCTGGGCAAGAACTCATCTAGCCGTATTGTATCAAAGGGAATTGCCGCAGGCCGTTCTGACAACACCTATCGCGGCTTGGTTTCTGCCCACCGCAAAGCGCTGAACGCCCGCAACTTCACGCAATGTGACTCTCTGCTGATTGGCGATCAATGTGGCGCACACACGGTACCTTACATAGAATCTAAAACCTCTACTGCCCAGTTTGAACACGAAGCTACGACGTCGAAAATTTCAGACGATCAAATGTTCTATTGCATGTCACGCGGACTGTCGCAAGAAGAAGCAGTGGCATTAATCGTCAACGGCTTCGTGCGCGATGTGCTGCAACAATTGCCGATGGAGTTTATGGCGGAAACGCAGAAGTTGATCGGGATTTCGCTGGAGGGTTCAGTTGGATAATCTTTTCACGTCCTCTCCCGCAAAGCGGGAGAGGAAAGGGGCCCACTTTGCAAAGCAAAGTGGGATAGGTGAGGGACCACAAGCGCCTCGCCGTCCCTCATCTCCCCCATCGCTGCGCGACGGGTCCCCTTCTTCTCCCGTTTCACGGGAGAAGACAAAGAGGCTGGACTTCGCGTTCGCCGAAATGACAATTCGGGGAATATTTGAATGACTCTTATCCACATCGATCACGTGCAACTCGCCATGCCAATTGGATTGGAATCAAAGGCACGCGAATTTTACATCGGCATCTTAGGAATGGCAGAAATTGAAAAGCCACCGGTGTTGGCTAAGCGTGGTGGCGCATGGTTCGCTGTGGGTGAAGTTCAGATCCATTTGGGTGTCGAAGAAGATTTTCGCGCTGCCAAAAAAGCCCACGTTGCCTTGCGGCTGATTGGTTCGGAGGCGCTTCGAAACAAGCTTTCGGCTGCTGGTTTTCCCGTCAAAGATGATGACGCAATTCCAGATACCAAACGTTTTTATACAGAAGATTGCTTTGGCAATCGTTTAGAATTTATTTGTCAGGACTAAAAATGCTCAAAATCAATAACCTCCACGTCAAACTCGAAGACGAACCGCGCGAAATTCTGAAAGGCCTTTCACTCAATGTGAAACCTGGCGAAGTGCATGCCATTATGGGGCCGAATGGGTCGGGGAAGTCTACGCTGTCTTATGTGCTCTCGGGCCGAGATGGTTATGACGTGACCGATGGTACTGTCACCTTCAAAGGCGAAGACTTGCTGGAGATGGATGCCAATACGCGTGCCGCGAAGGGCGTGTTCCTAGCATTCCAATACCCCATCGAAATCCCCGGTGTGGCCACCATGCAATTTCTCAAAGTGGCACTCAATGCGCAGCGCAAGGCGCGGGGCGAGAAGGAATTGTCTATTCCTGATTTTATGCGCTTTGTGAAAGAGCGTGCGGCGAAGCTGAACATCAGCCAGGAAATGTTGAAGCGTCCTGTCAATGTGGGTTTCTCCGGCGGCGAAAAGAAACGCGCCGAGATTTTACAAATGGCAGTGCTGGAGCCTTCGCTCTGTGTGTTGGATGAAACTGATTCAGGCCTCGATATTGATGCGCTCAAGGTAGTGGCCGATGGTGTGAATGCACTGCGCTCGCCAGACCGCGCGATGATTGTGATCACTCACTATCAGCGTTTGCTTGACTATATCGTGCCAGACTTTGTGCATGTTCTATCTGCGGGCAAGATTGTAAAATCTGGCGGCAAGGAATTGGCGCATGAGTTGGAAGCCAATGGTTACGCCGAGTTTGTGGAGAAGGTTTAAGTGATAAAGGGTTTTTTCAGTTCACTTTTATCGTCATTCCCGCGCAGGCGGGAATCTCTGTTTTCTAGCAACGAAACGCAGATGCCCGCTTTCGCGGGCATGACGGCCTTAGAAGGGGTAACGGAATGACTTCTATTTCGTCTCTTCAAAGAACCGACGCAGAACAGGCTTTCGGAATAACCCTCCCCCACCGCCGCATGGAAGAATGGCGCTGGACGGATTTGCGGGCGCGCATTGATCGGCCGTATCCGTCTCACCAAAACGTCAGCGCTGCCAAAGCCGACGTTGACCGCATCATGGCGTCATCGCCATTTGCTAAGATCAACACGCACCGGATTGTGTTTGTGAATGGCAGTCTGGATCAGGCGCGCTCGAACTTTGCTGGTCTTACATTCGAGATGGGTGTGCCCACATCTTCAGCAATTGATGATCCATTGACCCATTTGAATACCGCAATCGAACCATCAGGCCTGACGCTGCGTTTTGAATCTAGTATCGATGTGCCAGTTGAAATCATGCACATCGCAACCAAAGATACTGCGCGTTCCATGGCGCTCCGTAATTGCGTTGAAGTGGCCGATGGCGCTTCGGCTACAATCATCGAAACGTTTCTGGGCGAGGGTGATTATGTTTTGAGTTCCGTAATGGAGTTCGAAATCGGCATAGGTGCACGGCTCGACCGCGTGAAGGTGGAACATGAGTCTGCTACCGCCACACATCTCTCGCACGTAATTACATCGCTGGCCAAAGATGCGAAGCTCAATGAGTTTACCCTTACTTCGGGCGCTACATTGAACCGTCAAAATGGAACTTACACATTCACTGGCGAAAACGCCGACGCGAAAATCGCTGGCGCTTATATGTTGAACAATAAACAACATGCGGACTCCAGATTGGTGATCGACCATGCGGTGCCGCAATGCACAAGCCGCGAAACATTCAAATGCGTGATGGATGATCATGCGCGCGGAATTTTCCAGGGCAAGGTTATGGTGCGCAAACACGCGCAAAAAACCGATGGCAAACAATCCTGCAACGCCTTGTTGCTTTCCGAGTTTGCGGAATTCGACGCCAAGCCTGAACTTGAAATCTATGCTGATGATGTGGTTTGTGGCCATGGCGCAACGGCTGGCGACATCAACATGGATCATCTGTTTTACCTGCGCTCACGCGGCATTCCCGAGGCGGAAGCCAAATCGCTTTTGATTGCAGCCTTTGTGGGCGAGGCATTTGATAACATCGTGCATGAAGGTTTGCGCGAGGCGATGGTGGATTATGCCGCCACCTGGCTGGAGTTGCGCAAGAGTGTTTGACGTCGAAAAAATCCGCGCCGACTTCCCTATCCTCTCGCGTGAGGTTTATGGCAAGCCGCTAGTTTATCTTGATAATGCTGCATCAGCGCAAAAGCCGAAAGCGGTGATCGACGCCATGATGAAATCGATGACGGAAGGATACGCAAACGTTCATCGTGGACTTCACTATCTGTCAAACGCTGCCACACAGAGCTTTGAAGATTCGCGTGAAAGCGTGCGACGCTTCATCAATGCGCCGTCTAAAGATCAGCTGATTTTCACTCGCAATGCTACTGAGGCCATCAATCTTGTGGCGCAATCATTTGGCGGCATGGTGATCGGGCAGGGCGATGAGATTATTCTTTCGATCCTCGAACACCACTCTAATATTGTGCCATGGCATTTTCACCGTGAGCGCAATGGGGCCGTGATCAAATGGGCGCCCATTGATGATGAAGGCAATTTTCTTCTCGACGAATTTGAAAAACTGATCAGCCCACGAACGAAAATGATTGCAGTGACGATGATGAGCAATGCCCTCGGCACTGTTGTGCCGGTGGCTGAAATCATCAAGATCGCTCATGCCAAGGGCATTCCGGTTTTGGTTGATGCCAGCCAGCAAGCTGTGCATGGCCATGTGGATGTGCAGGCTCTGGATGCAGATTTTCTGGTTTTCACGGGCCACAAAACTTATGGTCCCACCGGCATTGGCGTTCTTTATGCCAAGATGGAGCACTTGAAAAAAATGCCGCCCTATCAAGGGGGTGGCGAAATGATCAACGAAGTGACGATGGAAGGTGTGTCCTATAATGACCCACCGCATCGCTTTGAGGCGGGCACGCCCGCGATTGTCGAGGCCATCGGGTTGGGAGCGGCACTGGATTATATGGCGGCTGTCGGCGTCGATAACATAGTCACCCATGAAAGATCCCTGCATGATTATGCCATGCAGAGATTGAAGGAAATCAATAGCTTGCGCATCTTTGGTCAAGCAAAACACAAAGGCCCTATCATCTCATTCACGATGAATGGCGCTCACGCCCATGATGTGGCAACTGTGATTGACAGGCAGGGTGTTGCCGTGCGCGCGGGAACCCATTGCACACAGCCATTGCTGCAACGGTTTGGCGTGACCGCCACATGCCGCGCGTCTTTTGGGATGTACAACACCATGCAAGAGGTTGATAAATTGGCGGAAGCGCTTATCTCTGCACAGAGGATATTTTTATGAGTGAAGTTGAAACCATCGACAACGCCCCAGACCCATCGGCCATCCCTGCCGAGGAATTGGCACGCATGACCGATGACATCGTGCTGGCTTTGAAAACCGTCTATGATCCTGAAATCCCAGTTGATATTTATGAACTGGGTCTGATCTACAAGGTTGATATTGATGACGACCGCAATGTCGCCATCGATATGACGTTGACTGCACCAGGCTGCCCCGTGGCAGGCGACATGCCAGGCTGGGTGGAAAACGCGGTTTCGACTGTGGCCGGCGTTGCAAGCGCCAAAGCCAAAATCACCTTCGACCCACCCTGGGACCACAGCCGTATGAGCGAAGAAGCCCGTATGGCCATGAATATGTGGTAAACGATTAGAGAGTAGGATTCGAACATGTCTAATGCACAGGCAAGACCTCGCCCCCAAGTTATGAAAGTGACTGATGCTGCCGCTTTGCGCATTGCTCAGCTTATGGCGCGGGGTGAAGGCGTTGGACTTCGTGTTGGCGTGAAGAATGGCGGCTGTGCTGGCATGGAATACACCATGGAATGGGCAGCAGAGCAGGGCAAGTTTGATGAAGTCGTGGAAGATAAGGGTGCCAAGATTTTGATTGACCCTAAAGCCATCATGTTCCTAATCGGCACCGAAATGGACTATCAGGAGTCCAATTTGAAATCAGGATTTGTGTTTAATAACCCTAATCAGATTTCGGCTTGCGGCTGTGGCGAAAGCGTTGAGATTAAGCCCGCCGCCGCGCTGAATTAAAATTTCCGCGCAGGTGCTCTGGTTTTTTCGCCTGTAAACTCTATTCCCAAAAGGTCGCCGCGCCGCCAAACTACGCGCGCGTTTTGAATTGTATTGGCTGACGGGATGAGAAATCGGAACTCATTGGCGACGGCAAATTGATCACCGCATATGATGCGCGCACCCGTTTCCGACAAATCTCGTATGGTGCAATCCACCAATGACCAATTGCTCAGGTGAACGAGCTTAGCGCCCTTCAGCACACGAGATCTTGTTTTGGCCCTGTTGTTTTCGTCAACCGCTTCCATCTGCAACCACATCCGACAAGGGAGTGTTTAGCAGCTAATGATTAGCAGACTCTGAAATTCCAAATAGTTAACGGCGCATTAAGAATGCGGGCATGTTTCCGGTGTGGAAGCTGTCATCATCGGGCGCATCGGCGATTCTTGCGTTAGGTTTTGCCTGCCGAGGTTCAAATTTAGCAGGCTTTTCCCTTTTGGGGTGATGCTCTGGTTCAGCTTGTTTCGGGTGTAAAGTCTCAGACTTCGCAGCAGCTTTCGGGGCAGCATCGGGCGTGTGCCGCACGGGCTTTCTCGGGCGGCGCGAAGAAGAAGGTTTTGCGTCGATTGCATCAGCTGTGTCTTCAACCGCAGCGCCGGTCTCAAAATAAGGAATTTCTTTGTCGATCAAAGTTTCAATAGCTTTGAGATATTTGGTTTCTTCCTTTGTCACCATTGTGAAAGCCTGTCCTTCACGTCCAGCACGACCTGTGCGGCCAATCCGGTGAACATAGTCCTCAGCATGAATAGGAACGTCGAAATTGAATACGTGGCTTACCTCAGGAATGTCGAGCCCGCGTGCAGCTACGTCTGACGCAATGAGATAGGTCACTTCATTGTTGCGAAATGCTGTGAGCATTTTTTGACGCGCCGATTGATCCATATCGCCATGCAAAGCACCGGCATTGAAGCCATGGGTTTTGAGTGATTTTTCGAGGAGAGCCACGGTGGTTTTGCGATTTGCAAAAACGATGGCGTTTTTTACATTGGTCTGTGTGCGGAGCAATTGGCGCAAAGCTTCGCGTTTCATCTTTGCTTCATGCGGGGTCTTAACCAGCATTTGGGTGATTGTCTCTGCAGTCGAGCTGCGCGACGCAGTTTCAACGCGAACAGGATTATGGAGAAACTGCGCAGTGATGCGTTGAATTTCAGGCGGCATCGTTGCCGAGAAGAAAAGGGTTTGGCGTGTGAAAGGCAACAGTTTGCAGATGCGTTCAATATCAGGAACAAAGCCCATATCAAGCATACGGTCTGCTTCATCAATCACTAGCATCTCAATGCCAGTCATCAATAAACGGCCACGTTCGAAGAAATCGAGAAGGCGACCGGGAGTAGCAATCACAACATCAGCGCCGCGATCAATCTTTGCGGCCTGTGGTTCAAATGAAACACCACCGATGAGCAATGCAACATTCAGCTTATGGTTTTTGCCGAGGGACTCGAAAGCCTCTTGCACTTGAGCTGCAAGTTCACGCGTTGGTTCCAATATCAATGTGCGCGGCATACGGGCGCGGGCGCGACCATTTTCCAGCATCGACAGCATGGGCAATACGAACGCGGCAGTTTTGCCCGAACCGGTTTGCGCCAGACCTAAAACATCCTTGCGTTGAAGCGCATGCGGTATCGCACCGGCCTGAATGGCAGTGGGAGTTGTATAACCAGCCGCGGTAATGGCTTCGAGTACTTTTGGGCTTAGGCCCAGATCAGAAAAATTCATGAATAAATGAAACACCGTTTTGGCGATTAAAAAATCGAAACGCCCGTGGCTAACTCGCCTAATCCGAGGGCGTTCTAATTAACCGCGCAAATAGGGGTTAATAATGCAGGAGTCAATTGATACACGAATATAAGGTTGAGAAAAGCTGACATCAAGTGGCGGTACTTGTCGAAATCAAAAACCGATGATTAACTATGTGTAACCCGCGAATCGTCGCGGGTTATCGATAGGGGGTTACCATGAATAAACTTTCAGCCGAATTTTTCGGAACATTTTGGCTTGTCCTGGGTGGATGCGGCAGCGCTGTTTTAGCTGCAGCTTTTCCAGGGGTTGGAATTGGACTACTTGGCGTGTCACTCGCATTTGGGCTTACGGTGCTGACCATGGCTTATACTGTGGGCAGCATTTCCGGCGGCCATTTCAATCCGGCAGTAACAGTTGGCTTGGCGACGGCCGGTCGGTTTTCCTGGAGCGACGTGCCTAAATATGTGGTTTCACAAGTGCTTGGCGGCATCGCCGGAGCTTTTGTACTTTACCTGATTGCGTCAGGCAAAGCTGATTTCTCGACGGCGGGTGGTTTTGCGTCCAACGGCTATGGTGAGCATTCACCAGGCGGCTATTCTATGTTTGCAGCACTGGTTGCTGAAGTGGTGATGACGGCGTTGTTCCTGATCATTATTCTGGGCTCAACCCGCAAAAGCGCACCAATAGGATTTGCTCCAATAGCAATCGGTTTGGCGCTGACGCTGATCCACTTGATCTCAATTCCAGTGACCAATACGTCAGTCAATCCGGCGCGTTCAACTGCGGTGGCGATATTTGTGGGCGGTTGGGCCATTCAGCAACTTTGGTTGTTCTGGGTTGCGCCAATTGTTGGAGGCGTTGTAGGGGCTTTGATCCACAAATCTTTGCTCAGCAACGAAGCATAATCATGCAATAAAAAGAGCGGCCCGAAAGAGCCGCCCTTGTTTTTAAATCTATAATTTAGACCAGATCGAAACGATCAGCGTTCATCACCTTCGTCCAGGCAGCAACGAAATCTTTCACGAATTTCTTCTGTGAATCATCCTGCGCATAGACTTCAGCAATGGCCCGCAGTTGCGAGTTTGATCCGAAAATCAAATCTGCTCGCGTTGCAGTCCATTTCACTTTTCCAGATTTCCGGTCACGCCCCTCAAAAACGTCCTTAGCTTCAGATGTGGCCTTCCATTCCGTTGCCATATCCAGCAAGTTTGTGAAGAAATCCGTCGTTAATGCACCGAGTTTCTTGGTAAAAACACCGTGTTGACTTTGACCAACATTAGCTCCCAACACACGAAGGCCCCCGATCATCACAGTCATTTCAGGTGCTGTTAAAGTGAGCAACTGAGCGCGATCTATCAATAGTTCTTCCGTCGAACTTGAGAATGCTTTTGACTGGTAGTTGCGGAAACCATCGACCATTGGTTCAAGCACGGCAAATGACTCAATGTCTGTTTGTTCTTGCACAGCGTCTGCGCGGCCCGGTGTAAACGGAACCTTCACATCATGCCCAGCTTTTTTCGCAGCTTTTTCGACAGCAGCTACACCGCCCAAAACAATCAAATCGGCGAGAGATACATTCTTGTCGAATGCTCTTTGAATTTTGGCGAGTTTGCCCAAAACCTTTGCAAGCTTTGCTGGCTGGTTAACTTCCCAATCCTTCTGCGGTGATAATGCGATCCGTGCACCATTTGCGCCACCACGCTTATCTGAACCACGGTAGGTTGAGGCAGATGCCCAAGCTGTAGAAATCAGCTCCGATACTGACAAGCCAGAAGCCAATATCTTTTCTTTGAGTGCTTTGATGTCTTTGTCTTTGATCTGCTTGTGATGAGCAGGGGGGATTGGATCTTGCCAAATCAATACTTCAGCAGGAACTTCCGAACCTAAATAGCGCTCCTTTGGCCCCATGTCGCGGTGTGTAAGCTTGAACCAAGCACGCGCAAATGCATCAGCAAACTGGTCTGGATTAGCATGGAAGCGCCGTGAAATTTTTTCGTATGCAGGGTCCATACGCAATGCGAGATCAGATGTAAGCATGGAAGGAGAAATGCGTTTCGAACGATCGTGCGCATCAGGAACTGTTCCTGCACCTGCACCATTTTTCGGGGTCCACTGATTTGCACCAGCGGGACTCTTGGTCAGTTCCCAATCAAATTTGAAGAGATGATCGAAAAATTCATTGCTCCAGCTTGTTGGTTTTGTTGTCCATGTCACTTCAAGTCCGCTGGTGATGGCGTGAGTGCCCCTGCCAGTTTCATATGAACTGAGCCAACCCAAGCCTTGGTCTTCAATAGCTCCACCTTCAGGTTCCACACCAACATGTGAGGCTGGACCAGCACCATGGGTTTTGCCGAACGTATGACCACCAGCAATCAGTGCTACAGTCTCTTCATCATTCATGGCCATGCGCGCAAAAGTTTCGCGAATGTCGCGGGCCGAAGCTACAGGGTCAGGATTGCCGTTAGGGCCTTCTGGATTAACGTAGATCAAGCCCATCTGAACCGCTGCCAATGTATTTTCAAGCACCCGGTCGCCAGAATAGCGCTTGTCCTCAAGCCACTTTCCTTCTGCACCCCAATAAATATCTTCCGGCGCTTCCCAGATATCGGGACGACCGCCAGCAAAACCAAATGTCTTAAAGCCCATCGACTCAAGCGCGCAGTTACCTGCCAGAACCATCAAATCCGCCCAAGAGATCTTATTGCCATATTTCTGTTTCAGTGGCCACAACAGGCGGCGTGCCTTGTCAAGGTTACCGTTATCAGGCCAACTGTTGAGTGGAGCAAAACGCTGCGTTCCAGAACCGGCACCGCCACGACCATCACCAGTGCGATAAGTGCCAGCACTGTGCCACGCCAAACGAATGAAGAAAGGACCATAGTGACCAAAATCGGCTGGCCACCAATCTTGCGAGGTTTTCATCACTTTACCCAAATCTTTTTTCAATGCTTTAAGATCAAGCTTCCTGAACTCGTTCGCATAGTTAAAGCCTGCGCTCATTGGATCAGCCAAAGCTGAATTCTGATGGAGAATTCTTAGGTTTAATTGTTCTGGCCACCAGTCACGATTCGCCCTGGAGCTGACACGTGTATGCATCACAGGGCATTTACCTGCGCTTGCGCCAATTTCGCTGTCCATATTATTATCCTTCCTTTAGAAGACGACATTAAACCAGACAGAAATAACCCGCAACGGGTTAACCGTCACAGGGATTTCCACAGCCGATTGCGTTATCTTAACTTTGACGCAATCAAAGCATTTTACTTCAAGGCTGAACTCGCTAGATTGGTAATCATGAAGACTCTCTCGACAGTGCCATCGATCGAAACGCCAAATCTGATTCTGCGCGAAATTGAAATGCCAGACAGTGCAGATTTGGCATGTTTCATGACGCAGGCGCGCTATCAGCGTCATATTGCGCATAAGTTGAAGGATATGGATGAGGTTAAGGAATTTGTGCGCCGCCAAATTGCAGTGCAGAACGACAGCCATCGCCGTGTTTACCATCTGGTAGCCGAAGAACGGCTTTCTGCGGAAGTTGTTGGCGACGGATTTTTGATCAGCCATCAAGATAGCAGCTTGGAAATGGGATGGGGATTACACCCGGCACTATGGTCAATGGGTTTTGGCACAGAAATTGGTCGTGCACTTCTTGGCATCGGCTTTGAGAAACTGCGCGCCAAAACCATGTGGTGCAAAATCATGTCAGCCAATGGTTCCTCGAAAAAGCTGGCCAAGCGTATCGGCATGAGCCATTCGAAAACCCATGTGGATTATCCTGTGGGGCAGGGCCGCTTTGAACCTGTTGACATATATACAATGTCCGCCGATCAGTATTTCGATCTGCCATATTAAGGTTCAACTCGTTGCAAATTTTTGAAGTAACCGTCGTAGGCGCTGGGCCTGCAGGATTGATGGCCGCCGAAGTGCTTGCCACTGGCGGCGCCAAGGTCACAATAATTGATCACATGGCCAAGCCGGCGCGCAAGTTTCTATTGGCGGGCAGGGGCGGGCTTAACCTTACGCATTCCGAACCATTGGAAGCAATGCTTGAACGTTATGGCGAAGCCAAAGATTTTATTTCACCGGCTATCCGCGCTTTTCCACCTTCTGTACTGATTGAATGGGTGAACGGCTTGGGCATTGAAACATTCGTGGGTTCTTCAGGCCGGGTTTTTCCAAAGCAGATGAAAGCATCACCGTTGCTCCGCGCCTGGTTGCGCCGGTTGGAATCGCTTGGCGTGGTTTTAAAAGCGAATAGTGAGTGGCAGGGATTGGATTCGACTCCGACCATCTTGGCCATGGGCGGAGCCAGTTGGCCACAGCTTGGTTCTAACGCAACTTGGGTGCCAACGCTTCGTGCAGCCAACATTCGCGTCAATGGCTTCAAGCCCGCCAATAGTCGCTTCCTAGTAGATTGGACAAAACTGTTCCGCGATAAATTTGCAGGCTCGCCCGTTAAAAACGTGGCGCTGAATTATGCCGGGCAAAAAGTGCGCGGCGAGATTATGATTTCTACTGAAGGCATAGAAGGCGGAGCGATCTATGCGCTCTCACGCTTCATGCGCGAGATGCCGGGCGAAGAATTACAAGTTGATCTGCGGCCAGATTTAACCGTCGATCAATTGGCCGAGCGACTGTCCAAACCACGCGGCAAACAAAGCCAATCGAACTTCTTGCGAAAAGTTGCAGGTCTTCCGCCCGTTGGGATCGCGCTGCTTCACGAGTCGAAAGTTGCCATTACGGCCGAGAATATCAAAACTGTTCCAATCAAAATATTACGGCCAGCAAGTTTAGCACGAGCAATTTCTTCAGCGGGTGGTGTTGCTTTAGCTGAGCTTGATGAGAACTTCAGATTGAAAGCAATGAAGAACATTTATTGCATCGGTGAAATGGTGGACTGGGAAGCGCCAACGGGCGGCTATTTGTTACAGGCGTGCTTCTCATCTGCCGTTGCCGCCGCCAAAGACTGCCTTAAAAACGCCACCTGACCAGCCGTCGCTTCGCCACAATTTCAGCTTTTAAGTATATCTATGGCGAAGGAATATATTATGAAATTCTGTTCATTGACTCTGATTATTTCTATGATTTTCTTGGCGCAAGCCCCTTCAGCGTTTGCAACGAAAGCTGACTATTGTTCTGCTTATGCACATGATTTTGCCAACGGCCAAACGCAAGACAAGGTCTTGTGGCAGCATAAATATGAGATCGCCATGGCTGATTGTTTGGGTGAATCCTCAACCGCAGACCAAGCCATCAACACTAAAACACGGAACGATGTGAAAACTAAAAAGATTGAAGAGAAAATAGCTTCGGTTGCTTCTAAGATTGTCAAACGATCACAACCCGTACGGAATATAACAGCAGATCAGACGAAGCTTCAACCCGGCTCAGAGGCTTGGAATAACTACTGTATCAACAAATACGCTTCGTTTAATGCTAAAACTGGAACTTACACATCCAAGACAGGTGTTGCCCGCAAATGTGTGGTTTTCTATCCTTGATTTTTTTGGATCAGTTCAGCAGCCTTCCACGCCAACATCATTGTAGGTGCATTCAAATTCCCGCTGATAATGGACGGTAATGCCGAAGAATCAATCACGCGCAATCCTTCTGTGCCATGCACGCGAAGTTTTGAATCGACAACTGACGTTAACGCAGAAGGGCCCATGCGGCACGTGCACGACGGATGGTAGACTGTCCCACTGCGCAAACGAAAATCAGCAATTAGTTCATCATCGGTTTTTACCTTAGGTCCTGGACGAAGTTCTTCTGTTATGAATTCAGCAATCTGCGGCTGTTTTGCAATTGTTCGGATGAATTTGACGGCCTCTAACATTTCCAGAGTGTCGTGATCTGTGCCAAGCGCGTTAGCTACAATACGAGGCTTCGCCATGGGATCTGCCGACTGTATCATAATCTCGCCACGGCTGGTTGGTCTACAATTTGACAACCCGATCGACGCGCCAGGAAATGGATCAGGTGTAAGAAGCGGACGCTCCCCGGTTTTTGGAATGAGTGTCGAGAACGCTTGAAAATAGAGCTGCATATTCGGTCGTGTGCGAGAAGGATTTGTTTTGAAAAATCCGCCGCCTTGATTGATGCTGAGGCTGAGTGGCCCACGCTGCGTCAGCAGATACTGAAGGCCAACACGCAGTTTGCCCCACCAAGGGCGTAGGGTATCATTCAATGTCGGCACATTCATTTTGAAAGTGTAATTGATGCCAACATGATCTTGCAGATGTTGGCCAACGTTTGAATTATGTGTCACTGGCAAAATGCCGTGGGTCTTTAAAAGTTGAGCTGGGCCGATGCCTGAAAGCTGCAGCAGCTGCGGTGAATTTACTGCACCTCCGGAAAGTATCACTTCGCGCGCTGCTTGGGCAATTTCACTTTTGCCATTGCGGATGTATTCAACACCGATGGCACGCTTGCCCGCCATGACCACCCGAGTGACCTGCGCACGCGTGATAACCTCTAAATTTTTTCTTTTCATTGCAGGCCGCAGAAAAGCCCGTGCCGCTGAGTTGCGTCTGCCGTTCTTAACTGACAGTTGCAGATGACCAACACCTTCCTGGGTGGCACCATTGAAATCTGGATTATAGGGCAGGCCTGCCGCTTGGGCTGCTGCTTCGTAATGCTTGCATAGCCAATGGCGATCTTTCAAGTTGGCCGAAACATAAAACGGCCCGCCAGTCCCGCGATATTCATTGGCACCGCCTTCAAAATCTTCAAGCTGTTTAAACGCGGGTAAAACATCGTCCCAGCCCCAACCTGTGTTGCCTGCTGCTTTCCAATCTTCAAAGTCAGAAGCATCGCCACGAATGTAAACCATCGCATTAATTGCGCTTGAGCCACCCAAAACTTTGCCGCGCGGCCAATAGTCTTTTTGCCCGGCAAGGCCCGAGTCAGCTTCCGCTTCGTAGCCCCAATTTACTTTCGGGTCATAAAACGTCTTGCCATAGCCGAGTGGCATTTGGATGTAGAAGCGCCTGTCGCTGCCACCTGCTTCAAGCAAAAGCACTGTGTGTTTGCCATTGGCTGTTAGTCGTTCGGCCAGAACACAACCCGCTGCACCTGCTCCTACTATGATGTAATCAAAATTCATGTGTTGATCTGTGGCCTAAGCTGGGCTGCTTTGGCAAGCGCCAGAGGGGGTGAATAATTTTTACCATCTGGCTAAACCATGGCATATCGAAGCAGCAACCGATCTGCGATAACTGCGCAAAGGGAGATTCCAAAAATGAAGATCAAAGATCTCAAAGTATTCATCGTCGGCAATCCGCCGCCAGGCTGGGGCGGGCGCTATTTCATTTTTGTGAAACTTACCACTGACAACGGGATTGTGGGATATGGCGAATGCTACTGCGCCACCTTCGGCCCCAAGGCCATGACGGCGATGATTGAGGACACCTTTGGACGTTACGTGGAAGGCATGGACCCATTCCACATCGAAGACCTATGGCGCAAAGTTTATGGTTCCGGCTTTACGCAGCGCCCCGATGTGTCGTTGATGGGCGTTCTTTCCGGAATCGAAATCGCTTTATGGGACATCATCGGCAAAGCCTTGAACAAGCCAATCTATGAGTTGATCGGTGGTAAAGTTCAGGACAAGCTGCGCTCCTACACTTATATTTATCCAAACCTCGCCGAGGGCCAAACCGACTCGATCTATTGGAATGCTGAACAATCAGCTGAACGCGCGGTTGATTATGTGAAGCAGGGTTTTACCGCGCTGAAATTTGACCCCGCTGCGCCATACTCTGCCTTCGATCCGCGCCAGCCTTCGCTGGAATCAATTGAGCTTTGCACAAAATTTTGTCGCTTGTTGCGTGAGGCTGTGGGCACCAAAGCTGATCTGTTGTTTGGCACACACGGCCAGTTCACGGCTTCAGGCGCAATCCGCTTTGCTAAAAAAATCGAACAATATGATCCGCTGTGGTTTGAAGAACCCACACCGCCAGACCGTCCAGAGGAAATGGCATTAGTTGCGAGGGGTACCTCAATTCCGATTGCAACTGGCGAGCGCCTGACGACAAAATACGAATTCGGTCGCGTGTTGGAAAATCGCGCTGCATCAATTCTGCAAATGGCGCTAGGCCGCGTAGGTGGCATTTGGGAAGCCAAGAAAATTGCAGCGATGGCAGAAGTGAATTATGCCCAGATTGCTCCGCATCTATATGCGGGGCCAATTGAGGCAGCGGCGAACATTCAATATGGTGCTTCATTGCCAAACTTCTTGATCCTCGAAAGCATCGAACAATTCGGCGGCTTCCACGCAAAACTGTTGAAAAAACCAATCCACTGGGAGCAGGGCTATGTTATGCCCTCTAGTGAACCAGGTCTTGGTGTTGAGCTTAACGAGGAGGTGGCGTTGGCCCATCCTTATACTGGCGATAAGCTTCACCTCGAAATGACTAATACGGTGGTGCGCTAATGAAATATGGTTATGTAGGTTTAGGAAATCTGGGCGGGCATTTGGCTGCCAGTCTGATCCGCAAAGGTTTTGATGTTACGGTTTACGATTTGGATAAATCACTCTCAGATCGGCACATTAAAGCCGGTGCCAAATGGGCGGCCACGCCAAAAGAACTAGCCGAGAAAGTCGATCATGTTTTCACATGCTTGCCTTCGCCTGTCGTGTCTGAAAAAGTTTTGCTTCAACTGTTGCAAGGCATGAAGCCCGGTTCAACGTGGATTGAAAATTCAACCAATGGCCGCGACGAAATTATCCGCCTTTCTGAAATGGCAAAGGCCAAGGACATTCGCACCTTAGAAGCGCCAGTCACAGGCGGTGTTCATCTCGCTGCGAGAGGGGAAATCACTGTTTTAGTGGCAGGAGACAAAGATTTGTTCGATCTTCACCTTCAGGCTTTAGAGGCTATCGGCAACAAAATTTTCCACATGGGTCCGATTGGTTCGGCCGCAGTGATCAAGGTGATCACGAACATGTTAGCGTTCATCCACCTGGTCGCCGACGCTGAGGCGCTAATGTTGGCAAAGAGGGGTGGTCTCGATCTAGCCCAGGCGTGGCAGGCGATAACTGCCAGCTCTGGCACAAGTTTCGTTCACGAAACCGAAGGGCAGCTTATCCTGAATGGCAGCTATGACATTGCTTTTACTATGGATTTGGCGCTGAAGGATTTGGGTTTTGCGATGAACTTTGGTAAAGAGTTTGGCGTTCCGCTTGATCTTGCAAGCCTAACAAATCAGACCTTTATGAAGGGCAAAGCTGTGTATGGCGGAACTGCGCAATCCACGCAGATCGCGAAATTGTTAGAAGATGCCTTGGGAACTGATTTGCGTGCTGAGGGTTTTCCTTCTAGGCTCGAGTAGTTCATCCTGCGTTCAGGTTCGATGTCTTAGAACGGCCTCAATACCGAGCGACACAGTTTCAAAGAAAGGAATATACTATGAACCGTACAATTAAAGTTTTGATGAGCCTTGGCCTTGCTGCAAGCTTCATGGCAATTACAGTTGATGAGAGCTTTGCCCGCAGCCGTGCCTCG
>CAXTKH010000042.1:0-29470 GCA_964244815.1 uncultured Aestuariivirga sp. | reverse complement strand
TGGTTGGACTTGCAGGTTTAACTCTTCAAGCACGCGCACGGCCCCGAAGGATTTTTGCACCTTATCAAATGAGACGGGAACGCCGGGCTTGTGATTGAGCATGAGTTTAACCTTTGACAGCGCCAAGGAGCACGCCCTTGGCAATAAATCTTTGCAGGATGATGGCTGCAATAATAACAGGGATGATCATCACCACAATAACGGCGCACATTTCCCACCACAGAACGCCCTTCTCACCGGCATTCTTGGCGGCAACGACCATGGGCATGGTTTGAGCTTTTGATGTTGAAAGAAAGACCACGAACAAATATTCGTTCCAATTCAAAATCAAGGTGAGCAACGTAACAGCGGCAAGACCTGGGCGTGTGAGGGGCAAAACGATATCCCAGAAAATGCCAAATCTGGTTGCACCGTCAAGCTGTGCGGATTCTTCAAGTTCAACTGGCAGACCGACGAAGAAATCATGCATCAGCCATACGACGATTGGCAGATTGCCAACGGCGTAAATGATGATCAAACCTAAATGGGTGTCGAGCAAGCCAACAGCTTGGAACATCATGTAAACGGGAATGATGACAACGATGGGCGGCAGAATGCGCTGCGATATTATCCAGAACAGAATGTCGCCATTGCCTAAAGTTGCCTTGAAGCGTTTGCCAAGGGTTCGCGCAAGCAAGAAGAACAGAGCGAGGGCTACGGCTGCGGTGAAATACCATTTCACGCCCAAAATCATTGTCGCCAGGATCATCAACAAGGACAGAATTACGAACATTAGAATGTTGCCGAATTTTGGTTTGTATTCGATCCGCGCCAAAGCATAGGCCGCCAGACTTCCAATGGTGACGCAGAGAAGCGTTGAGGCAATGCCGATGACGAGAGAATTTGTGAAGGCCAAATAGATTTTGCAAATCTGCGGTTCCATTGGCACAATGGTTACGAATGGCGAAACGACGAATGCAAAAGAGTTATGGAGCAGCAAACCAAGCTGACGCATGATTGCATAGCCATCGCAAAATGGATCAGCCGATTGGATAATGCGCCATGCGTCCAGGTTTGGCTGAAAATCCACGAAGGGAATGAAATATGGGCCTTGATTTACGGCGGCTGCGTCTTTGAACGCAGTGATGACCACCCAATAGATTGGGAAGATTACAAACAGCGACCAGAATGTCAGAATGAAGTAAGCAACGACTTTGGCCACGGGCGACATTTTGCCAACCTGAGGCGGTTCAAACATGCGCTCCATGAAACCGCGATTGGCTTTTTCAAATTTGTAAGCGCCGTCGGTCATCGGTGGGCCTTCCGCAATTGGCCAAGCACCACGTAGTTGAAGAAGGATGAGCACACGACGACGGAAAGAATAAGCAGCAGATAAGCGACAGCTGCCGACGAGCCCATGTTGTTGGCGCGCCAAAGGAAAAAGGCATGCAAGGTCATGGACTCTGTTGCGATGCCCGGCCCGCCTGAGGTCATGATGTTTGGCAGGTCCACAATCTTGAAAGCTTCGATCATACGAATGAGAATGACAGTGACGGCGACAGGCACAATTTGTGGCCAGGTGATTTCACGGAAAATTTGAATGCTGGAGGCGCCATCAACTTGCGCTGCTTCAACATGATCACGAGGGACGTTTTCGAGAGCGGCGAGCATGATGATAAAGATGAAAGGTATCCACTGCCAAGAGTCGCCCAAGATTACGAAAAACCTTGCGGCCCATGCATCAGTTGACCAAGCCCAATTTTGAAGTCCGATCCAACCCCAAAAAGGTTGGAATGGGCCTTTGGTTATATCGAGCACCATTTTGAATGCGTAGCCGACGCCGAGTGGTGTGATCATCAACGGAATGAAAAATAAGACGCGGAAGAAGCTCTTGCCAGATATTGGCTGGGAACAGAGGAAGGCCAAGCCAGTTCCGATGATGAATTGCAGTGAGCAGCCGACGACCACATAAAACAGCGTGGTTAAAAGTGTGCCCCATTGATTGCCTGAAAACAAAGTGCTGGCGAGGAGGAACGTTATGAACAAAGCCATTGCTGCTGAAATCAGGCGTCCGATCATGGCGATCCATGATGCGCCATTTTTCATTGAGTGATAGAGCCACCAAAGTGTTGCAGCAAAAACCGCAATCGCAAATGCCCAGCCAAAAATGCTCATGCCTTCGAGGCGACCCAGGAAATGCGCCTGATCAGCGCCGGTGAATTCGGAAATAAAATTGTCCAATCCTACGAACCGAAATTTCAGCCCGGTGGCCGAAAATTTTACACGGCTCAGTGCAAAGACAATGGAATAAAATGTTGGGAAGATTGCAAAAATAAGGATCAGCGAAACTGCAGGCGCAATGAAAAATGTGCGCGAATGCCGATCAACCCATTCGCCCCAAGATTCTCTGTGTTGTAAGTCTGAAGTGGTCACTATGGTTCTTTTGGATTCAATAACTCACTATCCCTATCCCCGTCATTCCTGCAAAAGCAGGAATCCAGCTTCTTCATCAACATACTGCATCGAATGCAGCTGGACCCCTGCCTTCGCAGGGGTGACGGAATGAGAGGTGAATGTGAAAAAAATTTCTAGTCAGTTTGTGAGAAGCAGGGCGACTTGCGCCGCCCTGCTTTTATTTTGATTACTTATTATTTCAAGCCAAGTGCCAAAGCCTGGGCTTTGATTTGAACGTCACGGCCGAAATCTTCCGTGATTTTTTCAAAGCCAGCGTCAATGTTCTTCAAGGCTTCATCAACAGTGATTTCGCCTGCGAGATAACGGGCGAGCTCTGTATCGATGACCACTGACGTGTATTGTTGTGCGCCAGGAATCTTCATGTCTGAAGCCATGTTTGGATTGTTCAAGGCACCATTGATGGCACCGAGATAGTTGGTGGCCAGATCAGCTGGCATGCCAGCCTTCACCCACAGATCTGTGCTTGAAAGTTGCGACAGGCGGTATGGGTTATAACCTGTTGCACCAATCGTCACGTCGACGTTGGATTGAGCAGCTTGGTTCATATAGGAGAGGAATGCATAAGCAGCATCCTTCTTCTTCTGATCAGCCTTGGCATTGATTGCGCCAGCCCAGCCACCGAAGGCTGCGAATGGAGCGTAATTGATGCCATCAACCGAGTATGGTGAGTTTTCTTTGGTTACGGCCACAAGCTTGCCTGTTGCACGGTCCAGAACTTCTTTGGAGCCAACAGCGCCAACGGCAAAAATCATGCCTTTGACTTTTTCAGCGTCTTTATCCAACTGCAATGTGCCTGGATCGCCCCATTCGATGAGCAGGCCGCAACGGCCAGCCTTGAACAGACCGCGGGTATCACCGATGTCCATGTTCAACTCTTCAGCTGGGCCGTATTTGCCGGTTTCCTTGTAGAGTTCGAAGGCTTTTTTCCAGCCATCATTGCTGAAAATCGGCTTCATTGTTGCGTTATCGAAATGGAAGCCTTGAGCTGTGCCCATGGTCTGAATGATTGGAGCAGCAACGGTTTGAATGGCGAAATATGATTGAGCATTACGCTTTTTGAAAATGCAAGAACCGTAATCTGCGACACCGTCGCCGTTCATGTCTTGGCCGTGAATGGCCTTGGCTACAGCGATATAGTCTTCCCAGGTTTTTGGTGGTTGCAGGCCAGCCTTTTCAAGTACGTCTTTCCGGTAGTAAACCATTTGGAAGTCGCCATCGACCATCAACATCTTGGTCTTGCCGCCAACTTTTTGGCCGAATTCGCGGAAATATGGTGCGATATCGTCCATGCCGAGTTTGGTATCCTTGGCGATATAGGGATCCATATCTTCAAGAAGACCAGCAGCATCGAGCTCAACGCCCCAGCCAGCTGCAAACACGCCCACGTCAATCGAGTTGGTTCCAGTTGTCCAATCATTTTGAATTTTTGGGAAAATTTCTGCGAATGGCACTTCGGTTACAACAATCTTAGCACCGGTCAATTTTTCGAAATCAACGCCGCGATCTTTCAATGGTTGGGCGATAACTGGTCCTGGGCGGGTCAAGATGTTGACGGTTACACCATCAAATTCGCCTGCCTGTGCTCCGACTGCAAGTCCGGCAACTGCCGTTCCGGCCACGAGCATGCTGGTAAAGAGCTTACCTAATTTCATTCGTCTTCCTCCCTCTGTGGCGATCCCTTATGGATATCGCACGTGTTTTTTGTTTTTCTTTCGTCTGGCTGGTATTTAAAGTTCGTCCCGAGCGCCAGTGACCGGATGAAATAGAATATGCACTGAAATAACAGTTTGGCAATGCGTCTTTTCAAAATTGTTTTGTTGCAAAAAAATCCGTGGCGACAATTTAGGCAGTGGAAGCCGAGGGTTACAATTTATACTTGTTTGCCCTAGTCTTGCCGGACCCAATGGAGACTAAAAGTTGCCGATAACTGAGAGAGACTTGAGACAAACGAGGTGGCCGAAAGTGGCCACTTATTTTGTGCTCATGTCTTGGTCTCTGATTTGCATTTTCCCGATCTATTGGGTGGCGGTGACTTCGATCAAATCTGTGCCTGATATTGAAGGTTTGCCCAAGTATCTGCCGTTTGTCGATTTCGCGCCTTCGCTTGATGCCTGGCAGTTTATTCTGTTTGATCATGCGGAAAATCTGGTGCCGAAGTTTTTCAATTCGTTGGTTGTGGCCATTGCGGCAACGATCATCACTTTGGCGCTGAGCAGCATGTTGCTTTATGGCGTGTTGCGATTTCGGCGTTCCAGGTTTGATATTGTCAGCGCGATATTGGCGACCCGCATTCTGCCGCCCGTTATTGTAGCCCTGCCCCTTTATCTGATGGCCTATGCATCAGGAATGCTTGACCGTGATTTAACTTTGATCTTGGTCTATGTGGCGATTAATTTACCGGTTGCAATTTGGCTGTTGCAACCTGCTATCGGCTCCAAAGCCACCGATCAAGAGGAAGCAGCGTTGCTTGATGGCGCTTCACATTTTCATATTTGCTTTGGGATATTGCTGCCGATGATCAGAGCCAGTTTGATGGCGACGGGAATTATCATATTTTTGATGTGCTGGAATGAATATGTTTTTGCGGTTTATCTCACTTCGGATCATGCGCAAACATTACCGCCTTGGATGGTGGGACAGCTTTCCATGAAGGAGGCGCAGGTCGGCGGAGGCGCTGAGGAATGGGCGCATTTATCAGCGGCCACGATTTTCATGATTGTGCCGGCGCTGGCGCTTGCTGCATTTGTAACGCGGGTTTTTCGGCGATCTGTTTAAGGCTTGGAAAGATGGCATCCGTCTTTGCGTTTGCCTTCAACATATTCATTGATCAATTGTTGAAATCGGACTTTGCCGAAGCTTGGAAAGTGTCCGCCGTGGATGATGCTCACTGGTAATGTGCGCAAGGTTTCGAGCGTTCCAATATAGTCTGATATGTCTGAATGATAGGCATCATCAATCAGCGGGCCATCATAGATCACATCGCCAGATAGAAATATTCCGGTTTTGTGTTCGAACAGGCCAATGCCGCCCGGCGAATGGCCGGGTGTGTGGATCACTTCAAAGGCGCGATTGCCGAGATCAATCACATCACCATGTTGCAAGGTGCGGCCGAGTTCAGCTGGTTTTACGTGGTAGGCTTTGGTGTCCCAACCTTGTGGAATAGCATCAAACATGTCGTCGGTGGCATAACGATCTGCGGCTGTGAGTTCGTTGCGAGGATCAATCAGGATTTCTGCTTCGGCTTTATGGACGGCGCATTTTCCGAATTCATGATGGCAGCCGATGTGATCGAAATGCGTGTGGCTGGCCACGCAGAGGAGTTCGCGTTCGCTCACAAGTTTAATATGGTTTTTCAGACTGAAATGGCCGAGACCTGAATCAAATAGCAGGTCACGGTCGCGCCCGCGCACATGCCACATATTGCAGCGAAAGAACGGTTTGATCCATGGTTCATGGATGAGTGTGATGTCATCACTCATGCGGATGGTTTCGTACCAGTCTTCAGCTTTGATCATCGGATAAGTTTTACCATGTGATTTGCGGCGCAATCAAGCTGCACGGTCTGGCCGATTGCGAGATCGGTTTCAGCAGCGGCACGGATGATGAATTGGGTGGTGTCTAATTTTGCTAGTATGCGCTTGTAACTGCCTTGATAGACGATGTCAGTTATCGTGGCTGTACCTAGTCTGCCTTTTGATTTCGCTATCGTGATGTGTTCGGGCCTGATGGCGTGATCGTTGATGATCGTGCTTTCGCCCATGAAGGTTGCCGAGAAGCGCGATGCGGGCTGGGCGTAAACTTTTTCTGGCGTGCCTTCATCTTCGATTTGGCCGTTGTTCATAACTACAACATGATCAGCCAGCGCCATGGCTTCTTCTTGGTCATGCGTGACGTGAATGAAAGCCGTGCCTACGCGTTTTTGAATGGCCTTCAACTCATCCTGCATTTGGCGGCGGAGTTTTAAATCCAATGCGCCCAAGGGTTCATCGAGCAGCAACACTGCTGGCTCAACGATAAGTGCGCGCGCCAATGCAACGCGCTGGCGTTGGCCTCCGGAAAGTTGGTGGGGTTTTTTGTTTGTCGATTGCGCGAGGCCGACAAGGGCCAACATTTCTTCGGCGCGTTTCGTGCGGGTTGCAAAATCAACACCGCGCATGCGCAGGCCGAAGCCCACATTGTTGGCCACTGTCATATGCGGGAACAATGCGTAGTCCTGAAATACTGTGGCTGTGGGGCGTTTGGCGGGAGACACGTTTGTGCAATCTTCACCGTTGATCAAGACGCGGCCCGCACTTGGCTGAAGAAAGCCACCGAGAATTGAGAGCAATGTAGTTTTGCCTGAGCCTGAGGGGCCGAGCAGCACTGTGTAACTTCCGGGCTTGATCGAAAGCGATACATCATTGAGTGCTTTAGTTTGGGCAAAATCTCGCGAGAGGTTTTGGATGGTGACGAGATCTTTCATGCTGGTCGTTTCCTGAACGCGAAGACTTCAAACAATATCGCCATGAGAACTGACACTCCAAACACGAGCGAACCAACTGCATTGGTTTTTGGATTTAGGCCCGCACGCAGCAGGTTCCAGATTTCGACAGGCAATGTGGTGTCGAATCTTGTGAGAAGAAATGAAATTACAAACTCATCCCAAGAGAATGTCATTGATAGAAAAAAGCTGGCGAAGATAGCGGGCCATAATAGAGGCGCGGTAATGAGTGACAACACTTTCCATTCGGGTGCACCAAGATCGCGCGCGGCGCGTTCCATGTTTGCCTGGTGGTCGCCCATTTGGCTGTAGATAATCGCAAAGCACAAAGGCATGTTGATCACCACATGGCCGATGCCCACCGCGAGCAATGATTTGGGAATGCCGATGCGGTTGAAGAATACCAACAGGCCCATGCCGATGATCAAATAGCTGATGGTGAGCGGTGCTGTGATGAGCCCGCGCATTAATGCAGATTTAGGCAAGTGGAAACGCGCGAAGCCCCAAGCCGATAGGAAGCCGATCAAAGTGGCCAAGGCGGATGTTGATAGTGCTACGACAATTGAGTTGCCCAAGCCTGCGATAAGCCGCTTGTCGGCAAGTACGGCGGCATACCAACGCAGAGATGGTCCGTTGAAAGGCGGAATGGGAAAGAGCGAGGCTTGGAATGAGAAGAGCACCAACACAAATACGGGCAAGAAGATGAAGCCGTAAATCAATGCTGCATAGATTGTGGAAGAAATGCGCAACATCAGGTGCGCTCGATCTTGAGCCAGCGGGAGCAGAAGAAATAAGCTACCGTCACAACCAGCATGAGGATAATTGATAGTGCTGAGGCGGATGAGAAGTCTCCACGTCTGCCAATTTGCATCATGATCAATTGCGGCATGAGCAATTCATTATTGCCACCGAGAATTTGGGGGGTGATGTAATCACCGATGGCCAACACGAATGTGAGAAATGCGCCGACCATGATGCCCGGCAAGGTGAGCGGCAGCACCACGTGGATAAAACTGCGAATAGGCCCTGCCCCCAAATCTGCGGCGGCTTTACGATAGTTGGGGCTGAGTTGTTTTAAGTTTGCATAGATCGTCAGTGTAAGGAGCATTACGAAGAAATGCACAAAGCCGATCACCGTTGCGCCGCGTGTGTTTGCCAATTGGATTGGGGCTGAGAGGATTCCGAGATCGACTAGAGTGGTGTTCAGCAAACCTTTTTCCGAAAGCACCAGAAGCCAGCTGTATGAACGCACTACATATGAAGTCCAGAAGGGCAATACGGCCAAAGTTAGAGCAAGGCGTTGCCAGCGTTCGGGGACGACATCGGCCAAAATCCAAGCAAAGGGATAGGCCAGCAATATCGAAATGATGGTGACGAGGGCTGTGACTTCCAGCGAATTGAACAGTGCATAGTAATAGCTGGGGCTGTTAAAAAACTGAGCGTAGGACGCAAGCGAAGGGCCGCTGCCATCTTGCGGATAAAAGCTGATCGCCAACATTGCCGCAAAGGGCAAGACGAAGAAGGCCAACGTCCATCCCAAGGCGGGACTGACGCTGGCCCACGCCGCGCGATTCTGGGGGAGTATCACGCGGATTCCTATTTGGCTTGGATCATTTCAGTCCAAAGATCTTGCATTTTTTTATCCAAGGCTTCGTTTGGCGCTGGATAAGCTTGAGCGCGCTTCAAGAAATCTGGTTGTTCGGCAAAGCGCAGAATTTTCTTCTGATCATCATTGAGTGCGGCCTTGGTGTTAGACGGCATGCCCCAATAGCAGCTCGATGTGGCCAAGCGGGCCTGGCCTTCTGGGCTTAAAATATATTGAATGAACTTCAAGGCCATTTCCTTGTTGGCGCTGTCTTTGAACATGGCCAATGATTGCGACCACAGAACCGCACCCTCTTTTGGAATTGAGAAATCAAGCTCGGGCTTGTCTTTAGCGATGCCTGCAGTGACCCACTCTCCGCCACCCACGAGAATATCAGCTTCGCCAGTGGCTAATGCTGTTTGGCTGGAGGCCACGTCGGTTATGGCTTTGGCATTGGCTTTCATTTTGGCCAGGACTTCTTTGATGGCCGGCAAATCAGCTTCAGTAAGTTCCGAAGTTTTCTTGCCGATTGACATGGCGGCCATGCCGATGACGGGCAAATAATAATCATAGATCGCGATGCGGCCTTTGTATTTGTCGCTGGTGAGTGCGGCGAGCGAATTCATGTCAGCAGGATCAACCTTGGTTTTGTTGAAGCCGATTGTGTTATAACCAAACTTTTCGGTAATGCCGTAGCGCTTGCCGTCCATCACTGTGCTCGAATCCATCTTCACTTCTGGAAACAGATCGGCCAGTGGCAGTTTATCTTCAGGCAATGGTTCGAATAGATTTTTTTCGACACCACGGTGGATGTCGATTGAGTCGATAACCATCACGTCCCAATCGCCGGGCTTCGATTGATCGACGAGGGCCAGGCCAGCGCCTGTGCCTTCGAATTCTTTGACGTTCACTTTGATGCCATTGGCATCTTCAAATGGCTTCAACAGATTTGGATCGGAATGATCGCACCACACTAACGCATTTAGATCAGCAGCAACGGCGAGTGTGGTGGGCAATGCTGTGGTGAGCAGAAGTGCCGCGAAAGATGCGCCAGAGAGTTTCGACAATAATGACTTTGTCTTCATTTTTTCCAACCCCTAATTGAATTTTTTAGAAATCTGAACCAATTCAATATTTGAGTCAATTCTAAAATTCTGCTATGCGACAAACATGACAGGACTTCGCGCCAAACAGAAATTTGCCCGCAACAACCGTATCTTAGAGGCGGCTTCGGCGCTTTTTCGAAAATCTGGCTATGAGGCGGCAAAGATTGAGGCCATCGCCGAGGCTTCGGAAGTGTCTGCTGGAACGATTTATAACTATTACAAAAACAAGGGTGACTTGCTTGTGGCCATCGTTTCAATGGAAGTGAACGAGGTGTTGCAGGCGGGCGAAGCTTTGCTGGAGCACCCTCCCCGCGATGCGGTCAAGGCGATGAATGCTTTGGTTGATATTTATTACAAGCATTCGCTGGTTTATTTGAGCAAGGAAATGTGGCGGGTGGCGATTTCGATTTCGACGCAGCAATCCTCAAGCCCGTTCGGGATTGCTTATTCAGAGTTGGATGATGCTTTGGTGAAGCAGACGTGTGCTGTGATTGAGAAGTTGCAGGCGTTGAAATTGTTGCGGGCTGATGTGGACGTGAAACTGATTGGCCAGGTTGTTTTTAATAACTTGAATATGATGTTTATGGGATTCATCAAAGACGAAGAGATGCAGTTGCAGAAACTGCGGCGACTGGTGCATGGGCAAAACCGCGCGATTTTGTTGCCGCTGGTTTAGACTTTTTAACGTTATTCGTCGGTTTAACATTTTAAATCGTCATGCCCGCGAAGGCGGGCATCTGCGTTTTGTAGCAAAGGAAACAGAGATTCCCGCGTTCGCGGGAATGACGGTTGTGAGAAAAGCCTAATTTATAAAATGAGATGTCTACTCAATCCGCGCAATCATCGCGTCCAACATCTTTGCCATGTTGCCAGTTGCGAAAGACTTGGCTGATACGAGATCAGCCTTTGCAGCCGAGGCTTTGCCCATGCGCATGAGGTATGTTGCGCGCAAGATATAAACTTCCGGTTCTTTGGGGGAGGCCACAACACCTGCATCAAAATCTGCGAAAGCGCCTTTCTCGTCTTTGAGAATGATCTTGGCTTCACCGCGCGCAGAAAAAGCTACGCCGAGTTTGGGGTCGGACAAAACAGCGCTGGTGAAATCGGCCACGGCTTGCGCGTTTTTGTGGAGCACGAGATTCATACGGCCGCGGTTATATGCGGCTTTGGCATTGGTCGGATCAGCTTCTAATGCAGCATCGAAGGCTTTCAAAGCTCCTGCAACATCTTTTGCTGCTAATGCAGCTTCGCCTTGTTTGACCAAAACATCCGACGGAGAAGCCAATGCAGGTGAGAGGCTCAAAGCGAAAAGCAGGGTGACGCAAACTAATTTATTCAAAATCTTAGACCCATCTGAATACGCAAATCGCCCAGACCAAGCAAACCGCCAGTCCTGCCCAAATGTTGTCACTGACCCAACCGATCCAGCCCAGCATGATAAAGCAGCTGCCGAGGATGCTGATAAACAGGCGGTCGCCTCTCGTTGTGTCCAAACCGAAGGCACCGTGACGCGGGCCACCGCCAGGCACGTAATATTCCCACACGCCCATCGCGCCGATGAATGCGAAGATGCTGATGAAGAAGGCGGCGGTTGGCCATGTCCATGCCATCCATGAAAGATCAAACATGATAGCTCCCTAAACGCGGCCCAGGGCAAAGCCCTTGGCGATATAGTTGCGGACGAAGTAAATGACGATAGCGCCTGGAATAATTGTGAGCGCGCCAGCAGCGGCCAACAGCCCTAGTTCATATCCAGAAGCGCTGGCCGTTTTAGTCATGATGGCGGCGATGGGTTTGGCGGCAACGCGGGTTAAGTTTTTGGCGAGAAGCAATTCAACCCATGAGAACATGAAACAGAAGAAACAAGCCACGCCAATTCCTGCACCAATGGTGGGGATGAAAATGCGCACGAAAAATTTAGGGAAAGAGTAACCATCGACAAATGCAGTTTCATCCAATGATCTTGGAACGCCTGACATAAAGCCTTCTAAAATCCACACGGCCAAGGGCACGTTGAACAAGGTGTGTGAAAGGGCTACGGCCCAAGGCGTGTCGAACAAGCCGACATCCGAGTAGAGTTGATAGAATGGCAACACGAAAACGGCTGGTGGCGCCATGCGGTTTGACAGGAGCCAGAAGAACAGGTGCTTATCGCCCAGAAATCGATAGCGCGAAAATGCATAAGCCGCAGGCAGTGCGACAGCGACTGACAAAACCATGTTGATCAGCACATATTCCAGCGAATGCACATAGCCCATATACCATGAGGGGTCAGTGAGGATTTTCTCGTAGCTTGCAGTTGTGAATTCATGTGGCCAGAGCGAGAAGCCGCGCAGAATTTCATTGGTGGTTTTGAATGACATGTTCAGCAGCCAATAGATCGGCAGCATCAGGAATATGATGTAAAGAATTGTGACGGAACGTTTGAAATAAGTCACTTTAATTCTCCTCGTTCTTCATCATCAAAGTGTAGAAAAGCCAAGACACTGTGAGGATGATCAGGAAGTAGATGATTGAGAATGCACCAGCATGGCCGAAGTCGAACTGGCCGATGGCCGTCTTCACCAAATCAATTGACAGGAATGTTGTGGAGCTGCCGGGGCCGCCGCCGGTGAGTACCGTGGCTTCAGTATAAATCATGAATGAATCCATGAAACGCAGCAGCACGGCAATGGTGAGAACGTGTTTGAGTTTAGGCAACTGAATATAGCGGAACACCGCCCAAGGTTTTGCGCCATCAACTTTGGCTGCTTGATAGAATGCATCAGGGATTGAAACGAGACCTGCATAGCAGAGCAGAACCACAAGCGATGTCCAATGCCACACATCCATCAGCACAATCGTGAACCATGCGGCATAGGGTTGGCGGGTGTAGTTATATTCAATGCCGAGCGCGTTTATGCCTTTGCCGAGCAAGCCAATATCGGGCAGCGCCATGATGTTCCACATCGAGCCCACCACATTAAATGGGATGAGCAACGGCAAGGACATCAGCACGAGGCACACTGAAACCCATGGTCCTTTTTTCGGCATGGTCAGAGCAATGCCGAGGCCTAGTGGAATTTCGATGGCGAGGACCAGTGCAGAAAAGGCGATTTGCCTGAAAAGTGCAGCGTGAAAGCGTTCTTCGTGCAGAATTTCCTGAAACCAGCGCACGCCCGCCCAACTGAAAATATTATCACCGAAAGTTTCTTGCACTGAATAGTTCACCACCGTCATCAGCGGAATGAGCGCGTTAAAGGCCACCATTATGAACACAGGCAAAACCAGCCACCAGGCTTTGTTGTTTACAGTTTTGGCGCTCATGATTTGCCCCCTGCGATCCAGCCATCGGCATAGATTTGAGTGTGGCCTGGATCAAATGCGAGATTTACTTTTCCCGTGGGGATGGGTTGGTTTTCAGGAACGAGAAGTTTGATGGATGCGCCAGCAGCTCTGGTTTCAACAATGCTGAAACGGCCAGCGTCTGACACCTTCACAACTTCGGCTGGGATGCCGCTTTTTGCGAAGCTGACAAATTCTGGGCGCACGCCGATTTCTAGCTTCAGCCCACTGCCTTTATGCGTGTTTGCGGTCTTGATATCTTTGCCAGCGAACGAAGCTTTGCCACCATTCACTTCGCAAGGCAGAACATTCATGCCGGGTGAACCGATGAAGTGACCCACAAATGTGTGGTTTGGTTTTTCGAACAGTTCAATCGGCGTGCCGATTTGGACGATCTCGCCATTGTTCATGACCACAACTTGATCAGCAAACGTCAGCGCCTCAGTTTGATCATGCGTCACATAAATCATCGTGCGCTTGGTGCGTTGGTGGAGTTCTTTGAGTTTAGAACGCAGCTGCCATTTGAGGTGTGGGTCGATCACCGTCAGTGGTTCGTCGAACATGATGGCAGATACGTCGGCGCGCACTAGCCCACGGCCAAGTGAGATTTTCTGTTTGCCATCGGCGGTGAGGCCCGAGGCGCGTTTGTGCAGTGTTGATGTTAAATCCAACATGCCCGCAATTTCTTTGACGCGCGGATCAATTGCACTTTCTGATATGCCGCGATTGCGGAGCGGGAATGCAAGATTGTCGTAGACCGTCATGGTGTCGTAGATCACCGGGAATTGGAACACTTGCGCGATGTTGCGGGCTTCGGGGCTGAAGCGGGAAACATCCACGCCATCAAACAGAATTTTGCCTTCGGTGGGAACCAGCAATCCTGAAATCAAATTGAGTAATGTAGTTTTGCCGCAACCTGATGGCCCGAGCAAAGCGTATGCGCCGCCATCGGCCCAATCGATCGACAGCTTTTTTAGAACGTAATCATCATCACGATCAGCATGTGGAAATGGCAAATAGGAATGGCGCAAATTTTCGATTGAGATTTTTGCCATTATGATACCAGCCGGTTATTGCCATCAAAGAACATGGCTTGATCCAGATCCACATAAAGTTTTGCTATTGAACCAAGCGGCAATGCGTGCACGCCGTGCGATTGGGAAATCCATGTGCTGCTATCGACACGGGTGTGTATCACGCTTTCGGAGCCGGAAATTTCGGTCACCAGAACTTGTGCCTCGAAAGAGCCAAACGTATTGCCGACTTTGTTGGGAGACACGTTGTAGGGGCGAACACCGATTGTATAATGGCCATCTGCAAGCTTTGCTGCGGTCTTGCCTGCGGCCCATTTTTGATTGCCAAAAATGATGATGTTGTTGCCGCGCTTTTCGATTTTCGCAGTGTTCATTGGTGGTTCAGAGAAAACTTGCGCCGTTAGCAAATCATGCGGCTTGCGGTAAGTATTAGACGTGGGACCAAATTGCGTGATGCGGCCTTCGTTCATGGTGGCGGTGTTGCCGCCGAATAGCAGTGCTTCGTTTGGCTCGGTCGTTGCGTAAACAACAATGGCATTGCGATCAGCAAACAGCTTTGGCAATTCGTCGCGTAATTCTTCGCGCAGTTTGTAATCGAGATTGGCGAGCGGCTCATCGAGCAAAATGAGATCACTATCCTTCACCAATGCGCGGGCAATCGCTGTGCGTTGTTGTTGGCCACCTGAAAGTTCGGATGGTTTACGTTTCAGCATTGGGCCAAGGCGCAGGAGTTCGGCTGCCTTGTTCACACGCTGGTCAATTTCGGCAGCACCCATTCCAGCAACGCGGAGGGGTGAAGCGATATTGTCGTAGACATTGAAATTCGGGTAGTTGATGAATTGCTGGTAGACCATCGACACGTTGCGCTTTTGCACAGCGGCGTTTGTTACATCTAGGCCATTGAAAAATATCTTGCCGCTGGTTGGTTTTTGAATGCCGGCCATTAGCTGCATGAGAGTGGTTTTGCCTGCCAGCGTGGTTCCCAGCAGCACATTGAAACTACGTGGTTCGAGCTTCAATGACGTTTCGTAAATGTGAGTATCAACACCCACACGCTTTACAATATTTTGAAGTTCAAGCGACATGGCGCTCTGTAATACCTTTTAACTGAAGGGTGCCTAAACGATTGCCGAGGTGTGTGACTTAACACACCTCGGCTACGTCACAGGGAGGAGACGTACGTTGTTGTTATGGTGTAGCCCAGCGCTTGATCAGCTCATCATAGGCGATGGTTTCGCCCTTTGGCTTTTCATTGTCGAGCTTGGCCCATGGTGCATGGTCCTTGCTCAGCATTGTTGCTGGATCTTTCTTTTCAGCCAAACGTGGGCCGCAATCATGGTAGGTGTGGTTGGCTTTGTCTGCCGCTTCCATACGTCCCATCACAGTGTCCATTTGTTCAGCCAAACGGTCCATGGCTTGTTGAGCTGTGAAGGCGCCTGAGTTGATGTCACCAATGTTCTCCCAGAACAACTGAGCAAGCTTTGGATAATCAGGAACGTTCACACCGGTTGGCGACCAGGCCACACGGTCTGGTGAGCGATAAAACTCAATCAAACCGCCAAGGTTTGGCGCACGTTCAGTGAAGGACTTGTGACGCACTGTTGAGTCGCGGATGAAGGTTAAACCAACTTGGCTCTTCTTCACGTCAACTGTTTTTGAGTCCACAAACTGGGCGTAGAGCCAAGCTGCTTTGCGGGCTGCCACAGGGGTGGAGTTAAACAATGTCCACGAGCCCACGTCTTGATAACCGCGTTGCGAGCCTTCTTTCCAATATGGGCCATGTGGTGATGGTGCCATGCGCCATAGTGGTTTGCCTGCATCATCAACTGTATTGTTGCCGTCTTTCTTTGGGGCAACCATTGATGCTGTGAAGGCAGTATACCAGAAAATCTGCTGCGCCACGTTGCCGGAGCTCAGAGCTGGCAAGGATTGATAGAAATCCATGTCGGCTGCAGATGGTGGTGCATATTTGCGCAGCCATTCATCCCATTTGGTTACTGCATAAACAGCAGCTGGTGAGTTGGCGCCGCCGCCACGAGCAACTGATGCACCCACGGGATTGCACGAATCTTTTTCCATGCGAATGCCCCATTCATCAACAGGGCGTCCGTTTGGTTGGCCAACGTCGGCTTCACCAGCCATTGAGAGCCAAGCATCGGTCATACGCCAGCCAAGATCTGGTGCGCGTTTGCCGTAATCCATGTGGCCATAGATTTTAACACCATCAATTTCTTTCACATCTTCTGTGAAGAATTGAGCGATGTCTTCATAAGCAGACCAGTTTACTGGTACGCCAAGATCATAGCCATATTTTGCTTTGAACTTTTCCTTAAGGTCAGCACGGGCAAACCAATCCGCGCGGAACCAATAGAGGTTTGCGAATTGTTGGTCAGGCAACTGCCACAATTTTCCGTCTGGGCCAGTTGTGAATTTCAAGCCCATGAAATCATCAAGATCAAGACCAGGGTTGGTCACATCTTTGCCTTCGCCAGCCATCCAGTCGGTCAGGTTGATTGCGCTTTGCAAACGCGAATGTGTGCCGATCAAATCCGAGTCGTTGATGTAGCCATCATAAAGGTTGCGGTTGGTTTGCATCTGGGTTTGAACAGCTTGCACAACTTCGCCTTCACCAAGAATTTGGTGGTTCACTTTAATGCCAGTGATTTCTTCGAAAGCCTTGGTCAACACAGTCGATTCATAAGTGTGTGTTGGAATGCCTTCGGAGAGCACGTTGATTTCCATGCCTTTGAATGGTTCTGCGGCTTTGATGAACCATTGCATTTCCTTCATCTGATCATCAGTTGAAAGTGTTGATGGTTGGAATTCTGAATCAATCCATTTTTTTGCTGCGGCTTCATCCGCATAGCTTGGGCTGGCGAGCATAAACAATGCTGCGGCAGCCGTTGCCATAAGCTTCATTTTCATTAGGATCCTCCATTGAGTAAATTTCCGCCCTTGTTTCCAGAGCTGACAGCACTATCAAACGAAACAAAACGAACGTCAATAGCTAAAGCAACGAAAGCATTGTGCGCCGCAATGAAGATTATCGCACTGCAATGTTGCATAATTCGAAGAAAAGTGAAACTATGTGAATCTGCCGCATCTTCACCTTCGATTTCGGCGGAAGGGTTCAAAGCCCTTTGGAAACCGAAAACTGAATGATTTGATATGCTTGTTTTAACGCCACGCCAGTCACAAATTTTGAATTTTGCCCGCCAATCCGGAAATGTTTTGGTGGATGATCTGGCGCTTCGTTTTGAAGTTACACCGCAAACAATCCGAAAGGATTTGAACGAGCTGTGTAATAATCGTTTGCTGGCGCGCACCCATGGTGGGGCCATGCTTTCATCTGGCGTGCAGAACATGGCTTATGACTCGCGGCGGCAAATTGCGGCTAGTGAAAAGCAATCGATTGGTCAGCACGCCGCGAGGCTCATTCCAAACAATTGTTCGCTGTTCATCAATATTGGAACGACCACCGAAGAAGTGGCGCGGGCTTTGATCCACCATGAAGGGTTGCTGGTGATTACCAATAATATTCATGTGGCCACTATTTTGATGCCATACCCCAATATTGAAGTGATGATCGTCGGAGGCATGGTGCGTCGGACTGATGGCGGTATTATTGGCGAACAGACGATTGATATGATCGGTCAGTTTAAAGTCGATCATGCAGTGATGGGCGTTTCGGCGATTGATGATGATGGGGCATTGCTCGATTTTGATCACCGCGAAGTGCGGGCCGCCAAAGCGATTATGCAAAACTCACGCAATGTCATTTTGGTTTCAGATAACATGAAGTTTTCGCGCTCGGCACCCGTGCGTATTGGCCATCTTTCGCAAATAGATATTTTTGTGACAGACGCGCAGCCGCCAGAATCCATAGTAGAATTGTGCAAACATAATGGCGTGCAGATAGATGTGGTGGATGCTCAATCCGAAACCAACATCGAAGCGTTAGCATCATGATGTATGATCTTTTCATTATTGGTGGCGGTATTAACGGATGCAGCATTGCCCGCGATGCGGCGGGGCGTGGGATAAAAGTATTTCTCGCTGAGATGAACGATCTGGCCTCTGGCACATCATCGGCTTCGACAAAGCTAATCCATGGCGGGCTTCGATATCTTGAGCATTATGAATTTCGGCTCGTGCGTGAAGCGTTGGTTGAGCGCGAAGTGTTATTGAAATCAGCGCCGCATATTATCTGGCCATTGCGTTTTATCTTGCCGCATCACCAGGGACTGCGCCCGCGCTGGCTGATCCGTCTGGGTCTATTCATGTATGATCACTTGGGCGGGCGCAAAATATTGCCGCCGACGCGCAGTGTTGATTTGACGATAGATTTAACCGGCAAGCCATTGAAAGAAGAATTCACCAAAGCATTTGAATATTCCGATTGCTGGGTGGAAGATTCGCGCTTTGTGGTTTTAAATGCCCGCGATGCGGCCAACAGAGGTGCAGTCATCCGCACACGGACAAAAGTGCAATCTGCGCGCCGAATTGATGGCGGGTGGAGTATTGATATTGTTGGCACCGATGGGAAAACAGACACGATTGATGCCAAGGTTCTATTAAATGCGGCTGGGCCTTGGGTGAGCGAAGTTTTGAGTTCTGTCATTGGCCGCAACGACCCTGATAAGATCCGCATGGTAAAGGGCAGCCACTTGGTGGTCGACAAGCTTTATGACCATGACCGCTGTTACATCTTTCAAAATGCTGATGGGCGCATTTGCTTTGCTATTCCTTACGAAAATAATTTCACTTTGCTTGGCACAACTGATGAAGACCATCTAGGTGATCCTGGAAAGCCAGAAATTTCTGACGCTGAAACCGATTATGTTTTGGCTGCGGTGAGTGAGTATTTCAAAAAACCAGTAACGCGCGACATGGTGCGCTGGGCCTATTCAGGCATTCGCCCCTTATATGATGACGGGGCCAGCAAAGCGCAGGAAGCCACGCGCGATTATGTTTTGAAGATGGACCATCCTGAAGGTCAGGCGCCGTTGCTTTCGGTATTCGGCGGCAAGATTACGACGTCGCGCAAATTGGCCGAACACGCGCTGGAAAAATTGGCAGCATTTTTTCCAAAGGCCGCAGCACCGTGGAACCGTGATGCAAAATTACCCGGTGGGGATTTGGCTGTTGCGGATGTTGGAAAATTTATTATTGAAAAGCAGAAGGCCTATTCATTCTTGAAGCCTGCCAATGTGGAGCGGATGTTCAAGGCATATGGAACCGACATCGACAAGATTATGAATGGTGCCCGATTTGCGACTGATTTGGGCAAGTTTTTTGGACCGGTTAGTGAAAGCGAGATTAAATATCTTCGCGAGAACGAATGGGCGGTGACGGCTGATGATATTTTGTGGCGACGTTCAAGGCTGGGGCTGCATATGAAGGTTGATGAGCAAAAAGCGCTTCAAATCTATATGGATAGGAAATAGATTTGCGCTGGTTGCACGGTTTGGTTTAACTGTGTCTCATGGATAAAATCTGGATTGGCACAAGCTGGAAGATGAACAAGCTGCGGGCGGATGCGCAAGCTTTTTGTTCCGCGCTTGCAGCATCTCCCTTTGCCAAGTCGCAGCATGTGCAACCCTTCATTATTCCGCCATTTCCTTACATTGCCGAAGCTGCCTCGCTTTTGGACGACACAGGGGTTTTGGTTGGCGCGCAGAACATGCATTGGCAGGACAAGGGTGCGTGGACGGGCGAAATTTCGCCGCTGATGCTTCTTGATTGCGGAGCCAGGATTGTGGAGATCGGCCATAGCGAGCGGCGCGCGCATTTTGGCGAGACTGATGAGACGGTGGCTCTGAAGACGGCTGCAGCTGTTCGTAACGGCCTCATTGCACTGGTGTGCATAGGTGATACGAAAGCGGAATACGATGCGGGGCGGACGACTGAAGTTTTAGAACGACAGACACGCATGCTGCTGCGCGATGTTCCGCCCGCGTTGGCCAAGAGAGTTGTGATTGCTTACGAGCCTGTCTGGTCAATCGGTGAAGGTGGCACACCCGCCACGCCGGAATTTGCGCAAGAGCAGCATGAAATGATCAAACAGGTGACGAAAGAAATTTTTGGAAAGCCTCTTCGCGTGCTCTACGGCGGGAGCGTAAATCCTGCTAACTGTGTAGCACTTGCTGGTCAGCCTGATATTGACGGATTGTTTATCGGGCGCTCTGCTTGGGATGTGCAGGGGTATCTTGGTATTATCAAAGCGGTTCTGGAATCAAAAGGAGTTCATTGATGAAAATTGCATTGGGTGCGGATAGTGCTGGCAAACCGTTGATTGATGTGATCGAAGCGCATCTGAAAGCGCTGGGCCAGCATGACGTTATCAATATGAGCGAGAGCGGATATTATGCAGACCTATCTGCAAAAGTTGCAGGCGCTGTGATGGATGGTTCAGTGAACCGGGCAATTTTGTGTTGTGGCACGGGCATTGGCGTTTGCATTTCGGCCAACAAAGTTCCGGGCATTCGCGCGGCTTTAACGCATGATACTTATTCGGCTGAACGCGCTGCAAAATCAAACAACGCTCAGATCATCACCATGGGTGCGCGCGTGATTGGGCCTGAATTGGCGAAGGCGATTGTTGATATGTGGTTGGCCAGCGAGTTTGATCCCAAGGGCACGTCTGCGCATAATGTGGCGGCGATTGACCGTTTGGATGCGGCTAAGGGTTAGGCTTGATACGTCAATTAGTATTCATTTCATCAATTTGTTAAATCGTCATGCCCGCCAAGGCGGGCATCTGCGTTTGGGTCAAAAAAACTGAGATTCCCGCTTTCGCGGGAATAACGTGTGAAAGAAATCTGTTTTTCAAGGCTAATCAAGCTCCAACCCCATCCCTTAATCTCACAAAATAATCATTATTGCCCACCTGCCCGCCTTTCATGGCGATCTCCAGATCGTTCAATCCTGGGTCGCTGCTGGAGGCTGTGCAAACGGGTGAGCCCGGGGTTTCTGCTAAGGGGAATCTTGTGACCAAAGCCGAGATGTCGAGTTGGCCCAAGGCGTGGCTGGACGTATCGCCGCCTGCGATCACGAGGCGCTTCAGTTTAAATCGGACGATGCAGTGTTTCGCAATGTCACCCAATGAGCGACTCAATGTTTGCCGTGCGGCGGCGTTGAGTACTTGACCCTTGTCGGTTGAAGCACCAAGCGCTGTGTAAATCAGTGGACTTTGGCCCTTTTCTATAATTTGGCTGGCCAGTTTGATGACGCGTTCTATTTCTAGTTCATCTGAGTGCGAAAGAGCAATTGCATCGGCTTCAACGCCTGCAAAACCGTTTTTCAAACCAAAATGGATTTGACGTTCAGTGGTGGGCGAAACGCTTCCTGAAATGACGAGAAGTTTTTCCACGCTTGGCAAATTCAGGAAAGTTGAAGATTTCTCTTTCAAACCCTTCATCAATGCATATTCAACTCCTGATGAACCGACGATAAAGGGCAGATAGTTTTTATCCAGCGCTTGTATTTCTTCACCCGCGGCTGTTTGGGTTTTCTCGTCATAAACATCAATCAAATGCACGTGTTGTTTGGTTTGGTGTGACAAATGATATGCTAAATCTGATTCTTGCATCGGCGTGACGGGATGCTTTGCCATCACGGGATGGCGGTCGATGCGGTAGGTTTGGCCTTGATAGCCAGCAAAGAGGTGGCCCGCAAAAGTGTAGCGTTTGAGCTGCGGCGCGCCGACAATCATTGCGATATTTGGCTGGTTAAAAGCTTTCAATCCAATCTCAATGGCGTGGCCGATGCTGCCAATTTCAGGACTCGAATCGAATGTTGAGCAGATTTTGTAATGGCAGAACTGCGCTTCAAGTGCCTTCAACCACTCAAACACGCGTGGCAAGTTTTCATCCATCCATCGCGGTGTTTGGCTGCGGCTGGTTCCGGCAATGCCTATGGCTTCATAATCTTTGAAGGATTCGAATTCTTGGGGTGTGGGGATGCGCGGAAAGAGCACAGTTTTTATTCCGTGTGATGCCAGCGCTTCCATCACATCTGTTGAGCCTGTGAAATCATCGCCATAAAAGCTGATGAAGCGTTTGCTCATGCCAGTTTGCCATCACCGAATTTTGCGATTGATGCTGCGAGTTCGGGATGGCTTTTCGCATAGTCCTCAATCGAAATTCCTGCAACCGCCGCTTCCCAAGCTTGCTTTACCGCACGAACTCCTGCTGCTGCTCCGCCTGGATGTGAGACGATGCCGCCGCCGCAGAGATACATCAAATCTTGCGTGCGGCCCGTGCGTTCATAAGTTTCCGCCGCCTGGCCGCCCCATTGGCCAGAGCCTGCGACGGGAAGTGCGCAATCTTTTTGATCGAACATTGGCGTGGTTACGGATTTGAATGATTCAACGAAACTTTCATCTGGCTCCCAGTATTTTACTTTGATGCCGTTGATCTGAAACTGATCGACACCGAGTAAGCGCCAGAATTGTTGATAGGCACTGAAGTCCATGCCGAGGCCGGGGTGCCTTGTGAGAATGTCCCAACCGTTGCGGTGGGCGTGCAGCACAAGGCCGGAGCGTTTGCGCAAAAATGCCATGGCCCCAAAGCCGATTGAGTTGATATTGATCACAGCGCAATTGCCGCCCGCTTTCAAAACCAAATCATGGTTGCGCATCATCTCGTCTGGATCAGTGTGGCTGATGCCCCAAGCATACATCACCTTCTTTCCCGTCTTTTGTTCGTGATCGAGAATGATCGGCATGACGGCCTTCACGCGGTCGGCGAGCGGCGAGTAAGAAGGTGAAATCAGCTTCTCGTCGTCTTTCACAAAATCAACATCAGCTTCAACGACTTCTTTTACGAGTGCTGCGGATTCATGCGGCCTGAGACCGAGGGCTGGTTTGATGATGGTGCCGATTATCGGGCGACCATGGACACCGGTTAATTTGCGCGAGCCTGCCAACCCAAATTGCGGACCTGCATATGCGCCTCTAAATTCTTCCGGCAGTTTCATGCCGACGATACGAATTCCTGAGAGGCCTTTGATCGAATAAACACCGCCGATGGCGATGGTCATCAAGGCTGAAAGATCGGTGCCGATAGCTTCAAATGGAAAATCTATTTCAACATCGGCGCGGTGGAATGGGCCGCTCTCATCTGTGGGGAACGACGGCGTCTTGCTTGGTGGCAAATTGCGAATGGCCACCACGCGGGCTGCCACGCGGTTTTTTAATTCTTCGGTTTCAGCAGCCAGAGCCACGAATGTGCCGGTTGATTGATCGCTGGCTATCTTCGCAGCTATTGCTTCAATATCTCCTGATGTTTCAATGCGGTAGGTCAGTTTGATAAAGCTGTTCATGAACCTAGTAAATCCGCAATTTGGATGGTTTGTAAAGTGGCTGCACTTTGATACGCGGCTTCGACGAGTGCGAATGTCTTTAAATTATCATGGCCCGATGTCTGAGGCTCAGTTTTATTTTTCAAACAGTCGACCCAATGTTGTTGAATATTTAAAACGCTTTCTTGAATATTGTGCCATGGCTTTGATGCCCAGCTTAGCAGAGGTGGCGAAACATCAATGTGTCTTGTGCCGCTATTATTTGTGACCGTGAGTTGATAGCCTTGATTGAGTTTCAAACTTCCTTGCGTTCCATCAATCTCGAGCAGCGTTTCAGGAAACGCTTCCACTTCGCGAATGCTGGCATAAGAACAATCAACAATTGATGTCACGCCGTCACCATGACCCAACATCATCGTGGCCACGTCTTCGCCTTTGATATTTGGGTTCACGCGTTTCATGCGGGCGTTCAAGTTCTGCACATCGCCAAATAAAAACCGAGCTATGTCGAGGGCATGGATGCCAAGGTCTTCAACAATGAAGCGCTGGCCTTCGGCCAAATAGGGTTGGCCGGAAAATACGTCATAGGCCGAGCGGAAAGACACCCTGCCCCAAAATATTTCGCCAATGTCACCGCTCAAAATTACGGACTTGGCTTTTTGAATCGCCGATTGCCAGCGGAAATTTTCATGTACCATGAATGGCACTTTGGTTTTGGCGCATGCGGCGACCATTGCTTTGGCATCGTTCAAGGTTGGGGCTATGGGCTTCTGGCAGATAACGCCAACGCCTTTGCTTGCCGCTAATTCGACCAGTGTGCGGTGGCTCGGTGCAGTTGTGGCGATGTCGACGAAATCGAGCTTCTCGGAGGCAAACATTATGTCTGCATCAGAGTAGCGGTTGGAAATATCGAACTGATTACCAACCAATTTTAATCGCTCAGGATTACTATCGCAAATTGCTACGATCTCAGCGCCCGAACAATCGCGCCATGCATGCAGATGATTGACGGCAAAAAAACCACAGCCGATCAACGCGCCTTTCAGCATCAGGTTATCCGCTGAATGCTGGCCGCGATTTCACCTGGTTCAAATACGCGCTTCCAATCGTCACGCATCAATACGGGTTTGCCGAACTGAATGGCCTTGTTACACGCGTCGGAGAATACGCCGGGTTGTTCTTTGAAAATCACTGCGCCCAGAATATTCATGTGACCGATCAGGAAATCGCGCGCCGCCTGCTCAGGAACCCCGCGGCGCACCACTTCGTCCATTGCTTCGCGCATCACATCAAGCAATGAAGCACACACAGTTTCGGCTAAGCCCGGTTCCAGCAATGCAATTTGGTCGAGTGTCAAACGATGAGAACGCATGACGGGTGCCCAAATGGTTTTGGCCACGGCTTCGCCTTTTGCGTAATCACTTTCCGGCCCTTGCACCAAGGCATTCACAATTGCTTGCTTTGCGGCAACGCCACCGAAGCGATCCAACTTTGCGGCCATTTCGGTTTCGTCATTAAAGATGGGAGGATGACAGGGGTGGGTTACGAAATAAGTTATATCGTTGCGCTTGGGCAGATGGCCTGCATAAGGCGCCGCGGCATCCAAGATGATGATCATTGTGCCAGGTTTGAGATTGTCGACGATGGCGTGAGACACTTTGCCAATCGCCGTATCGGGCACGGCTAAAACCACAATCTCTGCGCCGTCCAAGGCTTGATCGACATCTACTGTGTCCCAGCCCAACTCATCCTTCAAACGTGCGCGGCCCACATCGCTCACTTCAACGGGGCGCACATTGTATGGAGAGTTTTTGAGATTGCGGCCCAGCCTGCAACCCATTTTGCCGCCTGCGCCAAACAATGCGATGTTGGTCATGTTATTGTCCTTCCGTCCAAACGCCATAGCCATCTTTCATGCGGATGCGCACGCGTTCGATTTCGTCGTCGGGCAGGATAACAGGTTGGCCCAATTGCAGTGCCAGATAATACTGCTTTGCCAAGGTTTCGAGTTCAACAGCAAGCCACATTGCCTTGTTCAAGTTTGGACCCACGGCAATCATGCCATGTGTTCCCATGATGCAGCCGGAGCGACCATCCAAGGCTTTCACTACATGGGCGGATAATTCTTTTGAGCCGAATACGGCATATTCAGAACACCGAATATTGGGGCCGCCAAAAGCTGCAATCATATAATGACAAGCCGGAATATCTTTGCGCAACATGGAAAGCACGGTGGCATAGGTGGCATGCACATGCACAATGGCGTTTACATCTGGACGCGCTGCATAAATGTCATAGTGAAAACGCCATTCTGTGGAAGGTTTATAGGGGCCAGAATAATCGCCATATTTGCCGCCGAAGGGAAGCAGCGACAAATCATCTGGCTGCATTGTTTCATAAGCGCGCGAAGTTGGTGTTATTACCACGCCTTCATTGGTGCGCACGCTGATATTGCCTGATGTACCTTGATTGAGGCCAATGCGGTTTGATTCTTTGCACGCATCAATAATGGCTTGGCGTGTTACTTTTGAGTTTTCTGCAATCACTTTGTATCCCTCTCTGCGCAAATGCTTAAAGCGTTGGCAACTGCCCTGTCAAACAGTTTGGCTGTGAAAAATCCGGTTATTCTTGTCTTGCCGCGCGGGCAGTGCTTACATGTCCCAAATTAGAAATTCTAACAGAGGAGAAAAATATGAAATTGTCTAATCTTAAATCACTTATGGCAGGTGCCGCTGTTTTTGCCTTAATGACCAGCGCAGCATTTGCAGCAGGCACATGGAACCGCGGTGCGAATGGCGATGTGCAATCGCTTGATCCGCATAAAACGTCCACTGTTGAAGAAGCTAATATTATTGGCGATTTGTTTACCGGATTGGTAGCCGTAGACTCCTCCGGCAACATTATTCCCGGTGCCGCTGAAAGCTGGACGGTTTCTGCCGATGGCAAAGTTTACACTTTCAAGATGCGCAAAGATGGAATGTGGTCTGATGGAACACCCGTGACAGCAAATGATTTTGTTTTCTCTATCCGCCGAGTTGTCGACCCTGCGACTGCTTCGGAATATGCATCAATGGCATTTCCGGTTTTGAACGCTGAGCAGGCAAATGGTGGTAAGGCTAAAGCTGAAGAAGTCGGCGTCAAAGCCATCGATGCAACGACGCTTGAAATTACTTTGAAGGGGCCAACTCCTTACTTCCTCGAAATGCTCACGCACCAAGCTATGTATGGCGTCTCGGAAGCCAACGTCAAAAAATTTGGCAATGATTTTGTGAAGGCTGGCAATCTGGTTTCCAATGGTGCATTCACACTCGTTGAAAACGTTCCCGGCGATCATATTAAGCTTGTGAAGAATCCTAAGTTTTTTGATGCTGCAAATGTTGCTTTAGACACCGTCAATTACATCCCAACCGAAGATCGCGCCGCTGGCATTAAACGTTTCCAAGCTGGCGAAGTAGATTCGATGAATGATATGCCGACCGAACAGTTGGCCGATTTGAAAACAAAATTTGGCGAACAAATTCATCTGACCCCAGAACTCGGCACCTATTATTACGTGTTCAAGGACAAGAAGGCGCCTTGGAACGATGTGAAACTGCGCAATGCTATTTCTATGGTGATTGACCGCGAACAACTGGCTTCCAAAGCTTGGCAAAACTCCATGATTCCGGCTTATTCAATGGTTCCGCCCGGCGTGAAAGGCTACACGCCGAGCATGATGACTTACAGCACAATGCCACAGCTTGACCGTGAAGACGCGGCAAAGAAAATTTTTGATGAACTGGGAATTTCACCAGCGAAACCACAAAAATTGGAAATTCGCTATAACACGTCTGAAAACCACAAGAACACTGCCGTTGCTATTCAAGAAATGTTGAAGCCTTGGGGATTTGATGTTTCGCTGATCAATACCGATGGTAAAACCCACTACAGCTATCTTGAACAACACGGTGATTTTGATGTGGCGCGTGCTGGTTGGATTGCGGATTTCAAAGATCCTGTAACCTTCCTCAATCTCGCCCACACGGGCGATGGCAATAATTATGCCGAATATAGCAACAAAGAATATGATGCGTTGTTGGACAAAGCCGCTGTCGAAGCCGATCCGGCTGCACGCATGAAATTACTTCAAGACGCAGAAGTGATATTCATGAGAGATGTTCCCCTTCTGCCACTTCTCTATTACGGCAACCACAATGTGGTTTCATCAAAGCTTCATGGCTTCGTCGATAATGTTATGGATAAGCATCCATCACGTTTTGTTAGCAAAGACTGATCACTGAAATCTAGGCCCGTTTGCATTCATGCGGGCGGGCCTTTTTAGAGGTGAAAGCCTATGCTGCGATATGTGTTTCGGCGGTTGCTGACGGCAATCCCCACGCTGTTTTTAATCATTACGATCTCATTTTTCTTGATGCATGTGGCACCGGGTGGCCCGTTCAATATGGAACGTGGCATTCCGCCGGAGATCAAAGCCAATATCGAGCGCGTGTTTCATCTGGATGAACCCGTGTGGATGCAATATTTCCGTTATCTCGGAAATCTGGCGCATGGCGATTTGGGGCCAAGTTACATTCTAGTCAATTTCACAGTTGCGGAATTGTTTAGGCAGAGTTTTCCAGTGTCGCTTCGCATTGGTGGCTGGGCGATTTTGCTTTCACTCGTCGTTGGTTCGGCAATGGGTGTGCTGGCCGCTTTGCGCCACAATAAATTTATTGATTTCCTTATTGTCACGCTCGCCACAGGTGGATCGACCTTGCCGACCTTTGTGACAGCACCACTTATTCAATTGATCTTTGGACTTACGCTTCGATGGATTTGGATTGGCGGTTGGCATGACGGCGAACTTGCAGCGGCCATCGGACCAATCGTAACCTTGGCATTGCCACAGCTTGCAACCGTTGCGCGATTGATGCGTGGTTCAATGATTGAAGCGTTGAACGCACATCACATTCGCACTGCGCGGGCCATGGGCCTTTCGGATTTTTCTGTGGTGGTGAAGCATGCCATGCGCGGCGCAATGCTGCCTATCATTTCATATGCTGGGCCTGCCGCAGCAGGACTGGTAACTGGCTCAATCATTGTTGAAACCATATTTCAAATTCCCGGCGTGGGCCGCGCGTTCATCGACGGCGCATTGAACCGCGATTACACATTGGTGATGGGCACGGTTATATTGATTGCTGTTTTCACGATTCTTTTCAACTTCTTTTCCGACCTTCTTTATGCATTGGTTGATCCGCGGGTGCGCTATGACTGATGTCGCCGCCATGAAGGGCCGTTCATTGTGGATTGATGCGTGGAACCGCTTGCGGGCCAATCGTGCTGCCACATTCAGCGCTGTATATTTGTGCTTCATTGTGCTGCTTACAATTGTTGGCCCCAGTTTTACCGGCCACCAATTCACCACGCAATATCCAAGCTATGTGCGCGTGCCGCCAAGCATTGAGCCCTATCCCAAGGCGGATAAGCTTGATCAAGAAATCAAAGAAATTATCACACGCGCCCATCTCACTTTGAAAGAATGGAAGCAGGAGGGTGGTCGCTTTCTCGTTACTGTCACTTCAACCAAGCCGATAGATGACCGCGTTACACGCTATCTCGACCGTTCAGATTCATTCAAAGATGGAAAGGTGGAAAGCAAATCTGCCGATGGTTTGGAGATGACGATGAGCGCTTCGGTGCAGCATCTCTATTTTTGGCTGGGCACAGACATTAGCGGCCGTGATCTGTTGACCCGCACATTGATGGCTGGCCGCGTGTCGCTGATGGTTGGCTTGCTTGCTGGTTTTGTGGCTGTGTTCATCGGTGTTATCTATGGATCAGTGTCAGGTTTCCTCGGCGGCAAGATTGATGAATTGATGATGCGCATTGTGGATATTCTTTATGCGCTGCCCTTCACATTTTTTGTGATCATGCTTGTGGTGTTTTTCGGGCGCAATTTCATGCTGATGTTTTTAGCCATTGGCGCAGTGCTCTGGCTTGATATGGCGCGTATTGTGCGCGGGCAAACGCTTTCACTGAAGCGCCAAGAATATGTGCAGGCGGCAGAAGCGATGGGTGTGAACAGTTGGGGCATTCTGGCACGGCACATCATTCCAAACATGCTGGGACCGATCATTATCTATGTCACGCTGCTGGTGCCACAAGTCATCATCCTCGAAAGCTTCCTGTCCTATTTGGGTCT